>CAYVCX010000059.1:0-17858 GCA_964450435.1 uncultured Anaerolineales bacterium
CCAAGGGACGGGGTTTCCGCCGCCAAAGGGATTTCATGAAAGCTGTCTTGGGAATTGACACGGGGGGGACGTACACCGATGCTGCCCTGGTCGATCACGATACAGGGGAGGTGCTTGCCGGTGCCAAGGCGCTGACCACGCGCCACGATCTATCCGTCGGGATTCGGGGTGCTATCCAGTCCGTTCTCGACCGGGAGGTGGTAGCGCCGGACGGGATCCATCTCGTCGCTCTCTCGACGACGTTGGCCACAAACTCCATCGTCGAGGGGCAGGGACGGCCCGTTGGGCTGCTGCTGATCGGCTATGATCGGGACCTCATCCAGCAGTACGACCTGGAGCGCGAGTTGGCGACGGGGCGTCTGGCCTACCTCGACGGAGGGCACGACGTGGTCGGCGAGGAAGCCCGGCCGCTGGACGAAAAGGCGGCTCGGGACGCTATCCTGGCCTGGCGGGACGACGTCGAGGGCCTCGCCGTATCCGGATTCTTCGGTGTCTACAACCCTGCCCACGAGCTGCGTGTGAAGGCCCTGGTCGAGGAGCTGACTGATCTCCCCGTTACCTGCGGTCACGAGCTCAGCACCCGTCTGGATTCGGTCCGCCGGGCCACGACGGCCGCTCTCAATGCTCAGTTGATCCCTTTGCTTCACGAGTTGATCGCGACCGTTCGGGGGACCCTCGACCGACTGGGTGTTTCGGCCCCGTTGATGGTGGTTAAGGGCGATGGGTCGTTGGTGCGCGCTGATTGGGCGATGGAGCGCCCGATCGAGACCATCCTGTCGGGACCCGCAGCCAGCGTGGTCGGTGCCTGGCATCTGGCCGGCCGTGGTGACGTCTGGACCGTAGACGTCGGGGGCACGACCACGGATATCGCCGCGCTCCGCAATGGGCGGCCGCGGCTCAACCCTCGCGGGGCCCGCGTCGGCGGCTGGCGTACGATGGTCGAGGCAGCCGATGCGCACACCGTTGGCCTGGGCGGCGACAGCCACGTGCGGCTGAACGGCGCTGACCTGGTTATCGGGCCACAGCGCGTCATTCCCCTGTGTTTGCTGGCAAGCGAGCATCCGGAGATCGTCGACGAGCTCCGTCTGCAGGAGCAAGCGAGGACAGGAGGGCGCAGCGGTCAGTTCCTGGTGGTTCAGCGGTGGAGAGAGCACGGGCTGTCGGGTGAGAAGGTGTCTCTGCTGCGCAGTCTGGCCGCAGGCCCCCGCCTGATCACCCAGCTGGCTGAAGAGGGCCCCCTTGTCGGTCAGTGGATCCGGAGTCTGGAAGCTCAACAGCTGGTGCTCCGGTCTGCCTTCACCCCCACCGATGCGCTGCACGCACTGGGTGAACTCCATCTATGGAACCCCGAACCGTCCCGCATCGGCGCCCGGATGCTGGCCAAACAGGCAGATCTCGAGCCCGAATCCTTCTGTCGATGGGTCGTTGAGGGGGTGTCAGACCGGGTTTCGCAGGCCTTGATCACCAAGATACTCGGCGATGAGGGGACGCTGCCTCACTGGGAGCAGGAGCCAGCCGCGGAAGAGATGCTCAGTCGCGCCCTTGGGCGCCGACCTCATTCTGACTTGGATTGCCAGATCAGCCTGCGTCAACCCTTGGTGGCCATTGGCGCGCCGGTCGAGGCCTACATGCCTCGGACGGCCCGGCAGTTAGACACCGAGTTGGTGATTCCACCCCATGCAGAGGTAGCGAATGCCGTCGGGGCCGTGACCGGCAGCGTGGTGCAGCAGATCCGCGTCACCATACAGCCCGTGGGGGAGGACCAGTTCCGCCTCCACCTACCCGATGGGATTCAGGATTTCTCCACCCTTGCCGACTGTGTCCGCCACGCCGAGGCGACCCTGTCAGAGCGGGCCGAGAGGATGGCCCGGCAGGCGGGCGCCCGGCAGATCGAGGTGCGCATTGAGCGTGAGGACAGGACCGCGCCTGTCAGAGGGGATCGGATCTACCTCGGCACAGACATGACGTTTACCGCGGTCGGCCGGCCCACGCTGGCAGCGTGAGGCGGCCCATCCCCGGGCCCGCACTCCCACGACGACGGGGCCCGTCTCGGCTCGATCTCAGCTTCCAACTCCCAGACTGGCCCTGTCGCGCACGGCTTGATCCTTCTGGCGTGTCACATCACGCGTCTTCCAACTCAGACGTACAATGCGGGCAGCGCGTCGCCCCGAGGGGAATCGTGGTAAGGCAGTAGGGGCACTCCTTCGTCGTCGGCTCCGCTGGCTGTTCCTCTTCCGCGCGCTGCAGCCGGTTGACCTGACGGACGACGAGGAAGAGGGCGAAAGCGATGATCAGGAAGTCGACGACGGCGTTGATGAAGACCCCGTAGTTAAGGGTGACAGCCCCCGCCTCCTCCGCCGCTGCCAGGGTCTCATAGCTTCCCCTGGACAACGTGATAAAGAGGTTGGAGAAGTCCGCGTTCCCCAACAGCATCCCGATGGGCGGCATAAGGATGTCATTGACGAACGAGGTGACGATGTTCCCGAATGCCGCGCCGATGACCACGGCGATGGCGAGATCCAGCACATTTCCCCGTAGAGCGAAATCCTTGAATTCTTGCAGCATATCCCTTGCTTTCTCCTGTATGGCCTGGATGTCTGTTCTTGAGAGTGCCCAAAGGGCTCTGCACAAGTGAACCGATCATCTGCCCGACGTACGTGTTCCGCGTATCTGGGTCGCGGGTACCGCGCGCTATCCGCCCGTTCTCAGCTCTCGTCGGATGGTCCTGGGCCGGATCCGCTCATCCTTGACCACCTGACCAGGTCGCTTTGCCACGCTTTCCAGCCCTGCCTCCCGCTTCAGCATCATCCCCAGCAGCGGCGCATCTCCCGCTCCTCAGCAGAGCAGCCGTCCCCGCGTAGACGGTGGCTCTTAACAGCCATCCGCCGCCGCCTCCTGGTGGCGTATGGCGAGCTCGTTAACGAGCATCATCCAACAGCTACTGCCGCTAACCCGCACCTGCATTCGCAGGCTATGGCTTCCAGCTCGTCTGCCACATAGGTGCCATATGCCCCAAAATAGGATCCGCGAGCCGACGAACGTAGGCACCACGAGACTGAGGGCGGTCGGATCCAGCTCCAGCGCCCGGGATCCCATCAGTCCTAACAGCCTGCGCAGATCGGGGCGGGTTAGCGTCGGCCACCAACAGGCCCGAAAATGGACCGGGGCGGGGAGCAGGATCAGGAGGTACACCAGCGCGCTGCCTGCGCCGCCCCAGGCCGGCCCGAGGACGCTCCATTGACGGGCCAGCTACAGCGGTCCCCCGACGCAGCCGGAGGTACTGGTACTACAACCGCATTTGTCATTCCGAGAGGTGCACGCACCATTCAGGATGCAAGAAACTCGCAACACTGTCATTCCGACCGTAGCGAAGCGGAGTGGAGGAATCTCCCACCTCCGCCAGCCGCGCAACCCTCAAGCCAGCCACAGAGTTTCTTGGTAGGAGCAGAGGAAGCGCAGCGACCGGAGCGACGAGGAATCTCGCTCACGCTGGCCAAGAATAACTCACACGTGGGCGCTCCTCGGCCGTCCAGGAAGCTCTGATTGCGTATGTGCGGTTGTGGTACTCGTGAGAGATGCCAGCGACGTGCCCGGTTAGCGCACTCTCTGCGGCACCCTCAACCACGGAGCGAGGCTACTCCATCTGCAGGACCACCACATCCACCGGCGCATTGTCCTCAAAAGCGTCAGCGGCCTCTGGGGAGCCGATTCCTCTCCCCACGTGCATGGGAATAGCTATGCTCGGTCGGATGACTTCGGCCGCCTGTACCGCCTCTGCGGCGGTCATCACGTACGTTCCGCTGACTGGCAGCAGCGCGATATCGATCTCCTCCAGATCCGCCATTTCTGGGATGACGTCCGTGTCCCCGGCATGGTAGATGCGCTTACCCTCCAGCGTGACCACGAACCCCACGTGACCTGCTTCCTTCGGGTGGAAGGGCATGCCGGGGCTGCGGAACTTGTTCACGTTGTACGCTGGTACCGCCTGTACGTCTATCCCTCCCACCTCCATCTCGTCGCCGGGCTCGACGATGCGCACGTCCCCCGTCAGCTTCTCTGCCGCCGATGCGATGGTCACAATGATCGTATTGTCCCCCTTGATCTTCTCCACGTCCTCCGGGGAGCAATGGTCAAAATGGTCGTGAGATATGAAGATGACGTCAGCTGACGGACTCGCCTCTCTCAGTTCGTACGGATCGAAGTAGATTGTCTGTGGGCCCTCGATCCGAAAGGCATCGTGGCCCAGCCAGTGAATCTGTTCTAGCATCGTCTCCTCTCCTCCCGTCACTGTTCGTCTCTCGCCTCCTATGTCTGGCGCCGACTCTGGTCCCCCACCGCGCGCCCCTGTGAACGAAGGAACCCGTTCATCGTCGTCGTTCAGGCTGCAACGAAGCACAGCGGAGACCGCCCTTGTCATTCCGACCGAAGCGAGACAGAGTGAATTGAGGAATCTCGCGCGGATGCCACATAGCGACCCCTGCCACGGCGAAGAATCTTCCTCTCGTTGGCTGGAGAATCCAGTATCGCCGGTCCCCGCCGCTGCTCAGAATGACCCTTCCCGTAATGCGGGCTTTCCTATCAACCGGCAGCCGCCTGAATCGCGGGGCGAAACTTGTAGCCGTAGACGATGGCGCCTTCCTCGCCGCTGCTCTGCAGGCGGCGCGTCACCATCTCCACCGGCATCCCGACCTCTACCTCACCGTTGTCCACATCCGTCAGCTGCGCGGTGACCATCGGCCCCTCCTCTAGGCGTATCAGGGCCACTGTGTAGGGGGCGAACTCCTCGAACCCTCGCGGCGGGTGGTACACGGTGCTGTACGAGTACACTTCCCCGCGCCCGCTAAACGCTATCTCCTTCTGCTGGATCGTTTCGCACTCCGGGCAGACGTCCCGTGGCGGGAATATCCTCACCCCACACTTCTCGCAGATTTCGCCGATCAATCGATACCGTTGCTGCTGCAGTCTCCAGTTCTTTGGAATGCTACTCATATTTAGACCTCCTCATAGATTGGTGAGCTCCCTTCAACTGGCCGTAGCCCCAACTCCCCTCTGGGGGATTGTCAAATCCCCCACCTGGCCTCATTCTGGCGACCCACTCCAGGCAGAATTGGAACTGACGCGCTCGCCAATCTTCCGTTTACACTTTCTCCAATATATGGGTAATGACCGTCGCGCCGCTGCCCCCGATGTTCTGGGCCATGCCGAGCCGCGCGTCAGTCACCTGATTGTCGCCCGCCAGACCCCGCAGCTGTTGGACCACCTCGACGATCTGATAGATGCCGGTTGCGCCCACCGGATGCCCCCGGGCTTTCAGCCCGCCCATCGTCGTCACCGGGATCCGTCCCTCGATCGCAATCTCTCCATCCAGGGCCAGCGCCAGTCCCCTCCCCCTGTCGGCGAAGCCGGCTCCTTCCAAACTGAGTGCCGCCATGATGCTGAAGGCGTCGTGCAGCTCGAAGAGATCGATATCTCGGGGCCCTGTGCCAGCCTGATGGTATGCCCTCTGGGTCGAAAGTCTCACCGCTGCGAGATCCAACGGATCCCGCCGATCGTGGACCGCGACTGTGTCCGTTCCCACAGCCGAGGCGGCTATCCTCACGGCTCCCGCCGAGTGGTTCCTGGTCTCATCGACCGGTGCCAACACCACCGCCGCAGCGCCATCGCAGATGGGTGAGCTGTCCAGGAGGTTGATCGGGTCGGAGATCATCCGCGCCTGCGCGAACTTGTCCGGGCTCACCGGGAAGCGGAACATGGCGTGTGGGTTGTTCATCGCATTGCGGTGTGCGTTTATCGCGAAGGGGGCGAATTCCTGATGCTGGTAGCCGTACTCGTGCATGTAGCGCCGCATCAGCAGCGCGTTGATGGTCACGAAGGATGCTCCGTGGGCTGCCTCGTAATCGGCGTCAGCCGCCATTGCCAGCGCCGCCGTCGTATCGGGACCGAGGGTGTCCGTCATCTTCTCCACCCCCACTGCAATCACGATGTCCGCCAGCCCTCCAGCGACGGCGACGTATCCCATCCGGACGGCTGCGGCACCCGACCCGCAGGCGGCCTCGATCTTGAACGCCTCGATACCCCGCAGCCCGGCGAAGTCGGCCACCAGGGCTCCCAGGTGCTCCTGTCCCTCCAGTTCCCCCGACAGCATGTTGCCCACATACAGGGCATTGGCGCTCATAACGCCGGCGTCAGCCATAGCAGACTGCACCGCCTCGAGGGCCAGATGCCGCAGGCTGGTGCCCCAGTGTTCTCCGACTTCTGTTTGTCCGACGCCAATGATCGCTACGTCTCTCATATAGTCTCAGTCAGCGTGCCGTTGGTACCTTCCCGGGGTGCTGGTCACTTGACCAACTTGTTAGTGTAACGGACGTAAGTCGCGTAGTCAACCTCAATCCGCCGTGCGATGTAGTCGCGGGTCGTCGGTGCTCGGCCCTGGCGTTCCGCGATTGCCTCGGTGACTCGGAGTGAGAGCGCATCCGAGCCTGCACCGGAGCCGTAGCTGGTCAGCAGAACCCGCTCACCCGGTCGCGCGACGTCCAGTATTGCCGTCAGGCCCACCGGTGAGGAGCCGGCGTAGGCGTTTCCGATCTCGTTGACCAAGAGTCCGTCCCGGATCTGCTCTATCGTGAAGCCCAGGTCCCTGGCAACCTTCACGGGGAATTTCACGTTGGGCTGGTGGAACACCGCGTAATCGTAGTCGCTCGGGCTCTTTCCCAGCGCTTCCAGCAGCCCTTCGACCGCCTCCACGGTGTGGGTGAAGTAGGCCGGCTGCCCCGTGAACCGCCCCCCATGCGATGGATATCGTTGGTAAGCCCGGCGCCAGAAGTCAGGGATGTCCGTGGCGTAGGAGAGAGAGCCTTCAACTGTGGCTAACGCTTCGTCCGCCGGCCCGATCAGATAGGCAGCGCTTCCGGCAGCCGCCGTGTACTCTAGCGCATCCGATGGACGGGCCTGGGCGGTGTCCGAACCGACGGCCAGGGCGTAGCGGGCCATGCCGGAGCCCACGAAGCCGATCGCCGCCTGCACTGCCTCGGTCCCGGCCTTGCAGGCGAACTCCCAGTCGCCCGCCTGGGTGTACGGCGTGGCGCCAATGGCCTCCGCCACGATGGTCGACGTTGGCTTCACGGCGTATGGATGGGACTCACTACCCACCCACACGGCCCGGATGTCCGCCCGGTCTATGGGGCCGGCCCGGGCCAAAGCGTTGCGCGCAGCCTCCAGGGACATCGTCACCACGTCCTCGTCTAATCCCGGTACCGACTTCTCCTTGATCGGCGTGCCGCCCTTGCCGCCCATCCATACCCGGGCCACCTCGCTGGCTGGCAGTCGATAGCGGGGTACGTAGGCGCCGTAGCCGACGATGCCGACCTTCCGTTCTGGTTTCAGTGCCCTCGTCCCGTCATCAGCCATCGTGATCAGATTCAGCCCTTGATTACCCTTCGAAAGGCAAGCCCTCGGAATGACTTGCCGTATCTCTTGGCCTGCGTCCTTGGGTCATTGCCCCGGCTGCCTACCCTGCGTCGGTCTCCGTCAGGATCGCCTGGGCGCGGTCAGGTCGGATGGTCCCTTCTTTGATCATCCTCTCCGCGACGCGTTCGATCTCCTCGCCGGCCGCTCCTGCGGCGATTGCCACTTGCCGGGCGTGGAGCTGCATATGTCCTTTCTGGATGCCCTCTGTCGCCAGGGCCCGCAGCGCGGCGAGGTTCTGCGCCAGACCCACCGCGACGATGACCTCGGCCAATTCCTGGGCCGTCTCCACCCCCAGGATCTTGAGGGCCACCTGCGCTGTGGGATGCACGCGCGTCGCCCCTCCCACGATACCGACGGGCAGCGGCATCTCCAGCGTGCCGGTGAGGTTACCGTCTCCGTCCTGCGCCCACGTGCTCAGGCTGGTGTAGCCACCCTCTCGCGCGGCGTAGGCGTGCGCTCCCGCCTCTACCGCCCGCCAGTCGTTTCCGGTTGCCAGCACCACCGCGTCAACGCCGTTCATGATGCCCTTGTTGTGCGTCGCCGCTCGATACGGGTCGGCGGCGGCGAAGGCCCACGCCTCAACGATACCCTCTACCACCTCCGCCCCGGAGAAATCCTCGAATGCCAGGGCCTCTGCCGGCACCGTGCAGCGGGCCCTTGCCAACCGTCGGTCCGCCAGGTTGGACAGAATTCGAAGGCGCACCCGCCCTCCGGTCATCCTCTCGATGCTCGGGGCTACGGCTTCACAGGCCGTGTTGACCGCATTGGCGCCCATCGCGTCGCGGCAGTCAAAGATCAGGTGTACGATCAGCATCGGGCCGACCGGGGTCTGTTCGAGCACCCTCACCTCCAGGTCTTGCGCACCTCCGCCTAGCTCCACCAGCACCGGATCCGTCTCGTCGGCCTGGGCCAGCAGTTTCTCGCGTGCCGCCAGGATGTCGAAGCGCGCTGACCAGGGATCAGCCACCTCAAGCACCTGGATCTGGCCGATCATCTCTGGGGCCGTGGTCGTCGCCCGGAAACCGCCTCCGGCGCGGACCAGCTTGGCGGCGAAGGACGCCCCTGCCACCACCGACGGCTCCTCAATGGCCATCGGAACCAACACGTCACGGTCATTGACCTGGAAGTTCACGGCAATCCCCAGCGGCAGTGCGTGCAGCCCGATCACATTCTCGATCATCTCGTCGGCCCTCGTCAGATCGAGTCCCACGGTGCCGCGCAGCGCCGCGGTCTCTTCGTCCGAGAGGTTGGACCACTCGGCGACCTGTTCAACCCGGTCGTCCAACGATTGAGTGTAGAATCCCGCGATCCGCGAGGATGCCCTCACCATACTTTGTTCCTCTGTCTGTGTCTTTCGCTTATCAGCACACAACCAAAACCGCCGGACGACTGTCGTCCCCGGCGGCTCGCGCTGCATCAGTATACCATGCCTGCCCTCCCAAAACCTATCACATTGCGCTCGCGGGCTTCCAAAAAACTGTCAAATGCTTGTTGCGGGGTAGTCCTCCCCTGGCGGAGCGCCTGGATCTGACGACAGGTCGTCTGCCCGAGACAGGGTCCACTCGATGATCTCCGGGGGCGAGAGCAGGCGAGCCCGGGGAGCGCCGAGCCCCTCCATCCCCAACCCGCGGCTGACGTACATGGTGGTGCCGCTCTCTTCGTACCTCCCCATCTCATACTGCTTCCAGAACTCGGAGCTTGTGATCAGCGCGCCCAGCAGTGGCAGACGGATCTGTCCGCCGTGTGTGTGCCCGCATAGATACAGATCCACGCCCAGGTCGCGGGCCTCCGGCATGAGATCAGGCGAATGGTACAGCAGCAGCGTGAATCGGTCTTCCGGGATGTCGGCCAGCAGGCGGCGCAGGCGACGAGCGTCCCGCTCTCGCTCCCGCGTGCACCGTAGCCCCGCGATGCACATACGTTGGCCCTCGATTCTCGCGTATGCCACCTCATCGAGCAGCCACGTCATGGGAAGCCCATCGAAGATCCTCGGGACTACCTGCCTCAGGTCCACCGGGGGGCTTCCCGTGACGGCATACACGGGGCCGCGGGCCCGTTCACAGATTCTCTTTAACAGATCGCGTGCCTGAGCCTGGGATTCGGGATCGCGGGCGCTCGAGAGGTTTAGGTAGTCCCCGGTGAGAACGATCAGATCCGGATCTATCTCCCCGACAAGATCCAGCAGCATCCAGTCCCGTACGGTAAGCTGCTCGACGTGCACGTCGCTGATGTGCAACAGCCGCACCGGCGCGTCGTGGTCGAGCTTGGGGGAGCAAAGGTGCGCCTGCGTGACCTTGATGTGGAACGGCTCCACCCAGGTCGCGTAGAGTGAGACGGCGGCTATTGCCAGCTGCGCCCCGACAACGGCAGTCAACGCCGGCAAGCGGCCCCAGAGAAGTCCCGCGCTGAAGGTAATGCAGCCCCGAACCAGGGTCAGCGCCAGCAGCGGCGGAGTCACCGGTCCGAACGAGCGGCCCCGCCGGGGGAGCAGGGCCAGCCCGACTCCATCGACGAGCAGGAATGCAGCAGACATCGCGCCTGCCGGGACGCGCCAGGGCCCCCAGGGCCAGCACGCGATGGCTGACAGGGCCAGCCACGCCGGGAACAACTTCAAGGGAGGGATACGTCCCAGCAGTTCAGTGAACACCAGGGCGAAGTGCAGCCACCGTGGACGATAGTCCGGGGGATGCAGGATCTCATCCAGCGGGGTGTCGTTTTTGGAACCGGAGGTTGGCATAGGTGTTCTCGCCCTGGCCCTGGGGCCTTTCCCCTGCGCCGCCTAGACCAGCGTGCCCGGCCCGGGCCTCACGAGATCGTCTCGAGGATGCCGTGCAGCAACCCCGGCACGTTGGTGATGATGGCGTCCACTCCCCACCAAATGAAGCGGTCCATGTTCCGCGGTTCGTCCACCGTCCATACGTGGATGCGGTAACCTCGCGCCCGGATCCAGTCCATATGGTCCTTGCTCAGCAGGGTGGCTCCCGGATGTAGCGCTGTGTATGGCTTCAGCGAGATCAGTTCGCCGATGCCAGGAACGAAGCCCCACAGATACAGCAGTCCCGTGGGGATCTGGGGGGCTGCCTCCTGCACGGTACGCAGGTCGAGAGGACTGAATGAGGAGAGCAGTACGCGCTCAGTCAAACCCTGGTACTCGACCAGACGGACTACCTCCTGCGCCAACCTGCGACCCACCAGGCCTTCGCCTTTCAGTTCGACATTGACCAGCAGATCCGCGCCGACAGCCGCCAATGTCTCCGACAGCGTGGGGATGCGCTCGCCAACGAAGGTCGGTCCGAACCAGGCCCCGGCATCGAGCTCCTTCAGCTGCGCCAGCGTCATGTCTGCTACTCGTCCGCTCCCATTCGTCGTACGGTTCACCGTCGGGTCGTGAATAACCACCGGAACGCCGCCCGCACAGAGCCGCACGTCGAGCTCGATTCCGTCGGCGCCGAGCTCTTGGGCCTGCTTGAAGGACGCCAGCGTATTCTCCGGCGCGACAGCGCTGGCGCCCCGGTGGGCGATGTTGAGAGTCCGCTCCGAGCCCATCCAGCTGCTAGACGCGCTGGTTCGCATACCAAAGGCAGTCAGCTCGTGACGTCACGGTCGGTGCAGTAACTCGCAGTGTCCGCGGTCGCGCTGGAGACCTAGGGAGCGCCAATCCATTCCTGGTACAGATCGCGGTGCTCGTCGTCGGTCACCAGCTCCACGGCCGCCAACCAGTCCTCAGGCGTGGCGATGCGGTAGCGATTCTGCTCGAAGTACGTCGCCAGGATCTCCCAGAAGCTTCCCACTCCCACCCGTTGTCGCAGTGCGTGGAAGTAGAGAGGGCCTTTCTCGTAAACGACGGGGGCGTACTCGCTCCTGGTGTAGGCGGCCACCGGTAGTCCGGCTGGTTTGTCCCCTCCTGCTTCCCGGAGTCTCTCGTACGGCCCCCGGAACAGGCTCTCCACCAGGTCGTCTGCCACATCCTGTCCGTACTGCTCTTCCAGGTACAGCAGCGTGCAGTATTGTGTCAGCGCCTCATCGAGCCAGGGGTCGTTCACCTGATCGTTGCCCACCAGGCCGTACCACCACTGATGAAGGACCTCGTGCACCACCAGCCACTCCATGCCGGCGCCTCCGTCGTCGTAGTACCAGGTGTTGATGACGACCAGCCCCGGGTACTCTATCCCTCCGGCGAGCGTCGGGGTCTCCACGACGTCCAGCTCGAGGTATGGATATGCGCCGATCCGGGTGTTGAACAGACGCAGGGCGTTGCTTGCGTATTCCAGCGCTTCCTCGCCCCCTGCGCCGCCCTCGGTGTAGTAGACGCTGTTGACCGTGATCCCATCCACTTCTCGGCTCTTCACCCGGTAGTGCTCTCCCAGTACAGCGTTGAAATCGCGCATCAGCGGCGCAACGCAAGACCAGGTCCTCTGCCCGGGAGCGCTGATTGAAGAAGTGCAGGTTCCGGAGGCCGCCAGCGTCATCGTGCTGGGCGCCGTGATGCTGACGTCGAAGAATGCCACCTCAGAGAACACAGCGTCGCCGTACGCTGGTGCCAGCTCCACCTTCCATTCCTCGTCGTACACAGCCACCATCGGGTACGCGTTGGCCAACGCAACTGTGTCTTCGTAGGCGCCCAACTGGCGATACCCTGCTGCGGGCTCTTGGCTGTCCGCCGGGTGCTCATCGGTGGGCAGGTTGAGGATAAAGTCCAACGCCACCTCAATCTGATCGCCTGGCCCCAGGGCCGACTCCATAGGCACCCGCAACGCTGAGTCCTCCAGCTCCATCACAGGCTCCACCGCTCGCCCATCCATTGTGAGATGGGTTACCGTCATCGTGCCCCCGTAGGCGGGTGCATTGGGAAACAGCCGCAGGTAGAGAGTATCCAGGGTCACCATCTTCGTATTCGTGTAGCGTATCCGCTGGTAGCCGGCGACGGTAGCCCGGTCGACGTCCACTGTCAGTTTCAGATTATAGCACGTTGCCTCCGGGAACTCCTCGTGATCTCGTCGAAATGGCTCCCTGAGTGCCTGATTGTGATCGAGCCCGCCTGGGGTGGGAGTTGGGGCAGGAGCGGTGGTCGGCACGGCGGTATCGAACGGAGTTGGCCGAGATCCCTCGGCGGTCGGGGATCCAGGGGTTGTCGACGGAGTCGGGGCGGGGCTCGGCGTCCCAAGGCGGCATGCTGCCAGGGTCAGGAGGCCCAGCGTCAGTGCCCCCCAGATGATCGCAAACTTCCGAGCCTGGTCGCTCCCGCGACAGGTCGTTCTCATGCGGTCAACCACTCGACGATCACGTTCGTCACCTCGGACACGTGACCCGAGAACGAGTGGTCAGCGCCGGAGATCAGGTGCAGCTTCTTGGGGGGCTGCAGGCGCTCGACGTACTTCTGGAAGGCGACGGGCGGCGCCCAGGGATCGTTGTCCCCGCCGACGAAGAGCTTGGGGCGCGAGACGTTGTCCAGGAACGGATCGTCGTAGTGCTGTTTCGCCAGAGCAATGCCCACCATGCGGCTCAAGCGTCGGTCGCGGGCCGCGTGGTGTAGCGCCACGCTTGCGCCGAAGGAGTACCCTATTGCCGCCAACTCGCCGGGATCGACCTCTGCCTGGACGTAGAGGAAGTCTACCGCCCCCTGTGTGTCGTCCTGCTCGCCCAGCCCGTTATCGAACGAGCCCCTGCTACTGCCCGCTCCACGGAAGTCGAAGCGCAGCGCCGCCCAGCCTGCCACCGCCAGGCTGAGGCAGATGCTGACCACCACCCCGTTTCCCATGTTGCCCCCCATCAAGGTGTGCGGGTGGCACACCACGGCCCCAGGGAACGGCCCTGTCTCCTCCTCCGGTAAGTGGAGCACGCCCCTCAATGTCGGGCCGCCGTCGGCGGCCTGGAACGTGACGCGGCGGGTGCTGTTGCCCATGAAGGGATTATCCCCCTCCCACCGGGGGGAAGATCCCGACATCGTCTCCGTCCGCCAGTTGATAGTCCTCCTTGCGCACCGTGCCGTTGACGAAGATGACCTTCACGTGCTCCTCCGGCAACTCCAGCTCCCTCAGAAGCTGCTCCACGGTGGCGTTCTCGGGCAACTGTACCGACATCGCTTCGCCCACTCCCAGGTCGGGGAAGTGTCGTCGCAGTGTGGCGAACAGCTTCACTTCAACCGTGATCATCCATCGCTCCTCGGTCTGGTGCATCCTGCCAGGCGATTCGGCTGCACCGGGTTTGAAGGCTCGACCGCCATTATACCAGGCCCGGATTCGGCGGCCAATTACCTGCGGCTTGGAGCAGCGATCGACTATCCCCTCGCCTGCGGCGGACGGGTACCGGCCGCTGGCTTTCGGGGGAGCTTGGCAAGAGCCGGTGGTGCCATTTTCGCCCTCTTTCGCTTTGTCGCAGCGCCGGTCACCCGGAGGGTTCGGGATGGCACACCGGCGCCGCTGACGTCCTGCCGAGCATGAGGCTTGCTCGATTGGCGCAGCCTCTCATGCGTGGTACGATATCGATGCTATGATCGCCGATGAGCCCGCCGTCCACTACTACATCTCTCCCCACTTCGACGATGCCGTCCTTTCGTGTGGCGGTCGTATATGGCTCCAGACTCAGGCGGGAGCGGATGTAGTAGTCATCACTGTCTTCGGCCGAGTTCCCGAAGCGGGGATACCCCTGTCTCCCTACGCTCAAGAGCTGCACACCCGCTGGGGTTGCGCCGTCGAGGCCGTCCGACAGCGGCCCGCCGAAGACATCGAGGCCCTTGCCTGCCTGGGCGCAAAGCCGATGCACTGGTCCTATCTTGACTGCATCTACCGCACGACCGCCGGGGGTGATTTTCCTTACGCCAGCGAGGATGCGTTATGGGGCCCGGTTCACGCGTCCGACTCGGGGTTGTTCCGCGAGCTGGCAGACCGGATGGCAGCCTTGCCGCTGCGCCCTGCTGCTAGACTCTACTCGCCCCTCGGTGTCGGCCGTCACGTGGATCACCGCATCGTGCGGCGCGCTGCCGAAGCTTCGGGACATCCGTTGACGTACTACGAGGATTTCCCCTATGCCCGGGATCTGGAGGCCCTGGAGGCTGCCCGGACGCCCGGTGCGTCGAAGCCAGAGCTGGTGCCTCTGTCGGGGCGGGCGTTGGAGGCCAAGGTAGACGCCATCGCCTGCTACCGGTCGCAGATCAGCACCTTCTGGAGCAGCCGGGACGAGATGGGCGCGACGGTGCGCGCGTACGCCGTGCGCATAGGCGGGGGCGAGCCCGCAGAGCGGTACTGGCGCCCTGCCGGAGCTTGACGGGCGTCAATGGGAGGCCTCGTGCCCGCCCCCCTGTCCGCTTTCTATGTGTCCGCCTCAGACGTAGCTTTCGCTTCCGCCTGTGCCACGAACCGCTGCTTATCAACGATGAAGCGTTCGTGAGTGGCCTCGCCAATCAGCTCGACCGGGTCCCACGCCTCGACTCGGAACACCAGCCGGCGACCGTCCACCTCCAGCAGTTCTGCGCGTGTGTGGACGTGTAACCCCACCGGCGTCGGAGCCAGATGCCGGACGTCCATCCGTCCGCCCACCGAGGTCTGATCTGCTGGTAGGCGGCCGCTCAATGCCCTCACCGCCGCATTCTCCATGATCCCCACCAGCGCGGGCGTGCCGAGGACCGGTACCAGCCCGCTGCCCCATCGCTCGGCCGTATCATTCTCCGTTACTGTCATCTCTATCTCGCCCGTCAATCCAGCTTCGATTTCACTCATGCCTCACCTCACAGATTTGGAACAACGACCCAGAACAGGCAGTAAAGCGCGAATGTCGCCAGGGCAGCGAAGAAAGCCGGCAGCACCCAGCGGCGGAGGGTTGCCGGGATTGGTTTCGTGAGTGTATCCAGCCCCAACGCGGCGGCCGTGGCCAGCGGGATGAGTGCGGGATAGAGATAGCGCCCCTGGTGCTGCACAAAGGTCAGGTTGTACCACCCATAGGCCAGGAAGGTCAGCGAGGCCGACATGGCCAGCAGGCTGATAGGGTGGTGGATCAGCGGGCCCGTGACGCACGCTCGGCGCCCGCGGCTCAGCCAGACCAGAAATCCTGCGAGCAGGAGCACTGAGAGCAGAGCCAGCGCCTGGTAGAATCGACCTGGCAGGGGTACGGCCATCCATCCGAACTGACCCCAGAAGCTCTGAAATGTCGTGCGCACCAGCCGCGCGATGAGGCCATCCCATCCATAGGTGCTCAACCACTCGTGGGTGCGAGGCTGACCCACGACGACGGCCTTGTGCCGCGCCAGTCCCAGCGGGTCGTGCCACCCGTACGCCAGCCCATTCCGGATGAACCAGGGGGCCGACAGCAGCACAGCCGGCATCAGCGTCCATGTGAGCTGCCTGGCCAACCACGACAGCTTCCTTCGCTCACGATGGCCGCGAATGACGACGGCGCCCACGGCCACGCCGATGAGCACGTAGGCCGTGGTCTTCGTCAATAATGCCGCCGCGAGGAGAAGGCCCACGTGCCACGGCTTCTCCTCCCTCTTGCCCAGGTCGGCGCACCGCTGGCCCCCTCGGCCCACGTACGCCACCAGCGTCCACAATGTGCCTCCGACAATCAGCTCGGCCAGGGTATCGTTGTTCACCCCCGCCGTCATCGCCAGGTGCTGGGGGATGTAGGCGATGAAGGCGGCGGCCATCAGTCCCAACTCCGGACGGCCCGGGAACACGCTGCTCACGGTGCCAAAGGCCGCGATCAACACACCCGCGCCCAGTAATACCGAGAACATACGCAGGGACAGCACGGCGCCATCGGCGAGCCTGTAGATCGGCGCTGCCAGCAGGTAGTACAGCGGCGGTTGATGCGCCTCGTAACCCAGGGCGTCGACCGGCAGGTCCGCGGGGAAGCCCTGGGACGTGAGCTGCCCCAGGTATTCCTGGTCGTAGTCCCCGGGCTCGAGAACCGGGAAGCCGCGACCCTCGGCCAGCGCACGCACGTAGTTGTAGTGGGCCGGCTCGTCGGGTACCTGCCAGACCGGCGTCAGCACGGCGTACAGCGTGCCGATGCCAAGATAGAGGACGATGGTCAGCGCCAGGAGCAGGGCGACGAGCGGCCGGGCTTTCGAGTTCATGGGCACCATTGTACCCCACCGGTGCCGTCGGGCAAGGACCGATGTCCGTCTATGGCTGTTCCTCTCCGGTTGCGTCACTGTCGTCCGCCGTGCCGGGGGCCACGCCTTCGATGCGCACCAGCGTCCCCACCGGCGCCCAGTTGTACAGCTCCTCTGCATCGCCGACGTCGAGGATGATGCATCCATACGAGGCTGGATGCCCAAGGACGCTGGCCCAGAGTCGCTGTCCCCCTGCACTGATGGGCAGCTCGTGAATGCCATTGGCGAACCCGGGGCCGTCGTAGTAGATGGCCATGAAATACGGCATCTCCAGACTCCACCGCTGGGCGTATGCATCCGGTTCCTTGAACAGGATCTGGAACTGCCCTGCGAGGGTCGGTGTGCCCCTCATACCCGTCGAGCAGGGGAAATCGTAGACCACTTCGTCCTGTTCGTAGGCGCGCAGCCGCTGCTCGCGCAGGTCGATCGCAATGTGCTTTCCCGGCACCAGCGGTTCTGGGAACAGGACGTCTATAGAGGGGATGGTCAGCTCGGTGCCAATGAGCAGCTCATCGGGTTCTACGTGGGGATTCGCCTCCTCCAGTCGCCACTGTGGGAAACCGTTGCGGTAAGCGATGTCGAACAGCGCGTCGCCGGGTTGAACGACGTACTGGCTCGGTGGATGCCGAACCGCGCCCTCCGCTCGGTGCTCTCCGGCCTCCAGCGCCGCCACAGTACGTGTCAGGGTCTCATCCTCGTCCAGGACCCGCTCAGGGCCCAGCTCTGCCCCCACATCGTCCAACCACGCCTGCACCGATTTTCTGTCCACCTCGAGCAGTATGTGGCTGTCCGTGGTCCGCGTCACCAACCAGGTCGCCAGCTGCTCTGCCGGTACCCGGAACTCGCGCCAGTAGTCGGTCAGGGGGTCGTCGACGATCAGGGTGAAGGGTTCCGCCAGTAGCGACTCCGCCAGCGTGCGGGCCGGCTCCGGCTCGGAGAGCCCTGCGGGCACACCGACCACCTCCAACTCGATCTCCCTGGCGCCGTCGGCCAGCCCCTGGAGCACTCTCGTGGCGCTCTTCTCCACGTCGAGCGTCTCCCCTGGTTTCCCGGGCGTTGCCTTCACCCCTTCCCGGCTGATCTCCAGCCGGGCATCAGTGGGAGGTACGTGAACCTGGGAGGCCAGTTCCTCCAGGGCAGCTCTGACCCGGCTGGCTTGGACGGGGTCGACCCGCGGCTCCACAGATTGCCCCGCGAACCTGATGTGCCACGGGTTGATCAGGTTTTCTCGCCAGCCGCCGCGACCGATCCCATACGCGGCAGACGCTGTGCTGGCGCTGTC
>CAYVCX010000060.1:0-17547 GCA_964450435.1 uncultured Anaerolineales bacterium
CACTAAGGCCCGCGGAGGACTCTCACCTCCTAGACACAAGGCATGCCTGGCACGCCGAAGAAGTGCGATGTGCCCGGGGGCACATCGCACCTAAGTTCCAGGATCAAGCAAAGTCTATTTGACCGCGATGTACTCCTCAGCCACGATCGTCTGGCCCTCGGCGCTCATGATGAAGTCCAGGAAAGCCTTCGCCAACCCCGTCGGCTCCCCCTTGGTCACCATGTTCAACGGCCGCACCACCGGATACTCGTCGCTCTGCGCGTTCGCCACCGTCGGCTCCACCCCGTCAATCGCCAGCGCCTTCACGCTGTCGTCCAGGTACCCGAAGGAGATGTAGCCGATCGAGAGCGGCGTGCTCGCCACCGTCGTCTTCACCGCGCCGTTCGAAGGCTGTAGCAGCGCCGTGTCCACGATCAGTGCCTCCCCCATCACCATATCCTCGAAGGCGCCGCGCGTCCCCGAGCCCTCCTCTCGGCTCACCACCACGATGTTCTCGTCCGGCCCGCCGACCTCGCTCCAGTTCGTGATCTCACCCGCGAAGATCTGCTGCGCCTCGTCCAGGCTCAGCCCGTCCACCGGCACCTCCGGGTGCACCACAATCGCAATCCCGTCTCGAGCGATGGTGTGCGCGATCAGGTCCGGGAACTCCTCCATCTCCGAGTCCTTCAGCGCCCGCGAGGCGTTCCCGATCGGCGTCGTCCCCTCGGCCGCCGACTTCACGCCCACGCTGGACCCACCACCCTGTACGTCGATCTCGACGTCCGGGTGCATCCCCGTGAAAGCCTCGGCCAGCGATTGCGCCAGCGGCTGCACCGTCGACGAGCCCGCAATCTGCAACTGCCCCGAAAGCTCGGCCTCCGCCTCGCCTTCCTCTCCGGACTCCGCTACGCCACCGGACACCGGGATGTACTCCTCAGCCACGATCGCCTGACCGTCAGCGCTCATGATGAAGTCCAGGAAATCCTTCGCCAACCCCGTCGGCTCTCCCTTGGTCACCATGTTCAGCGGCCGCACTACCGGATACTCGTCGCTCTGCGCGTTCGCCACCGTCGGCTCCACCCCGTCAATCGCCAGCGCCTTCACGCTGTCGTCCAGGTACCCGAAGGAGATGTAGCCGATCGAGAGCGGCGTGCTCGCCACCGTCGTCTTCACCGCGCCGTTCGAAGGCTGTAGCAGCGCCGTGTCCACGATCAGTGCCTCCCCCATCACCATATCCTCGAAGGCGCCGCGCGTCCCCGAGCCCTCCTCTCGGCTCACCACCACGATGTTCTCGTCCGGCCCGCCGACCTCGCTCCAGTTCGTGATCTCACCCGCGAAGATCTGCTGCGCCTCGTCCAGGCTCAGCCCGTCCACCGGCACCTCCGGGTGCACCACAATCGCAATCCCGTCTCGAGCGATGGTGTGCGCGATCAGGTCCGGGAACTCCTCCATCTCCGAGTCCTTCAGCGCCCGCGAGGCGTTCCCAATCGGCGTCGTCCCTTCGGCCGCCGACTTCACGCCTACGCTGGACCCACCACCCTGTACGTCGATCTCGACGTCCGGGTGCATCTCCGTGAAAGCCTCGGCCAGCGACTGCGCCAGCGGCTGCACCGTCGACGAGCCCGCAATCTGCAACTGCCGGCCAGCCTCTCCGGATGCTTCGGTTGGCGCCTCTGTCGGAGCCCCTGTCGGTTCCTCTGCAGGCTCTTCTGTTGGAGTCGCTTGCTGGCAACCCACAGTCATCGCAAGCAGAGTCACCATCAGCAACCCTGCCAGCAGTACACTGAGCTTCTTACGTCGCGTAGACATTTCCTCTATCTTCTCCTTTGGTATTAGTAACACATCTGCTTATAAGAATACGACGCTTTCAAACGTGGTCGACGGGTATCTCGTGGTCGGCTAGGAATTGTCGAATATCAGGGCCCTCAGGAACACTGATAAGGTGAACCTGCTTCTCGCGCCAGAGGACGAAGTGATAGGTGTTCTTTCGGTTCGAGTTCAAGGACAACTTCCAGCGCGGGCGTGCATAGACGGGGGGCTCGACCTTCCAGCCCTGAGCCAGCATCCTGTCCAAGCTAGCACGAGAAGCGTGCCGCGATTTGGTTTTGGTCATTGTCCAACCCCGACTTCTGTTCATCGGCCAACATACGAAGCCCGCGGAGGGGCTCAGACGATTCGCCGGCCTTTCCACCGACACGGGCGAACAAGCTCGCCCATCGACAGAGCGCATCATAGCACGCCTATCTTAAGAGCGTTTTGGGAAGCGTTTAAGAAGGTGTTACAGGTCCGTTAATGCGAGGTTAACGCGGGGAGAGCGACGTGGAAGGACGATCCTTGATCCTCTACGCTCTCGGCCCAGATGCGTCCGTCGTGCGCCTGCACGATGTGCTTGGCGATGGCGAGCCCCAGCCCGGTGCCACCACCGCTGCGCGCTCGGTCCGCTTTGTAGAAGCGCTCGAAGATGCGGGGCAGGTCCTCGCTGGGGATGCCCACGCCCGTGTCTGTGACGGTGATGAGCATCCACTCTCCCGGTTCCAGTTGAGCAGCTTCCAGACCCGCCAGCACTGGATGCCCCTGCCCACTCTCGGTCACGTCCAGCTCGCGTACCGCCACGCGAATCGCCCCTTGTGCCGGCGTGAACTTGATGGCGTTGTGCACCAGGTTCGTCACCACTTGCTGGATTCGATCTCTGTCGGCGAGCACTGCCGGCGGATCCGAAGAGACCGCTATGCTCAGGCTCACCTTGGCCCGCTCTGCCTGGGGGCGCAGCCGCTCGACCGGTGGGATGACCACGTCGGCCGCGCTGATCGGCTCCAGGCGGAGCGGCGCCCGCCCGGACTCGATGCGAGAAAGCTGAAGCAACTCCTGCACCACCTGCGTCAGCGTGTCCACCTCTACATCCATGCGATCCAGGAAACGCTCTGCCGCTGGCGGGTCCTCCAACGCGCCGTCACGTAGGGTGTCAACCAGCGCCTTCAGCGAGGCCATCGGGGTCCGCAACTCGTGGGAGATGTTGCTGATGAAGTCCCGCCGCACCGTCTCCAGCCGACGAACGCGGGTCAGATCCTGAAGGATGACCAGACAGGATCGATCCCCGCTCTCGTGCAGCGGAGTGACGATCACCTGCAGAAATGCCTCCCAGCGATCCATCTCCACCGGCTCGACTTGCTCCACGCGTTCCCCATAGCATCGTCGCCACAGCTCGATGATGCGATGATCGCGCGCAGCTCGCGCGAACGAACGACCCAACGCCCGCTCGACATCCGTGCCGAGAAACGTAGCCGCCGCCGGATTGATCAGACGTACCAACCCCTGATCATCCGTGATAAGCACTCCGTCCGCCATGTTGTCCAAGACAGCAGACAGGCGATTCTGCTGCTCCGTCACCGAGTTGATCGTCTCTCTCAGACGATTGGCCATCTGGTTGAACGAACGGGTCAGCTCGCCAATCTCGTCCTGCGTCGCAGGCAAGAGACGGGCGTCCAGATCACCTGCCGTCATACGACGGACCACCCCCGTCAGTCGCCGCACCGGCTGCGCAATCCGCTCCGCTATGACGATCGCCAGAACCCCCGCGGCCAGCGCCGCAATCACAGCAGCAAGGAGGGTCACCCGACGGAGGCGTACCACCTGCGCCTCAATCTGGCTCACCGGCAGCGCTACTCGGGCGAAGCCCACAACATCTTCGCCAGCCCTGACCGGAACTGCGGCGTACATCATCTCGAAGCCCATCGTTCGGCTGAAGCGGGTGCTGCTGCCTTGCCCGGCAGTTAGCGCCTGTTGTATCTCCACACGGCGCAGATGGTTGTCCATATCAGCCGGTTCGGCGTGCGAATCGCCTACCACAGTCCCATCGGCGGTGACGAACGTGACCCTGGCGTCGAGAAGATCCCTGTAGTACCGAGCCTGGGCACCCAGGTCACCTCCGACCTCGCCCCACTCCGCCGTTGTCGCCACGGCGTCTCCAATCAGGCGCGCCTCGGCCGTCAGCTTCTCCCGCAGATCCGTCAGGTGCGACTGCCGAACGAGATCGGAGAGGTAGACAGACAGCCCGCCCATCGTCAGCAGAATCAGGATGAGATAGGGAATGGCGATGCGCCAGCGGAGGCTGCGGAACATGTGGCTCTCCTCCTGCGAATTCAGAGACCGAGATGGGGAGTCACGGGTCTCCGGTCGCTACCCCTCGAAGCGATAGCCGACGCCCCGCACCGTAACAATCCGTGTGGGCTTGCTGGGATCTGGCTCGATCCTCTCTCTCAGCCAGTGTATGTGTACGTCCACCGTGCGGCTCCCTCCGTCATAGTCCCAGCCCCAGACGCGCTCCAGGATCAGATCCCGGGACAGCACCATGCCACGGTGTCGCGCCAGGAACACCAACAGCTCGTACTCCCGTGGCTTCAGGTGCAGGATTTCGCCGTTGCGCGTCACCTCACGACGGGACATGTCAATGGTAAGATCTCCGCAGGTCAGCGTCTCCCGGTCGACGACCCTTTCCTCCGCCGAG
This sequence comes from uncultured Anaerolineales bacterium, assembly GCA_964450435.1. Lineage (GTDB taxonomy): Bacteria > Chloroflexota > Anaerolineae > B4-G1 > B4-G1 > SKLM01. Next base: position 4,484 of record CAYVCX010000060.1, read on the forward strand.
AGTTTCTCGCGGATCAGCCGCTCACGCCGCAGAAGAGCCTTGACCCGGGCCATCAGCTCCCGCATGCTGAAGGGCTTCGTCATGTAATCGTCGGCGCCGACCTCGAGACCGACGACCTTATCGACCTCCTCGTCGCGGGCCGTGAGCATCAGGATGGGCACGCTCATCTCCTGGCGTAGCACGCGGCACACCTCCATCCCATCGATACCTGGCAACATCAGGTCGAGCACAACCAGATCAGGATGCTCTTCCCTGGCTATCGCCAGCGCTTCGTGCCCGTCCATTGCCGTCAGAACTTCGTACCCCTGGCGCGACAGGTTGTACTCCAACGTCTCCACGAGGGTGGGCTCGTCTTCTACGACCAGTACCTTCTCAGTCATTCGACTCACATCCTGATTCGCTTGCCGGATGGGTTTGAAGAACCACGTCTCTATCCAGCGGAGGATCCAACAGCACCATGCAGTAGGTATCGATGAGATAAAACCCCAGAGCCTCGTAGGCTCTCTGAGCAGCGACGTTCTCCCGGCCTGTAAACAGGACAGCCGCCTCCACCCCGTCGTTACGCGCATCGATCAGCGAAGCCGCCACGACAGCGCGACCGTAGCCCCGGTTTCGGTGATCCGGAGGCGTCCAGACGCCGCCGACCTGAACCGCTTCCTCAGTCGCCGTGTTAAACGAACTGCAGGCCACCGCAACACCCCGAACCTCCAGTATCCAGGTGCGCTTCTCCTGCACCAGGCGCTGTACACCAGAGCGAGCCTTCTCTCGCGACTCGATCGTAACGGGCTCACCTAGCGCTTCCGCAGCGTAGGCGACTCGCCACGCGGTCAGAACCTCCACATCCCCACGTTCTGCTCGTCGCCCCACGACGTGTCTGGAGGCCAACGCATCCGGCACGACCAGCTCCTCCAGCCCGAGCTTGTACAGCCATTCCGTTTCATCAAGCTGCAGGCGGGACTCGTCAATCTCGAGAGACTCCCTAGCAATATCCACCTGCTCACTGGGACCGATGAGGCCTCCGATAGGCCGACCGGATGCCGTCACAGCCATTCTCCAGAGATCATTCAGGTGACTCGGGGCTTGGAAGATCAAGGCATTATTCCAGTAGTGGGCCACCACGCCAACAATCTCTCCCCCTGCAAACGCGGCAGCGTACGTCCCCTGGTACGGCTCCCCCTGGTCAGCTAGTCCTGCTGCGCGCATGTTGCCGAGCAGAAACATCGAGCGTGCAATACGAGGAAGCAGAAAAGCCTCCAAGGCCCTCTCGTCACCCGGCCGCAGAATTCGGCGTGTCCCTCCTTCTACCATTCCGCCGCCTCCGACTTCCGGGCGGACACGTGCACCGTTCGCCCCCGGTCTCTGATCTGGCATCCACGCTCAAGTCCCAGACGTGGCATCGCGGTCAGCGAAACGTCGTTGAGGGAAGCCCCCCCACGCCTCTACCCAAAGCCCTTCCAGTAGTTCCTCGAACGCCCCTTCGATTAGCTGCCGTCCCAGGCCTCGCCTCCGGCCCGGCACCCTGCCTCCACCAGAATCGACCCGTGAGTCGCCTCCGGACGATGGGGTACGCCAACGCGCCCAACCATCCTACTGGATTCGGTCTCCGCCACCTTCGCCACCAGGACGTCCTTCCCAAAAGAGCTTCGCCTCAGCCTTCTCCTTCCAGCCAATCTGATCGATGGGAATCGCGGAGGCCCTCGGACTCCTCTGAAAGCGCTTCCGGGAGTCGCACTGGACCCCCCGTTACGAGGCATGGGCAACACGATTCTCATATATCACTCCACCGAGCAGCGAACGGCAGGCCATTGCCCGCGGTCAGATTTCGGTCCCGGTTTAGGCCAGCAGTAACAACAAGCGCGACGGTCCCCATTCACGCTATCATCTTCTGGCCCAGAAAATCGCCCGCTCAGATGACTCGCTGTACGGCGTTCCCGCCCGATCGCCATAGAGCTCCTCAACGACGTAACCGTGGGCTGTCAGCCACGACTCGACCTCCAACGTGCTCGCCGGGTGCTTCCGCTGCGTGTATTCCTTCTCGATCATCTCGCCGTCAGGCACGGTGAGTCTGACCCGGAGGCAGAACCTGACCAGTCTTGCAGGCGCATCGTACCACGTGGTCTCGATCCAGCCCTTGACGCGGGTACCGTCGCGGCACCCCCGCTGGGAAAGGCATCTTTCACCCCTGGCTGCCGCCACGATTCGTGGAGCTCCCCCTCTATGTGATCGTTATCGACGTACACGGCGCCGCCAGGATTGAGCGCCTCGGCCGCGAAGATAATGCACCGTTCCTGACCCCCCGGCGTCGCCAGCTCGTAAAAGCAGTTCCTCCCGAGGATCACCACATCGAAACCCCCGGGGCAGCCCCCACGCGCCACGTCGGCCTCAATGAGCCTCACCCGGTGCTGCACCTCCGCCGGTAGCCGTTCGATCTTCGCCCGAGCTCTGCCGAGCATCGCCGCCGACTGGTCGATTCCCACCAGCTCGTGCCCGGCGCTCAACAGCGGTATCAGAATGCGACCAGTGCCGCAGAAGGGTTCCAATATCTTGAGAGGCCCGCGCTCGCCGATAAGGGTCTGGATGAGGACCACGTCGTCGACGGATGTCTCCACCTGGTCGTAGATCTCGGCAATGCGCGGATCGACGTCGTAGGCCATCACCCTTCCCTCAACCGTCAGGTCGTCGCGCCTCCCGCATCCAATGGCGCCCCAACCTCCCGCAGCTCCATCCTCCCAGAATCGCCCAGTGCATACGCAACAGGCCCTTGGGGGACTCGACTGTCGACCTCGAGAAGCCCCTGGTCCATGGCCTCCCAGATCGTCTGAAAAGGCGCAGTCCCGGGAACCCACTTCTCGACGATGACGGCCCCATGTCCGGGTAGAAGCGTGAACACCACCTGCCGTGGGTCGTCCGGGTTCTGCAGGGCATCGGCCCGCGAGAAGGCATCCACGATCCCCTGCGCCTGAGCTTCCGTCGCGCACGTCACCGGGTAGTGGTGAAACGCTGGCGCCATGGGCACATATTCCACCGCCCCCTCATCGTACGCGCGGATCCCCCGATGCCCGTGCAGCTTGGAGCGCACCACCGGGACCTCGGCAGAGGTCTCCCAGGCGTTGCCCAACGTCACCCTGGGCAGAGGCTCGTCCATGGCAATCATCTCCACCGCCTCAGAGGACGGCGGCGCCTTCGGCATCCCCTCCACGTGACGAACCAGCGCCCCGCCCCCGTCCGGGCGCAGGCCGACGATGACCGTCAAGTCCTCCTCTGTGATGCTCCCCTTGTATACCGGGCGAGCGCTTCCCGTGACCGTCGCGATCAGTGCGTCCAGATCGGGGTCCCAGGTCGAGAAGCACCCCTCGCTGTACTGGCTTGAGACCGCATCCGCCACCGCCGGCACGTTGACCAGATCAGCGATACGAACCATCTCCGTGAAGAAGTCACGTAGCCCAAGCTCGCTCCCCGCCTCGCACATCTCCCCTGGCGTGGTCAATCCTTCCCAGACCCCCCGTGAGATGGTGTCACCGGTTGGCACGTGTCCGGTCACCTCATGCGTGCTCTCGGCGGTGACAATGCGAGTCACGATGTCCTGATAGAATGCATCAAGATTGCCCGCCGGGATACGTGGATGGGCCCCGACCAGGTTGAAGAGATAGGCCTCTTCGGGTCGTTCGTCCCCGACCACCAGCAGCACGTCGATGCACTTGGCCTGGCTCTGAATGATGCGCTCCAGGGCGAGGATCGGTCCACCTCGCCGGCCTTGCTCGAACAGCACCTCATACGCTTCTTCAGCCAGCCCCGGGAAGTCATAGTCGGCTGGATCGGGCGGGGATTTGGAAAGGATTGTGCGCAGGTTCGCCAAAGCCCGCTCGAGTTCACCTCGCTGCATGTGAACCAGCGTGTAGATGGTGGGCGTCTGTGTCAGGTCGAATCGCCGCCGGGCCGTAAAGAGCAGCGCCCTTCGCCAGTTGAGCGGTTCCCCGAACCGGGCCGTGGTCATGATCACATCCGTGTCTGCAGCAGGACTGGACAGCACCGCGTGCCCCTGGCTGCGGAATCCTTCCAGCAGGCCGGCGGCCACCTGTTCAAGTACCGGCTCCTCGGGGACCGGCACGAAACTGACGTTGAGATCGCGCAGCCATCCGTGGACCGGCCTGTCCCTGGGAAGTCCGTTGACGTCAGCACTCATGACCTGCATTTCCCCCCCCACCACAACAGCGTCCCTCCAAACCCCTCCAACCATACCCGCCCGAGGCAGTCTCGAAGACCATCTCCAACACGTTCTCTATCCAGCTCAGACCGTCCTTCTGCACACCCTACTCTTCCGCCTGCTCCATCTCCCACCCTTCGATGTGAAACCTGCGCACCAACCAGTCACCAAGGCGGGGGGAGATTACGTTCACCAGGTGCAGGGCTCGGCACCGGAAAGGGATGATCACCTCTGGCCTGGGCCGCTGAACGGCGCCTACAATGGCCCGCGCCACCGCCTGCGGCGGTATCTTTGGCGATATCCAGGGCACCTTCAGGGTCTCGATCAGGGGGGTATCCACACGGCCTGGGAAGATGGTGGTTACCCTCACGCCGCTGTCGTGCAGCTCCTGCCGTAGCACGTCCCCGTAGCCGGTCAAGGCGAACTTGGCTGCCGCGTATGGAGCATCGCGGGGGAACCCTTTCTTCCCATCCAGCGACGAGACAAGCACGATATGCCCGCTCCCCTGCTCCAGCATGTGGGGCTGAACGGCGAGCACCGCGTAGAGCGCACCGTAGAAGTTCACCGCCATCGACCGCCTCATCTCCTCGACCGTCAGCTCTCGAACCGGCGATCGCACGTAGGCGCCAGCGTTTGCTACCAGAATGTCGACCCGTCCCCAGCAGGCCACCGTCTCGGCTACCATGGAGTCCACCTGATCCCTGCGGGTCACGTCTGTGGGCGCCACCAGTGCCTCTCGCCCCCGCGAGCGGACTTCATCGGCCACCTCGTGCAGGGCCGATTCCGTGCGGGCAGCCAGCGACAGATGAGCCCCTGCCTCGGCCAGGGCCAGGGCGGTCACGCGCCCGATGCCGCTGGAGGCACCGGTGACAATGGCCACTTGGTCGATGAGAGAGGCCGACGCGCCGAACCAGCTCCTCACGCGCATCCTCCCCGCGGTCCCCTCGCCATTACGAAGACACCCACTGCGCCGGAGCCAGCGTGCGAGGACACCACGGCCCCCGCCTCCCGCACCAGGATCTCTCCTCGGGGAAAACCGGTGCGCTCCGCCAGGCGATCAGCCAGCTCCAGGGCCTTCTCCCGGTTGCGGGCATGCACCACCCCCAGGTGCTCCAGCGCCCCTACCTCTTCGACCATGTCCAAAACGCGGTCTAAGGCGCTCCGGAACGATCGCGCAATGCCCAGGAGCTGCAGCCGTCCGTCCTGGAAGCCCACAATCGGCTTGATCCTCAACATGCGCGTCATACGATCGACAACGCGGATAAAACCATCGGCGCGCCCTCCCCTCCGTACGCTCTCCAGCGTGTCCAGCACTACCATCTCCCGGACTCGCGACCGCAGGTTCTCCAGCAGGGATACGACCTCATCCACCGAACAGCCAGCAGCGGCGGCTTGCGCTGCCCCCAAGACCTGGAAGCCGACACCCAACGAGAGCGAGTGCGAGTCGAAGATCCGCACCGCCTCGCCAAATCGCCGACCTGCCAGCCGCGCAGTGTCCGCCGTCCCGCTGTGCTTGCCCGTGAGGGTGACGCAGATCACCTGCTTCCCTCGCCCTACCAGCCCCTCAAAGACCTCATCAAACACACCGGGGGAAGGCTGCGAGGTCTGTGGAGCAGTCAGCTCGGCTGCCTTCTTCCAGAACGCCTCGGGAGACAGCTCCAGATCGAAGTAACTCTCGGTGCCAAAACTCACTACGAGAGGGACAACGGCAATCTTGAAGCGGTTCAGAATCTCGCGCGGCAGGTCGCAACTGCTGTCCGTAACGATGCGCAAGATATCGCGTCGGTCGGTGTCTGTCATGGTTCTCCTCCCACAGTTCTTGGCCGGATTGTACTATGCTCCGGGGCTATGAGCAACCCCACGAGTTCCGGCGGTCTCGGCCAACACGCTGATCTCGTCACAATTGGACCCCGGGGACGATGTGCTATAATTGCAGCCGTATAAGGCACCCATGATTGAACCATCGCTGAACATCGGCATCGAAGAAGAGTATCAGATCATCGACCCCCACACGCGAGAGCTGCGCTCGTACGTGCAGCAGTTTCTCGAACAGGGAACGGCCATCCTGCCGGATCAGCTCCGGCCCGAGTTCCTCCAGTCTCAGATCGAGGCCGGGACCCAGGTCTGCCGGGACATCAAAGAGGCCCGCATTGAGCTGATCCGAATTCGCCGTTCCATACTGCAGCTGGCAGAGGAGGCCGGGCTGTGGGTGGCTGCAGCGGGAACGCATCCCTTTTCCTCCTGGGTCAAGCAGCGCGTCTCACCCTTCGGCCGCTACCCGGAGTTGATCCGCTTCCTGCAGGACGTGGGACGTCAACTGCTGGTCTTCGGTATGCACGTCCATATTGGCATCGAGGACCAGGAGTTGCTGATCGACGTGATGAACCAGCTTCGCTATTTTCTCCCCCACCTGCTCGCCCTCTCTACCAGCTCTCCGTTCTGGCACGGTCGCGACACTGGTCTGAAGTCGTACCGGAGCGTCGTCTTTGAGAACCTGCCGCGCACCGGGATCCCACAACGGTTCGAGTCGCATGCCAGCTACCGCCGCTACGCCGATACGCTGCTGACCACCGGCAGCATCGCCGAGCCGACCCACATCTGGTGGGACGTGCGTCCCAGCGAGAAGTTCCCCACGTTGGAGGTTCGCATCCCCGATATGTGCACCCGCATCGAGGAAACTCTCTGCCTGGTCGCTCTGGTGCAAGCTATTGCGGCCAAGCTCGTGCAGCTTCGAAAGGTCAACCAGTCGTGGCGGCCCTACCGCAAGCACCTCATCGACGAGAACAAGTGGCGAGCTCTGCGCTACGGCACCGGGGGAAAGCTGATTGACTTCGGCAAGAAGAGAGAAGTGTCGTTTCCCGTCCTCATGGAGGAAATCCTGGAGTGGGTCGACGATGTCGTGGACGAACTGGGGAGCCGGGAGGAGATTGAATACGTCTACACCATCCTGCGCGACGGCACCAGCGCCGACCGTCAGCTGGCCGTCTACCAACGCTCAGGTGATCTCCAGGCCGTGGTGGATAGGGTGGTCGCAGAGACGCAGGAAAGCGTGACCTGAAGTCCGTGTACTGGCTGACCCCATTGACACGCATCATCCGCTGTGCTATGATGTCGATAGGTGTTCGAGGCCTCCCAAAGGGCTGGCGAGCGCCGGTCATCCCGACGAGAGGACGCTTGAACACTGCAACGCGAGTTCTGTAAGGAGACGCCACCATGACCAGCTTCAGACTGTTCACCGTTCAAGGCATCGAGATTAAGGTGCATATCACGTTCCCGCTGATTCTGGTCTGGGCGGCGGTGCAGTTTGGCCTTCTCGGCGGAGATGGGTTTGCGCTCGCCGGCGCTGCGTTCGGGGTGGTCGTTACCCTCCTGCTGTTCGCCTGCGTCGTCATCCACGAGCTCGCCCACAGTTTGACCTCAACCTGGATGGGTTATCCGGTGAAGGACATCGTCCTATTGCCACTGGGTGGAGTCTCGCAGATCGAAGAGATGCCCGAGCGTCCAGGTGAAGAGTTCCTGATGGCCATCGCCGGCCCGCTGAGCAACGTGGTCATCGCATTTCTGTTAGGTCTACTAAGTCTCTTCACCCGCACGAGCCTATTCTCCGGCCTGCGCAGGGTCCTCACAGATCCAATGACGTTGGGCTGGGCCGATACGCTCCCATATCTACTCCTGACCAACCTTGCCCTGGCTGCCTTCAACCTCATTCCGGCCTTTCCTATGGATGGCGGGCGCGTGCTCCGCTCGCTTCTGGCGACGGTCATACCCCAGGCTCAGGCCACGGATGTCGCAGTTCGCATTGGACAGGGATTCGCCTGGCTCCTGGGGTTGGGTGGGTTATTGACGGGAAACCTCATCTGGATCCTCATCGCCATCTTCGTGTACTCCGGCGCAGCCCAGGAGGGCCGCATGATGCGCATACAGGCCATCCTCGAGGGTATGAAGGTGCGCCAGGCTTTCTCCCGCAACGTCCAGGCCATCTCCCCCGACGATCCCGTCAGCCGCGCCGCCGACCTCACGCTCGAAAGCTTCCAGTCCGATTTCCCGGTCTGCGATGAGGGCCAGATCGTGGGTCTGCTGACCCACACCGACATCATTCGCTCGCTCAAGATGCGCCAGCCAGACACGCCTGTTCGGGAGGTGATGAGGACAGATTTCTCCACTCTGCACGTGGACGACGGTCTCTTCGAGGTGCATCAGCGCATGCAGCAGGCTGGCGTCGACGCGCTGCCCGTGGCTGAGGGCGGCCATTTTGCCGGCCTGCTCACCAGCCGAGACGTGAACGAGGCCTACCAGCTTCTCTCCATCAGCCGCGATTTGCGGGAAGCACTCCAGAGCACCTGAAGCCTGCCCGTGATTTCAGTCGATGAAGTCAGGCCCCTGTACGCGGGCACCGACGCCGTTCACGACTTCGACCACGTGCTCCGCGTACTCAACCTCGCAGAGCGCATCGGCAGCGCCGAAGGCGCTGACCTGGGCCTAGTACGAGCCGCCGTCCTGCTCCACGACCTCGGTCGCCGTGAGGCAGAGGCGGCCGGGGCCGACCACGCGGCAGCCGCCGCGCAGCGTGCTCGGGAGATTCTGGCCCATCACCCTGGCCCGGCGGTCGAAGCCATAACCCGCGCTATCGCAGCCCACCGTTTCCGTACCGGGCCGGATCCATCCTCCCTTGAGGCCCAGGTCCTCTTCGACGCCGACAAACTCGATGCCATCGGGGCGGTAGGGGTAGCTCGAGCCTTCGCCTACGGTGGTGCCCACGGACAGCGCCTCTGGGCTCCCATCGAATCCATCAATCTTGACCGCTGGCAGACAGAAGGAGATGATAGCGAGCTCCACACCCCGGTCCACGAGTTTGTGTTCAAGCTGGCCCGCATCCGGGATTGTCTCTACACGCCTACGGGCCGTGCCATGGCTGCATCCCGCCACGGCTATATGGTCGCCTTCTTCGACCGGTTGGCCCGGGAAGTGAGAGGAACGACGTGAGAGGAGCTCGCCAGATGTCCCAGGAGAGAGGACATTGGATCACCAGACTCAAACAGCTGGGGGTGGCGTTGGTCGCGCTCCTGCTCTTCCTCTTCGCCCTGGAGATGATGAAATCGGGAGCCCAGGGCCTCACACCATTCCTTCGCCAGCACCTCGATATCAAGCACGCCGCCGACTCCCTGGGACTCGGCTGGCTCATGGCCTACGTCGTGCTGAGCGGCTCGCCCGTCGCGGCCATAGCAGTGGCTTTCGTCAGCGTCGAAGCACTCACGCCGGTCCAGACCTTCGCCATGATCAGCGGATCCCGGCTCGGCGCTTCCCTCATCGTCCTCATCCTCGGGTTCATCTACACCCTGCGCGGGCACGAGCGCTGGACCGTGCTCTCAACCGGCATCCTCTCCCTCCTCCTCACCGCCTCGGTTCAGCTGCCAGCGTTGCCGGTGGGGATTTACATACTGGAGCAAGGGTGGCTCGACGCCGTTTACTGGTCGTGGCTGGTCCAGTTCTCCACGGCCATCAACTCCATTCTCAATCCGGTCATGGACCCCGTGGCCGCATTCCTTCCCCAGTGGGGCCTATTTGTCGCCGGTGTTGGCGCCGTCACTGTCAGCTTCCAGTTGTTTGATAAGGCACTGCCGCAGATCCGGTTCGAGAGGGCCGGCCTGGAGCGGCCGTCGCGCCTCATCTACCGGCCCGAGATCATGTTTCTTATGGGTTTCCTGGTAACGCTGTGCACCCTGTCGGTCTCGGTCTCCATCGGCATCCTCGTTCCTCTGTCGGCACGCGGCTACATCCGAAGGGAGAACATTATGCCCTATGTGCTGGGGGCGAATATCTCGACCATGATCGACACGCTGGCAGCCGCCGTCATTCTCGGCGCGCCCCAGGCGGTGACGGTGGTGCTGATCCACATGCTTAGCGCCGTCATCGTGTCGCTGCCTATCATCTTGCTGGCGTACAAGCCCTACAGCCGGTTTATGTCGGGCGCTCTCGAATGGACCCTGGAAGGTCGAAGGAACTTCCTCATCTTCCTCGGTCTGTTCTTCTTGGTGCCCATTGCGCTTATTCTATTGTAGCCGCCGCCCATCGTGTTCGGCAACCTATCACGGACCAGGAGAGAAGAGAGAGGATGAACCACAAGATGCGAGTGCTGCTCTACAGTGACGGCTCTCCGCTGGGCAGTCAAGCCTTGAACGTAGGGACGCGAATCGCAACGCTTATGGCCACCGCCGTCGATATCTTGACCATAGCCGGACCAGACGATGGCCCGAGATCGGCCGCCCAACAGGTCGAGGCCGCAGCCCGGAAGCTGCAGGACGCCGGCGTCTCGGTCTCCGTGCATCGGCGACCCGGAACCATGCCCGGAGAGTTGCTCGATCAGGCCGAGGTCACCGACTACGACCTGATCGTCGTCGGCAGCCGAGGGCGACGAGGCATCAAGCGGCTTGTCGCCGGTTCCCGGGCATGCAGCATCCTCAAGAGCACCACGACCTCTGTGCTCGTGGTCAAAGGCAGGGAGCGCCAGCAGATCGCCGACATCCTCGTCGGATCTGCCGCCGGCCCGGCCAGCGAGGAAGCAATCCGCTTCACGGCCAGACTGGCAGTTGCCCTCGACGCATCTGTCGCTCTGTTGCACGTTATGTCCCAGGTGGCCCTGAGAGAACGCGCCGTCGCCGCCGACCTGGAGGCAGAGGCCGACGAATTGATGGAACGTGGTTCACGAGAGGGCATCCACTTGAAGCGGATGCTCGACATCCTGCGCGGCGAGGGTGTCGATGCCAGAGCTCTGGTGAGACACGGCCTGATCGTCGATGAGCTCATCTCCGAAGCGAAGGAGAGCGATTTCGACCTGGTAGTCGTTGGGGCGCACACAGCCCCTGGCGTCACAGGGCTCCTGTCGAGCGACCTGGCCGAGCAGATCATGCTCGCTGCCGAGCGGCCCATTCTGATCGTTCACCCCGTCGACAAGACCTGAGGGCCCTTCTACCATCAACCGCTGGATCGCTGTTTGACATCGTTGTCGTCTTGATGTAGAATAGGGACTGACTGGTGCTATACGAAGTCAGACAGGGGAGAGACCGCATGCCTGAAGAACAGACCACCGCCAGTACAGACTCATCGCCGGGCTTGACTGCTCAGTCTTCATTGCGCGCCGCCAGAAACGCCTTCGATGTCTACATGCACCGAGAGGGCTTCACCGAGAACACGAGGAAGGCCTTCCAGTCCGACCTGAACATCCTCGCAGACTTCATCGGCGGTTGGACAGCTATCGGCGACATCTCCACTCGGGACCTCACCCGCTTCACCGAATGGCTGGTCAACGACCGCGACGCTCCGTGCAATCCCAAGTCGCTGGCTCGGCGGATCACCACCCTCAAGGTCTTCTTTGGCTGGCTCGCCGAGGATGGGGTGCTCTCCCGCGATCCCGCCGCCGCCGTCGTCCACGAGCCCGTGAATACGCCTCTGCCCGACGTCCTCACGGACGAGCAGGTCGATCGTGTCCTCAAGGTGACCGAGAAACTCCGTCGGGCTGATAACCCCGATGCTCGCCCTCATCTTCTGGTGACGTTGCTGCTTCACACCGGGATCAAGAAGGGGGAGTGCATGAGCATCACCCTGAACCACATCGACCTCGACGACCCCTCTCAGCCGCTGCTCTGGGTGCGCTACGCCAACCCCCAGCGCAGGCACAAGGAGCGCAAGGTCCGTCTGCCCACCTGGTGGCCCGGGGTGCTGGCCGAGTACCGCGCCCAGTACGAGATCTCCGAGGCGCTTTTCCCCTGGACTGCCCGCAACCTCGAGTACGTCCTCTCCGACGTCGCCGAGCGGGCTGAACTGTCCCAGGGCGTGTCATTCGAGATGCTCCGCTGGACCAGCGCTGCCCGCGATTATCGGGCGGGGATGGAATCCGCTAAGCTGCGCCAGAAGCTTGGCCTTTCCAAGATCACCTGGCGCCAGACCAGCCAGAAGATCGCGAAGCTGGCTGGGTCCGGGACCTAGCCGTGCAGCCTTGCCCCGAAATGCTGCCCTCTCGGGGTGCCAGATCCGACCCAGGCTGGGCTGGAGTGCCCATCTGCTAGCTCGCGGGGTGCCGAGATCCACTCGACCCCCTACCCAAATCTCGCGCGGTACCAGGCGCGTCTGCTTCCCTTCTCTCCTTCTGGCTCGGCCCGGACGGCGCCGCCGATTAGTACGAACCTCCTATTGCAAAGCTGCGCCAGTTCGTGCTATATTATAGTCGTTCGCGTCAGGCCGTGCCATTTCACTTTAGCGGAGTTTCCTATGCCAACCACCCCCGTACAATCGGCGACGAACTCGTTTCTGACGCCCAGGGACGTCTCGTCCTTGCTTCAGGTCTCGGTGTACACGGTGCGCCGCTGGATCAAGGAGGGCGAACTGCCCGCGTACAAAGTCGGGCGTCTCTGGCGCATCGACAAGGTCGACCTGGACCAATGGCTCGACCGGCAGCGTATGACCGACCTCACCTGACGGGGTACCGCACCGCAGCTGAATCAGACATCCCTGAGCTCCGAGACGCGAAGGCCTCTTGGCGGTGCAGGATCCGTGCACTCTGACGCCCCACCGGCACCTTCAGCCCTCCGCTCCTGAACTACGCGATAGGCGCGCCCGCCCACATCGACGGCAGCAGGCGACGACCCCTTCGCGGCCCTCTGCGTTGCACGCAGACCATCGCCGTCAGATCCTTCTGGTGGTGCCTGGCCCTGTGGAGCGCGCCGCCTTCTCGCCCCCCTATCCTTGACAAAGAAGTGCTTCCCACTATAATATCGCACGCTGGCCCGCTAGCTCAATTGGAAGAGCAGGGGCCTCTTAAGCCCTTGGTTGCAGGTTCGAGTCCTGCGCGGGTCATAGGGGACGA
>CAYVCX010000061.1:0-17110 GCA_964450435.1 uncultured Anaerolineales bacterium
CCCGGCACGCTGCAAGCCTTCGCCCTGCTGGCCTTCACCGTGGGGAGCCTGGCTGTCGGCTATCGCACCGCAGCCACGCCCGTCACCTTGGTCATCGACGGAGAACCGCGCCAGTTGCGGACTCATCAGGACACCGTCCAGGCGCTGCTCGACGACGTCGGCGTGCAGTTGGACACCGAGGACGCCATCGTACCTCCCGCCGACTGGTCGATCCGGCCTGGAATGGTCGTGCGCATAGACCATGCCCGGCCTGCCCACGTCTCTGTCGACGGACAGACTGCCACACTGAAGACCCACGCCACTTCCGTCGCCGACGTGCTGCACGAAGCGCAGGTGACGTTGGGCCCCCACGACGAATTGACGGTAGAGGGCGATCTTGAAACCAGCTCGCCTGATGCCGAGCCGGTTCGCGTGATCGTCCAGCGGGCCGTCCCTCTTACCCTGCGTGAGGGAGAGGAGGCCATCACTCTCCACACCACCGCTGCCACCGTGGGTGAGGCCTTGCGCCAAGCAGGGCGCACCCTCTACCTGGCCGATCGTGTGACGCCCGGCATGAACACGCGCGTATCGGCAGGAATGTCCATAGTCCTTGAGCGGTCGACCCCGGTCACCGTCCACGTGGACGGCAGGAGGGTCCGCACGCGCACCCATCGAGAGCAGGTCGGCGCTGTCCTGGCCGATCTCGGGATCGCGCTGACCGGACAGGACTATACCGAACCGCCGCTCGAAGCCGCCGTTGTCGCCGACGCGACCATCGATGTCGTTCGTGTGAGCGAGCGCTTCTTGATCGAGCAGGAACCCATTCCTTTTCAGTCCGAGTGGCGCCCCGATCCCGATCTTGAGATCGACCACCAACGGCTGCTCCAGGAAGGATCGCCCGGCGTGCGAGAGCGCCGCGTCCGCGTGCGCCTCGAGAACGGTCACGAGGTATCGCGAACGGTAGAGAATGAGTACGTCGCCGTCGCCCCTACAACGAAGGTCCACGGATACGGGACGAAGATCGTGGTGCGCACCATAAATACTTCCTCCGGACCCGTCGACTACTGGCGTAAAATACGCATGCTCGCCACCTCCTACTCAGCCAGCACTGCCGGCACCTCCCCGTCCAGCGCCTGGTACGGACGGACGGCCACCGGTCTAAACATGAGGCACGGCATCGTCGCCGTCGATCCCCGGGTCATCGACTTGGGTAGCAAAGTCTACGTACCGGGCTACGGCGTCGGCCTGGCTGGAGACACTGGCAGCGCCATCAAGGGCAAACGGATCGACCTGGGATTCGACGACAGCAATCTGCAGCTGTGGTACCGCTGGGTCGATGTCTATCTCCTCACCCCCGTACCCCCTGCCGGGCAGATCGACTACAGGCTCCCTTGAATCACCGATGAATGTGCGCCGGCTGCTTCGGGAGCGGGACGTGCGGCCAGACCAGGCTCTGGGGCAGAACTTCCTCATCGACCCGACCATCCTGGAGAGAATTGCCCGCGCCGCTGAGCTCGGGCCCGGGGACGTTGTGCTCGAGATCGGAGCCGGCACCGGCGCCCTGACCAGGTTCCTGGCTCAAGACGCTGGGCACGTCATTGCCCTCGAGCTAGATCAGCGACTCGTGCCGATTCTGCAGGACGAACTGTCCACCTTCGACAACGTGTCAGTAATCCAGGGGGACGTCTTGACCCTCGATCCGGCACTCCTGATCCAGCAGACCACTCGGGGACAGGAAGCATCCTGCCCCGGCTACAAAGTGGTCGCCAATCTCCCCTACTACATCACGTCGGCCATCCTCCGTCATCTCCTGGAGGCGCGGCCGAGACCGGAGCAGATGGTGATCACAGTCCAGCACGAGGTGGCGAAGCGCATCGTGGCCGATCCCGGTGACATGAGTGTCCTGGCCGTGAGCGTCCAATTCTACGCCGACCCGGAGCTCCTCTTCCGAATCAAGCCGGGGAGCTTCTACCCGTCTCCGGACGTGGAATCGGCCGTCGTGAAGATGGACGTCCATCCCGACCCCCCACTGCCCGCCGAGGACATCGACAGGTTCTTCACCGTAGTCCGGGCGGGCTTCTCTCAACGCCGCAAGCAGCTCCACAACTCCTTGAGTAGTGGCCTCGGCCAGCGGATCTCCAAGCACGAGGCGGCGGCCAGGCTGGAGTCAGCCGGTGTCGATCCTCGTCGGCGGGCGCAGAGCCTCTCCGTCGAGGAGTGGATCGACGTCACACACGCACTAGACGACGTAATCTGATCGACAGATCCGTCACCTTCGGTGCCCGATTCTCCCGTCTGCCGGCCACTCCCCTCCCGTCAACCTGTTTCCGCCACAGCCAAGTGGGTTTTGTACTCGACGGCCTTGACACCGAATCGTACGACCGCACCTACGGCGACCGGGAGCTGGTCCGCCGCATCGTCAGCTACTTCCGCCCCCACAGCCGTCGGATGCTCCTGGTCGGGCTGATGATCGCGCTGAACTCGGCGGCAGGCACCGGTGGCCCCATACTCATCTCGAGAGCGCTTGATCTGATCAAGCACCAGCCCACCCTCAATGTGATCCTGCTAATCGCCGCCGGGATCCTGCTGATGGAGGCAGCAGCCTGGGGTTTCAACTACATCCGGCAGTGGTTCTCTGCCCAGGTCGTGGGAGATGTCGTGCTTCGGCTGCGCGAGGACGTTTTCGGCGCCACCATTGAGCACGACCTCTCCTTCTACGACCAACAGGCCTGCGGCAAGATCGTCAGCCGCGTAACCTCAGATACGCAGGACTTCGCCACCGTCGCGACCCTGGTGATGGACCTGCTCAGCCAGGTGGTATTGGTCGTCCTGCTGACGGGCTGGCTGTTCGCCATTCATGCTCGACTGACGCTGCTGCTGCTCGCTATGGCACCTTTCGCTGTGGCTATCGCGCTCAGTTTCCGGCGCGTGGCGCGCCGGGTCACGCAGAACGCCCGTCGGGTGACGGCCAAGATCAACGCGCAGATCCAGGAGTCGATCAGCGGCATCGTGATCGCCAAGAGTTTCCGCCAGGAGCACGCCGTCTACCACGCCTTCCAGCGCAACAACGCCCAGGCCTATTGAGTGGGGCTCCAGCGTGGCCTCACGCTCAACACCATCTTCCCCCTCATGGGTATGGCCTCCGGCGCAGGCGTGGCTGTGCTCGTCTACGCCGGCGGTCTGGCAACCCGCGGCAGCATCAGTCCCGGCGACTACCACCTGTTTATGCAGGCCGTGGGTTTCTTCTGGTGGCCAATGATGAGCATATCGTCTTTCTGGAGCCAGTTCCAGGACGGGCTTTCGGCGGCGGAGCGGGTATTCGCGCTGGTTGACGCGGAGCCGCGTGTGGTACAGGCGGGTCAGGAGTCCGTCGACCAGCTCTCCGGTCGGGTCGAGTTCCGCGATCTCACCTTCGCCTACAATGCCGACGATCTCGTTCTCCCCCACTTCACATTGGAGATCTCACCAGGGGAGACCGTCGCTCTGGTGGGCCATACCGGTGCTGGCAAGAGCAGCGTTGCCCGGCTCATCTCTCGCTTCTACGAGTTCCAGGACGGTGAGTTACTCGTCGACGGTCGGGACATCCGACGACTCGACTTGCAAGACTATCGGCAGCACATCGGCATCGTGCCGCAGGAACCCTTTCTCTTCTCAGGCACCGTGTCCGACAACATCGGCTATGCTCGCCCGCAGGCGGATGAAGAGCAGGTCTACCAGGCCGCCCGGCGCGTGTCAGACGGTGACTGGCTCGCCGACCTCCCTGATGGATTGGAGACCGATGTTGGCGAGCGAGGCGCGAACCTCTCTATGGGTCAACGCCAGTTGGTTGCCCTGGCCCGAGTGCTGCTCAAGAACCCAACAATCTTCATATTGGACGAGGCCACGGCAAGCGTGGATCCCTTCACGGAGATGCAAATACAGGAGGGGCTCGAGGCCATCATGCGCGACCGCACCGCCGTCGTCATCGCCCACAGGCTCTCGACGGTCAAACACGCCGATCGGATACTGGTCATGGATCGCGGGCGTGTCGTCGAGGAAGGCACCCACGACCAACTGATGACCCAGAGCGGTCACTACGCCCGCCTCTACGACACCTACTTCCGGCACCAGTCCATCGATTACATTGAGAGCCTGCGCGAGTTCGAGGACTTCTAATCCCTCGCTCTCCCGGCCACGCGCTCACAACACTACTGCGCAAAGAGCTCCGCCATCAGCGGATCGATCACTTCCCAACGGGGAACGAGCACTGCACCGCCCGTGGGTGTCGTCCAGGGGCGGGTCATGTTGCGATCGATCACCCGGTGCTCAATGCCGTCCACACCCACTCGAACCGCTGTCACAGACAGCTTGGTCAACTCCACCGGTCCCAGATTCGTGTCCACGTTCCTCACCACCGCCCGAAGGACGGCCGGCAGACGAGGCCAATTCTGAGGAGCCGACAGCGCTCGCGCCAGGGCCGCCATAACCTGTTGCTGCCGCGCCGCCCGTTCAAAATCCGACGACCCGTGGCGGACACGGACATATTGCAGCGCCAGTTCGCCGTCCATGTGCTGCAGCCCCGCGGGGATCTCGATCCGCCTGGTGCCGTAATCCTCGGTGGGATAGCCATTGTCCACAATCCGCTCTTCCACCACCACGTCGATGCCCCCGATCGCGTCGACGACGGCGCGGAACCCATCAAAATCCAGGCGCACGTAGTGACGAACCGCGATACCGAAGTTCGCGGCCACAGTCTCTAGGGCCAGATCGGGACCGCCTCCCGGTTCCGCGTACTCGCCCCAGAAGTGGGCCGCATTGATGCGGCTCTGACCGTGTCGCGGAATCTCGACATACAAGTCGCGGGGAATTGAGAGCAGCCCAAGACGAGGACCCTCTGGATACGCGGTCGCCACCATAAGCACGTCCGACCGAACCGTGTACCCCTGTCCCGGCCGGCGGTCCAGCCCCAGCACCAGGACATTTGTGCGGGACGCGTCCGCTTGCAGCACCCTCACACCGGCCAAGACCAGACAGGCGCATAAGAAGACCCAGATGAAAACTGCTACCACGAACGGGGAGAGGCAGGACCTACGCCCTCTTCCCATCGCTGCCGGCGAAGAACCGTATCCTTCCCCCGGGCGCGGAGGGTGCACTGGTTGGCCAGATCCTTGACGGACCGGCCGTCGCGGCCTGTCACCAGCGTCCAGACGTTCTCGTCTCACGCGCTCTCCTCCACCCGCTGGGCCACACGGCGGCCAATCTCCACAGCATAATTGGTCCCGCGATCCCACGGGTAGACCTGGCTCATGTTCGCCATCCATAGGCCAGGAATTGGGGTCCTCAGTGCCGGGATGTTCCGCGAGTGATTGACCTTCGGAACCGGCTGGGCGTACTCCTCTGCAAACATCCAGCTGGCTCGCACCCATTCCGGTCGGAAGTCCGAGTTAATCTTCTTCAGACCAGGCAGGTAGATGCTCAGCAGCCTGTCCTTGTCGTAACTGAGGTAGGGGTGGTCGGGCGGGAGGTAATCACCACAGTAAACCAGATGGTCGCCACCGTAGTGTTGTGAGGAGATGTAATTCGTGTGTTCGACCAGCCCCATGAAGGGGATGTCTGCCCCTTTAGGCAGGTTGATCCAGTAGTGCCCGTCCGTCAGGCTGCGCCTGAGGGCGAGAACCAGCGCCAGGGCGCCCATCGATTCGAGCTCTCTTAATTTCGCCGCATACGGGTTGGGCAGTCCCGGCGCAACCCCCAGCATTGTTTTGGGTGAGCACGTGGCGACAACCGCCTGATGCACCACCTTCCCGACTGCAGACTCAAGCGAGATGCCCTCCTCGGCTCGACGCACAGCTCGCACTGGGCAGTTGAGACGCACCTCCCCTCCCTGCCTTCTTATCCTCTCGACCAACAGGTTGACGAAGGCCTGGAACCCGCCCTCGAAATAGCCCAGATTGGCCGTCCGCTTGTACAGCCTCGCCCACATCCAGGCCATGTTGACGTCCCTGTAATGCTCCTCGCCGAACTTACTGACGAGCAATGGTCTCCAGAAAACGTTGTATCCACGCTCGCCCACCATCCTTCGCATCCACGCATGGGCCGTCACCTGTTCGAGTGGGCGCCAATCACGAACCAGGGTCAGGTACGCGCCCACCAGACCAGCTCGCAGCCGGGCAATCAATGACAACGGGGCGAACTGGAGCACCCGAACTGCCCGATGCAGCGGGGGAAAAGGAGCGACACTCAGCCAGGGTACAGGGCTGTCAAGAGGGTAGAGGTCGCCTGCATGGTAAAGTGTGGTCGTAGGGCGCCGGAAGAAGAGCCTCTCGCGGGCATCCAGATCTTCGATCAGACGGATGAGATCAGCATCCGAGGCAAACCAATGGTGATAGAACCGCTCAAGATGCCAGTCCCAACTCCTGTCACGGAAGCCGGATGACAGCCCCCCAGCGTACGATCTAGCCTCGTAAACCGTGACATCGTGACCCCGTCTCGTCAGATCGTAGGCAGCCGCCAATCCGGTGACGCCCGCGCCAACAATGCCAACATCCATCATCGACCACACCGGCCCAGACAGCCTATGCGCGCAAGGTGGAGGGCCAGGACAGGCCAACGGCCGAAGAGCCGCTCCGGCAGGTTCAGCGTCACCTCCGAGCACCAGGTACGGGATCTCAAGAGAGGATCAAGCAAGCAGGCTAGCCGGAGGCCCGTCGCTGGCGGAGCGATTCGTAGAGTACGATCGACCCGGCCACGGCGGCGTTCAGCGAAGTCACGGCCCCCCGCATGGGCAAGCGGATCAAGAAGTCACACCGCTCGCCAACCAGGCGACGCATGCCCCGTCCCTCGCTGCCCACCACAACAGCCAAAGAACCGGACAGATCAGCTTCGTCGTAGCGCTGTGCGTCTGCCACCGCCTCCAGGCCAGCAACCCACACTCGTTGGTCCTTGAGCCAATCGATCGCGCGCACCAGGTTCGTCACCTGCGCCACGCGCAGGTGCTCGACAGCACCCGCTGAGGTGTGGACCACTGCCGGTGTGATGTCCACGGCCCGTCTCCGCTGTATGACGACCCCATGGACTCCGACAGCTTCAGCCGTGCGCAGCAGACTCCCCACATTGTGAGGGTCTTGCAGCAAGTCAAGCAACAGGAATAGAGGAGCCCCGCCGTCCGATCCCGCGAGACGAAACATATCCTCAAGGGATCCGTACGGATAGTCGCTTGCCTCCAGCACCACCCCCTGGTGACTGAAGTGCCCGAACCGGTCAAGGTCGCTCCGATCAACGCTCTGCACCGCAACCTCTGCCTGCTCAGCCAGGCGGACGATCTGATCGATAATATCGCTTTCTCGAATACCCTCTGCCAGCGACAGCTTGTAGAACTCTCGTCGTCCGGCTCTCAGGGATTCGTAGACCGCGTTTCGCCCGTACAGCGCCTGTCTCATACTTGGCCACGCTCCAAGCGCCAGATCGGCCCCTCGGGTCGATCGTCGACCACGATCCCTAGGTCAGCCAGGCGATCACGCAACGCATCAGCCTGTTCCCACTTCTCCGCCTGACGGTACTGCTCTCGGATGGCCAGGATGATATTCATCAACCCCTCAATCACTTCACCGCCGGCCTCGTCCGTCAGATCATCGGGTATGATGCCAAGGATTTCGCCGCCCAGCTCTCGATAGAGATCGTCAATGGCTGCCAGCGTCCCCTGAGTCACGGTCCTACCCGAGTTCAGTAGCTCGTTGACCTCTCTATTGAGATCGAACAGGGCAGCGATGGCCCGGGGCGTGTTGAAATCATCGTTCATCGCCTCCAGGAACCTCTCCGAGTAGGGCGTCATATCGCCCACGCCGGATAACTCGGCTGTCTCCGCAAGCTCAACTCCCTCCTTCCTCTGCCGCAGCGCGCGCACGGTGTTATGAAGGCGTTCGACACCACGTTCGGCAGCCAGCATCGCCTCTTGGCTGAAATCCACGGGCTTTCGGTAGTGACTCGAGAGGATGAAAAACCGAATTGCCTCCGGGCTGTAGGTCTCCAGGGCGTCCTTAATGGTGACGAAATTCCCGAGGCTCTTGCTCATCTTGACGTCGTCGACCGTCAGTGAACCAGTGAGCACCCAGTATCGGGCAAAGGGCTTGCCGGTGGCCGCCTCGGACTGGGCGATCTCGCACTCATTGTGAGGGAAGATATTATCTACTCCTCCACCGTGAATATCGAATGTCTCGCCGAGATATCTCGTCGCCATCGCCGTGCATTCCACGTGCCAGCCCGGATAACCCCACCCCCACGGAGAGGGCCAGCGCAGAATATGCTCCGGTTCTGCATGCTTCCAAAGCGCAAAGTCGGCGGGGTGGCGCTTCTCCTCACGCACCTCGACCCGCGCCCCGGCCTCCAGGTCCTCAATATTCCGACGAGAGAGTTTGCCGTAGTCATCAAACTCCTCCACCGAGAAGTATACGTCGCCGCCTTCCGTCTCGTAGGCGTATCCTTTGTCAAGGAGAGTCTCGACGATCTGGATCTGTTCGCAGATGTGCCCGCTGGCGCGGGGGGAGATATTGGGTCGCCTGACCCCCAGGGCGTCCATATCTTCGAAGTAAGACCGCTCGTAAGTGGCCGCTACCTCCATGGGTTCGACCCGTTCAAGGCGGGCTTTTCTGATGATCCGATCCTCGCCGCTGTCCAGCAGGTGTCCCACGTCGGTGATGTTCTGCACGTACCTGACCCTGTAGTCCAGGTGGCGCAGATAACGTACCATAACGTCCAGGGCTACGTATGTCTTGGCGTGGCCTAGATGAGAATGGTCGTGCACCGTGGGACCACAAGCGTACATACCCACGAGACCTTCCTCCAGAGGCTCAAATCGTTCCTTTTCGCGTGTGAGATAGTTGTAGATCCTCAAAGCCATCGGCCTCTCCTCGAGATATGCGGGCAAAAAAAGAGATCTACTGCTCCACCCGGGCGAATAGCATGCGGCCAGCTGCCGTCTGAAGCACCTTCGTCACCATCACCTCTACTCGCTGGCCAATGTACGGCCTCCCATCCTCCACAACGACCATCGTGCCATCATCGAGATACCCCACGCCCTGACCGGTCTCCTTTCCCTCCTGGATGATCTCAATATCAAGCGACTCCCCAGGCAGAAAGAGCGCCTTGACCGCGTTGGCTAACTCGTTGATATTCAACACCCGTACACCCTGCAGCTGAGCGACGCGGTTGAGATTGTAGTCATTGGTGACGATCGGGCACCTCATCCGCTTCGCCACAAGCACCAACTTATCGTCCACGTCGCGAACGCCTTCTACTTCTATGTCGGCAACTCTCACTGGAGTCACGGAGTCGTCCTGGAGTCGCCGCAACATCTCCAGGCCACGCCGGCCTCTCCGACGGCGCAGCGCATCAGAAGAGTCAGCGATGTGTTGAAGCTCATTGAGCACGAAACGTGGCACGAGCATCTCCCCCTGGATGAATCCGGTACGACTGATATCAGCAATGCGTCCGTCGATGATTACGCTCGTGTCAAGGACCACTGACCTGCCGTTCCCCGTCGCCGGTCGCCCCCTGCCGCCCCGATCATGCAGCTGCCCACGGGCCAGATTGAAGATATCATTCTGGCGCGTGATCATCACCATGATACCGAAATAACCGAAGAGAACCGCAGCCACAAAAGGGAGAATCTGCTTAAAGGGCGAGGGCAGCAGGGAGAGCGGAAAAACCAGCAGGGCAGCTACGATCAGACCAACAACGAGGCCCAATATGCCGGCGAGGAGCTGCTGCGCTGGCGCCTGTCGAATTCGCTTCCGGATCGCAAGAAATGGTCGGACCGTCACGAAGGGCGTCAGTACAAGCCCCGTCAGTGCACCAATCAACAGAAAGATCGCTGCATACTGGTACGGATCACCCCCGAGCACAGCAGCCAAGTAGGTGCCAAGGAAGACCCCTCCGACAGCCAGCACCAGCATACCGACAATACGAGAGATAAAGTCCGCGCTCACAGCACACCCCCTGGAATAAGAGATAAGACAAGGAAAAACAGGTGAGTGTCAATAATACCTCACCTGCCAGGGGCCCCCAAAGCAGCCCTACGGCTACCGTGCCTGGGTGCAGATCTTCATCCGGGCAAGGACAGGACCTCCATCGGAGAGAGCCTCAGCCCGTCTCTTCTCGAGAGTACAATAAGCAGAATGAAAACACGCAATGAGACCACAGGCAAGGGGAATACCCCACGATAAATTCCGCAACAACATTCTAGCACATACGAGGCGACAAGTCAAAATTCCCGGAATGACCGGGCACCCTGAAGCCCTTGCCCGGAGGCTTGTGCCTTTCAGCCCCTCTTCTCACCCAACAAGCTTCCCGGGTCCGCCATCGCCGCCCGGAAGAGAGCACCCGATTGGTACGAACAGGCTCTGCACACCGGTGCGGGGACAGGGGAAATCAGGGGCTTGTCCTCTCAGCAGCCTTGCGGCGTGCCCTTAGCCGACGCCCCTTCTCGAGAAAGCCCACTCATCCGCTCGTCCCTCCACGTGCGCGCTCGCCGTCCTGGGCAGCTGCGCCGAATCCGGTCCAGGCAACGGATAACGACTGATGCTTGGTTGTTGTATCGCTCGCTGGAGACCGCTCCCCGTCAACCACGTCGCCCGCGTATGGTGAACCATCCAGAATCGGATTCCTTTGACGCCACCGGTGAAACCAGGCAATAGGCACCCGGAGATTCTGCCGACCAGGTACTCCGCAACCTAGCGCGAGTCCGAAGCTCCCTGCAGGTCTCTGCCTCTCTTCTTCAGTTCACGTCTGGCTGCCTCCCCAAAAACCGAGTTCGGCCAGGCGTCCACAGCCTCGTTGAAACGACGAATCGCCTCCGCCTCCCGGCCTGTGCGGCGGCACGCCAGGCCGAGATTATAGTAGCTGGCGGCCAGGTGCCTCGCCGCAATCCGCGCATCCTCTCCCGTCAAGGCCTCGTTCAACGTCAGATACGCCCCCTCTGAGTCACTGGCCCTCAGTAGCGCCACTCCCCGATTGATCAGGACGATCTGGCGGCTGGCCACATCCGGGCCTACCTTCAGCGCCAAACGATAGAGGGCCAGTGCCTCCCGATGCTTTCCTTTAGCACTGAGCCAGTTCCCGACATCGATCAGAAGTCGCACCCGCATCGTAACGATATACAGCACGATGAGGAAGACCAGAGGATGAACCGGCACGGAGACATATTCCAGTAACGTTCCAATTGCCGTGATAGTCAATCCCTCAACAGCAAAACGGACCGAAACTCCCTGCCCACGTACGTGAGAGAGGCCTCCAAAGCCAAGAAGGTACACCAAGCCCAAGAGCAGTATGACAAGAGGCGAAGCTATCTCCATACCAGCGATACCTCAATGGCCCTAGGTCGGGCCCTAGTCCTTACCATCTCCCGACAAGCGGGAGCCTACTCGACAAACAGATGCCTGGACGCTTGCACCAGCATGTCCACGCCCTGAATTTGAGTCTCAAAGAGGGGCACAACGGCTCGCACGTTGTCGAAGCGATCCCAGATTTGCTCCATGTACTCCTCTTGCATCTGTATGCGATTGCGCACGAACTCCGGGGGATTGTCGCCCAGATCGGCAGGGTCGATGCGCATGTTGACCACCACTCCACCCACCGGGATCCCAAACTCCTCGAACCACTTAAGGAACCGCTGGATCACAGCAATGGGCAGAGCCTCTGGCAACGTAATGAAGAAGAAGGCAGTCTTCGACTCGTCGGTCAGAAGCTGCTTCGCATGCTCCATACGATCCCGGAAAGTGAGGAGGTACTCCATGAGCGGATCCTTCTCCTTCTTCTTGCTGTAGGAGAGTATCTCCTTGAGACTCTGCGCCTCGTCCCGGCTCTGTACCATCTTGTTGACCCACATAGAGTACACGTCAGACATGCCGAGGAGACGGCGAGCGTTAGCCGTCGGGGCAGTATCGAACACGTAGACCTCATACTCGTCCTCGAACATGAGATCGATCATGTTCTCGAACATGGCCGACTCCTCGAAGGCAGGGTTCATCGTGGCTGACTCGACAAACTCCTCTGCCTTCGTCTTGATGTCTGCATACTTGAGGAACCATTCGATCTTCTCTCGAATCTCCTTTTTCGATTCCTCAATGGTATCCTTCGTGTCAATCTCGTACGCCCAGAAGTTGGATTCCCCCTCGACTAGCGTAGGCTTCCCGAAGACGTCCTGACCCAGCATGCCGGTCAGCGAATGAACCGGATTCGTGGATGCAAGAAGCGTTCGCCTGCCCTGACGAGCGTACCAGAGCGCCGCCGCTCCGGCCATGACCGTCTTTCCCACCCCTCCCTTTCCGCCGAAGAAATTGTACTTGAGCCCAGGGTGCTCCTCCACGAACTCTCGCGTCGAATTCTTGATGTTGTCGTGCACGGTCATGCTTCTTCCCCTCCGAACATCGTCTCCGCCATGCGGGCGATCATGTCAAGGCCAGTGATGTCTCGCTCGAACTCGGGAACCCTGGAAAGCACCCCATCGCCGAAGAGATTGTCGATCTTCGCCAGGTATTGCCGCTGCATCTCTATGCGGTTCTCCAGGTACTGCGGGATGTCCTCGTCGGCAAGTTCCTTCGGGAGCACGCGATTGACGATATAGCCGATCAGCGGGACATCGAACTCTGCAAATTTCGCCGCTGCCTTCTGCGTGTCGACGAGAGCCATCTCCTCAGGAATGATGACGAAGAAGAAGGCCGTCTTCTCATTGTCCGTCAGGATGCTGGAAGAGGTGTTGATCCTATAACGGATCTCCTGGAGCTCCGCCAGGATCTGATCCTCTTCTGTCTCTCCCTTTCGCTCCAGGATGGCGGCCACCTGGGCGTATTCCTGCATCTCCTCCCGGAGCGTGGTGATCTTCTCGATCCACTCGTCATACACGCTGGCCATGCTCAGGTAGTAGAGCGCGTGCCCAAGGGGAACCAGATCGTAGATGTAGTAATCATACTCGCCGCCAACGATGATGTCCACCACCTTGTCGAAGATGGCACTCTCCTCCATCGCCGGCTCGGCAGCGGCGGCCTGGATGTAACTCTCGATCTCTTCCGGCACCTGCTCGAAGCCATACATCTCTCGAATCTTCTGGCGTATTTCCTCCTGATACTCCTGGATATGGCGATCGGCATCGATCTCCTGAGCATAGAGATTGGGCATAATCTCTACCGGCCCCTTACCGAAGATATCCTGCTCGAAGATGTCGGTGAGAGACGCCTGGGGATCCACGGAGAAAACCAGTACTTTGTGCCCCTGCTCCGCCAGCCAGTAGGCAGTAGCAGCCGAGAATGTGGTCTTTCCCAGGCCACCTTTGCCACCGTACATGATGTAGCGACGTTCGGGGTTCTCGCGGAAAATGCGTGCCAGTGACAAAATCGCCTCCCTTACGCTAGTGCGTCGGTGAGATCCCGCTCGCGCAGCATGCGGCGCTTCCAAGTGCTGATCTGCGGCACGACGTAGGGCAACAGCCGCAGGGAGTAATAGGGAGGCAAGATGGGAACACCCAATAGGTCGCCCATCGTGATCAGGATAAACAGATGCTCCATACTCCCGCGCGTCTTAAGCGCATACCGCGTCATATCGTGGCCGGCCATGCCGTACAGAAACTCCTTGACTGAACCGCCCATCCGCTTCAGGATGTTCTGCCTTTCTTCTTCGGTCATTTCGGCGCTCCTTATTTCCTCTTATTTCCTCTCATTCGATGCCTAAGGCGCCTGCTCCTTCTCGGGCGCTACAATCCTCTACCTCATGCTCCACGACGCCGTCACAGAATAAGTCCACAGAGATCGGCAGTCCTGTGTCTCAACCGATGTCCTCGTCAAGTAAGTCGGTTAGATCGCGCTCCCTGAGCAGGCTCCGCCGCCACGTCTCGAGACGGGGGACGACGTAGGGCAGCAGCCGCAACCTGTGGTAGGGTGGTAGAATCGGAACTCCCAGCAGATCGCCAAAGACGATGAGGACGAAGACGCGTTCTAGCTCGCCGCGGGATTTCCCGCACTCTCGCACCCACTCATAGATGCTCATCCCGTACAGCACTTCGCCAGCGGCGCTGCAGACGCGGTTTATTCTCTGTTTGACATCCTCCCAGGTAGGCGAGTTCATTTCTCCGCCGGTTCCGTCCACCCGGCTACCTATTCCTCCAGCAGACCAACGAGCATAGCAGACTCGTTGCTGACCAGCGCCATTCGCTCGTTGAAGATGAAAGCGAGATACGTATCATACGGACGGCTGCTTTCAGGGCTATCGCCACATCCAGCAATGGGAGGGTCGGGGGCTTCCCTCCCATTGCTCTCTCGTCGAATCACGTGGCTTCAGCCACTTCCTCTCGCGGCTTCTGCAGGGCTTTCGCGCCATCCCAGATGAGGAAGCCGGCCGCCACCACCAGCACCAGGGCAATTAGCCCCACCAGAAGGTTGGCGATCGTACCTTCCACCGTGGTGGCCTTAGGCAGCTTCTCAATCAGGTTGTCGTATGCCAGGTAGAGCAGAGCAGCCATCGTCGTGATGATCATAAAGATCGACGGGTACAGAGCCCACGTATGTTTCCTGCCCTCGGACATCGCCCACAGGGCAATCAGCAGCAGCGCCAACCCTGCCATCAGCTGGTTAGAGGCACCGAACGCCGACCAGATGGTCAGCCAGGGGATGATCCACACGAAGATCAACGTCAGGATCAACGCGACGATGGTTCCCACATGGACGTTCCTCATCGCCGGTACCTGCTTGCCGACCAACTCGGCGCTGGACACGCGCATGAAGCGCACGCAAAGCTGCATGATGGTCAGCGCCATAATGGTCAAGAAGACGGAGCCATAGGCGGTTCCAAAGGTCTCCGGAATGCCGATCTGGTTCAGGAACCTGGCCAGCCCGCCCGCGAACACCGCCAGGGCTCGGGCAGCGCCGCCGGCATCCTGATAGCCCTGCCATCCCTCAAACGCGACCGTAGCTGTCAGGAAAGCGATCGTGGCGAACACCATCTCCATGAACATAGCACCGCCGCCCACCGGCAGGGCATCCGTCTCCTGCTCCAGCTGACGCGCAGTACCAGAGGTAGAAACCAGGCTATGCCAGCCGGAGATGGCGCCGCAGGCGATGGTGATGAACAGAATAGGCCACAGCGGACCGCTTGCGGTGGTGAACTGGGTATAGACAGGGAAGTCACCCATTCCGGGCCGCCAGATCAGCAGCCCGATGATCCCACCCAGCACGCCCAGAGACACGATCCAGAACGAGACGTAGTTAACGGGCTGGGCAAAGGACCAGATCGGCAGCACCGAGCCAAGATAGCAGAAACCTATCACCAGCAGGGTTCCCAACACATGGGCCTGTGTGTTGCCCAGGAAGACGGTCGGAGAATCAGGGAGACCGTAGATGGCCGAGAAGATATTGGCCACGAACGGCCGAGTGCCCAGCCAGATGCCGAAGAAGGTGAGCACCACCGTGACGATGGTGGTCAAGACGATGTCCTGCTTCAGTCTGTACGTCATCTGACCAGCCAGGACCCCCATCAAGACCACGGATATCATGCCGAAGGGTACCACCGGATTCGTCATCAGCACCTTCCCTACCGCGTTGCCGAAAGCGCCCATGATCAGCAGGAGGTAGAAGTAGATGAAGATCATAAGAATGTTGCGCGCCCGGGGAGAGATAAGCTTGTAACTGAGCGCACCCATCGTGTCGCCTTCGGAGCGAACGCCCATAATCATCGCACCGTAGTCCTGCACCCATCCGATGAAGAAGGTGCCCAGAATGACCCACACCAGCGCCGGCAGCCATCCCCATTGCACGGCGATGATGGGACCGGTGATTGGACCCAGTGCGGCGATGGACTTGAACTGATAGCCGAAGAGCACGTTTCGGCTCGCCGGGGTGAAATCCACACCATCCATATACATCTTGGCCGGCGTGGCTTTGTCGGGATCGGGTTGAACGATCTTGCGGTCTATCCGCCGCGCGTACCAGCCATAGCCCAGGCCGATGCCCAGAGCAGCCAGAATCAATACGATAACCGAGTTCATTGCTCTCGTCCTCCTGTGAACTCAAGAATCACTTATACCAGAACGGGTCCACGCGCTCGATCCGGGTGTTCGTCAGTCCAACTCTCCTATATGCACCTCCTTGCCCCCGAGTATGAGTTCACCCCCGTAGGGCCCAACCTCCCTGTAGCGGGTTGGGAAACGTCACTCCTGGTTATCAGCCTGTAACGCGGTGGTCAGGTCAGTGAGAAAAGCTTCGGCTTCCGTATCGAGTAGCCCAGTGATTCTCAGGTGCAGATTGATGTGAGGATCTTGCTTTCGCCAGTGAAATTGGTTCAGGTGAGCGCCATGCGCTTCCAGCCAGGGCGTCAGGGCGCGCACAATCCGGCTTCCATTGCGGCCGCGATATGCGATGGTCAGCCCGTGCGGCCCGTCCCGGCGTGTCCAGGACTCTCCCTGGCGACCGCTCGGCCCCGTCGAACTCACCCACACCTCTGCACGACGAGGTGAGCGCAACGTAGCTCTGATTATAATCCTGTCTGCTTTCCCGCGCAAGTGGTCAAGCAACCACAAGAGGGGGATCTCGCGATTCGCCAGCAGCAGGGTGATCTCCAGCCTTCGAAACGGAGGACTCGCACGCCGGACGTTGAAGCGTGCACCGGACGCGGGCGAGCCAATCCAGCCCCCCTCGCTTTCACCACCGAACACATCAAGCCCGGCTTCGAGCCACCGCCGGAAGCGCCGACCGCGACGACGATTGACCATATGAGCAGCGATGTACCATCCTAAGAGAAGCAACGACACCGCGACGATGGTGATTGTTCCAGAGTTCATCTCTGCTCCTACCTTACTCAACCATTGTAACACCGCATGGTAGCCGGGCGTTACGGGGGCTGTCACCAAGAGCCTAAGCGAATACAAGGGGCCAGTCAGAGGGCCGCGAGCCCCGCCGTGCGCCACAGGACCCGCAGCTAGCATCCATGGACTTTGTTGGCGGCATCCAGGACAACGTCCAGGGCTAGTCAGAGGACGGACAGACTGTGAGAGATTCCTGACCGAGAGGTCCGAGTGGTCGCCACCCAGGTCCCTGTTCGTGATAGGGATGCCAACACACTAACGGGAGGAGGATCTCGTCGCCTGGATGGAGTCGCCGATCAAAAAACTAAG
>CAYVCX010000062.1:0-16582 GCA_964450435.1 uncultured Anaerolineales bacterium
CTGTGCCAGCGGATTTACAGTCCGCCCCCTTTGCCGCTCGGGACACCGACCCACGAAGTGCTCCAATTGTGACGGGCTGCGACAGCAACCCGCAACCCTGAGCCGGCGATGGGATTCGAACCCATGACCTACTGATTACAAGTCAGTTGCTCTACCAACTGAGCTACACCGGCGACACGAAAATTATACCACGCCCATCCGCTGCGTCAAGTTTGCTCGCTTTTCTCTCCCCCCGTATCACGCACCCCCGCCCGCCGAGTGCCGGTGGCACCTTGCTCGTGGGACCCCAGGTCCGCTTCGAGGGGCTGGCTCGTGCCGGAGCAGAAGTCGTTCTCTATACCTCTCCCAGCCAGATCTACAACTGGGACGACGATGCGTTGACGCGCCTCCTCACCACGACAGCGGGCTCCGATCGCTTCTTCTCAGAAAGCGCGTCTCTTGCTGACGGTGACCACTACATCTATGCCAGGGCCTTCAGTGGCACCCAGAAGAGCGAGGGCGGCCTGTGGTCGCCGCTCCACCTGGTGGTAAGTTCCACCCTGTCCGTTGATCCCGACGGTGTTGGTGTCCAGACCGGGGGTCAGGACTACACTCCCGGCGGTCTCGGAGGTCAGGTCGGGAGTGCTGCCGGTGAGCCGGTCACCATCACCGTGCCCCTGGATCCGCCGTGCGCTCTTCCCCTCTCGCCCACTCTGTACATCAGCAACACCCGCACAGGCGAAGGGCTGCCTCCTTTGAGTCCCGTCGATACGGTGTCCGACGAAGGAATCTACACCTACACCTTCGTCTTCAGGGGCTACGCCGGCGGTTCTTACGAGACCGAGTTCGGGTACGTCTGCGATGACGAGGAGGAGCAGGTTCCCATCGTCATCATCCTCATCGACCCGGCGGGCTACGTCTATGACCTGAACACAACCGGAGTGACGTACCTCTGGCCGAGCAAGCCGCCGGATGACTCCCTGGTCGTCAACGCCACCGTGACTACCACAGTGCGCACCGGAGACGACACCTGGGAGGTCTGGGATGCTCAGGAGCACGATCAGTACAACCCCCAGGTGACCGATAGGACCACCCCCGACGGTGTGAAGGAGCCGGGGTACTATGCCTTCTTCGTGCCGTCCGGTCAGTACAAGGTCCATGCCTCCGCACCCGGCTGCCTGGACTACGAGAGTCCCATCTTGACCGTTGTCAATGAGCCCGTCTATCACAACGTCGGGCTGCGCTGCACGGAGGAGGCGGCTGTGGGGGTCGAATACCACGTCTATCTGCCCCTGGTGGTGAGGTGACGATCAGACACCCGGTGCAGCCATCTCGATAGCTCTATTACCGGGGAGGTGCCGGGCGGGGCCGAGCGAAACTGTAGACTGACTCTTCCGTCCGCACGAAGCCGGGCCCTGGCGTCGTCGCACAACGCACCGGCCCAGGAGGGGATCCCCTCGCTGGCTGCGCCGACGCCAGGGAGGCTGCCCGGTCTATGCTCGCGAGATCCCAGGACGAGCCCTGCTTCTCTCGCTCCGTCTGCTCGTCCTTGTTGTCACATCTCCACGCCGCTGCCCGGGAGAGAGGTACGCCAGGGCCTGCCGGTGCAAACGCTGGGTCCCGCTGCTCCTGATCGTGCCCCTTGGTTTGTTCTTGAGGGTTTATGCGGTGCGGCCCGCCAACTCCAGCGGCGGGCCGCACCCCTCCATTCCAGAACGGCGTGAGTGGGCACGAGACGCCGCCCCCGGCCTGCCACCCGCCAATATCCCAAATTCTGCGTCCATTTCCCAAACAGTATCCCAAATATACCCTCTTGACGACCGGCCTCGGGGGTGATATCATAGGACAAATCCCCTCAAGGAGGTGACCACGACCACACAATCCGCCCAGGATCCGCGTTCTATCTTCGAGACCCGTCCCGCCCAGCCCGGCCGCTCCCTCGAGCCCTATCGAGCGGTGAGGTGCACTGGCATCCGCGACGACGGCTCGCCGTGCCGTGCGTGGTCTGTCCGCGGCAGCGACCCGCCGCGCTGTGCTCCCCACGGGGGCGGCCAGCGCCCTGTCGGCGCTCCCAAGGGCAATCAGAATGCCCGCAGCCACGGCTTCTACGCCGACACCGGTGTCTTCACCTCGCCCCACGCCGACGTTGAGGACGCCTGCTGGTCTATCGAGCTCGTCATCGCCGATCTCTCCGTCAAGCAAGCTCGCCTGTCTCGCTACATCGACCGCCTTCAGGAGGACGAGGGTACGGATCCCAGGGACCTCTACCGTCTCTTGACACTCCACGGGACCAACGCCTCCCGGCTTGGGCTCCTCCTCAAGGATCAGCAGGCCCTGCGCGGGGACGTGAATGATCTTATCGACCGGGCCCTTAACATGGCCCTCGACGATCTCTCCGCGGATCTGGGCGTCGAGCTGTGAGGGCCAGCGGCCCGCGCCGATACTGTTTCCGGAAAAAAGGCTCTGGGAGCAAACAATATCGTTGGGCATGGCGCCCCACTTTCGCCCCCAAATCGGGCCCTCAGTGGGTCTCACGAACCCCACGACCCGCTTTCGGCGCTGCTTGGCCCCACCGCTGGCTGGCCCACCTCGGAGCCGATATTGTACAATATCGGCGGTGCCTATGAGGCCCCGGAGCGCTGCCTGGCAGGCCACGACTTCTCCCATCGGTTCGTGACCGTTCGCCCTTGGTAGGCGGGCCATTGGAGACTGGGAGTCCCTGCATCGCCGGACTGGGATAGAGGCATTCTGCTGCGCGAAGATCCTTGAAGGTTCCCGCTCAGGAGTTCGGCCGCTCCCATCCGCTGCGCGATGTGGCTTCAGTCTGTCCGCGGCAGTTCGATCGGCTCCGGATCCCCCAGGATTGGAAGTGGACGCCGCACGTTGACGTCCCACCACGCCAATACCAGGGCCAGATACTCCCGTGTCTTCCACACCACCTGCTTCGCGGCGTAGACCCGCCGGTCCGCCGTCACCGCTACCACATCCAGCCCCATAGCCTCGCAAAGATACAACGAGCGCGCCGTGTGGAACCGCTGG
The DNA here is from genome assembly GCA_964450435.1 of uncultured Anaerolineales bacterium. Classification (GTDB taxonomy): domain Bacteria; phylum Chloroflexota; class Anaerolineae; order B4-G1; family B4-G1; genus SKLM01. The sequence continues at coordinate 3,019 of CAYVCX010000062.1, forward strand.
GTCACCACCACCGCCTCCTCGACGCCGAAGATCGTCCTTGCCCGATAGCAGCTGTCGTAGGTCCGGCGGCCCGCGTAGTCCAGCACCACGTCCTCGTTGGGTACCCCCAGGCTGACGGCATATCGCCTCATGGCCTCTGGCTCATTGTAGTCCACACGCTGGTTGTCCCCGCTGCACAGCAGCTTGTCCACCTTCCCGGCCTCGTAGAGATCTGCGGCCGTCGCCACGCGGTCCGCTAGTATCGGTGTCAGTGAGCCGTCCGACCACAGCCCCGCCCCCAGGACCAGCGCCACGGGCCGCGCTGGCACCCGCTCGACGCTGTCGTATACCTGCTCAGCGTACCGCTGCTCGACCCGCCACCGCAGTCCCAACACGGCGCTCACCCCTGCTACTGCGGCGGCCACGACCAGCAACGTCAGCCACTTCACCGTGTTCACGCGCTCATCCCGTCGTCGGCCTCCCTACAGGAGGGCTCTCCCCTTGTCCCTTCCCGATCACCTCTGCACAATCCCCCGTTTGCTTGCTGCTCCTCTGAGTGCCGAGCTGTGCCCCCGCCCCCTTGCCTCCGAGACGCTGCGAGACCCCGCTCCTTCAGCTCCCGTGGCGCCCGGTTCGCTGTCCCCCCCGTGCTCCCAATCCGGCGGTCTCATATGCTCAACATTGCTCTGCGTACCCCATCCCCTTCTGGTTCCTCACCGCATCGCGCCCACTGCGTTGGCCGCTGTGGTCGCGTCCGGCGCTCGGACGAAGAGCACGGACAGACCCGTTCGAGAGATATGAAACCCTCCAGCCTCGCTCTCCCACCACCGTCCCGCTGCTCCCTCCCCTGGACTCATTGGCTCCGCCAGAGAATACTTCTCTGTCACCGCGGCGCCGAGGGCGTCTTCAAACACCCTTGCATCGACGCTGCTCTCCCATCTTGTCCGCCAGATCAGTACGCGTTCGCCGTCCTCCCGCGCCCACACAACGAACGTGTCTCCGTCCCACCCCTCGGCGGCATCCCGACTTCTCCCCTCCGGCAGTACCTGGGTCAGGTACAGCCCCACCACCAGCTCTCCCAGCGTGTCCTCCAGCACCAGCTCCCATCCCTGGCCCAGTACTTCGCTCATATCGGGCACTACGGTGAGGTTGGGCCTCCCCTGTTGCTCCATGTAGCGAGCGGGATGCAGGATCTGCGCCGTGGAGCGAGGAAGATCTGTGTAGGCTCGGTTGACGGCGTCCCATCCCCCGGCCTCGAACAGCTCCTGAACAAATGCCCTCCCCTCCACGCTGGGGAAGCGCTGCAGTCGCCTCCATGCCTCATGGTCCCCCGGGCCATCGTTCAACCCAATGTGCTCTGCTTCGATCGCCAGTTCGGTCAAGCGTTCCCAGTCCGCCGACGCGAGATCTCGGTGACAATACAGCCCTGTCGAGACTGCGGCATCCCCCGCGATCAATGCCTGAGCGGCCAGCCTTTCGTCAATCGTCCTCGTTCGGGCGTCTATCATCTCCAGCCCGAAGTGCTGGTCCTGGAGGGCGCGGACGTAGGCCCAGGCCAGGACTGTCTGCGCGCTGGCGTCTCCCATCGGACGGCTGGTGTCGACGTACACCTGCTCCTCCTCCGGCACATACACGGCCGCTGGAGCGCGGATGTCAAAGTCTAGGGAGCGCTCGGGCAGAATGCCCAGCACGATGTACGGCAGGTGCTCGGATTCCAGATCCCGCTCCGCGTGGAGTTTGCGGAGCAGTGAGTCCATCTCCGCCTCGTCGACGAAGTTCAGGGCCACTCCCCGCAGCGGAGTGAGCCCGCGGACCATCTCCATCTGCCGAGCGACCTGGTCGAAGAGGCGGGCGCCTCTTACCTGAGACCAGATCCCTTCCTCCGGCATTGGGGTTGCAGCCGGGGTGGCTGTCGCTGTGGGCAACGGGGTGGGGGACGGTGCAGTCTCCTTTGTGACGTGGGCCGCCAGGGGGGTTCCGATGGCGGACGCACGCTCGAAGTTCTGCAGAGATGTGATGATGAAGCCGGCCAGCACCGCCAGCACCGCGGCCACAAAAAGGGCCAGCAGGAGCAGAGCGTGACGCTGTCGCCCCGTGAAACCGACAGCCCTCACTTCAACACCTCTCGGTGCGCCTTCGTGGGCTAGGCGAGATCTCCATCACGTGACGGAAGCGCCTGCTGCTGGAGCTGCATAATGCGCTGCGTGCCCGCTTCCGCCAGATCCAGCATGTGCTCTAGTGCCTCGCGCGAGAAGGGCTCGCCCTCCGCCGTTCCTTGCACTTCGATTAGGCGTCCGTCCGCGGTCGTGACCACGTTGAGGTCCACGTCCGCATCCCGATCTTCCTCGTAGCACAGGTCGAGTCGCACCTCGCCCCCGATGATGCCCACGCTGACCGCCGCCACGGGCGGCCTCAATGCCTCCAGGGCTACCAGTCCTCTGCTGGCCAGACGCCCCAGGGCCAGCGCCACCGCCACGTAGCCCCCGCTGACCGACGCCGTCCGGGTTCCACCGTCGGCCTGCAGGACGTCACAGTCGACGGTCAACAACCGCTCCCCCAGCAGCTCCAGATCGACGGCCGCCCGCAGTGAGCGCCCGATGAGACGCCGGATTTCCTGCGTGCGCCCGCCGAGGCCTTCTGTCTCCCTGGGCGTCCGCGTCTGCGTGGAGCGGGGCAGCAGCGCGTATGAGGCCGTCAGCCAGCCGGTGCCTCTCCCTTTCATCCACTCGGGTACGTGCTCCTCCACGCTCACGTTGCACAGCACCCACGTGTTCCCCGTCCGGATCAGCACAGAGCCCTCGGGATACTTGATGTAGTCCAGCGCAAACGTGATGGGGCGCAGCTGGTCGCCCTGGCGGCCGTCGGGGCGTGGCGCTGGGAGGTTCATAGCGGCCGACATTATACCATGGCGCAATATCGGGACAAGAGATGAGGGTCGACGCTCATTGCTCTCCGTTAGCCTTTCCCCCGATCGGTTGTCGTCCTTCCCGGCCGGAGACCCTCTTCCCCTTGCGTCCCAGCAGGCTGGCGAGCGCTATCGTCAGCCCGCCGCTCGTCAGCAACACGTTCATCACTTGGTCGATCCGCCAATCCATAATCATCGCCACCTGGTCCCCTCGCCAGAACCCGAGCCCGAACGACCCCAGGCTCTGGAATGCCAACCATAGAGCGAAGACGACGCCTTGCTTTCGTACCTTGCGCCCGGCGATCAGGACTCCCCCCAACAGCAGCGCACTCCAGCCAGCGCTCAGCAGTTGTACTGCCACCCGGGGTTCGCGGATGCCGTAGATATCGGGCAGGTCCCGGCTCATTGCCCACACCAGACGTTGCCCGGGATAGGTTTCAATCCCCCACGCGCACCCGACTTCCTGGCACGCCAGCCAGCCGAACGTGGCGACCGCCGCAGCCCCCGGTGTCAGCACGTCTAGCACCTGGGCGACGGCCACCCTCCGCCGCCGGGCCGCCGCCGCAGCGCCGATCACCCCGCCGATAACCACTCCATGCCAGGCAAACCCCCCGTCCCACAGGCGCATTGCCTCTGCGAAGTGGCTCGCGTAGTAGGCCCAGTTCATCGCTACATACCACGCTCGGCCCAGCAATATGCCCGCTGCCCAGGCCGCCAGCGCTGCGTCCACTATCGGCAGCCCTGGAATTCGCCGTCGCCGGATCTCCAGAGCCACGAGCACACCACCCGTCAGCAGCCCGGTGTAGACCAGCGTTGCGTAGCTGCGTAGGACGATAGGCCCGACTTGTATCAGTATGGGGTCCAGTTTCCCGCTCCCGCTTGCCTTCCAGCCATCGGCGCACAGTCTTGTGGAACGGAAAGCCGCCTCCTGCCAGAGGCGGCTTTGCATGCTGCGCGCTCCTTCCGAGGGCCGATTCGAGGGGGCGCCCTCGTCTGGCCCTGGCTACTCCAGTTCGACGACCGCGCCCGCTTCTTCGAGCTGTGACTTGGCGTCTTCTGCCGCGTCCTTCCCGACCGCCTCTAGCACTGGTCCAGGCGCACCATCCACGACCTCCTTGGCCTCTCGAAGGCCCAGGGAGGTGAGCTGGCGCACGGCCTTGATGACCTGAATCTTCTTCGGACCAATCTCTTTCAGCACCACGTCGAACTCGGTCTTCTCTTCCTCTGCCTCTGCTTCAGCAGGGCCAGCGCCGGGCATAGGGCCCATGGCGACTGGCGCGGCTGCGCTCACGCCCAGTTTCTCCTCCAACATCTCCACCAGTTGAGATGCCTCCAGTAGAGAAAGCTCGCTGATTTGCTCTGCGATCTGTTCTAGATCTGCCATTTCCCAATCTCCTTCTTGCTTGTTATACCGTGGTCCATTCCGATTTGTGCACTGAATCCTCTTGTGAACAACGTCAGGCGGGTTCGGCGGCAGCTTCCATCTCGGCTCCTGCGCCTGCCTCCTCCAACTTGTCTACGTACGCTTGCAGGACGTTGAGCACCTGGCGGATTCCGCCCGCGAGCGCACCCGCCACTTGCCGGCCTGGCCCATGGATCGTCCCCAGCACCTGCGCCAGCAATACCTCGCGCGACGGGAGCTCCGCAATGCGCTCGACCTGTGCTGCGGAGAGAAGGGATTCCGTTGTCCACCCGCCCTTGAGGGCCAGCTTTTCCGTCTCCTCTCTTGCTTCCACCAACGCTTTCGCAACCGGTGGAATGTCGCCGCTGCAGAAGCTCACCGCTGTCGGCCCGGTCAACCATTCATCCGGGAGCGACATGTCGTGCTCCTCAAGCGCCAGAGCCAGCAGCCGGTTCTTGATCACCTGGAACTCCCCGGCCATGGGCCGCACGGCCCTTCGGATCTTCTGCATCTCCTCGACGCCCAAACCCCGGTAGTCAACCAGAATCAGCCCCAGGCTTTTTTCCAGCTGTTCCGCATACTGCGCTACGCGTTCCACCTTTTCCTCTCGTGATAGCGCCAAGCTCACTCACCTCCTTCTTCGTCTGACATGAAAAAACCCCTGGCCGTGCCGACGTACAGACGCACTTCCAGGGATGGACTCGTCACGTACCTCGGCAGGCCCCAATTAAGCGCTTCCGTGCGCACCTGCTGTCTCTGGCTATGCTGTTGTGAACGGCCGAGACGCTAGAGCACCGCCTCCATCGCCAGGGCCTCTGTCGGATCCACCTTGATTCCGGGTCCCATCGAAGACGTCACCACGATCTTCCGGATGTATCGGCCGCTTGCTCCGGGCGGCCGAGCCTTGGCGACGGCGTCTACCATCGTCGCGAAGTTATCGAGCAGCTTATCGGTCGGAAAGCTTACCTTGCCAATCGGCACGTGCAGGTTCGCATGCTTATCGACCCGGAATTCCACGCGTCCTGCTTTGATCTCCTGAACCATCTCGTCCAGGTCTTCGGCTTCCACCAGCGTGCCAGCCTTCGGGTTGGGCATGAGCCCGCGAGGTCCCAGATACCGGCCCAGACGTCCGACCTTGCCCATCATCTGCGGCACCGCTAGCGCGGCGTCGAAGTCCATCCAGCCGCCCTCGATCTTCTCGAACCACTCGTCACTGTCCGCCACGTAGTCGGCGCCGGCCCTCTCAGCAGCTCTTGCAGCTTCGCCGGCGGCGAAGACCAGTACTGTCACTTCCTTGCCCAGGCCATGGGGCAGGCTGACCGTGTCCCGTACCTGTTGGTCAGCGTGACGAGGATCGATCCCCAGCCGAAGATGAATCTCCACCGTCTCGTCGAAACTGGCGTAGCTGGCCTCCTTGACCAGGTTCAATGCTTCTCGCGGCGAGTAGAACCTCTCCCGATCTACCTTCTTCAACGCCTCTTGATACTTCTTGCCGTGTTTGCTCATCGCTCCTCCTTGTGGTCGTAACGGGCAGCGCCCTCCCACAATTGTCCGATATCCCTTATCCCTCTACCTCAATGCCCATGCTCCGGGCTGTACCCTCAATCTGGCGCATCGCGCCCCCGATATCGATAGCGTTCAAGTCCTTCATCTTTGTCTTTGCGATGTCCCGAAGCTGCTCCCGAGTGATCGTTCCCACCTTCTCTCGGTTGGGTTCCGAAGACCCCTTATCAACGCTGGCTGCTTTGCGCAGCAGGTCGGCTGTCGGGGGGGACTTGAGTATGAAGTCGAACGACCCATCCTGGTAGATCGTGATCTCAGCCGGGATGATGTTTCCTGCCTGACCGGCCGTCCGCGCATTGTATGCTTTGCAGAACTGCATCAGGTTGATCCCATGCTGAGCCAGCGCCGGCCCCACGGGAGGGGCAGGGTTGGCCTTGCCCGCCTCGATCTGCAGCTTCACCACCGCTTTCACTTTCTTCATCGTATCACCTCAAATCACTACGCGTCACATCATTCTGCGCTGCCCTGAGAACCACACCTTCGTGGGTGGCAGCCTCACCCCACGGCACGGCGGTTGGGACACCCCTGACCGCCTCCTCAGATCTTCTCAACTTGAAGGAAATCAAGCTCCACTGGTGTCTCGCGGCCAAAGAAAGAGACCATCACGTTGACGGTAGCCCTGTCCATGTCGATCTCGTCTACCATGCCGATGAACCCGTCAAACGGTCCATCGACGATGCGCACCTTCTCCCCTGGTTCGAACGTGACCTTGATCGTCGGTGCCTCGGCCTCCATGCGCTCCATGATGCTGCTCACTTCCGACGGGCGCAGAGGCGTCGGTTTGTCGCCCATGCCCACAAAGCCTATGATACCTGGAGTGTCGCGTACCACGTACCACGAGTCGTCATCCAATATCATCTGTACCAGCAAATAGCCCGGAAAGATGCGACGCTCTACCGTCCGGCGTTCCCCTTGCCGCAACTCCATCTCGTCCTCGGTCGGGACCACAACCTGGAATACCTTATCCTCCATTCCGAGCGATCTGATTCGACGTTCTAGCTTGTCCTTGACCTTCTGCTCGCGGCCTGAGTAACAGTGGACCACGTACCACTCCCGATCGTCTTCAGGCTCCGTGAGTTCGGCTTCGTCAAGGGCTTCAGCTTCGGCCTCCTCCGCCACCTCGGCTACATGCTCCGCTGGCGACACATCGACATCCTCTGCCGACAGCTCATCGAGGCCCCCCTCTTTGTCCGTTGCGCCAGGCGGTGCCTCCTCTGTCTTGCTGTCTTCTTCGCCTTCAGCAGCCGGTGTTTCGGGCGTCTTCGTCTCTGTTTCCATTATCGACTCTCGATCCGGGTCACTCTCCTGCGTGGACATATCCCTCACCCGTCTAACCACTAGGCCGTCTGCCGGCTGATGATCACCGCCGCGACGATACTCGCAACCGTGACGAAGATCGCGATCCCGATCGCCACGGGATCGCCGACAATCAACCCCCGTAGCTGCATGGCGAACAGATAGTCCAGCAGACCCATGAACGCTGCCATTGATACTGTGACGGCCAAGACGACCTTTGTGAGGCTCTCCGCCTCTTCGCGTGTCGGCCAATGGACTTTCTGCAGCTCGGCCCGGGTATCCCGCAGATACTTCACCAGCGCGCTATCCCGCAGTTGTGTCCAAAATGATCGCTTCTTCGCCCGTGATCTCGCCACTGTGACGGCTCCCTGTACGATGTATCTTTACCTGTAGACGCTTCTACAGGAATCTGACATTCTAAGACACCGCCACACCATCGGCGGTGTCTTCACGTTCTCCCAGGCAGGCCAGGCAGGAATCGAACCCGCAACCTTCGGTTTTGGAGACCGCTGCTCTGCCTAGTTGAGCTACTGGCCTGCGACTCTTACCGTGTCTCCCGGTGCAGCGTGTGCTTACCGCATCGGGGACAGAACTTCCTCAATTCCAGCCGATTAGGATCATTGTGACGATTCTTCTCGGTTGTGTAATTTCGTTCCTTGCACTCCGTGCACGCCAGAGTAACCTCTCGTCGAATCGGTTTCCTAGCCATTACCTTGCCCTAACTGGATTATCATTCCTGTGCTCTCACAATCAACCAGAGCCCACGATGGGAATCGAACCCATGGCCTCACCCTTACCAAGGGTGTGCTCTACCGGCTGAGCTACGTGGGCCAGCACCGATTCGACAGTGCCTGCTCTTTCATCCCACTCTAATTCTACATGATTTCACCATACTGTCAAATCGAGATACACGAGCAGGCCACTCGGCAACTCCAACGGCCGGCACCGGCGCACATCCGCTTGCCACCTTGCTGACAGATGCGCTCTCCCCGATCCCACCCTACGGCAGCTTGGGAAGTCACGCCCGCCGGAGTGCTTATGCCGAGAAGGCCGGTCTGGATCCAATCTGCTGCTGGAGAGATGGTCGGTCATCGGTTGCTGCGCAGCGCAAGGCTGCCTGTGAGGCTTCTACTGTACGTCTCGCCTTGCGCGTCGTTGTCCGATGAAGTAGAATGGCAGCGTTCGTAAAGTTGATGCAGAGCTTGGCCGGTCGACAAAGAAGAGACCCGATGCTGAAACGCCTTGAGGCCCTGTACGAGGCCGTCGGAGACGCCGCGAGCCTGTTGATCCTCACTCATAACGATCCCGATCCCGATGCTATCGCCAGCGCCGCGGCCTTGCAGTGGCTACTTCAGGAGAAGCTGGGCGTTGAAGGCCACATCTGCTACAGAGGCATCGTCGGACGTGCCGAGAACAAGGCTCTGGTCCGCTATCTGGGCTATCCGCTGAGACTGCTGACCGAGACAGAATGCTCTCCATCGCTACCCGTGGCCCTCGTCGATACACAGCCTGGGGCTGGCAACAATGCGCTATCGCCAACCGCGCGCGTTGCCATTGTCTTCGATCATCATCCCCTCCGCACCGAGACGTCGGCGGCCACGTTCGCCGATGTTCGACCCAACGTCGGTGCCACGTCCACCATCTTGACCGAGTATTGCCAGGCCCCCGATGTCGAACTCCCTTCGTCGATTGCCACGGCGCTGTTCTACGGCATCAAGACCGACACCATGGGCCTCGGGCGCGGGGCCAGTCAGTCCGATGTGTCGGCCTACTTCTATCTCCAGTCCCGGCTGGATGTTCGGGCACTGGTCAGTATCGAGCGTGCTCAGGTTCCCCCGGAGTACTTCCAGAGCTTGGTTTCGGGCTTGCAGGCCGCCCGTCTGTACGCCCACACCCTCGTCACCCACATCGGCGAGATGCAGCGTCCCGACCTGACTGCAGAGATGGCCGATCTGCTGCTGCGTCTCAGAGGCGTGGAGTGGGTGATGTGCACGGGCGTATACGAGGATGAGATGATGGTTTCCGTGCGGACGAACCGTCGGCGTGGCGCCGGCGGGCTTATCCAGTCGATCGTCGGCGACCTTGGTTCGGCAGGGGGACACGGATCAATGGCCGCTGGGCAGATTCCTCTGGACGGCCAGAATCCGGATATCTTGTCCCACCGTTTGAAGGAGCGCGCTCTGAAACACTTGGGGGTTGATTCCGAGGTCTTGGGGGAGAAGCTGATCTGATCCTGGGAAAGGGGTCCTTCACTTGCGGCCGATGAGGCCGGCTCCCGCGGCTAGCTCCTGCATCTCTTGCGTGATCGCGTGCCGGCGGGCGGTCTGGATGGCCAGCGTCAGTTCCTCCACCAGTCGGTCCGCGTTCTGCGTGGCCGATTCCATCAACTGGAACCTTGTTGAGTGCTCTGCAGCCGTCGAATCCAGCAGGATCGTGTAGAGCTGGACGCCGGTTGCCTGCTCAATCACGGTCGCGTAGAGGCTCAGCGGTTTGGTATCCACTATCGGAGGGGGCCACGCCGCACCGGGCTTCGCTCGAGCCAGCGTATTGTGGCCGACGGCTCCGGGCTTCGTGCTCTCCTTAGCGAGGGATGCCGCATGTGTTGAAAGCTGGGGCGGAATTAGCCGCGTTACCGTCGGCTCATACGCGCCGGTACCCCGGTACCTGTTGTAGATCACGTCGACGGCGTCTAGCTCCTCCTCCTCGTATGCCGCTAGCCAGCGGCGCGCGAGGCCGAATGCCAGGGACACTGGGGGCAAACTGGTCATAGAGAGCGTCCCGGCCTCGATCGGCTCGTGGCCGCGTCGGCGCAGGGTCCGCCGGGCTCGGCTCCCCAGGACCATCAGCTCGATGCTTGTTCCCTTCGCTGACTCCCTCGTTAGGTACCGCTCAGCGTGTTCCACCACGGCCGCGTTGAACCGACCGCATAGCCCGCGCTCGCTGCCGATCACCAGTGCCTTTACCTGGACTTGGCTCCGGCCCGAGCGTCCCTCGGCCTCGATGGGGCGCTGGCTAGGAAGGGCGATGGGAAGGGGGAGCCGGTCTCCCAGCCGCGCCACGAGGCCCCGCTCGGCCTGCACGTGAGACACTATCCACGGCAGCATGCCCTTCAAATGCGCCGCATAGTTGCGAGCGCTGCTGCGGCGCTTGAGCGCGGCCTGCCAGCTGCCCAACGAGATGGTGCGGAGACCGCCCAGAATAGGCTTGACGCTGCGGATATTGTCCAGGCGTTCGCGCGCGCGTTCTACCTTTTCCATGCCACAAAATCCAGAAACTTGAGCTGCCTAGAAGGTTTCGCTGCGTTCGACGTTCCACACGAATACCACAGCCCCACCCAACCTTGGCTTCGCGGGCATAGGGCCAGCGCTCTCCTCTTCCCCCCCGACATCTTCGATGACAGCTTCCGAGCGGCATGTGTTTTCCACGATGCCCAGGACTTCCTCAACATCGTCGTCCTCTACTGCAATGAATAGGGTCATCTGTGCTTGCCGCAACATGCCGCCGCGCGTTTCTGCATAGGTCGCCGTGCGATCCGCCGCCACCAGGGCCCGCAACACACGCTCTGCTTCGTCACGCGGCATAACGGCCATCACCATCTTCATTGCTCTACGCCCCCTCGGACCAGTCTGCGGCATAGCTGAGAATGTGTTCCATCAGTGCCTCCCGGGTGTCCGCAGACAGTTGTCCCGTACGGTTGATCTGCTGCATCAACTCCGGTTCTCTCTTATTGATGAGCTCGAGTAGCCCCCGCTCGAATGCGGGCACGTCGTCCACGGTAATTCGGTCCAGAATCCCCTCGGTGGCGGCCAGCAGCATGACGATCTGCGATGCCAGGGAGAGAGGCTGATGCGGCCGCTGCTTGAGTGCGGCCCGTAACCGCCGTCCGTGCTCGATCTGACGTCGAGTCACCTGATCCACCTCGGCGCCAAACTGAGCGAAGCGCGAGACTTCTTCGTACTGCGACAGCTCGAGTCGAAGTTCACCCGCGATATCGTGCATCGCCTCCGATTGTGCCCCCCCACCGACTCGTGACACCGACTGTCCCACGTCGACCGCCGGTTTGATGCCCTGGTTGAAGAGGTCGGTGTCAAGCACGATTTGACCGTCGCAGATCGAGATGAGATTCGTCGGAATGTACGCAGACACGTTGCCCTGCTGAGTCACAACGATGGGCAGAGCCGTCAGTGATCCACCGCCGTTGTCCTCTCTCACCTTGCAGGCCCGCTCAAGCAGGCGCGCGTGGATGTAGAAAATGTCTCCTGGATAGGCTTCTCGCCCTGGTGGCCGGCGTAGCAGCAGACTCAGCTCTCGGTAAGCGTCGGCGTGCTTGTTCAGGTCATCGTACACGATCAGGGCGTCCCGCCCTTCGTCCATGAAGAACTCGGCGATCGTGCACGCCGCGTAGGGCGCCAGGTAGCGCACAGCCGGGGGATCCTCAGGGCTGGCTACGACCACGGTGGTGTAGGGCAGCGCGTTATACCGACGCAGTGTCTCGATGACGGCCAGCGCAGAACTCCTCTTCTGCCCAATGGAGACATAAACACAGGACACGGCGCTATCTCGTTGGCTCAGGATCGCGTCGACAGCGAGGGTTGTTTTCCCCACCTGGCGGTCACCCAGGATCAGCTCCCGCTGACCGCGTCCTATCGGGAGCAGCGCATCCACGAGTTTTGTGCCTGTGTACAGCGGCTCGTTGACCGGGGCGCGCTCGATAATGTCCGGTGCCTCGCGGTCCAGGAACCGGGCCTCAGTAGCCTGGACCGGGCCATCACCGTCGAGGGGCTGTCCCAGCGGATTCACGACGCGACCGAGCAGCTGATGGCCCACTGGCACCCGTACTCGCTCTCCAGTGGCCGTCACCAGGTCTCCTCCCAGGATGCCCTCATCGGATCCCAGGAGGACTACATCCAGGCGCGCGTGGTCCAGGTTCAGAATTAGACCCCTCACGCCTGTTGGAAACTCCACCAGCTCGTCTGTGCGTGCCAGCGGCAACCCTGATAATGTCGCGACGCCATCGCCTATGTGCTGTACGGTCCCAACCGCTCGGAAGATGACGTCGCCATCCTGCTCCCTGGCGCGCCTCCGCACCTTCCGTAGTAGCGGTCGCACGTCCTCTGCCTCAGAAGCGGGAGCGGCTATCTCTGCCACTTGATGTCTAACGCGCTCGCGGAGGTCGAGGTCTTTCACGCGCGCGGCGCCTGCCCTCTCCTTCACCTGCTCCACCACCGCATCGATCAAGCCCGACGTCTCGGGCTTGATCTTCTCACCACGCCCCTCCCTATTCATCACCGGTCAGTCTCTCAGCAATGGCTTGCGATGTCTGCTCGCGCAGCTCTTCCAGCCGGCCTGCAATCGAGTTGTCGATCACCATGTCCGCGATGCGTACGCGCAGGCCCGACCCCAGCGAAGGATCGGTCTCTACCTCAATGTCCACGTTCCGGTCGGCCAATGCTGCGAACGTGCGCGCCAGTTCACCCTGTTGCTCCGATGACAGGGGTTGTGCCGTGGTCACGTGGGCCGTGGGCGTCCGATCGCCCAGCGATTGGCGAAATGCCTGCACTCGCTCCATCTCTTCCTGACCCATCTCCCAGATACGATCGGCGAGCCGCTTCACGAGCCTCTCCTGCACCTCCGGTGGCGCAGCCTCTCCGATCATCTCCGTGCTTACGACCAAGACCGTATCGATCAGCTCGTCGTGGAACTCGTCCACGGCCTGCTGTCGCATTCGTGCCACATCGTCCCGTGCATCCTCCAGCATTCTCTCGATCTGTTGCTCGATCTCCTCCAGCATCTCCTGGCGCTCGGCCTCAGCGTGCTTCTGCGCCTTTGTGACAATCTCGTCGGCTCTTGCTTGTGCATCCGACAGCCGCTCGTCAAGCTCGTCGCGCAGCCTCTCTGCTTCCTCTCGATCCTCCCTGGCCTCCTCCATCAGCCGGTTCTTCTCAGCTCGGCGTTCTCGTACGCGGCTCATCATCGGCCGAAAGACCAGGTAGTATAGGGCCGCAGCCAAGACCAGAAAGTTGACAATCTGAAAGGCGATGGTTGCCCAATCTAGATCCAACATCTATTATCCCCCGGGGAAGAAACGATCGAACACCGGGTTGGCGAAGATCAGGACCAGGATGACCAGTAGAACGTAAATCGCAGCGGACTCCAGCAGGGCCATTGAGATGAGCAGAGTCGTCCGCAGGTCATCGGCCGCCTCGGGTTGGCGCGTGATCCCCTCCAGCGCCCTGAGCACCGCTCGCCCCTCCACAATCACCACGGCTAATCCGCCCAGAACCATCCCTAGCGCCGAACCGAGAAAAGTCACCAGCGTGATAAGCGTTCCCGGATCCATCTCTGTCATGTCAACCTCCTGTCTCTAAGCTCGTTTTTCGCACCTTAACAACTGATAAGTCAACGTAGACGATAGGTTA
>CAYVCX010000063.1:0-16180 GCA_964450435.1 uncultured Anaerolineales bacterium
GCATCAAGAAGGCTCCACGTGGCCTAGTTGCCCTGCTCAGCCTGATGGTCCTGACCGGCAGGCTTATCCTGCGCGCTGTCATCGTCTTCGCCGGGCAGTTGTAATACATCTCACAATGCGACGTATCGCCAAGAGGCCCAGCGCCACCGCGCTGGGCCTCTTGGCATGTAGCGCGTACTGTTCATTGAGCGAGTCCGCTAGCCCAAGAGTGGCCCCGTACCTCTGTCGGACAGCTTGACAACGCTCAGGCAGTGTGATGACATCGGCCCCGAAGGAGAGTCTCACGATGATAGGCAGAATGGGACTGAGCGTATATCAGCGGCGGTTTAGTGTACTTCCAGCCGTGGCTGTCTTGTGTGCGTTGTTGCTGGTCGGCTGTGCTGGGTCGGAAGGCCTACTCCACGCCGGACTGTCCGACGATCCACCCGCTCCGCCCATTTCGGCGGCGGCGGCACAGCGTCTTGTCGACAAAGCCGCTGCCGCCGGGGAGCGGGCGGTGAATACGGGGCAGTTCACGCTAACCGTCACCGAGGAAGAGGCTACCTCGTTTCTCAATATCGGGACAGCCTTGCTCAGCCAGCTTGAGGCCTCGCCTATCGAGGAGCTTGACCAGATCCGGGGTGATCCGGAGTTGGAGGGGATCGATCTGGACCGGTGGCGGGAGCTTCTTGAGCAACGAGAGCGGGTCCCCGGACCGGGTGGCGACGGAATCCGTCTGCTGCCGACAATTGAGGACTCGTCGGTGAACCTCTTAGGGAATGGCCATATCATTGTTCGTGGCCAAGCTCGATTCCTGGTCGCCGGAGTGCCTTTCCGCCTGGTGACCGCGCCCCACGCTGCCCGGGGCGAGCTGGTCCTCGACTTCGTGGAAGGCCGGTTGGGGCCAATGCCTATGCCGGAGTTTCTCTTCGACTATCTGGGTCAGGGTCTCGCTCGTGCCCTCCTGGCCGGTCAGGAATACGCCGAGATCACCGAGGTTCGCGTGGCGGATGGTGTTATGACCGTCAGCGGCCGATGGAACCCATAGCGGCGCACCAGGTCACCGCGTTTTCCTTTTACTAGCCGGCAGGATCCCATGCCGCCGGGAGTTCGTAATTGGCTCCCGCGCTCGTCACCGTGGGCCTGCCGGTTCGGGCGGTCTGGTCGGCGTTGTGGGTGCTGTGACTCGCCCTCAACGTCGCTCATCTTGGCCTGACGCGACCGGGTCGATGCTGGGTAAGGGCGCTTGTTTTTTTGTCCTGCTCCCCTACCTTCACTTGACAAAGTGTGCCCCTTATGTAACAATAGCTTCCGGCGCAGCGGGGTCTCTGGCACCACACTCCCGCTTCATACACTCCACAAAGAAAGTGCGTAGATGGGAGTTATCTCTCGTTACTACGAGACGCAAGTTGGTTTGGCATCTTCGATCGTTGGCCTAAGTAGTAGTTCTCATCTCGATGAGCTGAGTGCACACACCAACCATTCCGCTGCGAGTGCTTTGGGTTTGTTGTCTCACTTCTTCGCTAGATCCGCGATCCGTTCTAGATCTCATTTGGCCAGAGGGCGGTCCTGTTCCTCTCCGCATGCCTCTGTCACTCGTTCCACGAATAGCTGCGCAGGCGTTCTCGCCTCTGTGTGGGCTGTTCAGCTCCCCATATCCCATTAACGATAGAAGGAGGTATCTGTGGCTGTCCCGAAGTGTTTGACCTGATCAGGGCGGGAAGAGCCCCCACCTTCCTGGAACGCCTGGGGACCGACGGTAGGCTGGTGCACCGCTGCATTCAATGTGGCACCTGCACCGCTCCTTGCCCTGCCTCGGCCGCTATGGACATCTCACCACGCCAGATGTGGCGCATGTGCATCTGGGGCTGACTGATGAAGTGCTTTACAGCCAGACCTTGTGGCTGTGCAGTCTCTGCTATCAGTGTCAGGTGCGCTGCCCGCGTGGCATCCCCCTGACCGAGACCATCACCCAACTCAAACAGACCGCTATGAAACGGGGAGTGGTGTCATCCCGTCAGAGTGAGGCCCTCTACCAGGCCTTTGCCGATGTGATGCGGCGTTACGGTCGTAACCGCGAGATGGAGTTTATGGTGCGCTACTTCTTACAGGGAGACCCGCTCATCGCCATGAAGTTCGCCCGTATGGGCGCGGTGATGATGATGCGGGGCAAGGTTCATCCGGAGTTACCCATCGACCGTGAGGGCCGTTCGCTGGAGAAGCCGTTCAAGCGTGTGGCGGAACTGGAGGCTGAGGAATGAAGTACTTATCCTATCCCGGATGTTCGGTGGATGCCTCCGCGCTGGAGTATAAGCGCTCTATGACAGCCGTTCTGGAGACCTTGGGGGCGGAGGTGGAGGAGATTCCCGACTGGACTTGCTGTGGGGCCAGCGCAGCCTCCGTCGTCAGCGATCTGCTGGGCCATGTCTTGCCGGCGCGAAACTTGGCTCTCGCCGAGCAGATGGAGAAGGATGGCACCGTGCTGGCTGCCTGCAGTGCCTGCTACACCAACTTCCAGCGCACCCAGGGTGCGGCGCGTGAGGACGGGGAGTTGCTCAGGCAGATCAACCGGGCGTTGGAGGTCGATGGACTGACCTATCGGGGCAGCGTGAAGGTACGCCACCCGATGGATGTCCTCGCCAATGATTTCTCGTTGCAGGAGATTCAAGCTCACGTCCAACGACCGTTGACCGGCCTCGTGGTGGCCCCGTACTATGGTTGCCAGACGGTGCGTCCGTTCAGCGACTACGACGATGATCAGGCCCCCACCTCTATGCCTCCCATCCTGGAGGCTCTGGGCGCCACCGTTCGTCGCCACAACCGCGAGGCGAGCTGTTGTGGTACCTCTTTGCTGATGACCAAGCAGGAGGCTGGCGTGAGTATGGTCGCTGAGGTCTTGGACGCGTGCAGACCGGCTGATTGCATGGCCGCCGTCTGCCCTATGTGCCAGCTCAATATGGAAGGCTATCAGGATAAGGCCTCTAAGATCCTGGGGCGGCACGTGAGTATTCCTGTGTTGTTCTTGCCTCAGCTCATGGGGTTGGCTTTTGGGTTGCCGGACGACGTCTTGATGTTTGAACGCCACATGGTGTCGGTTGAACCGGTGCTGTCGCGCCTCGAACATGCCGTTCCCGTGGCGGCTGTCTAGTTGCTGAGCGCGGCTCTTTGAGTGAATGATGGAACCTAGGAGATTCTGCTGTCATGCTTGGGAGGATTGATCATGGAACAACCTAAGATTGGCGTATACGTCTGCGACTGCGGCATCAACATCGCCTCCAAGGTCGATGTGCCGGAGGTGGTGCGGTTTGCCAGTCGGCTGCCGAACGTGACTGTTGCTCGGGAGAATCAATACACATGTTCCGAGACCGGTCAGAATATCATCAAGAAGGACATCCAGGAGCTCGATCTGGACCGCGTGGTGGTCGCTTCGTGCTCGCCGCGTATGCACGAGACGACGTTCCAGGCGACTGTCGCTGAAGCGGGGATCAATCCCTACTTCTTCGGGATGGCCAACATCCGCGAGCACTGTTCCTGGGTGGTACCCGATCCGGCTGAGGCCACGGCCAAGGCGAAGCGTCTGGTGAGCTCAATGGTGTCTCGCGGGGCGTATCAGGACGCGCTGGAGCCGCGGGTTGAACCGATGACCCAGTCTGCGCTTGTGGTAGGTGGGGGCATTGCAGGAATGCAGGCAGCTCTCACCATCGCTGACGCAGGCTATCCCGTCTACCTCGTCGAGCGCGAGTCGACCATTGGCGGCCATATGGCGCAGCTCAACAAGACGTTCCCCACTCTCGACTGTAGCATATGAATCATGGCTCTACTGAAAAAAGGTCATTCACCCACACTTGGTGGGGAAGATGGGCCAAGAAAGCGGCATCCTGGGTTCATCTTGCCCATCAGAGGGCTCTCTAGGAATCCAAAGTGGTTCGTCGCACCCATATGCACTCAGCGGTCAGGGGTTCTTTCAGGGGAGCCAATCATGGGGCCAAAAATGATGGATGTCGGTCGACATCCCAACATCACACTTCTGAGCTACAGCGAGGTGGAAGCTGTTTCGGGCTACGTGGGCGACTTCGACGTACAGGTGCGGCGTAAGGCGCGTTACGTCGATGAGGAGGCGTGCACGTCGTGCGGTGAGTGCCTGGACGTCTGCCCTATTCAGGTCGAAGACGCTTTCAACGAGGGGTTGAGCAAGCGCCCCGCGATCTATCGCGCCTTCGCGCAGGCTATCCCCTCCACGTTCGTAATTGACAAACTCGGCGTGGCGACAAGGCGCCACGCTTGCCCCACCGATCAGCGCGCCCAGGGATACATCGCGCTCATTCGTGAAGGACGCTTCGCCGATGCCTTCCGTAGCATCAAGGAGGAGAATCCTTTCCCCTCGGTCTGCGGGCGCGTGTGCAACCACGTGTGCGAGGACGAGTGTTCTCGCGGCAAGGTTGATGAACCGCTCAACATTATGCGACTGAAGCATTTCGCCACCGAGTGGGCTTACGAGCATCCCGAGGAGGTGGCCCGGGCCTTTGAGCCCAAAATAGATGCCGAGGCCGAGGAGCCGGAACCCACCGGTAAGAAGGTGGCGGTGGTAGGCTCCGGGCCCGCGGGCCTCACCGTGGCACAAGACCTGGTGCTGCAAGGACACGAGGTGACCGTCTTCGAGGCGCTGCCTGTAGCTGGCGGCATGATGCGGGTCGGCATTCCTGATTATCGCCTCCCCCCGGAGGCGCTGCAGCGCGATATCGATGCCATCATCGACATGGGGGTCGAGCTGCGGCTGAACCACCGCGTCGACGATGTGGTCGCGCTGAAGAGGGAAGAGGGATACGATGCCGTCTTCCTGGGCACTGGCGCCCATCGCGGCGTCAAGGTGCCCGTCGAAGGCGTTGATCTACCCCAGTCGGTCTCCGCTATCGACTTCCTGCGTGACGCGAACCTGGGCCATTACCCGGATCTCATGGGCAAGTCGGTGGTTGTCTTGGGCGGCGGCGATGTGGCAATGGATTCTGCGTGCACCGCCCTGCGCATCGGCACTATGCAGGCTGAGGAGCGCGGGGGCGAAGCTCCCACCGTGCGCGTGGCGTACCGGCGCACCGACGAGCAGATGCCAGCCCAGGAGACCGAGTTCCGCCAGGCTAAAGAAGAGGGTGTTGTCTTCGACTGGCTCGTGTCCCCGGTTGAGGTCGTTCCCGACGAGGAAGGCAACGTCTGTGACCTGCGCTGCACGCAGATGGAGCTGGGTGAGCCTGATGAGAGCGGACGCCGTCGTCCTGTCCCCGTGGAGGGCTCCGAGTTTTTGCTCGACGCCGACTACGTAATCTGGGCTATCGGGGCCAAGCCTGACCCGACCTGCCTCCTGGGAGAGGTCGAGTGCACAGAACGGGACAACATCATCGTGGACGAGAACACGATGATGACCAGCGTCGACGGGGTGTTCGCCGCGGGAGACGCTGTGACCGGCATGGCGTTTGTGGTCGATGCCATCGGCGCGGCCCATAGGGCGGCGCGGGCAATGGATGCCTACTTGCGCGATGAACCGATGCCGGGGCCCGAGCCAGAGCTGCCGGTTGCTGAGCTCACGGAGGAGATGATTGCCGAGAAACGGGCCGCGGGCGAGATTCTGGACGTCCCTCGTGCCTGTGTCCCGGAGTTGCCCGCTGATCAGCGTGTGGACAGCTGGCGCGAGGTGTGTGGCACCCTGACCGAAGAACAGGCCGTCGCCGAGGCGAAGCGTTGCCTGCAGTGCGGCATATGCTCCGAGTGCAACCAGTGTGTGCACGTGTGTGGTCCCCTCGCCATCAACCATCAGATGACCGACGAGATTTTGGAGCTCAACGTCGGTGGCGTCGTCGTGGCGACGGGCTTCGAGATGTGGGATCCTCATCAGTTGCCCCAGTACTCCTACGGGAAGTCTCCCAACATCCTCACCGGGATGGAGTTCGAGCGGCTCTCCAGCGCTGGCGGGCCCACCGGAGGCGAGATACTGACCGCCGAGGGAGAAGTTCCGGAGAGGGTCGCCGTTATCCACTGTGTGGGTAGCCGCGATCACAACGCGCACGAGTACTGCTCCCGCTTCTGCTGCATGTATTCGCTGAAGCAGGCCCATCTGGTGCGCGAGCAGACCGGGGCGGAGGTGTACGAGTTCTACATGGATATGCGCACCTTCGGCAAGGGCTATGAGGAGTTCTACGAGCGCTTACAGGAGGAGGGCATCACCTTCGTCCGCGGCCGCGGAGCCGAGGTGGAGGTGTTGCACGATGGCAAGCTCCGCGTCAAGGGTGACGATGCCGACCTGGGGAGGCTCGTGCAGGCTGATGTGGATATGGTGATTCTTAGCACCGCCATCGAGGCGCCGCACGACGCGGAGCGCGTTGCCGCTCTCTTCGGCCTCGGACGCTCCGGAGACGGATTCTTCGCCGAGGCGCATCCCAAGCTGCGCCCCGTCGAGACTAACACCGATGGCGTATTCCTGGCCGGGAATGCTCAGGGTCCCAAGGACGTGCCGGACACAGTGGGACAGGCAGGTGCAGCCGCGTCGATGACGCTGGCAATGCTGGACAAGGGCGAGGTTACTATCTCACCTCAGGTAGCCGTGGTCGACGAGGAGCTCTGCTCGGCCTGCAAGACCTGTATTCCCCTCTGTCCCTACGATGCCATTAGCTTCGTGGTAGAGGAAGAGGTGGCCCGCGTGAACGAGGCGCTGTGCAAAGGATGTGGCACTTGTGTGGCGGCTTGTCCGGCGGGCGCTATTGAAGGGCGTCACTTCACCACGCAGCAGCTTATGGCGCAGATCGAGGGGCTGTTCCGGATGCCCGAAGAGGAACCGGTCGAAGCTGAAGTTGAAGGAGTAGTGTCATGAGCGATAACGGAAACGGCTTTGAGCCGCGAATTGTCGGTTTTCTTTGCAACTGGTGTACCTATGCCGCCGCCGACACGGCCGGCGTGAGCCGGATGAAACAGCCGCCCAACGTCGATATCGTCCGCGTCATGTGCTCAGGGCGGGTCGACCCCGCCTTCATCCTCAAGGCTTTCGTCGAGGGAGCCGACGGGGTGATCGTCTCGGGCTGTCATCCGCCCAACGATTGTCACTACAGCACTGGCAACTACAAGACGTTCCGACGCATGCCCTTGGTGGAGGCGCTGTTGAAGCAATATGGCATCGAGATGGGGCGCTTCCACTGGGGATGGATATCCGGCGCTGAGGCACCCGAGTGGGCCAGGCTGGTAAACCAGTTCACCGAACAGGTGCGCGATCTGGGGCCGCTGGATTGGAAGCGGCAACTGCAGAGCAAGGAGGAGTAGCCCGATGGCCGATAACGGAAAACTGAAGCTGGGACTCTACTGGGCCGCCTCCTGCGGTGGATGTGAGATCGCCATCGTCGAGTTGCGAGAGAAGATACTCGATCTTGATGCCGCGGCCGATATCCTGTTCTGGCCGTGCGCGATGGATTTTAAGTACAAGGACGTCGAGGCAATGCCCGACGCTCACATTGACGTGTGTCTTTTCAACGGCGCCATCCGCAGCAGCGAGAACGAGGAGATGGCCCATCTGCTGCGCGAGAAGTCGAAGGTTTTGGTTGCCTTCGGCTCGTGCGCTCACGAGGGGTGCATCCCCGGCCTCGGCAACATGTTTGACCGCAAGTCGATCTTCAATCGTGTCTACCTGGAGACTCCCTCCACGGACAACCCCGATGGCATCCTTCCTCAGACGAGCTATGAGATGCCTGAGGGCGAGGTGCATATTCCATCCTTCTACAACACCGTGAAGACCTTGGGCCAGGTGGAGGACGTCGATTACTTCGTGCCCGGCTGCCCGCCGCAGGCCCCGCAGATTTGGGCCGTCATCGAGGCAGTACTGGGTGGCGCCCTGCCGCCCAAGGGCAGCGTGGTCGGAGCCAGTCCGGATAAGACAGTTTGTGACGAGTGCAAGTACGACCGCGAGGAGAAGCGGATCACCAAGTTCTACCGCCCGCACGAGATCATCCCCGAGGATCGCTGCCTCCTTGATCAGGGCATCATCTGCTCCGGACCAGCAACCCGGGCCGGATGCGATGCTCTGTGCACCAGCGTCGGTATGCCTTGCCGAGGATGCTACGGCCCGGCGCCGAACGTGGTGGACCAGGGAGCGGCCCTCCTTTCGGCCATCGCATCGGTCGTCGACGCCGATACCGAAGAGGAGGCCGCTCGCATCGTCGGCGAGGTCGTGGATCCTGTGGGCACCTTCTATCGCTTTGGCTTGCCCGCGTCTATGTTGCATCGTAGGAAGCTGGAGGAAGTCGAATGAAGAAGATCAGTATAGACCCCATCACGCGCTTGGAGGGACACGGGAAGATCGATATTTTCCTGGACGATCAGGGAAACGTCGCCAATGCCTATCTCGTGATTCCCGAGTTGCGGGGGTTTGAGAAGTTCTCAGAGGGACGCCCTGTGGAGGAGTTGCCCCGCATCACGCCCCGTATATGCGGCGTCTGCCCCGAGGCGCATCTTATGGCCTCGGCGAAGGCCTGTGATGCGGTCTATAATGTCGAGGTGCCACCTGCAGGCAGGTTGCTCCGTGAGCTCCTCTATTCTGCCTTCTATGTCGCCGACCACACTGTCCACTTCTACATCCTCGCGGCCCCTGACTTTGTCGTCGGGCCCGAGGCGCCGCCGGCCGAGCGCAACATCCTGGGCCTGGTCCACAAAGTGGGAGTAGAGACGGGGAGCCACGTCATCAAGTGTCGTGGTATGGCCATGGATATCGTGGGTATGCTGGGCGGGAAGACCGTTCACCCGATCAGCGCCCTTCCTGGCGGGATGAGCAAGGCTATCGACGAGGACGAGCGGGCTCAGATCGAAGAGTGGGGCCACCAATTGGTTGACTTTGGGCTCTTTAGCATCCAGTTGTTCCACGATGTGGTGCTGGGCAACGACGAGTATCGGGACCTCATTCTCTCCGATGCCTTTACCACACCGATGTACTACATGGGGCTGGTGGACGAGAACAACCAGGTGAATTTCTACGACGGAAAAGTCCGCGTCGTCGACCCCGAGGGGAGCGAGTTCGTCAAGTACAGCCCGGAGGAGTACCTGGACGTGATTGCGGAGCACGTGGAGCCCTGGACGTATCTCAAGTTCCCCTACCTCAAGGACGTGGGATGGAAGGGCTTTGAGACCGGGATCGATAGTGGGGTCTATCAGGCCACTCCCCTGTCTCGACTCAACGCTGCCGATGGTATGGCCACGCCCAAGGCGCAGGAAGCCTATGAGGAGTTCTACGACACCCTGGGCGGGAAGCCCGTCCACGGCACGTTGGCTACCCACTGGGCTCGCTTGATCGAGTTGCTGTACTCTGCGGAACGCCTGGTCGAGTTGGCGACCGATACTCGTATCACCGATCCCAAGGTGCGCGCGATACCCACCGAGGTGCCCAGTGAGGGTATCGGTATCGTCGAGGCACCCCGTGGCACGCTGACCCATCACTACATCACCGACGAGCGAGGGATCGTGGAGAAGTGCAACCTGGTGGTCGGCACGACGAACAACTACGCGCCGATCTCGATCTCCGTCAAGAAGGCGGCCCAGGCCCTGATCAGGAATGGCGAGGTCCGCGAGGGCATCCTCAACAAGGTCGAGATGGCCTTCCGCTCCTACGACCCCTGCTTCGGCTGCGCTACGCACACGCTGCCCGGGCAGATGCCCCTGCAGTTGCGCATCCGTGATGTTGAGGGCGAGGTCCTGGAGGTGCTGGAGCAGAACATGGAGTAGGCAGGCCGTCGACCTGGCTGCGCGGACCCCCACCAAGAGGTGACGGTTCGAGAGGAGAGCGCAGCCCCTGCTCTGAGTCGCCCGTGTGGGAGTCGGGCCGGGACGTAAGCAGATCTGGTCAAGGGTAGACTGGGGATGGCAGGTTCGTTATGTTGAGAGACCTGCTCCGTCGCCAGCCTACCCTTTTTGACTGCCGCTCGGTACTTAGAGCCCGGGGTGACCCCCCTTCGGCGGGCGCTGCTGGGACGGGGTCCGCGTCGTGTGTGTTGGGCCGCTGCTGATGATGAGAGGATAGCTGTCTTGAAGACACTGGTACTGGGGATGGGGAATACGATTCTATGCGACGACGGGGTCGGAATCTACGTCGTTCGCGAGGTCGCCAGGCGCCTGAAGCGAGAGGGCGTGGACTTCAACGAGGCAGGCGTGGGGGGCCTCCGCATACTGGATGTCGTCGGAGGCTACGAACGCGTGATCATGGTCGACGCGATCCAGACTCCTGAGGGCGAGCCAGGGAAGATTCGTCGTCTGTGTCCGCAGGATCTGAAACTCTCGTTGCATGCTGGATCGTCGCACGATCTGTCGCTGCCTGGGGCATTGGCGCTGGGACGCGGGATGGGACTGACGCTGCCTGACGATGAGAATTTCGTCATCGTCGCCATTGAGGTGGAGGACGTGCTGACCTTTGGAGAGGACTGTACTCCGGCGGTGGAGCAAGCCATCCCTCGCGCCGTTGAAGTGGTCCTTGCTGAGCTGGATAGGCGGTGAGGAGAGGCCGTATCCGGCGGTGAGAATCGGTGTCGCTGCCAAAGTGGCTTCAATCGAAGGGCTGCCGCGACGAAGTCGCGGCAGCCCTTTTCACAATGGAGAACCAGTCTCATTCTTTTCTAGTTACCGGAGACCGACGGTACTGCCTCGGCCCGTCCAGCTCGACTTCGGCTGCGCCTGTGCCTCGATGAGAGACCGGTAAAGAGTCCTTTCTGACGGGTCGGCGGGATGGTGCGGCCTGTGGACCCTGGTCGCGCCCTTCTTGGTCTCTTGACGCCCTAAGCCCTTGTCCGCAGTCGACGGATGAGGACCAACATGAACGCGAGCCCTGCGCCCAACGCAGCTCCTCCCAGGACTCCGACGCCAGTTTCTGGCACGGTCTCGGCCACCGAGTCGTTGTTCCCGCCTGCCCCTGACGCCACGGTAGCGGTGGGCTCCGGCGTCGGAGTGTCCGTGGCTGGCGGTGGCGTCGGCGTGTCCGTGGGCACCGGCGTATCTGTCGGAGCTGGCGTCTCGGCTCGAGCTGGGGCATCCGTCGCCACCGGAGTGTCCGCCGCCGCGAGCGTCGACGCCGCGGCAACTGCCACGGCCGTGTTTGTGGCAAATATCGCCTCGTGCTGCGAGGTGATGTCTGCCTGCATGTTCGGCGCGACAAACACCATCCAGGCGACAAAAGCACCGATACCCAGCACCAGCAGTCCGCTCAACGCTGCCACCAGGACGATGAAAGTCTGGTTTGCCCCTTCTTGTTGGATGAGTTGTCCTTCCTGGCTCTCCATGCTTCTCCTCCTGTGGTAGGCTCCTCTGCCTGCTACAGCTGTCTTGCACAATACTACCGCAGAACGTCCAGATTGACCAGCGGGACAATGACCGGTTCGTCTCGGCCAATGTCAACTTGTGCCGTGCGAACTCGCGCTCCTGTCTCTATGGGACGTGCGTATCGAGGGAGATCCACGATTGTGCCTACTGAACCGGCGAGGGGCGCGCGGACGATCCGCACTCGCATTCCCACCTCCAGGCTCTCGCCCTCGCCCTGTTTGTCCCTTTGCAGTACCCTGCCCGACTTGGGAATGATCACCTCCGGCCGGCTGTTCCTGTACCGCGGCTCTACACGGCCGTTGACCGAAGCCTCTTCTCCATCGTTCACCCTGAGTAGATCGAAGATCGGACTGGCCATTGTGATGTCGCCGATACCCTCGGTCACGATCACGGGAAAGGGCAGCTGCTCGGTGATGGGAATCAAGTCACCAGAAAGCCCTCCGGTGATGATGCCGCGTGCTTCCACGTTCTCGGCCTGCTCGAGTACTTCCTTGTCCAGTGTCATCCCTGCCACCAGGATGGTGCCGTGGCAAGAGGGGTCCAAAGACTGTGCGCTTAGTGCCTCCTGAGGTTCTCTCGTCATCACCTTCAGCGTGCCGACGCTCTCTCCCCCCGAGCCCCAGGCTCCTTCCACGAGGGCTCCTGTCGCTTCTATGATCACTCTCTGATTGTCGGTCACCTCGAGGACGCGGCCGGGAATGTACCCCCGCAGCTCGAAAGGGACTGGTTGGTCCTCGATGAGTATCGTGCCCCCTACCTCGGCGGTCACCACTCCGTTGATCGGTGACTTGACCGAGCGGCCCAGGATCCCCCCGGCCTTACCGACAACTTCTCCCCGTTGCACTGTGTCTCCGAGCTCAACCTGCAGGGCTTTCCTGCCCCTCGATGCCCGGACGTTGAGCCGGCGTGCCACGTGCAGAACCATCAAGTCGCCCAGCAGATTGGCTCGAGCTACCACCTGAGTGGCCTCCACGTGGTCGCCGGGGGACACAAGCACCTCCCCTGGCCTCGGGAGCACTCGCTCCCGGCAAATCCGTGTCCGCGCTCTTACTCTCGTCTCGGAAGCGTGATACATTTGGAACCAAGAACTTGCTGACGACCTGGTGTTAGGACGTGGCGAATCACCCGCCGGCGGCCCACAACCACTGCTGCATCTGTTCGTGGCGCTTACCAGGGTCTTTCGGTGGGCGCAGCGGACGCCCCCGGGCGTCGATGATGAGGCCGGCTATTCCCCCGCTCACCCGCCGCTTGCCGCCCCCTCCTTCCCCCCCTAATCCCACGTCGATGTCTGACCGCGGAGAGAGCTCCAGAATCGCTTCCTGTCCCACGGGCAGGGGCACGACCTCCAGATCTCCGTGGCGGACTTCCACGTGTAGTTGGCTTCGATCTTCGTAGGTCACTGTCATCTGCAGCACGGCGTCGCCAGTCTCAGCATCACCGACCGGTGCAATGACGGTCCCCAGATTCGTGAGGCCGCCAGCGTCCAGCACCTCCACAGTCGCCAGCGAATTGACCATTGCCGCGCTGCCCAACGCTTGCACAAGCCCGTATCTGTCCAGCACCAAAGTAGTTATCCCGATCGGTTGCAGCGAATCGAGCACCATCAGAACCACTTGGCCGGGCCGCGGGGCCTGCGCAAGGACTCCCCCGGCGATTATGATGGTGTCGCACACCGGCAGGAGATCAGGGCAGACCTGCGCCGCTCCGGGTTGCCACCCGGGGCGCGCGATATCAAGGGCCGCTGAAATCGCCTCCCGGGCCAACGCCTGCTCCAGCCGTAGCTCGCGCGGGGTCTGAGGCACGCTGGCTGGATGCACTTCCTTGTTGGTCAGTAACTCTCGTGCTTCGCCGTATGACACAGGCTCGGGCAGCCACCGTACGATGGCTTCCGGATTGTGTCCGTCCATCAGGCGTGCGCCCCCAAATGCGGATCCGAGGCTGCCGTGAACCGTTAGATACAGCTCACCGTCGAAGACGGCCGCGATCGTCGTGTTCGCTCCGCCTACATCGATGCCTATCACTCCCCTTCCTGGAGTGCCGAGGTGCCACAGATACTGAATCAGTCGCCCAAATGCCTGGGCGGTTGGGACCGGCGGCACGGAGCTCCAGCTCTCCACCGTGGTCAGGCCGGGGAGATGCTTCAACTTGCGCTGGACGAACAGTGATTCGAGTTCTTGCTGGGCCTCTGCGACACGTTCGGTCGCTAGACTGGGGCGGACGTTCTCAACCACGCGCAGTTCGGCTTCGTCACCAGCGATTCCCACTACTTGCCGCCGCAGTCGAGAATTGCCTGCGTAGAGAATCACGGGGCGCTTTTCGCGATCCATAATCGAACACGCCAGCACTGCTCCCTTCACCGTCTCCAGCACTGGTCCGCTGGCCCCGCCTTCGGTGCCCCCGGCGATGCAGACCACGTCTGGCGCCGTGTCGTGGATCGCCCGCACGCATTCCTCACCAGAAAGAGGCATTCCTTCGCTGTCATTCAGGATTGTCGTGATCTGTGTGTAAGTCCCCGCAGTTGCGCGCCGGAGGCTGGCCATACTCAAGTCCATCGTTAGCCCACCTAGCGCCAGCTCCAACGGATCGCTGGCGCTCACGGTGGAGGCGAAGGCGGTCACTCGACTCGCGCCCGTCACGTGGGTGGTGACAAGATCCTCACCTGCGTCCAGAAGACGCCGTCCCGTGACGTCCGAGATGTCCTCAATGGCGTGGCGTACGCCTTTCCCCACGTCGCTCCACGGTTCTCCTCGCGTCGTAGGGGCTTCGCCATGGGCTATGAAACGGAAAACCCCGTCTACCCGGTCGAGCAGTATGGCTTTCGTTATCACTGTCCCGCAGTCGACCAACAAGATTGGGCCGGTGCGATTCCTGCTCGCCATCGCTCCTCTCATCATCCTCCCGCTATCCTCAAGAAGGTGTCGATGATATACTGCATGCGGCCAATGAAGATCGAAAGCGACGCTGTGAGCGCTCCGGCGAAGGCCACGCCGACCACGATGATTAGGAATGCTCGGCCCGCCTGGGTCACCCCGCCCAGGATCCGCCCCCACAGCCCCCATTCGCCCTGCCCCTTCGGCTGGATGAAGGTGAAGGTCAATAGCGTACAGACGGTGCCCACCACCACCATCAGCCCATCTATCAGGCCGAGGCGGAAACCCTGCAGAGATGCCGGTGCGAGCGCCCGTCCCGTTGCAGCAATCTGGGGGCCCAGCGTTCCCAGCAGTGCTCCGCCCAGCGCCACGGCTGCTCCAACGCCGACTAGGTAGGCCACCGAAAGATTTCCCACGTAGGCCTGCTGTGGGACCCCTTTGAAGAGCAGCAAGCCGCCGAGAACGAGGGGGACTCCCACGGTCAAAGGCGTCGACAGAAGCCCGGGCAGAACCATCTCCAGCAGCACCACGCGCACCACAATCCCGAAGGTGTAGCCTGCCAGCGTGCCAATGAACAGATGGAGCGCAAATGTGTAGAGAGGATTCTCACGGGCGACATAGGTGAGGACGAGAATCGTCAGAGTTGCACCCACGAGATAGCCGATGAGCTCAGCCATCAGCTTCCCCCTCTTCGGATTCACCAAATCCGTATCTGACTGCACCGGCAATCATGAGTGCAACGATCGCGATGTGTCCCGCTGCCAGGGCGTCAAGACGCTGTGTGGCCCCGCCTCGCGCTCCCAGCAGGGCTTCGTAAGAGGCCGCACCCTTCAAGCCGTGGATAGCTGCACTGACCTGCCCGGCGTTGCCGTCCAGGTACGGCGCGGTCATCGGTTCAATGAGGGCGCTCCCCGCAGCAACTACTTGCAGTTCGTTGCCGTATCGCGCGTTCGCCTGTTCGACCCAGCGCTGGAGTGGACCGGGGCGGCTTGTCACCACGACCAGCAGTGAGGGCGGGTCATCGGCAGCGGCCAGCAGCTGCGAGATCGCCGTCGCAGCTCCGGGTCGAAAGCCCACGAGCGTGTATTGATCGCTTGACTCGGCAATCTCACCCATCAGCGCTGCAGCAACTGGCAGGCCATCCGGGCGGGTGCTCACAATCGAGATGTCTGTGCTCAGATCGATCAGGTGCTCCAGAACTGGTCGGGCCACCCAATTCAGCTCGTCCGCTTCGGGAGCCCCATAGTCGAAAGCGATCAACACATTGTCAGCTGCGTCGAGTGCGTTGACGATCTGGTACAGCCGTGCGGCCGCCGGGTCCGCCACCGGTCGCGTTAACGGCGGAAGTCGGCCAGTCACGAGTGGGGCCACCAGCATGCCCAGGACCGAGATGAGCAGCACGATCGCCACGTTCCAGCGCTCCACCAGGCCCTCCACCTCGGGGACTTCGTCTCTCACCCTCCGCCTGGGTCTTGATACTGGCTTTCCCAACAAGCTCTCTAGCAGTCTGGCTCTGGCGCGGCTCGCCTCGCTGGTTCCAACAACAGACCTGAACGGGTAGGTGCTGGGTGCCTCGATCCCGGGCGAAGCGGGGAGGAGGCCGCGCAGTCCCTTCAGCAACCCCTCCGTCTCCACTGGACCTTCTGGAGCTTGGTCGCCCTCGTCACGACCTGGGCTGAGCTCGTGCACCCAGTCAGGTATGTCAGCGCGGCTTAGATCTCGGCTCAGGTCGCCTTCCTCAGGCGGCGTCTCGGTCTCGAAGATGGATCCTTCTTCTGCCGCTGTCTGACGTTCCTCCATCAGGTCGCCCAGCCACTCTGGGAGTTCGAACTCCTCGTGTGGCGTCTCGGACTGTGAGCCCAGACCTTCCGGCAGCAACTCCTCTGCGTCTCTTTCCGCTTCCAGGAGCCAGGCGGGAATCTCGTCCGATTCAGGCGTGGCCTCTTCCCTCAATGGCTCCTCGCCAGTGGTGGCCTCCCGTTCCGAGTCGGCGCTGCGTGCTG
>CAYVCX010000064.1:0-15840 GCA_964450435.1 uncultured Anaerolineales bacterium
AGGCTCGTCCTTCCACCCCGACCTCGGCCAGAAAAAGACCGGAGATGAGCGTGATCGCTGCCCAGATGACCAGCACCAAGCCAACGATCTTAATAACGCGGATCCATACGTCGGTTGTGTTGCCAGACATGTTAGCTCCTCCCTCTTGTGTTAGTCCTCGCTACCGCTCAACTCGGCTACCAAGCTGCCCGGGACCCGGCGGAGCTTCGCTCGCCAGAGGGCCCGGAACACGACCAAGGCGAGGAGGCCGGTTGCGACCCAGTTCAGCAGGTAGGTGGGCAAGGAGACCGAGTTGTCAACGATGACCCAGTCGGCGGGCCATTCGAGAATGTGGTAGTAGGGCAGCGCCCACAAGGGCTGAAACGCGGTGCGGCCCACGAACCCGATGAGGATCAACCCTATCGTCTGCCTGACGGTTGAAGAGCCCTGCTTTGACCACTTATGCATCAGATTCGTGGTAAGGGGCCCAAGAGCCAGCCAGGTCGCGAATCCCAGGAACACGTACCACCAGGAGAGTGTGTACTGAGGCTCCTCGGGGGCTGCGAAGCCGATTGCTTCACCGGGTATGCGGAATGGGTACACCGCGATCAAGATCAAGTTGATGACCCACCAACCGAGGAAGAGCCAGCGCCACCTCTTTGCCATGAGGCCGTAGCTGAAACCGATGATGGTGGCGCTTAGGAGAATGTCCACCAGCCCCAGCGGAAATGCCCCCGGAGCGATGAACATGCCCACCAAGCCACCGACAAAGGAAGCGAGCGCGCCAGCCCATGGCCCCAGAACCTGACCAGCCAGGGGCATGAACAGGCCGGAACCCAACGAGATATATCCTCCTCCCGTCACGTAGAAGTAGAAGGGGATGAGCGACGTGACGGCACAGATTGCCGCGAACAGGGCAACCCAAGACATGGAGGCGCCGGCGATGGTGGCCAGGCCACCAGCAACAAACTCCTCTTCTTCTGTGATCTCGGGTTGATCGTTCGTTACCTTTTCTTCGGGCATTGCAGGACCTCCTTCTGCTTAAAGCGGATGCTTGGTTTCGCTTGCCGCCAGCGACGGCTGTAGCGGACATCGTCCGATGCAGATGTCGCTGTTGCCCCGTCCTGATCTACCTCCAGTCTTTGTTGTGTATCACCTCCTTTCCCCACGGGGGGTTTGGCGTGAGAGCTTCCACAACCTGTTCTCGGGGCGGACGCCCAGATACAGCGGAGCCTCGGGAGACGATCAGCCGAATGAGGCTCAGTCGAGCGGCGCATCCCGCCCAAGACCTGCCAGGAACTCGGTGACCACCTCGTCTAGATTCGGATGACCGATCTCCTGCAGGTGATAATGGACCCGGGTGGCCGGCTTCTGGATGTCAATGATACGCGTCAAGTCGATTGGGGTTCCGATGACGACGGCATCGCAGTCGGCGTTGTTGATGGTTGCCTCCAGGTCCCGGAGCTGCTGTTCGCCGTATCCCATCGCGGGCAAGAGCTTGCCGATATCGGGATAGGTCTGGAAGGTCTCCTGCAGCCTCCCGACCACGTAGGGCCGTGGGTCGACCAGCTCCGCGGCGCCGAACTTGCGAGCTGCCACGGTCCCGGCGCCGATGTCCATACCCCCGTGGGTCAGGGTGGGGCCGTCCTCGACCGCCAACACCCGCTTCCCTCTGATAACGGACGGGTCGTCCACGTCGATGGGAGATGCGGCATCGACGACCGTTGCGGTGGGGTTAACCTGGGCGACGTTCCGGCGCACTCTTTCGATCCCGTCCCGACCGGCCGTGTCGATCTTGTTGATCACCACGACATCGGCCACCCGCAGGGTCACCTCTCCGGGGTAGTAGGACAGCTCGTGCCCAGGGCGCAAGGGATCGACGAGGGTGATTTGGAGATCGGGAATGTAGAAGGAGAACTCGTTGTTGCCCCCGTCCCACAGGATCACATCGCAGCCGGCGGGGTCGTTCTCTGCCTGGCGTAGAATCGCCTCGTAGTCTACCCCCGCGTAGACGACGTTACCGCGCACGATGTGGGGCTCGTATTCCTCCATCTCCTCGATGGTGCAGTTGTGTTTCTCGAGATCGGACAAGGCAGCATAGCGCTGCACCCGCTGCGCAGCCAGGTCCCCGTAGGGCATGGGGTGGCGGATCACCACCACGTCCAGCCCGCGCGCTGTGAGGATCTCGGCGACGCGGCGGGAGGTCTGGCTTTTGCCGCAGCCGGTGCGCACGGCCCCTACCGAGATGACGGGCCTGCTGCTGGCTAGCATTGTGTCGTTGGGGCCCAAGAGAACGAAGCTCGCGCCCGCTGCCTCAACGATGGCGCTGACGGACATCACGTGCTGGTAGGAAACGTCGCTGTAAGCGAAGGTGCACTCATCGACGTCCAGATCGCGAATCAACTCGGGCAAATCCTGCTCAGCGTAGACGGGGATGCCGTCCGGATAGAGGTCGCCCGCCAGCTCGGGCGGATACTTCCGACCCTCGATGTCCGGAATCTGAGCGGCAGTGAAGGCCACCACGTTGTAGGCTTTGTTGTCGCGGTAGTAGGTGTTGAAGTTATGAAAGTCACGGCCTGCCGCGCCCAGAATGATCACGTTTCTCTCTGTCATAGAAGTCCCCTTGTTGCTCTGTCACTAGTAAGAAACGACCGGACAACGGACTCACCGGTCGGTGTCAGTGCAGCTAGCTCCCAATCGTGGCCACCATCAGAGCCTTGATGGTATGCAGTCGGTTCTCGGCCTCGTCGAACACGATGGAGGCTGAAGACTCAAAGACCTCGTCGGTGACCTCCATCTCGGCCAGGCCGAACTTCTCCTGAATCTGCCGGCCTATCACGGTGTCGGCGTTGTGGAAGGACGGCAGGCAATGCATGAATTTCACGTCGGCGTTGCCCGTCTTCTCCATCACCTGGCGGGTCACCTGATAGGGCTGCAGGAGGTCGATGCGCCTTTCCCAGACATCGTCGGGCTCGCCCATGGAGACCCAGACGTCGGTGACAAGGAAATCGCAGCCCGCGACGCCCTCATCCACATCGTCAGTGACGGTGATGCGCGCCCCGGTCGCGTGGGCGATGTCTCGTGCCTGGCCTACCAGGTCGGCGTCGGGCTGGACGGGCGGCGGGGCTACCGAGCGGAAATCCATTCCCATCTTGGCGGCACCGACGAGGAGAGAGTTGCCCATGTTGTTGTGCGCGTCCCCGAGATAGGCGAAGCTTACGCGACTGAGGGGTTTGTCGCTGTGCTCCTGCATGGTCAGCAGATCGGCCAGGACCTGGGTGGGGTGAAACTTATCGGTGAGGCCGTTCCAGACCGGCACGCCAGCGTGCCGGGCCAGCTCCTCGACGCGTTCCTGACCGAAGCCCCGGTACTCGATGCCATCATACATGCGGCCCAGCACCCGAGCCGTGTCCTTGATCGTCTCTTTCGAGCCGAGCTGGGAACCCGTCGGGCCCAAGAACGTGACGCGGGCGCCCTGGTCGTACGCGGCCGTCTCGAATGCGCAGCGGGTCCGGGTGGACGCTTTCTCGAAGATGAGAGCGATGTTCTTCCCCTCGAGGCACGGGCGCTCGATGCCCGCGTACTTAGCTTTCTTCAGGTCGATCGACAGTTTGAGCAGAAACTCGATCTCCTGGGGGGTGAAATCGAGCAACTTCAGGCAATGCCTGTTCCTCAGATTAAATGCCATCCCAGCCTCCTTCCAGCTTTTTAGTGCTACAACCGCACATCGGCAATCAGAGCTTCCTGGACGGCCGAGAAGCGCCCACGTGTGAACCGTTACTGGCCAGCGAGAGCGAGATTCTTCGTCGCTCCGGTCGCTGCGCTTCCTGCGCTCCTCAGAATGACAAATGCGGTTGTAGTATTCGTATGTGGACTAGAATCCCTCGATCTGGTGAGGGAAGTAGTCCTGGAGAGTGCCTTCACGATAGACGTCCGCGGTGGCGCAGTGGAGCCCGCCTCCGAATGGGGAGGTCTCCCACAGCGGCACGGGGACTACCTCAAATCCGAGACCGTCCAACTGCTCCATCTGAGCTTTCTCGCTGGCTTCGACGCACACGGTGTTTTCATCGAGCATCAAGATGTTGAAGGAGAGCCACACACTGCAGAAAGACAGCGGTGCCTTCTTGTCGTGCGCCGGTTCGGCGCATTCGATGATGCGCCAATCATTCTTCTCAAACAGCTCCCTGAGTTCCGGCTGGAGCGGGACTCGCTCTCGGTTGCTCAGGGCCAGGCCGGGCCGGAGAGGGACGAAGGTCGCGTCGATGTGCATAGGATGGGGCTCTTTGAACGTGACCTCGTGAATTCTGTGATCCGGGAAATGACGCCGAAGCCAATCGATTCCCGACGCATTTGTGACCGTCGAGCGCTGAACGAGGAGGTCCTTGCCGAGCCGCGCCACGTCGGCGGCATCAAACAGAGGCTCCTTCTCGGTCAGATTCCAGGACTTGTTGTAGGTGTGCTGGAGCTGCTCCTCTTCGGTCAACTCCTCAAACCTCTCCCAGAAGTCCTCGGCGACGTATGATTCCCCGGTGAGCCGCGGCTTGGGCGCTGCCTCCCACCGGAAGTTGGCGTCCTCCTTGAAGTAACGCTCCAGCAGCGGGCGATAGCAGAGATACTCGAACCAGCGGCTGCGCAACGACATGGTTGCCTCAAGAATCTCGTTCCCGACGGTGAGCAGCAAGTCACGAGGGGGCATGCAGCCGAACATAGTCTCCTGGACCCAGTCGGGCGTCTGCACACGCTGAGTGAAGTCCAAGGGGGTGGGGCGGTCGACTCGAATGCCGCGCTTCTCCAGTATGGCAGCGAAATTGTCGAGTTGCTCGTTCGCCTTGTCCTCCATCTCCTGGGGCAGCGGCCCGTAGGTGCCGGCCGGAAACCCATGCTCAGGCCAATCTCGATAGACGTTGGGCTCCGGTGCCTGGACGACGGTTCCAGTGGCGTCCCCAACGATGATGTGCTTGAGGGGGTCCCACTCGTTCCAGGAATTGACGACTGTGTTCTGTTGGGCGTTGATCGGTCCCATCATTGAATCTCCATTCTGTCCTTGTGCATCTGAGAGCGCCGGACTGCTCAGCAGCCGGCGACAACTGACTTGTTTGGGCCATTCCTCCCCGGGTCGGACCGAGGGGAGGAATGGCTGTTGACGTTACCCCGAGCCCCAGTTGCCGCAGGCTCGTGTGAGCGGCATAGCCGCGCTTGCGCTTTGAGCGGTTGTGCCGTCTGCGCGTCGCTCGAACCTATTCGGGCGGCAACTCCCTGTAGCTAAGATCTACGTTCACACCTCGGCGGCGCTGGACGAACTTGGCAACGTAGTAGACGACCAGCCCGCTGAGGAAGACTGCAACATTGAATACGATCATCGTTGGCGTCATACCCGACAGAGGGTCGGCGAGGTACGCCCAGGCCAGGATACCGCACGTCACTGTGCTCAACAGCCCGATAAGGGAGATGACGGGGATGCCACCGATACGGTGGTTCACCGCCGACGTCTCGAATACATCGGGCAGGCGGTACGGGAGCAGGACGGCGGATATCGACACGGTGATGAAGGTCAGCAGGTATCCGAAGATTCCTACCAGAGTGGCGAAATACGGCGTGAAGACATACACTGCGAGGGCCAGAATGCTCATCCCGCCCATGACAGCGAGGGCGTTAACTGGTGTGTGCAACCTGGGGTGAACCTTCCGGAACCAGGCTGGGAACAGACCGTCCATTGAGTACGCGAGGATATTGCGGGAGCCATTGATGATCTGACCGGGAAGCCAAGCGTAGCTCCAGAAGATAAACCCGAAGGTGATGAGGAATGCCAGCGGCAGGCTGGCGCTAACATAGGAGGCCAGCTCTGTGTAGAGGGGCGTTGATGACATACCGAATTCCTGCGGGTCAACCCAGGCCAGTGCACCGAGGAAGTCAAGCCCGGCGGCGTTCGTCACCAGCAACACAGTGAGAAGAACACCTAGACCAACTACAATGACGGTAGCGGGCATCGACCACAGCTGAAGACGCCGAGCGTCCTTGACCTCGCTCCCGATGTAGGCGGAAGATTGCATGAAGAGGAGGTTGATGGCAATC
Source organism: uncultured Anaerolineales bacterium (assembly GCA_964450435.1). Classification (GTDB taxonomy): domain Bacteria; phylum Chloroflexota; class Anaerolineae; order B4-G1; family B4-G1; genus SKLM01. The sequence continues at coordinate 6,052 of CAYVCX010000064.1, forward strand.
CACGTCATCGCCAACAATGTGTTTCGCATCGAGAAGGGAGCCTGCTCGAAGCCTTCGGCGCGAGCGGTTTCCAGAACTACGCTGGCCACATCTTCCTGCTCTACCAGTGGAGCGACGTGGGTGTTGAAGGCTCCGGTCACGTCCGCGGGAGTCTTGCCCACGAAAACGACGGCGGCGAGGACTGTGCTGATTATGGCCAGGATAATGAGCGTGTTTTGAACGCGGAAAAACGTCTTCATCCCTGTTGAGAATACGGCAACGAGAGCGGCGATGAGCAGCGTACCGAAGAGGAACATCCCAAGGGGCGTCGCAAACCAGTTGCCCACCCTGATGAGGCTCAGCCTTCCGGTGAACAAGCCCATCGTGCGAAAGAAAGGGGCCAATCCGTACTGGGCCAGGAAGGCCGACGGCACGCCTCCGTAGAAGAACCACCACATTGTCGTGTTGAAGTTCGACATCATCCCCCATTGGGGACCAAGAACTCGGCTGACATAGACGTAATCGCCCCCGGAGCGCGGCATCGCTGAGGCCAAGTAGCCGAAGACCAGCGACAGGGGAAGAATCAGGAGAACACAGATGACGGTACTCAAGATTAAGTTGGCGCCAGGATAGAAGGCCGGGCCGAGCATCAGCAGGAAAGCCAGTAGAAGACCAATGCTGGTGAAGTTGATGTTGTAAGCGAGCACGTCCCACGTGCCCGCCCTGCGCACCAGTCCGCTCGCCTTGCGGACAAAGACATCGGGACGGTTGCGCCCTTCGTTTCTCTTCGACATAATGTTTCCCTCCAGGTCTGTAAAACGCCGTGGTGCCCAGCGATCCTGCTCTAGATCCTACGGCGAGCAAGAAACTGTGGGTACGAGGATCTCATCTTACCCAAGCCACAGCCCGGACGGGGGACCCGTCCAGACCCTGCAGCAGGAGAGGCAAGACGGACAGTTGGTAGACGACCGACTCTTGGAGCTGAGCAAGGCCTCTCAGGTTCTCAACGATGAGGCAATCGTTGCCCAGGAGCGTCTCGTGCGCCCGATGGCTACCATCCACCGTTGAGTCCACGTTCAGCGTGTCGATGCCGACCAACCTAACACCGGAGGCTACGATGGCCTCCGCAGCCTCAGGGGAGACGTACGGATGGCGCATATAGGACTCGGTTCCCCAGTACGCGTCCCAGTCTGTTCTTATCAGTAGTCCACCTCCTTTCGGAATGCGGGATAGGCTCCCTGACAAGGCTGTCCTGTCGATGGCGGAGTTTTCGCCGAGGCCAATGGTTACCGCCACCACGGCGGGTACCAAGAACCGCTCGAGGGGGTACTGGTCGAGAGTCTTGCCGTCAGGGAAGTAGTGAGACGCTGCATCTACGTGCGTGCCGGTGTGGGTCCCGATCCGCAGCTCCGACACCCTCCAAGAGCCCTGTTCATCACTCGGGCCCTTGATCTGCGGTTCGGGATCGCCGGGAAAGAACATCATCCCATTCTCTATCCGATGGCTCAGGTCAAAATACCCGGGCATATCCAACCTCGATGGCGTCCAAGCCGACCTACCCAGAGGTCATCTGTACGCTTTCCACTTCTTGACCGCTCAAGGTGATAATCGCGCCGCGGAGAATGGCTTCGCCGTATTCACTGCCTGGGTTGACGGCCGTCGTTCTGCCGATCTTCACCATGCCCCGGGACTCGTGGATGTGACCGTGGAGGGATACGAGAGGCTGCCAACGTTCGATTGCGTCACGGACGGCCCTGCTGCCAGCGCCAAACATGACAGGCTCTCCGCCAGCCGTGATCACGGTTGGCGGATCGGTGGATGCATCCAGCTTGGGACAAGTGTCGAGTGTACTGTCTACCGGTGGTGCGTGGAAGTTGAACACAGCTCGCGAGAAGTCCTCTAGTCCGTTGATTGCCTGTTGAATCAGCTCCGCCATCTGCTCTTCATCAGCTTCTCGTGGCGTATCCCAGGGGGTGGGGTTGCTGTAGCCAAGGCTGGCCATGACGTGGCCTTCTTCGTCCAGTTGGACGAGCTTCCCCTCGCACGGGACTACCCGATCTCTTGCCTCCTCATCCAGCACCCTCAAGACCTGGGGATCGTCGTCGTTGCCTCCCGTGACGTAGCAGCGAATGTCCGTACCCTTGAGGCGCTTCTCGGCCAAACGAACCCACTCCTTGAGACGGCTGACCGCCTGCCGAAGGAAGATTGCGTCGACAGCGTGAGGCTCGTCGTGAAGCTCTTCGTATTCGGAACGGGTGACGATTTCGTCATAGAATCCGAGCTTGGCCAGACGAGCACGAAAGGCCGACAGCTCCTCATCGCCCTCAAGCTGTGTCGTCCGGCTCTGGACAGTGGCTGTATACCTGTCATCCCCGAGGTCCAGAATGGGAACAAGGAGCTTACCGGTGAGGTCACCGCCTAACACCAGCACGTCCACCTCGTAGATCTGGGCGGCGTTGATGAACTTGCGAAAGGTCGGCTCGGATCCGTGAACATCGGTGGCATACAAGATACGTGTGCGCTTCGACGGCCGCGCTCTCGACCAGAACGGCATGGATCTTCCCTCTCTTCACTCGCGGCGGAGGATTACAGGAAATCCTCCACATCTTGGTACCATTTCACCCGGTCCCCAATCGTGGAGCGGATTCTCCAGCGCAGGGACTTGGGCTCCTCCTCGATTCGCTCCAGCGCCCGGGTAACCTGGGCAGCAACTGCCTCCTTCTCGCGCTCATTCAACTCGTCGTATCCTTGAGCCAAGGTAGCCACCTTCTTGAGGTTCATTGTCACGGTGCGCCATAATCCCCAATCGGTTGCGCACTCCCTGCTGACGAGGGATATGTTGATCGTCTCCTCGTCCTGATTCCCCAAGGGATGTTCGAGCAGCAGCATGATGGTGTCAATGATGTCTTTCTCGTTGATCTTGACGATCTGCATCTTCTCCAACAGTAGTTCCGCCAGGGGCAGTGTGGGGGAGTCCAGATGGAGACGGTCATTCCACGCAATCTCGTGACAGAATGACAGCTTGTCGAAGAAGACATCGATGTGGAAGCTATCGGTCGGATCATGGAAGATCATGCGTTCTCCTGCGAAGTAGAGATTGATCTCCGATTCGCCCCGATATCCCAGGGAGGTGAAGAAAGGTTCCACCAGCGGCGCCTGGTCGCCGTAGGCTGCGTAGTCGATGTCGGTGTATGCGCGTCCCATCTCTTGCTGCAAGTAGCCATACTCGGGACAGTGGATGTGAAAGGCCAGCGAGCCCAACAGGCGGAGGATAAGCCCTTCGTCCTCCGCGAGCTTCACCAGGCGTGTGGCTGTCTCCTCGAAGTGGCGTCGTTCCTCTTCGCTCTGCTGTTCCATTCCTATTGATGACACAAGGTCTTGCTCCTTCCAGGCTTTCGGTCGTTCTTTCGGGTTTGTCGGTACAGCTTGCGCTCCGCCAACTGCACGCCTCTGACCGGGCGTCCGAGATGCCGGACACGGTGCACGGCCCCGCTACACCGTAAGCTGAACATGGGTCACGGAACGAATCCAAGGTTATTGGAGACCTCGCGGGCAGCGCATACGACATAGTCGATAAGGCGATCCCGCCGGACGGGGTCGTAACGCGTGTTCGGGACCGCCACTGACAGGGCGGCAACGACTCGGCCCGTGTGATCTCGCACCGGTGCTCCAAAGGCATGCTCTCCGTACTCGTAGTCCTCCTCATCGACGGCGAACCCTTGAGAGCGGACTTCTTCGAGGTAATGCCTCAGTACGTCTCGATCGGTGATAGTGTTCGCGGTAAAGGCCTGGAGCTCGATCTGGGACAAGAGTTGAGCCCGCTGATCTGGAGGCATATAGGCAAGGAGGACCTTCGGCGCAGCGCCGACGTGAAGAGGAAGGGATCTGCCGATAGAGGGCAGCAACTGCAGCATATGAGGGCCTTTGTCCCAGTCAACACACACGGCGGTGGTGTCGGAGAGCACCCACAGGCTGGCTACGTCCCCCGTCTTCTCCGCCAGCTCCCTGAGCACCTCCCCGGCGGCCTGACGGAGGCCGAGTTGGGCCTGCACGTGCTGCCCGATATGGAGGAATTTGATGGCCAATTGGTAATTGCGTGTTTGAGGATCGGCTTCGACGTAACCGCGATACTCCAAAGTTTTCAAGATGCGGAAGACGCGGTTGCGGTGGAGCCCCAAGCGCTCGGAGACCTCCGTCGCCGTCGCCGCGCCCTCATTGACCAGGGACTCGAGTATATCGACTGCGGCGTCAAGGACCTGTATGGTGTACTGTCTTTCCGACTTATCCGAGGTCACTTTCTTGTCCGTGAGTTGGCTCAACCTGCCAATGCAAGGGCCTGTGGGCATCTCGGACCGTTTGGTCTATTAACGTTGCGTTCGCTGTACAGAGAGAATATCACGACCTGGCATCCGTGTCAGGCCATGGTGAAGCAAGGCACGCCGTCATGTCAGCTTACTGGGTCGTTGGATTCCCAATGTTACTTTCAGATCCCTGTACAATCAATGGCGGTCACTGTGATTCGGAGGATATGTCTGCGACCTGATGTTCCTCGCCGATCCAATGAACTGTGCGTCGTCATGAAGCCGGGGAGAGGCGGCGTGGGATCCAGACCGGGCTACCGTCATCAACCCATCGCGGTCTAGGATGGGCGGGAGCCAGCGGAGCGCATAAGCAGGACGCGAGGTGACGCCTACCGGAAGCGGGTCACCTCGGGTTGTTATGCCTCCATCTCCCGTCCACTTCCTGGCGTTTGGATCGTTGGCTGCTCTCCGGTCGTGCGACCATTCCAGAGTCCTTCGTGTTTGAGAGGAGCGAATGAAGGCGAACAATGTGCAACTCATCAGCCTAACACACAATCCGAGAGCTTTGGCTGCAGGCAGAGCCGACTGCGTTGTGGCGCTTTCACGACGTAAATGACAAGTTTGCTACGTAAACAGTTTATCACATCCAAGCGCGGTTGTCAAGCACCTGTTCGGAGTCAGCGGCAAGATCACGGGGAACCGGGGAGTTACTGGGCTTTGCCTCTGGGTAAGAAGTGATTCGCAACCAGCCCGGCACCAGTGCGAACCCGGGACCGGTGGAGGTGGACGTGGGTGTCAGATGTCGGCCTGCTCTGTATCGCTGCTGGGGGGCTCGGACGCTGCTCTGGCTGGAGGTGGGTAGAGGAGCGGATGATGGCATGGGGCGGTTCTGCTGGATCGTTCCCGCGGGCTCGCAGAATCGGAGTCGGTTGAGCAGGCCGAGGAAGCCCGGGAATCTGGAGTCAGCGGCGAGTGCCGAGCCGTGGGCCCGGGAGTTCCGAGCGCAGTGAGCGCAACTCGGCCGGTGGCGGCCGGGCTCTCGGGCGTCTCCGGTGGATGCGGGAGCCAGTCGAGGCTCACATCCCGGGAGCCTATTCGGTCCGCGGCTGGCTGAGGACCGGCATCCGCCCGGGACCAGGGACGGAGGTGAGGGGAAACTTCCGGGATGCCCGGCAGCTTGCTGAAGGGGAGCGGCCCGTTGTCTGATTGGGGTGTCGCGAGGCGGCACTGATAAGGGCGGTCGCGCGGGGCAGCCTGCGCAATGAAGCGGGGGCAAAGGCCCGCAGCTTGCTGCGGGGTGGTTCACTCCATCCTTAGCTGATCTCCACGAGTACCTGGCCTTTCTCCACGTCATCGCCAGGGGTGACGTGAACCGCCTCCACGACGCCGTCCCGGTCGGCGCGCAGCTCGTTCTCCATCTTCATCGCCTCGAGCACGCAGAGGGCCTCGCCTTCCTCGACAGACTCTCCCTCCTCGACCATCACGCGAGTCACCTTGCCGGGCATAATGGCGACGACGGCGCCGTCGCCCGGCTCGGCGGCGGCGGAGAGCGGGGAGCCGGGACGCACGGGCTGGGCCCCGGATGCCAGGGTGAGCCCAGCTACTTCGATGGTGTGGGATGCGCCACCTACCTCAACGGTTTTGCCCTCAACGACGACGTCGTAGGCGATGCCATCGACCAGGACTGCGTCGTCCTCAAGGTCAACGGTGAAGGGGCGTCCGTTGACTGTGATTTTGTCTCCGTCGGCGACGACGCGGTAGTCGATACCGTCGAAGGTGATGGTGAACTCTCTTGCAGCATCCGTCATCGTGGGTCTCCCCTCCGGGACTGAGTTGATTGGGTTGAAGTGTGACCGAGCGAGCCGATGGCAGGCCTGGTGTAGGAACGGGTCGGGCAGCGAGGGCGCCCGGTGGGCCGGTTGCACAGCAGATCTGCCCTGGGAATCGGCACAGAGGAGGCGAGCACCGGCTAGCCCCCGGCGCCGGCGATGAGCGGCGTCCAGCGTCCCGCTCCGGGACGCCAGGCGACTTTCCAGGGTGAGGGGGCTGAACCGTCCCGGGACGTGGTGTCAGCCGCTCTCTGGTCGGCGCGCTCGAGGAGCAGCGCCGCGACGGCGGCGACGACGGGCTCCTGGCCGTCTCCGCCCCGGGCGCGGCGTTCGAGGAAGGGGCCGGCCACCTGGGGGAACAGGGCATATGAAATCACGTCTTCCTCGTCCGGCGTCGGGTCGCCGAGGAGTGCGGTGAGTTCCTGTCGGCCCTTCTCCATGCCCGGGGGAATTAGATCGGCCGGCCGGCAGTCGATAGGGTCCTCGTCGCCGATAGCCTTCCGCTTCACGGCTGGATCGATAGGGGCCGGCGGGCGGCCGTAGTAGCCGCGCACGTACTGCCGGACCTCCTCGGGAATGACCTTGTAGCGCTCACCCAGCACGACGTTAAGAGTAGCCTGGGTGCCGACGAGCTGGCTCGACGGGGTGACCAGGGGCGGATAGCCGAGATCGGCCCGTACCTGCGGGACCTCACGGAGGACCTCCTCATACCTGTCGCCAGCGCCCTGCTCCCGGAGCTGGGAGACGAGGTTGGAGAGCATGCCGCCGGGGATCTGGTACTGAAGGACACGCACGTCGACGCCGAACATGCCGCTTTCGAAGCTAGCATACTTGCGACGGATGCGGCCGAAGTAGCTCGATATCTCGGCGAGCAGCTTCAGGTCGAGCCCTGTCTCGCGGTCCCGGCCCATGAGCATGGCGACGAGGGACTCGGTGGGCGGGTGTGAGGTGGTCAGGGAAAGGGCGGAAATGGCCGTGTCGACGATGTCGACACCTGCCTCGACGGCCTTAAGGAGGGCCGCAGTCGCCATCCCACTGGTCGAGTGGGAGTGGAGATGGATCGGCAGAGGGAGCGTCTCCTTGAGGCGATGGACGAGCTCGTAGGCGGCGTAGGGCGTGATCAAGCCGGCCATGTCCTTGATGCAGATGGAGTCGGCGCCCATCTCGGCCAGCTCAGTGGCAACGTCAACGAAGTAGTCGATGCTGTACGGAGGACCGGTGGTGTAGCAGATCGAGGCCTGGACGTGGGCTCCCTCGCGGCTGACTGTGTCCATGGCCTTACGCATGTTGCGAACGTCGTTCAGCGCATCGAAGATACGGAACACGTCAATGCCGTTGGCGTGGGCGTGAACGACGAAGCGATCCAGGACATCGTCGGGATAATGACGGTAGCCGACGACGTTCTGGCCTCGCAGGAGCATCATGAAGGGTGTGGTGGGCATGCGCTGTTTGAGGCGGCGGACGCGGTCCCAGGGGTTTTCGTCGAGGAAGCGCATGGCGGAGTCGAAAGTGGCCCCGCCCCACATCTCGACGGCCCAGTAGCCGACGCGATCAATCTTCTCGGCGATGGGCAGCATATCGTCGGTCCGCATACGGGTGGCCAGCAGAGACTGATGGCCGTCGCGCAGCATCAGGTCGCAGACTTGCAGTGGTCCGGTCATAAACTCCTCTCAGAAAGAGATGAATCGGGCTCGCCCAGGTTCGTCACAGTGGGATGTTTCCATGCTTTTTGGGTGGGTTGGTGTCGCGCTTGTTCTGGAGCACCTGGAGGGCCTCAACGATGCGCGCACGGGTCTCCTGCGGCTCGATGACGTCATCGACGTAGCCTCGGCCGGCGGCGATGTAGGGGTTGGCGAACTGTTGGCGATACTCCTCCACCAGACGGGCCTTCTCCGCCTCGGGGTCTTCGGCGGCGGCCAGTTCTTTGCGGAAGATGATGCTGACGGCGCCTTCCGGGCCCATGACGGCGATCTCGGCGGTGGGCCAGGCGTAGGATATGTCGCCGCGGATGTGTTTGGAGCTCATTACGTCGTAGGCACCGCCGTAGGCCTTGCGGGTGATGATGGTGATCTTGGGCACGGTGGCCTCGCAATAGGCCCAGAGAAGCTTGGCGCCGTTAAGGATGATGCCGTTGTGTTCCTGGTCGACCCCGGGCAGGAAGCCAGGCACGTCGACGAAGGTGATCAGCGGGATGTTGAAGGCGTCGCAGAAGCGGACAAAGCGAGCGGCCTTGCGGGAGGCGTCGATGTCCAGGACGCCGGCGAGGACGGCGGGCTGGTTGGCGACTATGCCGGCGGCGTAGCCCCCGAAGCGGCCGAAGCCCACGACAATGTTCTGGGCCCAGTGCTCGTGGATCTCCAGGAAATGGGCGTCGTCGACCACGCGGCCGATGATGTCGGTGACATCATAGGGTCTGGTCGGACTGGCGGGGACGATGGAAGTGAGCTCCTCGTCCGCGCGGTCCTCGGGGTCGTCGGTGGGCACGAAGGCGGGATCCTCGAGGTTGTTCTGGGGCATGAAGCTCAGGAGCTGGCGGATGAGGGCCAGGCAGTGCTGCTCGTCGCGGGCGGCGAAGTGGGCCACGCCGCTCTGCGAGGCGTGGGTCATGGCACCGCCCAACTCGTCGAAGGACACCTCCTCGCGGGTGACCTCCTTGATGACGTCGGGACCGGTGATGAACATGTGGCTGGTCTCCTGGGTCATCAAGATGAAGTCGGTCATGGCGGGCGAATAGACGGCCCCACCGGCGCAGGGGCCCATGACGGCCGAGATCTGAGGGACCACACCGGAGGCGAGGACGTTGCGCAGGAAGATGTGAGCGTAGCCCGCCAGGGAGACGACGCCCTCCTGAATGCGAGCCCCGCCGGAGTCGTTGAGGCCGATAACGGGGGCCCCATTCTTGATGGCCAGATCCATGACCTTGCAGACCTTCTCGGCATGGACCTCTGAGAGGCTGCCGCCGAAGACGGTGAAGTCCTGGGAGAAGAGATAGACCCGGCGGCCATCGATGGTGCCCCAGCCGGTGACGACACTGTCGCCCAGGGGCTTCCTCTCCTCCACGCCGAAGCCGACGGCGCGGTGCGTGACAAAAGGATCCAGCTCCCGGAAGGAGCCGGGGTCGAGTAGTTCTTCCGCCCTCTCGCGGGCTGTCATCTTGCCCTTCTGGTGCTGGCGATCAATGCGGTCCTGCCCACCACCGAGCTGAGCTCGCTCCCGCATGTCGCGCAGGTGTGCGATCTTTTCTTCTGTGGTCATCAGGTTGTCCCCCCGGCCGCGAACGTTCGTTGAGAGTCCAGTTGAGAGGAGGGGGTCGTATCTCTCCCTCCCGCAAGGGGTCGGTTGACCCGTTTTGTGCAGGCGGTATTGTACCACAGCCCTCCCACTTTCGTCCACTCGGAGGTGGTCCCATTCAGGACTTCGTCGTGCTCCTGGGCCAAGTAGGCGGCACTCCGGTCCCGGCCTCCGAAGAGCGGCCAGAGCGGGGGAACAGCGACAGCGCCAGGAGGCCTGCGAAAAACCCCCTCTTGAGAATGGGAGTAGGCCCGGTGCCCGACTTTTGCCCTCGAGTGGAGCAGAGTTAGGGCTTGGGAGTTGTGCCGCTGGCGGAGGTGGGAGATTCTCCCACTCCGCTTCGCTGCGGTCGGAATGACAGTCTTGCGAGTTTCTCGCATCCTGAGTGG
>CAYVCX010000065.1:0-15507 GCA_964450435.1 uncultured Anaerolineales bacterium
CCCTTGCTCCAGCTGCTCGATCACCGCTTCTCGGTTCTCTGTGAAAACTCGCCAGTCCTGTTCGTTGTTTGTCACGTTTGAGGTATCCTTTCACTCTTATGTGCATGATACCTCAATCTGCTCAATTCCTAAAACAAGTGCTCCTGCTGAGACCTGTTTGACATCCCTTCTCCGATGTGTATAATTGGCTTGAATCCGGCACCTTCACTGAGCGTGCACGTCGAACCTATCGACCGAAGGCGGCTCCTGCAGACCATGTGTTCATTCGACACAGTGCCGTACCCGTCACCACGACTATTATCTCCGTGCTCCGTATGTCCCGCCGCCAGCCTGAGACACCAATCCAGACCGCGCTAGTAGCACTCAAATCTGGATAAGAAGCTACGAGAGGAGGTGGCCAGTAATCAACCCCTTCACGGCACGTGCGCAAAGGGCGGCCCGCCCTTCCCGCAAAGCTTACCACGACCTTTAGGAGGAGTAACTGATGGAGATCATCAAAAAGAACGATAGCAACGAGGCACATCCCTACATACCTGAGCTGAAAGCCCTGTACCAGAGCGGCAGGATCACCCGTCGCGAGTTTTTGAGAAACGCAACCCTCCTCGGGATGTCCGCCGTGGCGGCCGGTACCTTCGTCGCCGGCTGTGCCCCGCCCGCCCCAGAGCCCACCGAGGAACCTGCCGAGGAACCCGCCGCCACCGAGCCACCAGAAGAAGAGCCCCCAGCGGAGGGACCACAACGCGGCGGCAGGATTCGCATCGCCTCTCAGGTCCAGAAGGTTACACATCCTGCCCAGTTCTCCTGGGTCTCGCCATCGAACCAGCTCCGCCAGGTCGCCGAATACCTCACCTATACCGACGGCGACAACATCACCCATCCCTGGCTGCTCAAGAACTGGGAAGTCAGTGACGACCTGACCGAGTGGACGCTGAACCTACGCCCGGGTGTCATGCACAACAACGGCGATGAGTTCAACGCCGACGACGTAGTGTTCACGATGAACCAGTGGCTGGATGAGGATGTCGGCTCCTCGATCCTCGGCCTTATGGGCGGCTACTTGAGCGCCGACGGCATCGAGAAGGTAGACGACTACACCGTCAAGCTCCACCTCGACACACCGGAGATCGCGGTCCCAGAGCACCTCTTCCACTACCCTGCCCTGGTGCTCAACCACCGCACCTTTGAGGGCGACTTCATCAGGGCACCGCACGGCACCGGGCCCTACACCCTGGAGGAGTACAGTGAGGGCGAGCGTGTCTTGCTCAAGCGTCGCGAGGACTACTGGCAGGATGGGGCTGATGGAGAGCCGCTCCCCTATCTCGACGAGATGGAGTTCATCGACATGGGATCCGAGACGTCAGCCTGGATCGCCGCTATTCAGGGTGGTGAGGTAGACCTTCTCGACCTGGGCGACATCGGCGGCACGGATGTTTTCCTCGCTCTCAAGGACTCCGACGATGTCACTGTCAGGGCCATCACCACCGGCCAGACTCGTGTGCTCCGCATGCGCGTCGACATGGACCCGTGGACGGACAATGACGTCCGTATGGCGCTCAAGCTGTGCCAGAACCACGAGAAAATCCTCAGCCTCGCGTACTTCGGCGAGGGTCAGCCCGGGGAGGACTTCCACGTCGCTCCGGTACACCCCGAGTACTGCGACCGGCCTGCGCCGGAATACGACCCGGAGAGGGCCAAACAGTTGCTTGCTGATGCGGGCTACCCGGACGGTCTGGATGTCGAGTTGGCCGTCGGCAGCGGTTGGGGTGACGTTGTCTCTTACGCTGAGATCCTCAAGGAAGACGCCGCAGCCGGTGGTTTCAACATCACCATCAATGCCATGCCCAACTCCCAGTATTGGGAGCAGTGGACGGAGGTAGCTCTGGGCATCACCCCCTGGACGCATCGCCCTCTCGGTACCATGGTGCTGAACCTGGCCTACGTCGGCGATGAAGAGGGCAACCCTGCCGCGTGGAACGAGACCCGCTGGATGGATGACGAGTTCTCTGAGCTGCTGACCGAAGCCAACGGCACCCTCGACGTTGAGCAGCGGCGTGAGATCTTCTGCGATCTGGAGCGAATCCAATATGAGCGTGGATCGGTCGGCATTCCGTTCTGGCGCAACATCTGGTACATCCACAGCAACGATCTCCGGAACGTGGCGCTGCACCCGACCTACTACATGATGTTCAACGAGGTCTGGAAGGAACAGGCTTAGGCTACCTGAACCCGTCGTAGCAACGAATCCACGGGCTCAGCCATAGCCAGGTGAACTTACCGTCGACCGCTGGTCTTGTCGTGACCGCCATTCCCGTCCGGCTGTGACCAGGCGGTCGACGGTACGGGGCAGTACCTGCGTCTCCGCCGCTCCGGCCCAGGGGCGTCTGATCCAGGGCCAGCATCGCATGTGAAAGGACCATCACCTATGGCCAAGTTCATCATACGACGGCTACTGTTGATGCTGCTCACTATGCTCCTCGTTTCCATCGCCGTCTTCCTCATTACCGAGGCGGCTCCAGGCAACTTGGCGCGGAACGTGCTGGGCATCCACATCACGCCGGAGCAAGAAGCCTCCTTCCTAAAGCAGCACGGACTGGACAAACCTTTCTATGTGCGTTACCTCTACTGGCTGGTTGGCAGCGACTGGAGAGCTGAGCGCCAGGTCCACATGCCTGTCAAGCAGATCACTGCCGAGGATGGCTTCAGGGATTGGTGGGCCGTGGAGCAGGATGGAACCCTCATCCGTTGGGAGATGGAGGGCGAGGACTTGATCGCCAACCAGTTGCAGCCCGACAGCAGCGTGACGCAGATGACCGATAACGAGCGCTGGGAGGTCAAGGACCCATCCCTCGAGGTACCGAGGCTGCAGGAATACCGCGCCAAGGTGGAGGCGAACGAGCATCTGGACGACGCGGATCGCCGGGCCATCCTAGACGAGCTTGATCATATACTGGCTATACTGAGCAAGGAAGACCAATCGCAGCAGGAGTTGAAGGCCGCGCTGTCAGAACCAGAGAGCGCTCTTGAGGCGATGGTTGATCCTGAAGCCCTGCAGCAGCAGACAGCCTATCGGGAAACGGCCGATGACGTGGTCAGGAAGAACCGGCTTATGCAGGTTTTCGCTGCTTACGAGCAGCTGTCAGGTCCTCATGCCGCGGAGTTAAGAGAGACCGATTTGCAGTCAATGGCACGACAAGTGAGCGGAGCGGCTGAAGGCCTGGAGGGCGTCGACCCCACGCTCGTGGGCCGCCTGGAACAAACAGCTGAAGCGCTTCGTGGTGGGGACATCGATGGAGCTCGCAGGACGCTGGAAGGCCCCGTCGAGACACTCGATCGGCTGACCGGATCGCTTCGTACCTTCCTCCAGGCCCTCAGGACCGAGGAGTACGCACGCGCAGTGGACATCTTGCGCAGCATCTCCGATCCCGCACAAACCTCGCTCGACGCGGCACAGCTCGCGGTCCTCCCGGACCTTTTGGAGCAGATCCAGCGGGGACTGAAGGACGATTTCCCTGCCTTTAGTGAGTCCCTGATGCGGGCTGTCGAGCATCTGCAAGCAGGGAACACGGGCGAAGCCCGTCAGAGTCTTTCAGCGGCGGCCGACGAGCTGGAGGAGACGTCCGTCGCCATTGCTCGGAGCCAGGCTGCCCAGGGTGGCCGAGTTGCCCGCACATTCTGGGGAGTTGACCGGCGGAATCGCGCCGTCCAATGGGAAAAGGGGACTGGTGACGTCGTCTGGCGGCTCGTCCCCGGTTCCGGCTGGCTGGCCACTACCGGGGGCCCAAACCAGTACATTCCTCTCCAGAAGGGACTGCTGCGGGGAGATCCTGGCTTATCGCTCCGCACAGGCAGGCCGGTGGCCAGTTTGCTGTTCACCCGCCTCCGCAACTCCCTCGTGCTCGCCGGAATCGCGTTCGTCATCGTCATGCCAATTGCGCTGGTCCTGGGACTCATCGCCGGTCTCAACGAGGGTACACCCGTGGATCGCCTTCTCTCTATCGGCGGCATGATGTTCTCCGTCACGCCTGAGTTTGTCACCGGCATCTTCCTCATCCTCATTTTCGCTTTCTGGCTGGGGCTCGTGCCTGGCGCAACCGTGTTTGGTGCGGACGCTCCCTGGGAGAGGCCAGCGATGCTGGTCCTACCCGTCGCAACGCTGACCCTCGTTGAGCTCGGATACGTGCTGCGCATCACTCGAGCCAGCATGGTAGACGTGATGAAGGAGCCCTACATCCGGACCGCTTTTCTCAAAGGGCTGCCCCGTTGGCGCGTCGTGGCGAAGCACGCCGTGCGCAACGCATTGATGGCGCCCATGACCGTCATCATGCTGCACGTCAACTGGCTGCTCGGCGGCATCGTCGTCGTCGAGGTCATCTTCGGCTACCCCGGTCTGGGCAGCTACATCCTGGACTCTGCCCTGTTCAGGGACGTCAACGCCCTCCAGGGTGGAGCAATGATCCTGGTAGCCGTCGCTGTCAGTACGCAGCTAGTGGCCGACGTCCTCTACACCTTCCTCAACCCGCGCATTCGGTTCGACTAGTCTCACGCCCGAACAGGTCGCGACGCATACTGCGAACACAAGAGAGTGAGCCATGACTGTAAGTGAACAGACCATACCGAAGACAACCGCCCGGCCATCGCTGCTGGAAAGACTGTGGCAAGGGGCCTCGATCCTCCTCGAGTCAAAGGTAGCCCTGATCGGCTTGGCCATTGTGCTGTTCTGGGTTCTTGTGGCTATCTTTGCCCCGTTGCTCACCCCTTACACGCCGACGGAGCAGGACTACTTGGCGCAGAATCAAGGTCCGTCGGCTCAGCACCCTCTGGGGACCGACGAGCTCGGCCGCGATGTATGGGCCAGACTCATCTACGGCGCCCGGGTCGTCTTGATCATGCTCCCCGTGACCAACAGCCTCTGGCTGCCGCTGGGCACGGCGATCTGGGGCGTTCTTCTGGGCTTGCTCATCGGATCAACTCTCGGCCTGATGGGAGGCTATCTCGGAGGCTGGATCGACGAGGTGGTGATGCGTCTGCTGGACGCGATGATGGCTTTCCCCGTCGTCCTGCTGTATATGATCATCATCGCAGCCGTTGGAGCCTCCGCCACGAACGTCGTTCTGGCTATCGCCATCGTCGGTACCCCGGGCATCGCCCGACTGGTACGCAGCCTCACCCTCGACATCCGCACCCGTGATTACATTCGGGCGGCAGAGATCCGAGGGGAGGGTCCTTGGTACATCATGTTCGTGGAGATCCTCCCGAACGCCCGCGCTCCCATCATTGTCGATGCCATGCTCCGCGTCGGCTATGCTATCTTCGCCATGGGGACGCTCGGATTCCTTGGGCTGGGCCTCCCGCCCCCCTCGCCAGACTGGGGCAGCATGGTTGCGAAGGGACGGCAGTACATCCTGTCCGGTAGCCCGTGGGCCGCCCTGTGGCCATCGATCGCTATCGCGTCGCTGGTGGTGGGGCTGAACCTCTTCGCCGATGGTCTCAGCGAGGAGTCCACGCGGTACCAGTAGGGGGAGGAATCTACAATGACTACGGGAAAACGCAGCCACGCACCGATCCTGAGAATACGGAATGCGGCCATCTCCTATGAGACGCGTTACGGTGACGTGGAGGCGGTACGTGACGTCTCCTTCGATGTCCACCGTGCCGAGACTTTCGGCGTCGTCGGCGAATCCGGCTGCGGCAAGTCGACGGTAGCCTTTGGTATCGTCGACTTCCTGGGAGCGAACGGCAAGATCGTCGGTGGCAGTATCAACTTCCAGGGAAGGGAGTTGGTGGGACGACCCCAGGAAGAATTGCGCAAACTCCGTGGCGATCAAATATCTATGGTCTACCAGGATCCCATGCAGGCCCTCAACCCCTCTGTCACTGTCGGAGATCAGTTGACCGAGGTGCTGACTGTCCACAGAGAGATTCCCAAGAAGGAAGCCTGGCAGAAGTCCGTCGATATGTTGGACCGGGTCTATATGCCCGACTCGGCCAACGTCATGAAGCGCTATCCACATCAGATCTCGGGCGGCCAACAGCAGCGCGTGGTGATTGCCATGGCATTGCTCAACAACCCTGCCCTGCTCATCATGGACGAGCCCACCACCGCCCTCGACGTCACCGTGGAGGCCGTCGTGCTCGATCTGATCGAGGATCTGAAGCGGGATTTCGACACGGCCATTGTCTACATCACCCACGACCTGGGCGTGGTTGCCCGCGTATGCAACTACGTGGGGGTGATGTACGCCGGGGAGATGGTCGAGGTGGGCTCTGTTGAGGCCATATACGCCGACCCGAAACACCCATACACCCAGGGGTTGATGCGGTGCGTGCCCAAACTTGGCACCACCAAGGAGAGCAGCATTCTCTATCCCATCCGTGGAAGGGTACCGGCTCCCAAGGACAGGCCAAAGGGTGCGTGCATCTTCGCTCCGCGCTGCGACTACGCCACGGCTAAGTGTCACAATGAGAAACCACCATTGAGCAGGATCGAGCCCGGACACGTCGCCCGCTGCTTCTACTCAGAGCAAGTCCACCCTTCGACCTGGACACCCCCGGAAGGGATGGTCCCGGAACTCGCGGCGCGGCTTGGGGACAACGGTGACCAGCCCATCATCAAGGTGACCGGCCTGAAGACCTACTACGAACAGGAATCGAAGTCGCTCCTTAGCCTATTCGGCGCTGGTAAACCTCTATACGTCAAAGCGGTAGACGATGTCAGCCTGCAGATACCGGCCAATCACACGCTCGGAGTTGTCGGCGAATCCGGGTGTGGCAAGAGCACTCTGGCGAAGTCGATCATCGGCCTCGAGACGCCCCGAGCGGGCGAGGCCGAATTCCTCGGGTTCGATCTCACCAGACCCGTCTCTCAGCGGGACGTCGAGCTGATCGAAGAGCTTCAGATGGTATTCCAGAACCCCGATTCTACGATGAACCCATCGTACAGCGTGGGTCACCAGATTGGCCGTCCTCTTCACCGCTTCAACAAGGTCCCGTCCAACCAGGTGCGTGGTGAAGTGATCCGCCTGCTCCACGCCGTCCGATTGGATGAAAGCTACTATACCCGCCTTCCTCGTCAACTCAGCGGCGGCGAGAAACAGCGGGTGGGCATCGCTCGTGCCTTTGCCAGCCACCCTGAACTGGTATTGTGCGACGAGCCCGTTTCGGCTCTAGATGTGTCTGTGCAGGCAGCGGTGCTCAACCTGCTCATGGAGATCCAACATGAGTACGGGACGACGATGATGTTCATCGCTCACGACCTCAGCGTCGTCAGATTCTTCTCCGATTACGTGGCGGTGATGTACCTGGGACACATCGTCGAGTTCGGCCCAGCGGAGGCGATCTACGCCCCACCCTACCAACCCTACACTGAGGCACTGCTCTCCGCCGTCCCCATCCCCGATCCCACAGCCGCGCAGAAGCATATCCGACTGCACGGCACCGTGCCCAGCGCTCTGAACCCGCCCAGCGGCTGCCCCTTCCACACCCGCTGCCCGCGCCGCGATCTTGCCCCGGGCGGTGGCGAGATCTGCGAGAAAGAGCTCCCTCCGTGGCACTACCAGACTGAGGAGCATCGTATCTTCTGCCACATCCCCCTCGAGAGACTCCGGGAGATAGAGCCCGTCGTCACGACAGGCTGAGACCAAGGAGAGGACAATATGCTTGTCAAAGATTACATGACCCGACATCCCGTAATGGTGGAGCCACAGATGTCCATCGTCGAAGCTCAACGCATTATGGCCGAAACTAGGGTTCGGCACCTTCCAGTCGTCGAGACAGGGAAGCGGTTGGTAGGGCTGGTTACCCGACAGACGCTGCGCATCGCTCCCACCGAACTGGCCAGCCTCAACGTCTGGGAGATCACCCGCTTCCTGTCCAACCTCAGGCTCGAAGACGTGATGGTCAAGCGCGAGCACGTGATCTCCATAGGCCAGGACGTTGCTCTTGAGCAAGCAGCCCAAGTCATGATCCGAAACAAGATTGGGGCTCTCCCGGTGCTGGAGCAGGGTATCGTCGTCGGCATCATCACCGAGATCGATATGATGACTCAACTGACGCAACTGCTCGGCGGCGGCGTCGCGGGCGTCCGCGCCACCATCCGCATGCCCAATCGCAAAGGGGAGCTCGCCAAACTCACCAGCGCTATCTCTGACCAGGGCTGGGGCATCTACGCCAGCGGCGGCGTCCCCACGCCCAAGGACCCCGATCACTGGGACTGCGTGCTCAAGGTGCGAGATGTCGAGCAGGAGGAGCTGCTGGCCGTACTGCATAACATCGAGGGACACGAGGTCATCGACGTGCGCTGATGGCCGGCCCAACCTCGGACCAGGAGAACCAGCACAGGGCATCGGGGCTTCTGTCCCTCCGTTGACCACCAAGGGCGGGAAGATGTCTCTGAGCAGGGGTGTCCAGGGCTCTCCTCCTCCATTAGCCTGCTCCACTCCCTGCTTGTCCATCAGTCGACAGGGAAGAGCCTCTCCGCACCGTTCCCAGGCGAGACTCCGCTCCAGACAGGGCTACGGATAGATGACGAAGATCACTGCTGTGCTTGCCGTTCCTGCGACCGGCGCATACTATCACACCGATCACGCCGCGCTGCAGGACAGTCCCATCCCCATCTCCGGGCAGTACGCTGCGCAGGCCGTTACTCCCGGCTTTCGACGGGTGCGGGAGATCGCCCAGGGGGTATCCGTGGGGCTCGTTTTGCACCCGTCCAGCCCCTCGCCGTCGCGACCTGAGGACCGGGCCGTCGTCTGGGGCGACTGCGTATCCGTGGCCTTCGGCGGGATGTCCGGAAGAGACCCTCCGTTCCGTACCGCCGATGGACTGCGCACCATCCGCCACGTCGTAGCTCCCGCCCTGGAAGGACGAGAGGTTCTGTCCTTCTGCCAGTTGGCCGCCGACATCGAGACCCTCACCGAGGTGACCGAGGTACCCGCACCCGAGCCGCCCGACGCCCCTGATTCCGGCCCGCGTCAAACTGCGGGCCTATCACGTCGTGATCTGCTGACTGCGCCGCTGCGGTTCCTTCTATCTGAAGGAACCGCTGACCGCCCAGGCGGCGCTGACGCCCCCCGCTCGATCGAAACTATCGCCGCGGAACGCCCCCTGCACACGGCAATCCGCTACGGGGTCAGCCAGGCATTGCTGAAGGCCGCTGCGTTCACCCGGGGCTTGACCATGGCCGAGATCATCGCCGCAGACTGGGATCTCCCCCGGCCTTCCAGGGCGATTCCCGTCCACGCCCAGAGCGGCGTCCGGTGGCGCAGGAATGCGGACAAGATGATCGCTCGACGCGTTGCCTCCTTGCCCCACGGCCTAGTCGAGAGCATTCCCGAGCAACTTGGCACCGACGGGGAGGAGCTGCTGCGCTACGTGAGCTGGCTCAGGGATCGACTGCGGGAGCTGGCCGGTCCCCAATATCACCCCACTATCCATCTCGATGTCCATGGTGCTCTGGGACGCATCTACGACCACAACCTCGGACGTGTCCTCGGCTACCTCTACCGACTCGAGATGCTGGCTCGGCCCTATCCGTTGCGGATCGAAAGCCCGGTCATCATGCCGACTCGTGCCGCCCAGATCGAGACGATGAAGACTCTCCGCGAGTACGTCCAGTTCCGTGACATCGGCGTGCGAATTGTCGCCGACGAGTGGGCCAATACCTTGGATGACGTCAAGGCCTTCATCGCAGCTCAGGCCGCCGACATGATTCACATCAAAATGCCCGATCTGGGTGGCGTGCACCGCTCTGTTGAGGCGGTGCTCGCTTGCCACAGGGCCGGAATCGGTGCCCTGCTCGGTGGAAGCTGCACAGAAACAGACCTGTCGGCGCGAGTAACGGCCCACGTTGCCCTGGCGACGCGGCCGAATCTCGTGATGGCCAAGCCCGGCATGGGGGTCGACGAAGGCATCTCCATCATCCGCAACGAGATGGCTCGCAGCCTTGCCTGGATCCACCTGCGCTCCTCAGGCGCAAAAAAAACATCGCCGGGAGATGATCTCGGCGATGTCTCGCAGCCAGATTGAGCTCTATCCGCTACTCCTCTTCCCCCGTTGACTTCTCCAAGATCTGATCGACCAGTCCGTACTCCACCGCCTCGTCAGCCGTCATGAAGCGATCGCGCTCGAAATCAGCGGAGATCTGCTCAACGGTTTGCCCCGTGTGCCGCGATAGGAGCTTGTGCAGCAGATCCTCCACCCGCTTCAACTCCTTGTACTGGATCTCCACATCCGGGGCGTACCCCTGTGCGCTCCCGCCGGCAGGGTGCATATGAACCGTGGCATGAGGCAGGGCGTAGCGATGCCCTTCGTCGCCCGATGCCAGGAGCACCGTGCCCATGCTCGCCGTCACCCCCACGGCATACGTGTGCACCGGCGCCTCCACGTGGCGCATTGTGTCGTATATCGCCAACCCGTGGTAGATTACACCTCCGGGGCAGTTGATGTAAAGCGAGATCGGTCTCTCAGCATCCTCGCTCTGCAGGTACAGCATTTGCGCGACCACCAGATTGGCCACCTGGTCGTTGATCGGTGTGCCGATGAAGATGATGCGATCTCTCAGCAGCCGTGAATAGATATCGTAAGCGCGCTCGCCGCGCCCGGTTGTCTCCACCACCATTGGAACTAGCGGCATCGTCTCCCCTCCTTAAGAATCCATCCTACGCTTCGTCCTCTGCTGCCTCTCCGGACCGTGCTTCCTCTCCAGCCTCGGCCGGCTCGTTCTCAGTGGCGGCCACCTCTGGAGCCTCCCCTTTGGCAATCGCGACCAACCGCTGAACGGCCTTGTTCGCCAGCATACGGTTGCGGACGTCACGTTGCTCCTCAGGTGCGCTCAGGGCCTCCCGCACCTCGTCCGCCCGCTCCCCGTACCGCTCGCTCGATTCAGCGATCTGAATGTCCAGCTCCACGTCGCTAACCTCAAGGTCTTCCTGCTCAACGATCTCGCCCAGAACTAGCGAGCGCCTCAGCCTCCTCTCTGCTCCGGGTCTAAGCTCTTCGCGCAGATCCTCCATCGTCTTACCCTGGATCCGCAGATAGTCCTTCAACATCATATGCTCGCGGCGCTCGACCTGTATCTCGTAGCCCTTCACAGCATTGTCCACGGCTTCTTCCAGCACCGCCGGAGGATACGCGACCTCGGCCTGGTTGACGATTTCCTCCAGCACCTGCTCAGCATACTCGCTCTCAGCCTGCGCCTCCGCCCTCTCATACAGCCGCTCGCGCACGTCCTCCTCAAGCTCATCGAACGAATCGTACTTGCCCACCGTCCGCGCCAGATCGTCGTCGAGACCAGGTAGGAGACGTTCGTACACGCTCTCCACCCCCATCTCAAACTCGGCCTCCTCGCCCTGCAGCTCCTCTACCTCGAAGTCCTCCGGCAGCACGAGGACGAAGGTGCGCTCGTCTCCAGCCTCCGCCCCGATGAGCGCTTCCACCAGGCCCGGGAACACCCCGTCGCTGTCCGTCTCCAGCAGGACGCGACCCTCCTTCTCTTCGAGGAACACAGCACCGTCGCTCGCTCGGGCCACAAGCCTCCCCACCACCAGATCGCCTTCAGCCGCCGGCCGGTCGACGGGGTTGAGAACAGCATTCTGTTCCCGAATTCCCTCGAGGGCGCGGGCCATCGCTTCATCTGTGACTTCGGGCTCCGGGAACTCGCGCCGGTAGTTCCGGTAGTCCGCTAGCTCAACCTTGGGAGTCAACGGCACGATGAACTTGAACACTAGAGGATCCAACGCCACATCCTCCAGCTCCCCAGGAGCATAAGGCACGATCTCCTCTTGCTCCAGAGCCTTCCGATAGACGTCCTCTGCCAACATGTTGACCATCTCCTGGCGCACGACTTCTTCTCCAAGACGCTGGACGACTACCTCATAGGGAGCCCTCCCTTTGCGGAAACCAGGGATGTCTACCTCTCTGGAGATCTCTCTGGCGGTCTGTCGTCGAGCTCGTCCCAGGCGCTCTTCGTCCACCTCAATGGTCAGCGCCACCTGACGTTCACCGGTGGGTTCGGTAGTAATCTTCAACGGCCTATGCCTCCTGTCAATGTCGAGTATGCCCTGGCGCGCCAGTAGGCGCGCCCTCGACGCGCCTACTCACAGCGTCCCTGCATGGGGAAGGCGGGATTCGAACCCGCACGGGTCTCCCCACGTGATCCTAAGTCACGCTCGTCTGCCCATTCCGACACTTCCCCGTCTGCCAGAAGAGATTATAATGCTTTGCACGCCTTCACGCAAGGTTGACAAGTCGTGCCCCGATTGGTATCATCGTTCGATCGGTGGTTTGCACAGCTCCCAACTCCAGCACTCGACATTACCAGGTAGCCAAGGAGAATGGCCGAATGATCCTCGATGATCTTCAAGTTATGGGACAGCTCGATTCGCAAGATATGCTCGAGCACATCCGAAATCTGCCCCAGCAGTGTCGAACCGCTTGGACCCACTCGCACGACGTCACTCTACCTCCGCAATACGGCGCCGTTGACCATATGACCATCGTCGGTATGGGCGGATCCGCCATCGGCGGGGCCCTCCTGAAAGGCCTCGTCGCGCCGAACTGTGATGTCCCGATCAGCGTCGTGCGCGGCTACACTCTTCCCGCTTTCGTCCAGGGCCCCCGTACCCTCGTCGTTGCTTGCAGCTACTCGGGCAACACGGAGGAGACCATCTCCTGCTTTCAGCAGGCCCTGGCACGCCACGCCTCCGTGATAGCCGTCACGACTGGTGGGAAGCTGGCCAGCCTCGCGCGGGAGGCAGGGGCCCCCGTCCTTCGATTCAACTACCCGTCGCAGCCCCGCGCTGCCATTGGCTACTCCTTCGTCTTGCTCCTGGGGATCGCCCATCAGCTGGGCCTCGTCCGTGACTACTCCGACGCCGTTGCCGAGTCAGCCCAAGTGATGGAGGCCTGGCAGGAGGACATCGATGCCCGGGTACCCAGGGCCCGTAATGATGCCAAGCAGCTGGCGGGTCAGATCCGGGGGCGCCTTCCTGTCGTCTACGGCGCCAGCTTCCTGGCTGCCGTCGCCAACCGCTGGAAGACCCAGTTCAACGAAAACGCCAAGCACTGGGCTTGCTTCGAAGCCCTCCCCGAGCTCAACCATAACACCGTCGTCGGCCTTGGCATCCCTCCGGCTATCAGAGATAACACCGTCGTCCTGATGCTCCGCTCCGTCCTCGATTCTCGTCGCATTCAGGAGCGCTGGGACGTGACGCGGGAGTTGCTGGCCCGGGAAGGCGTCACGGCTGAGCAAGTCCGCGGCCGGGGCAGCAGCGCCCTCGCGCAGATACTCTCTCTCATCCACTTTGGCGACTACGTCAGCTTCTACCTGGCTATGTGCAACCAGGTGGACCCGACCCCCGTGGAAGCCATCGCCTTCCTGAAACAGCGCCTGGCCGAGCTGGACGGTGCCCTCGGCTGACCGGCACGGGCCAGCGACAGCGACTAGGAGGCTCCAATGCCGCATACACCAAACAACGCCGACGACCGACCCTTCGACCCGCTGGTATTCTGGGTCTCAGCCTCTCTCACCATAGTCTTTGTCCTGTGGTCCATTGTCTTGCCCAACAGTATGGAGAGGGTGATTAACTTCGTCTTCGACTGGACCACCCACAGCTGGGGCTGGCTCTACCTCTTGACAGCTTTCGCCCTGGTTGCCGCCTGCCTCGTCCTGATGCTCACGAGATTCGGCGACGTGAAACTCGGGCTCCCTCACGACACGCCGGAGTTCTCGGACCTGTCCTGGTTTGCCATGCTTTTCGGTTCGGCAATTGCGGCCGGGATTGTCTTCTGGGGCCCGGCTGAGCCAGCCTACCACTACTTGAGCCCTCCCCCGTTCTACGGCGGAGTGGGGAGAACTCCGGAAGCCGCGATGAACGCCATGACATACTCGTTCTTCCACTGGGGACTCAGCGCCTGGGCCATTTACGCCATGCTCACCATCCCCCTCGCCCACGCGTGCTTCACCAGAGGGTTGCCCTTCCGCTTCTCCAGTGCCTTCTACTGCGTGTTCGGCGATCACGTTCGCGGTATCCTCGGCCGGGTTCTGGACATCTTCGCCGTCTTCGCGACCCTGGGGGGCTTGGCGACCACCACAGGTCTCGTTGCGCTTCAGCTCTCCAGTGGGCTGCAGTACCAATACAGCCTGTCTCTGCCCGGCTATGCGTCGTACCTCATCATCGGCGTGCTTACGGCGATATTCACGTTGGCTGTGTACACCGGTCTTCAGAAAGGCATCAAGCTCATCGGCGATGTGAACATGTGGGTCTTCATCGCTGTCTTCTTGTTCATCTTCCTCTTCGGGCCCACCCTCTTCCTGGTCAACCTGACCACCAACTCCATCGGCCAGTACGTGGCTGACTTCCTGCCCATGAGCTTCTACACCGCGCCCGGCGTTGAGGGAAACTGGCTCGGAGACTGGACCATTTTCTACTGGGCCTGGTGGATTAGCTGGGCCCCCTTCGTCGCCCTGTTCATTGCTCGCATCTCCAGGGGGCGCACCATCCGAGAGACAGTGGCCGCCACGCTGATTCTACCCACGCTGGCTGACTTCCTCTGGTACGGTGTCGTCGGCGGCGCCGGAATCCATTACGACGTTACTGGGGCCCTGACCGAGCATGGAGTCGAAAGTGCTGTCTTCGCCACGGCCCAGCATCTCCCGCTCACAGGAGTGCTGGCGGTCGCCCTCCTCTTCCTGATATCCACCTTCTTTCTCACCAGCGCGAACTCAGCGGCACTGGCCCTCTCGATGTTCGTCTCTGGCAAGGAGAACCCGAGCAGGAACCTGCGCGCCTTCTGGGGAATCGCTCTCGGCTCCGTAGCTGCGGTACTGGCCGGGACGGGCAGCCTCCAGGTCATACAGACTGCGTCGATCGCCACCGCCTTCCCCTTGGTGTTCTTGCTTCTCCTGCTGTTGTATGGCACGTTCCGGGAGCTCCGGCAGGTTCGAGCTGAGGGAGAGGCCGCACGATAGTGCTTCCCACTCCCGGGCTCGTCGTGGTCATCGTCCTTGATGAATCCGTCGACTGGCTCGAGCATTCACAGACCACGTCCAGCCGCCAGCCCGGTTTCTCCACAGCGTCCCCAAAGCCTGTACGCTCGCGGCGAAGGAACGCCCGGACACGCACTGCGTGCCTTTCATCCATTGACTGGACCACCCGATTCGCCTGGGCGTGGACACGCAGAGAGAGCTCAAAGCATCTTCTCTCCATGATCTCACCCGAACGCCCTCATGGTGTCATACGTTGTGCCCACCATCGGTCATCCCGGACAGTGGAAGTAGTATCCTTGTGCCGCCGGATCGTTTGGCTGCGCGTCATGCTCAGCCTACCGTCACCACTGAGCGTCCTCGGCGCGCTGCACTCACAGGGGACGAAAGGCTCATCCGCGGCGACGACGTGGTCGTCGAAGACCTATGGAGCGGCAAGAGCTGATCCAGCTCTACCGAGAGGCTGACGGAAGCTGACGTGAGCAAGGTCAGGCGATGGGGGTGGGCGCTGCTTCTCGTTCCCGTCT
>CAYVCX010000066.1:0-14686 GCA_964450435.1 uncultured Anaerolineales bacterium
GATTGCGCTGCCTACAACCAGTCTATACCAAGCAGCGCTGCTTTTCAACCTCACCAAGTTGGCATCCGGAAATCTTTCCTAATTTGCGGCGGGGTAGTTTACTCACGAGGGCACTTACGTCTGGGTCTTCATCGGCACCCGTGCTGACTTCGATCAGACGTACTAGCTCCCTTTTCACGCACGGTTTTGTCATTCTCAAACACCCATGCTGATAGCCATCTCCAGCTCATCCGATCATGCGGAAACTCGCGGTCACCCGCCGGCAATGCGGTCTCCTGAACCTCCTGAAGCGAGAGTTGCTGCCTGACCGACCCGGATTCCAGGTTTTGTTGCTAGGATCCTATGAGCGCGGAAAATGATAAACCCTGCGGATGCACCGCTACCGCTTGACGCATCGACAGATACGTTGTATGATGGTGACTGAACGTTAATTCGGGTGATTGACTATTCATCCATTGCGGAGGGTTCTGTGGCTGACCGTGACCCCATACGACAGGAGCTGGTCGAAGCGCGGCGTAAACAGATCCTAGACGCCGCCACCGAGGTCTTCGCCCAGAAGGGCTTCCACCGCGCTACCATCCAGGACATAGCACGCGAGGCCGGGCTATCGCACGGAGCCCTCTACAACTACTTCGACGGCAAAGACCGTCTGCTGACCTCCGTGATGGCTCAACTGGCCGAGCTTCAGGGGCTCGACGCGGATCTGCTCCAGGACTCACCTCAGGACACCCGCGCATTCCTCAAACGCCTCTTCATGCATCGACTCGACCTGATCGAGCAGAATCAGCGGGTCTTCAAGGCCACCCTGCCCGAGATGCTGGTCAACCCAGATCTACAAGAGCGCTTCTATCACCGTTTTTTCGAACCCGTCATCTCGCTCGTCGAACGCTACCTGTCAACGGAGATTGACGCGGGGCGGATAAGGCCCGTCGATGTGTCGCTCGTAGCGCGCGTTCTACACGGCACGTTCATCGGCCTCATCATCCTCCACTTCCTCGACGATGAAGAGACCCTCGCCGGATGGGACGAGCTGCCGGAGGTGCTCACCAGACTCATCTATGACGGCCTTAGCCCAGAGGAGCCCGCGAGCGATTCCTCTGGAGGCGAGCGCCACCCAGATCGATCCTCACCCGACTGACGCCGCGCCTTGCCGTTGCTCCCATTATCGACCGCGACATCGTCGCACAGGTAGGCCAGCAATCACCGAGGACCCAAGGCTGCCCAGGAGGACAATCATGAATAACAAGACACCCCATCCGATCACGTCGGCCGCACTTGCACTGATGCTGATGACACTGTGCGCGTGCGGCGGCGTGGGGGGCGAGCTGCCCACCCCCACATCCACTCAGGAACCGACCGCGACCGCAACCAGCCGAGCGACCCCGACAGAGGCGCCGGAGGCACGCTGCGGAGACGGCATCTGCGATGCAGCGGAGAAGGCGGATCCCGATGTCTGTCCCCAGGACTGCCGCGATCAAGCGACGTCGGAAGAGCCAACGCCCGAGAGCGAGCGGCGCTGCGGCGATGGGGTCTGCGACGGCCCCGAAAACGCCGATTCGTGCCCTGAGGATTGTGTTCCAGAGGAAACACCTTCCAGGGCAACGCCAGAAAGCCCGCCGGCCAGCGCTACCCCGCCGCCGGATGAGGCCACGCCCACCCGCGAACCCGCGAGCACCACTCAACTCATCTCGCTGCCCGACGGGAGCGTGGCCATCCAGGGGAGCCCTTCAACCGTGACTCAGGAGGGGGGTCAGGCCGGCCCCGCGAAACAGAGCAATTTGGCCTTCGTCCTGGATGCATCGGGGTCGATGAAGGCGCAACTGCCGGGGAGCGGACGCACCAAGTTGGCGGTGGCCAAGGACGTGCTGAGCGACCTCGTGTCCCAGGTGCCTGAAGATGTTCGCGGTGCGCTCTGGATCTACGGGCACCGCTACCCGCAGGATCCGAAGGAGAAGTCCTGTCGCGACATCGAGCAGGTCTTCCCGCTCGATCCCGTT
The DNA here is from genome assembly GCA_964450435.1 of uncultured Anaerolineales bacterium. Taxonomy (GTDB): domain Bacteria; phylum Chloroflexota; class Anaerolineae; order B4-G1; family B4-G1; genus SKLM01. The sequence continues at coordinate 1,998 of CAYVCX010000066.1, forward strand.
GACGTCGGCGCCTATCGTCAGACCATCCAGGGCATCGATGCCATCGGTTACACGCCCATTGCGGACGCCCTCCAGAAGGCAGCCGAGGACCTGCCCCCGGGGGACAACCAGAGCAACAGCATCATTCTGGTGAGCGACGGTAAGGAGACGTGCGGAGGGGATCCTTGTGCCCTGGCGGCGGCTCTGAAGAGCAGCGACGCTGACGTCACCATCCACGTCGTGGGCTATGCCGTGGACGAGGAGACCCGCGAACAGCTCCAGTGCATCGCCAGCGCCTCGGGTGGGACCTACAGCGACGCTACTAGCGCTGATCTGCTGCGGGAGGCGCTGCAAGGGGCTCTGGAGCTGGCTCAGACCGACACTACCCTCCGTGTTGAGGTGGTCGGCCCCCAGGAGCACCAGCTTTCCGCGCGTGTTCTGCTCTACGAACCGGGAAGCGGCACCCTCGTCAGCGGTATGAGCGCCTGGCGGGACAACGTCGTACCGCCCGGGACCTACGACGTCTGGCTCGAGACCACGCCGCCTGTGGCCTACACCGAGCTGTCCATGCCTGATGGCAGTGAGACCGTGATTCGCCTCCGGGCCGGCTCCTTTGAGTTCTTGGGTCTCGAGGGAGACGCAGTCACGCCGTACCAGGTCAACGTCAACGATCCATCGAGCGGTGAGCAGCTTGCGTACCTCCTCGATCCCGGTGACGAGCCGTACTACGTCATAGGGGGCAGCTACAACCTGGCCCTCTATCCCAGCATCTCCTCCAGCGCACCGCAGGCCGTCTTCCGTGCCACCATCGAGCCCTTGAAGCACACCGTCCTTCAGCTAGGGGCCTTCGACCTGCGCGCCGTCGGTGGCGAGGCCTTCCGCCCCAGCACCATCGAGTTCCGCGATCCCACCACGGACGCGCAGGTGGCCCGTTTCTCTCAGTCCGAGCCCGAGCTCTACTACGTCGCTCCGGGCACGTACGACGTGGGCTACGGGGTCAGTTGGACGTGCGGCTCCTGGAGCGGCTGGTTGAGCGACGTCCAGATCAGGCCAGGGGAAGTCACCGTTGCCACGCTGGGCGCATACGTGTTTCACGACGCCGATGGCGAGGCGACAGCCTATGCCCACACAGTCACAGATGCCGCCAGTGGCGATGAGGCAGGATACTACTGTGGCCAGGTGGAGCGGTACTACGCATCGCCCGGCACCTACACCCTCGAGGGGCGATACGTGGACTTCACGGCCAGGGAGGTGGTCATAAAGGCCGGAGAGGAGACCATCGTCCCCATCTCCGAATAACCCGTCGGTCTGCGAGCAGACTCGAAATCCGCGCTTTCCTCTCTGCTCGCACAATGCGCACGTGCACCTACTAGGCAAGGAAGCGACAGATCCCATCAACCAGTCTCAAGCGGAGAGCGGCTGGACCGAGGCCTGTTCGTGCATCTATTGTCAAGTCTCACTCCGAGCCCATTCGGTAAAGGAGGTAGATACCATGAAGCGCCACGCCCTCGTTGTTTGTTTTTCGCTTCTAGCACTGGTGGGCTGCACCCTCGCCACCCAAGGACCTGCCCCCACATCTCCGCCGTCCACGGCGACCGCGGCCCCTCCTACCCGCGCCGCGTCCGCCACAGAGCCGGCGACGCAGAGCGAGCACCGCTGCGGCGACGGCGTCTGTGACGGTCCCGAGAACCCGGGCAACTGCCCCGAGGACTGCGAGCCAGAGCCGGTCTCTGAGGAGGGTGGAAGGGACGAGGAGGAGGAGCAGCCCGACCCGGCCACACGCGAGACTACCGCGCAGATGCCTGAGACCACCATCCTCTATCACCTTGTGGAGCATGCCGTCTCGAGCAACGAGATGAGCGGTGAGACGTGCTGGATGTTCAACTTCCGCCGGTTCCTCGACGGAGGCCGCATTCGAACAGACGGCACAGGGAACGAAGTCCTCCACTTGAAGGACCACCCCACCAGCCAGGTGACGGCCAAGGCAGGCAACGCGTTCTACTACATCAGCTCCCCGAACGACCCCGTGATGGAGAGCTTTGGCATAGCCATGTTCAACTGGGATGTGGAGGGCCAAACCCTCTGGTCTGCCGACTTCGCGCACCGGGGAACCAGCGAGATCGCTTCCTCAAGGGCCGAGGCATTTCCTGGGGGTGTGACCACCTCGCCAGGCAATCAGCACCTGCTCTACGTCATGACGCAGAGGAAAAGCGATCAGGGCAGCCAGGCCGGCGTTGGAATCTCGGATAAGATGAATCCCTTCTTGTCCGATTCGAGCCTGATCCTGCAGCAGTCAGCCACTGCTGAACAGAGCAAGGTGCTGACCGACCGCTACAACAGGCAGCTCTTCGCGAGCTTCTCCGACCTCTCACCTGATGGGAGCTTCTTCTACACGCTCGCGAGGGAGGCTGGCAGTTTCTCCCTCGTCAGAATCTCCCTGAACGCTGCGCAGACGGCGCCCTTCCAGCAGGTATTCCCGGCGTTTGACTGGGCATCCCTCAATTGGGACGATTTCTTCCCGCCGGCGGACGACTTCTCGTACGCATCGTTCACCATCTCGCCGGACGAGGGCACCCTCGTCGCCTACAAGAACAACTTCACAGCCAACCTCGATAACCCTTGTTTCTCCGCCGCCTCCCATGACCTGTGGGTCTTCGATCTTCAGCAGGGCACCATGGATCGCACCCGAGACAGGGCCGGCTATGTGACGGACTCGGCCTGGCATCCAGACAGCACTCAGTTTGCCCTTGCCATCGTCGGCAACAGCGGGTGCTACCCGGACTATCTGGACGCGAAGATAGACACGTTCAACACCGAGGGGGAAGACCTAACGACGCTCGTCGAGGAGCCCAAGAGCAAGATCACCACGATGGGCTGGTCGCCCGACGGAGAATCGATCGTGTATGACGTCTACAGCACCGATTTCGTCGGCCGCCTCAAGGCCGTGGGCACCACCAGCACGCAGGTGAGCGAGATCATCAACACCCAGACGCTGGGGTACGACGTTGACCGCAGCACGCCCGTGACACTTCTGTTCGCCGACTGGGTGGTCGAACACTAACCGCTTCAGCGACGCGCCGCCCTGTCGGTATCACGGCGATAGACCGTGCCCTTTGGCTTCGGGAACTGCGGATCGGTAGGAGGTGACAGAAGCAAGCTATGAAGAAACAGATGATCGTCCTGACCAGCATCCTCACCCTCTGCCTGGCGGGCTGCAGCCTGCGCGCCGGCACGGAGGAGCCGACCGCCGGACCGCAGACGTTGACGCCGCGTATGCCCACCCGTGCCGCGCCGAGCGCCGACACTGACGGGCGCTGCGGCGACGGTAGGTGCGACGGGCCGGAGAACGCTCAGAACTGTCCCGAGGACTGCTCCCCGGACACAACAGACGCACAGTCCACGCCGGATGAGGCGGCAAGCGGCGCGCGCCCGGCGGAAGATCCGGGCACGTACTGGGTGACGAACCCCACCAGCGGCGTCGAGCTCTTCACCACCGTGCTCCGGCCTGATGACTGGAGCGGCGAACCCCTGCCCACAATCGTCATGATCCCCGGAGGGGATGACGACAGCTCGGGCCTCACGGAAAGCGGCATCGGCCTCAAGGCCGTCGAGTGTGGCTACGCCGTGGTCGCCTTTGACGCAGACGGTAGGGGACGCAGTGGCGGTGAGGAGGATTACAACGGCTTCATCCACCAGGATGGCCTTGCCGCCGTCGTCCAGTTCGCTGCCTCACGCCCGGAGGTGGACGCCGACCGCATGGGTCTTATGTCCTTTTCCTTCGGCGTCACCATGGCCTCCGGTGCCCTGGCCCGCTACCCGGAGCTCCCCATCCGCTTCTTCATAGACTGGGAGGGCCCGGCTGACCGACGCGACGCCACCGTCGGCTGCAAACCGAGCGCCCACTACGATTGGCCCTCCTGCGATGACGACGCGGCATGGGCAGAGCGGGAGGCCCTCACCTTCATACCCGACGTGGTCGTGCCTTACCTTCGAGTGCAGACCAAGAACGATCACGTCCAGCCGGACGTGATCCACGCCGTCCATATGGTGAACGCGGCCGTGGCAGGGGACTCCCCCTGGGTCCGCCTCAACGACCACGAGCCCAACGCCACCTACGACCCAGCCTCTCCCCCTGCGATGCTCTCGAGCCGCGGGAGCTCCTTCCTGGACGACGTCATGCTCGATTACGCCGGGGAGATGTTCGGACTACACGCGGCACCCGCCCAGACCTCCAGCGCCTCGACCACTCCCGTCTACGTAACCTTCGCCACGCACGTCGAGGAGAAGCTTCCTTTGCCCTGCGGAGACGAGGCCACGCCGCGCTGCTGCGATGAGTATGCCCGCTTTCGGTCCAACCTGATTGCCTATGCCGACCTTTTCCTCCAGTATGGCGTCAAATGGAACCTGCAGCCCAATGTCCGCCTGCTGGAGCTCGGGGACATGTGCGAGACCGAGGCGATGCGACAGGACACCACGAGCGGCCAAAGCCTTCTCCCCTACCTCATTGAGGAGAAGGGCGCGATGGTGGACGCCCACGCCCACCCGCACGACGGCCACAACTACGCCGACGTGATGCGGCAGCTCCACCTGCATGGCGTGCCCATTGAGATGCTCACCGTGGTGGGTGGCTGCTACACCGGTGAGGCGCAGCAACTGGAGACCTTCGAGGCAGGTTGGCAGGGGGAGGCCTTCCCCAACGTCGTCTGGCGCCCGCTCCTCTACACGTTCCCCGCTATCGCCGGTCACCCGGTGGAGGCAGAGGACTACAGCTCCGGGATGTGGAAGCCCGCCGGCTTCGACTACAACCCCCTGGAGGGCAAACAAGGCGACCAGTACTACACCCACGACACCTCCAAGCGTATGGCGATGGTCGGCTCGGGCTTCGTACACAGCTGTGCACTGGGCCACGACCAGGCCATGTTCTACTACGCCAGCGACTACGTCGAGCGCCTCGTCGCGCGCATCGACAACGGAACAGCACCAGGGGGCCGACTCTATACCGCCAGCATCGCCACCAACCAACAGCACATCGACGATCCCGACGCCTACATGCCCGCGGTGGAAGCCCAGCTGCAGGCCCTCGAGGATGAGGTGGAGGCCGGCCAAGTGATCTACGTCCACTACCAGGAGCTGCCTGAGGTCTGGGAGGAAGCCTACGCTTCCCGGCCCAACATCTATCGGCTCGACCAGTTTGAGCCGGATGAATTCACCTGCGATGGTGAAGGGAACCGCATCCCCTAGCCTATCATGACCCGATTGGCTGCAGGTTCCGCCGCTACGCAGGATAGAGTCGTCGCCGTGGTCAACCGCATCCACCTCGTCTACCTGGGCCTCATGCCCTCCTTGGCGACCTTCGCTCTCGTCAAAACCCACGGGCACCGGGCACCTGCCCTGCTCTTCTTCGGCGGCATTGTGGTCACAGCCGTCTACCTGGCCGCCTCCCATAGCTATACGGTGCTCCCCAGTTCCATCCCAGCGAGTCTCTGGGCCCTGGTCGATGGTCCCCTGTTCGCCCTGGCGGCCCGGGCCTCATCGCCGAGCGCATGGTCGTTTGCCATTGAGGGGTTCCTGATCGACGCCGTGGCGCTCTGGCTCGCCATCCTCGCCCTCACCCTGGTGTCTGGAGCACCATCACCCTGGCAACGTGGGGCATCCTTTGGCCTGGCCCTCGTCGCCCTCGCATGTCTCCTCTCCCTCTTTGTTCCCTATGCCCTCGACACAGCCGCTTCCGGCTGGTGGAGCATCTCCTGGGTTGGCGCCGGCGTCCTGGAGACAACGATCGTCCTCTACCGCCTCCTCAGCACCGGAGAGCCCATCCGACCGGAGACGGACGTCGCCGGCATCTACATCGCCGTGATGACCATGATCTGGGTGACCGCCATGAGCGCCGGCGTCATCCTCCATGATCGCCCTTGATGGCATTGCTATCGACAGGAGACCCTATGGCCAATCTGCTCTTTCCGTCCAAGACATCCACCACCTCAGGTTGCACGTCTGCTCGCTGTGCCAGGAAGGCCTGTGCCCTGGCAATCGCAATCTCGCTCGCGCTCCCTGCGTGCAGCACACTCTCCCTGTCACCGGATTCCGAGCTCACGTCCCTGGCCCCACCGGCGACCGAGGAGGCAAGCACCGAAGCAACATCTCTCCCCACGAGGACGCTGCCGCCAACGCGGACCGCACCATCGAAAACCAGCAGCGCTAACGGCGAGCGAGGCTGCGGCGACGGCATCTGCGACGGGCCGGAGACTGTCGAGACCTGCCCTGAGGACTGCGAAGCGACAGCATCCCCACCCTCACCTGCCCCTGATGGTCTCCCACCGCTCTACCTGGGGCTGTCCGTGCACCTGGAGGGCTATCCCCTGGGCAACAATAAGATCGGCTACAATGAGGAGGTGTACGCGCGGTACAGCGAGCGCATTCTGGCCTACTCCGACCTGGCCAATAGGTACGACATGCCCATCACCTGGGAGACCGCCAATCTGATTGGCCCCAGCGAAACCTTCGAACCCAACGTACTGCTTGAGCTCTATCAGCGCGGTGACGGTGTGGGCGTCCACGCCGACCTCGGCGGCAATGACGATCGCGCGGTCGACGAGGACGCCTTCACCTTCGAGCTGAGGAAGCTTCGGGCGCAGATGGAGGATATGGGTATCCCGGTGGTGCACGCCTCCGGGATCTGCTCCGAGCTAGACTGGGTCACGGGCGCGCGGAAGGCAGGCTTCCAGGCCACGTCCGGTGCCGTCAACTACTGTTTGCGCGCCCTCCCCGTGGACCAGCAGCCGGAGGTGGTCCGCACCTGCGCCGGCCCTGGCGATGGCGCCTGTCACGATCCGTACCCGGGCGAGTTCCCTGCGGCCCTCCATCCCTGGCGAGCGGCGGATGGCAGCAGCTGGACCACGCCGGCGGATGAGGGTCTCCTCATCGTACCCACGGTGGGCACGATCCACGGCATCTACGAGGCGAAGACCGGGTCGGACTCCCACACGCACAACCAGATGACTCGGGAGGACGTGGAGGTCGCCCGCCAGGTCATTGAGGAAGGGCTCGCCGCCCGGTCTCGGGATCAACTCAACGCCTTCTTCTTCGTTTGGAGCTTCGGTCAGGCTATAGACGAGGCGCTCCTGCACGCCTTCTTCTCCGGGGTCCAACCCTACGTGGAACGTGGCGATGTGGTCTGGCAGACGCTGCCTGAATTGATCGAGACCTACGAGACCGCAGAGTAGTCCGTGGCGCCCTTTCGTGCGCTGAGCGAACGCAGCCGGGGGCCACGCTCTGGCCGCCAAGAGCATTGAGGAGGACTCCTCCGTCATGACCGAGAAGGCCGTCCCACACGTCCACCGTTGGATCCTGCCGCTAGCCCTTGCCTTGCTCGCTCTCACTGTGGCGCTGGGCTTGAACGCACTCCGTACGGCAAGTGTCTCCGAAACACCTGAGCCGTCGCGCTACGCCCCAGCTGCCCGTACCGTGGAGCCGCCGCGCGCCCGGGCGCCGGCTCAGGCACCGTCAGCCGGCCTTGTCCCCATTGACGTTGACCTTCCGTCGCAGAGCACCGGCATGCTCACCGGCACCCTGGCGGTCCGCGTGCACACTCCCAGATTCGCCAACGCGCGCTATCCTCAGGGTGCGCCCGTTCTCATCTGGGGCGCGGGCGGCTATGAAGCTAAGGATATCGGCCACGGACTTCCGCCCGGCGTGGATGACATGATCGTCATCACCTTTCTGTTCCCCGGCGGACGCGATCCCGGGGCCGCGCTTCACTCTGATGGCACGTATGACTACCGCGGGCTCGATTCCATTGCCGCCCTCCGCGACGTGATCCTCTACGCCGCCGGGGAACTCCCTGACAGCCAGGGGCGCACCATTGACGACGTCATGCCGGTCCCCGTGCTGCACGACAACATCGGCCTCGAGGGCGTCTCCAACGGGGGCAACATCGTCGTCGCCGTGGCGGCCCTACATGGAACCGAACTGGCCGGACACCTGCGCTACATCATCCAATGGGAGACGCCCGTCTCCAGCCAGGCAGCCACCAGGGATTTCGGGCGCGTCCTCATGAAGCCCTCTCCCCACCAAGCAGAGTTGGTCAACCCACGCTATGGCGGATACCACCCACTGATCCTCCCGTCCGATTACGGCGATCTCGTGTACGACGCAAGCGAACCATACTACCCCATCGTCCACGATGGCAATGCAGACGGCACGTACACCACCGTACCGGAATCGGTCACGCACCTCAATACCCCCGATCTTGACCTTGACGGCGTCCTCAGCCTAGCCGAGGATTTCCCTCTCGATGCGTACCCACATCCGGACGCAAGCCTGCAGGTCTACTCCAGGGCCACGACCCAGGCCCTCGCCGACCAGAACGTCTTCACCGCCACCTGGCCGTCAACCATCGCCACTCCGCCCCAGGCCGCAGCCTTCTGGGACATCAGAGAGTCCGTCCGTCTCTATGACGATGCTATGGCTAACCTGCCCGGCCTTGAAGCCATGGTCCTCTGCGGCGTTCGCGATCACGTACAATCCCTGCCGGACAAGCCACATATCCATCAGGCCTTTGAAGGCTGGGACAGCAACGCTGCCTGGGTGCGGATCAACCCCAGTCCCACCTACCTCGTCCGGACCGATCCCAGTCTGGCCGGCCGTGACGATCTGCCCAACAGGATGCCCAACCGTCCACCGGCCGACTGGGCAGCGCCAGATACCTACTGCATCCCCACTGACGTGCACAAGTCGCTCTATCAGCTGGCGGCCGCGCGCCAGATGGCTGATCGTGCTCAGGGCGTCTCCCAGCCAACGCCGCCGGGCACCAGTCTGATCACCTACGTGGATTCGGTCGGTGACAAGATCGCGGTCCGTGTCGAGACGCCGCTCCAGCCCCGCTACCCTGAGGGCGCCCCCGTCGTCGTTGAGGCCTCAACCTGGTTCGTCCCCGGGAGCGACTTCCACCGCGTCAACGACACCACCCAGATCGGCGCCGTCGCCGTCTCATACCTCTGGCCCGAGCGCGTGGATCTGGCATCCGGCGCATACAGCGAGGGCACCTACGACTACGGGGGCCCGCGCTCGCTGGAGGTTCTTCGCGACGTGATCCGGTTTGCCTCGGGCTCAGCCACCGATGCAGCCGGGCGCACGATTGACCAGCTCGTCACCACGAGCGTCCTCACCGACAATGTCGGTCTGTTCGCCTCGTCGCACGCGGGCGTCGTGGCAACCAACGTCCTCGCCGAGCATGGCTCACAGCTTCCCGGCGTGAAGTACCTCATCGGTCGCGAGAACCCGACCCGAGACGAGATGTACGCCTGCGAGCTAGGTCACTTCGACAACCAACATAGCCCCGTGTACAATCCGTTCTTCGATGAGAGTGCCTACAGCCCAGTAACTGTCACCGTTGCCTACTCCACCGTCACCTGGTACGACGACCCGGACCCTTCCGCGCCGGACCGACCTATGTTCGCGGCCGGGGCTGGTCATCCCATCTCCTACACCGTCGGTCAGAAGGGGCCGAGACTCTGGGACGGCAAGCGCTACTACTCCCGTGCCCTCACCCGTGCGCTCTGGCAGAGCGGCGTCTTCACCGCCGCGACCTGGCCCGAGGATGTTGCCACCTACACGGAGACGGTGAGCGCCTGGCCCGACCGCATCACGGTGCATAGCTACCCGAAGCTGATCACAGAGATCCCGGACCTGAAGGTGATGCTCGTCTTCGCCAGCTCCGACCACGTGCAAGCTCCCCAGACGAAGCCCCACATCCACCAGGCGTGGGATGGCTTCCACGAGACAGCCAGCCTGTGGGTGCGCATGAACCCGGACTTGGCCTACGTCCAGGCCATCGATCCTAATCATCAGAGCGGCTTTCCGGACAACCCGGCCAATGCAGAACCGGGCGACTGGTCTCAGATCGAGTCCTGGGGCTTCGAAGCCGGCCCCCAGGTGAGGCTGGACGTCTGGTTGGCCTCCGTGGCCGAGATGGCCGACCGCGTCCGCGCCGACCGCTGGGATCCGGCGTCGGACAACCTCGACGCTGTGCTGGTTCACTACCCACACCGGCGTGCCTTCCTGCCCCTCGTCATGAGCCAGCCTGCGTCCATCGGGACCGTGAACGTCAACATGCCCCAGGCCTTCCACGGCTACACCCTGCTGGCGCCGCTCCAGTCCAGGCTGACCTATCTGATAGACAACAACGGGCTGATCACCCACACGTGGAGCAGCGACTACAAGCCCGGCAACGTGGCTTATCTTCTTGAGGAAGGGGAGCTACTCCGGTCGGCGATGCTCGAGGGGCCCAGCCGCTTCATCGCCGGCGGGGCCGGCGGCCGCGTGGAGCGCTTCAACTGGGATGGCGACCTGCTCTGGTCGTTCGAGTACGACAGTCCCGACCACCGGGCTCACCACGACGTCGAGCTGCTCCCCAACGGCAACCTGCTTATGATCGCTTGGGAGTACAAGACCCCGGCTCAAGCCATCCAAGCTGGCTGTCGTCCGTCGCTCGCCCAGCAGGGGCTATGGCCCGATCATATCATCGAGGTCAACCCTGCGAAACAGATTGTCTGGCGCTGGCACGTATGGGATCACCTCATCCAGGACCACGATCCTGCCAAGGAGAACTACGGCATCATCGCCGACCATCCTGAGAGGATTGACGTCAACTACCGCACCTCTCAAGGCGCCGACTGGAACCACGTCAATGCCGTGGACTACAACGCTTCGCTCGACCAGATTCTGCTAAGCGTGCGCCACTTCAACGAGATCTGGATCATCGACCACAGCACCACCATCACGCAAGCCAGGGGCGCGGCTGGTGACCTCCTTTACCGCTGGGGCAACCCGGCGGCTTACGGCGCCGGCGGGAACCAGATCCTCTACGGACAGCACGACGCGCACTGGCTCGAGGCTGGCCTACCCGGGGAGGAAGACGTCCTCCTCTTCAATAACGGTGCCGGCAGAACACCTCAGCGGTCCAGTGTCGAACAGTTGGCCCTGCCGGTAGACCAGAGCGGCGCCTACGCAAGCCTCGATGCCACCGTCACGTGGTCGTACGAACTCCCCGCTGAGCTCTACTCCGGCAAGATATCGGGCGCCCAGCGCCTTCCCAACAGCAACACCCTGGCTTGCAGTGGCGACCCCGGCGTTCTCCTGGAGGTCACCACCGCCGGCGAAATCGCATGGCAGTACACCCTTGAGCCCGTCCCTACTGAGCCGGGCGAGGATGTCGCACCCGGCAGCCGCGACGACATCTTCCGCGCCTACCGCTACGCGCCAGATGAGCTGCCCTGATCTGGCTGCCCGCGAACGGTCCGCTGGGGCAGCCAGCTGATGACCCAATCCCTGCGCCTCACAAGTCCGTTAGATCCCCTTCAAGAGGAGATGTCGACGATGAGACGACTCGCTCTGCTTAACTTGATCCTTACGCTGATCGCCACCCAGGCCTGTGCCCTGACGCCGACCGCGGAGCCAACCCCGACCCTGCCGCCGTCGGCCGTGACCGGCGCGAGACACTGCGGCGACGGCGTCTGCGACGGACCCGAGAACGCCGACAACTGCCCTGAGGACTGCGGTACCGGCCCGGCTGCGACGGCAACGCCGGTCCCGCCCACGGCCGAGAGCGAGGGAGAGGGCCAAAGTGCCAGCGCCGGTGCTGCCCCTCCCGTCTACGTGACGGTCGCGGGGCACATCGAGGACACCCCCATCTATGCCCGCTGCGAGGCCTACCCCGCATACCGGGAGAAACTGCTCCAGTGGGCGGAGGGTGTGCACGCGATGGGCGCTGCCGTCAACCTGCAGATAGACTACGAGTTCTTCCTCGGCGCGTCTCGCTGCGAGACGGCCGAGCTCGCCGACGCCACCACCGCGGGCGAGAACGTCATCCACTATCTCGCCACCCATCTCGGCTTCGAGATTGATCCCCATCAGGAGGGCGGCTGGGAGGAGGGCGCCGACAACTACGCCGATGTCAGATTCCTGGGTGGGTCCATAACACCGTTCATCAGCGACAACGTGGGGGGCCTCGTGTGGGACGATCCGGAACAGTTCCAGCGGCTCTCCCAGGGCGAGGCGGGCCGCATCCACACCGACTTCACCTGGACCCCGGATATCCTCACCCTCGCGGTGAGCCGGGATCACCACCTCGGTGACTTCAGCGCCGACGACGTCGCCAGCGGCATCTGGAGGCCTGCCGGGGCCGGACAAGACTTCTGGCTCCACGACTCGAACGGGCAGGTGGCCTATGTTGGCCCGGGCGAACGAAGCAACTGGGACTCGGCAAGGCCCAACCTTTCCACGCCTCTGTTCGTCAGCCACCTTGTGCGCCAGCTCCGTGAGGGTGCCTTACATCGCGACAAGATGTACACCGCCTCCATCCCAGTGCCGCAGAGCATTATCTTCAACCCGGAGCGTCACGGGGAGCTCCTTACCCTGCTCAAGGAGCTCGAGCCTCTCATCGAGTCGGGCGCTGCGACGTACGTCACCTATGCCGAGGCCGTTGAGATCTGGCGCTCCGAGTATGACGGCCGCCCGACCATCTACTTCCGCGAGGGCGTCCAGCATCCGGTTGATGTCTCGCGCCAGCCCGGTGGCGAGCGGTAGAGCACCACCGGCTGTCGTCGGTCCTCCCGTCCGTCTCGGGCCTGGCGCTTTCGGCTTGACTTCCATCGGTTGTCATGGCCGAAAATTCTATCCGCATCGCCAGTGAGCCACGACGAGCACGAGAG
>CAYVCX010000067.1:0-13276 GCA_964450435.1 uncultured Anaerolineales bacterium
CTGAAGCATCATGAGAGGCATATTCGTCCGCCTTTCTACGCTTTAGACAACCAGGATGAGACAATGACGGAGACACGGAACGAAAGCGGGAGCCCTTTCCGACAGCGGCTTGGACGCTTCCTGCGATTCCTCGTGCGCCTACTCTTCGTTGTGGTCATTGGTACCCTGATCGGACTGGGGCTCTACTACGGCGCGCCGTGGTTGTACCGACGTGTGGTGTTGCCGGTGCAGGAGAATAGCGCCCGGATTGCGGTGGTGGAAGCTAGACTGGAACTCCAGCAGCAGAGAATATCGGAGAACCACCGTGCGCTCCAGGACCGCGCTGCGAACCTCGAGGCAGATCTCGCTGAGCTTCAGGAGAGCACCTCGGTCCAGATCCAGGGTCAGCAGTTGCTGGAGGAACAGACGGAGCGACTGGCGCAGCGCCTCGCCACGACGGAAAGCGAACTGGAGCTCCGGGAGGGGGAAAGCTTAGAGCTCGAGCGCAGTCTTGAGGCTGCAACATCCGACCTACGCGCGCAGGTCGACAGCGTCGAGAAACAGCTCGCGGAGACCCGAGCGGACATCGGGATGCAGATTGAGGCCACAGAAGCGCGCGTAACCGCAGCCGAGGAGCAGGCAGAGACCCTCACCGGACGCCTGGTGCTCCTCCAGACAGCACAGGATCTGCTGAAGGTGCGGCTCCTCCTTCTGGAGGAGAATCCCGGTGCCGCACGCGACACGCTGGGTCTTGCCGTCGCCCATCTGGATCGAGCCCTGGCGGTGATGACGGAGCAGACGGAGGATCTGGAAAACCTGCGCGAGCGGATGCTGGCTCTCGACGACCTCATCGCGGAGCGCTCTTTCCGCGTCGGGCCGACCCTGGAATCGCTGTGGGCGGATGTAATGGAGTTGGTGGTCCCTCCCGCGAACCAGTCGGGGGTCACGACGACGCAGACACCGCCACCACCGCTTCCCACACCGAGTCCGTCGCCTTAGATACACGTGGAGACAGGATGCCGGGCAGAGGGCCCGGCGAGATAGAGATCTAGGAAAGAGTGAGTTCGAATGAGTGAAATCCGCTTCAGCCGGCGTCTCGGCCTGCGACAGGCCATGGCCCGTGGGCTAGGGGTGATGGTCATTGTTGCCACCTTTACACTGCTGGGAGATGTCACCGCTGTGGCCGGCCCGCTCGCCCCCCTGGCCTTCCTCCTGGCTCTCTTGTTCTTGATGGTCAATCTCCTCGGCTACGTTGAGCTGGCGCTCAGTTGCCCTCGGCCGGGGAGCGCCTACGTCCAGGTTCACGAGGCACAGGGAGGAGTCCTGGCATTCTCGACGGGCTGGGGCCCTGATTCTATCGAGTCTGGGCGTCTGTGCCCTCCTGGCGCACGGGTTCGGCGTTCAGGTAACCACCCTGCTGCGTGACCATCTCCACCTTGCGGTAGCGCCGTGGCCCTGGGCAGCCGGGCTGGTGTTCTTCCTCGCGATCAACAACGCAGTGGGGACTCGCGAGGGCCGGCGCGGGCTCGTCACCGCGTTCCTGGTGTTCACAATCCTCCTGGTAGCTCTCATCCTTCTGGCAGTGCCCCGCATTGATCTCGCTCATTTTAGGGGTGGCCCCCAGGATTGGGGGGAGGCCATCACGCTGCTAATGGTTGCATTTGTGGGACTGGAGGTCACAACCAGCCTTCAGAATGAGATGCGGCGACGGGAGCGGAACGTGCCCCGTGCCGTGTTGTTGACGCCGGCTCTGGCAGCTGTCATTGGGACGATCAGCGCCGCTGTGGTCATCGGCGTCCTGGGCCCGGAACTGCTGTCCGGTCCGCAGCACCCTCTAGCGCTTCTCGGCGCGCGTGTGGCAGGGGGAGCAGGCCGCCCGCTCATCCTGGCCGTAGGCGCCGTCGCGCTGGCCATGGCTCTGAACAGCACCCTCGTCCTCGTGGTGCGTCAGATCTACGTGATGGCCAAGGATGGGTACTGGCCGACGCAATTGGCCGGCACGCACCCACAGTTCGGGACGCCAATCCTGGCCATCGGCCTGGCGGCGTGTCTCCTTCTCCCTCTTACCGTCCTTCCCGTCCAGTTCCTGGGCAAACTGGCCGGACTGCTATACGTGGCCGTCCTGATGGGCGTCAATTTGACCCTGGTCCTTCGTAAGCAATCGAACACCTCGTCGTTCACCTTGCCTTTCCACCCCTGGGTGCCGGGCATCACCCTCGCCATCGACGTGCTGATGGGCTTGCTCTGGGGGATGAGCTACCTGGGATGGGCAGCCGGGTGCCTGGCCGGGGGGATGGTCCTGTACCTGACCTACGCAAGACGACACCACGTCAAGGCTCAAGAAGGGATCACCGTCTTCAAGCCGCCGTCGGACAAGGCGGAACGAGAAGCGGCATACCGCATCCTGGTGCCGGTCGCCAACCCGGAGACAGCCGGGACACTGCTTCGCCTGTCGGGGGCGCTGGCACGCCAGCAGGGCGGCGAAGTACTGGCCCTGCAAGTCGTTACGGTGCCCGACCAGGTCCCTCTGGAGGAAGGTCGGCACCGAGCAGCGGTAGGGCGCGTGCTGCTGGAGCGGGCGATGGCTCAGGCAAAGGAGGAGGGATTCGTCGTCAAGACGATGACCCGCGTGGCCCACAGCGTGGCCGAAGGCATCTTGGATACCGCCCGAGAGGAGGGCGTGAATCTAATCGTGCTGGGTTGGCGCGGGTACACGCGCTCGGCGGGGGCCTCTATGGGCCCCATCATCGACGCGGTCATCGGCGATGCACCGTGCGAAGTCGTGGTGGCAAAAGGGGAAGATTGGCGTCAGGCCGGCAAGATCCTGGTTCCCACCGCGGGCGGGCCTCACGCCCCCATTGCAGCGCGACTGGCAATGGTGCTGTCGACAGTGTACGACTCGCAAGTGACCGCCCTGTACGTGCAGCTGGGGCGAGCGACTCCACAGCAGATGGCCCAGAACAGGCAGCGCATCGCGAAGACGCTCAATGGGCTGTCGTTCAGCAGCCCTCCAGAGCAGAAAGTGATCATTGCCGAGAGCGTGGTGGAGGGGATCGTTCGGGAGGCCGAGGGATACGATCTGGTACTGCTCGGCGCCTCCGAACAGGGTCTATTCGATCAGTTTGTCTTCGGCAGTATTCCGCAGCAGATCGCGGCCCGGGTGTCGAAGACCGCAGTGATCGTGCGCAGCTACGGGGGACCAACCGAGTTCTGGACCCGCAAGCTGACGCGAGGTCTGCTGAGCCTCTTCCCCCGGTTGAACGTTGAGGAGCAGCTGGAGTTACGGGAGACGATGAGGGACGGCGCACGACCAGGCGTCAATTTCTTTGTCCTCATTGTGCTCTCCTCCATCATGGCCACGCTGGGCCTGCTGCTGGACAGTGCTGCCGTGGTGATTGGGGCGATGCTCGTGGCCCCGCTCATGTCGCCCATTCTGGGTTTCCCCCTGGGCATGGTGCTGGGTGACGTACGGTTGGTTCGGCTTTCCATCGAGGCGATGTTCAAAGGCGTGACGCTGGCCCTGGTGATCGCCGTGCTCATCGGAATCCTGTCGCCGATCAAGGGGCTCACCGGCGAGATCATAGTCCGGACGCAGCCCACCTTACTGGATCTCGCGGTGGCCCTGGCCTCGGGGATGGCTGGAGCCTACGCCGTGTCGCGGGAGGAGGTGAGCGCCGCTCTGCCCGGGGTCGCTATCGCGGCGGCACTGATGCCTCCCCTGGCTGCCGCGGGACTGGGGATCTCGTTGGGAAAGCCTGACGTAGCGGGAGGCGCCTTTCTGCTCTTCCTGGCAAACATCGCGGCGATCAGTCTGGCCGGCGTGATCGTATTTGCCCTACTGGGCGTGCGCTCTCAGACGTGGCAGCCAGAGGCCCAGCGTCGGATGAGGCGAGGTTTGATTGGCTTCGCGGTCCTAATGCTCGTGGTGGCCATCCCGCTGGGCGTCATTATGGCAGGCATTGTGCAACATGCGGATACACGCCTCGAAATCAGCCGGGTACTGACGCAGGAGGTCGACGCCCGGCAGGGAGAGCTGGTCGACTTCGAGCATCGGGTGGAGAATGGACGACTGGTGGTCGTGGCCACCGTAAGGTCCGTCGATCCGCTTGAGAGACCCTCAGTCGACGCGATGGCCAGGGCGTTAGGAGAGCGTCTGGATCATCCCGTCACTCTGGAAGTCATCACACTCCCCGTCGTTCGCTCGGAGGGCTGAGGTGAGGCGAACGGCATCTTCTGGGTGGTAGGAATCAGCCTGACGGAACGCAGAACACGACCTTCATCGGCCCGGCGCCCTTCCCACCGGGGGTGTCCACGTATCTGTACCATGTGGGAGGTGACTCCACACCCGGTTCCCTGGTGTTCGCCACAGCGTCAGCACGGCGTGTGGAACCTTTCCCCTTTCGAGTCCGTCTTACAGGTGACGGTCCAAGACGGGCCTGCTAAACGATGTCGGTAGATGAAGGAGGCGAAAGGTGAAGAAGGTACTGACTGGCATGCTGATAACAGCGATTCTGGCTGTGGCGGGTTGCAGCGCCATCGACGCGGTTCCCGTCCCTCGAGCGCAGGGAGTAGCCGTTGCGTCTGAGATGGAGCGAGTGCCCTCGCCCGAGGTCCCCGGCTCAGATCTGAGCGCCCTGGTTGAGGCGAACAGCGCGTTTGCCTTTGACCTGTATCGACTCCTCGTGGAGCAAGAGGGCAGCGAAAACCTATTCTACTCTCCCTACAGCATCTCGCTGGCTCTGGCCTTGACGTATGCCGGGGCCCGAGGAGAAACCGAGGAGCAGATGGCGGAGACGTTGGGCTTTACACTGTCGCAGGAGGATCTCCACCCAGCGTTCAACGCGCTGGATCAGGAGCTCGCGCAGCGCGGTGAGGGTGCGGAGGGAAAGGACGATGGGGGCTTCCGGCTGCACATCGCCAACGCCATCTGGGGACAGCAGGACCACGAGTTCTTGAGCACTTTCCTCGATGTGCTGGCCCAGAACTACGGAGCTGGGCTGCGCGTCCTCGATTTCGCTGCTGCCACGGAGGAGTCGCGAGTAGCGATCAATGAATGGATCAGCCAGCAGACCGAGGGGAAGATTGAGGACCTGATTCCGCAGGGGGGCATCGGCCCTCTGACGCGACTGGTGTTGAGCAACGCGATCTACTTCAACGCGGCGTGGGCGAATCCTTTCCAGGAGAGATTGACGGAGGATGGGGCCTTCACGCTTCTCGATGGAAGCGAGGTCCAGGTCCCGATGATGCACCAGGAGGAGTCATTCCGGTACGCCCGGGGCTCGGATTACCAAGCCGTCGAGCTGCCCTACGATGGGCACGAGATGTCAATGGTGATATTGCTGCCCGACGAGGGAAAGCTTGACGTCTTTGAGGGTTCCCTGGATGCTGACCGGGTACAGGCCATCATTGAGGCGCTGGACCGCCGGCAGGTTGTCCTGACCATGCCCAAGTTCGAGTTCGACGCTCGCTTCAGCCTGGCCAAGGCGCTGACGGCGCTCGGAATGCCGCAGGCATTCTCGGACGCAGCCGACTTCTCCGGCATGACCGGCACCAGGGAGCTATTCATCTCTGAGGTCGTGCACAAGGCCTTCGTCTCGGTGGACGAAGAGGGTACCGAGGCAGCGGCAGCCACCGCCGTCTTGATGCCAACGTCGGCTATGCCGCAGGAGCCCGTCGAGGTCACCGTTGATCACCCGTTCCTGGTCCTGATCCGCGATATTCAGACCGGCACGATCCTGTTTGTAGGGCGTGTTGTCGATCCGTCCGCCTGAGCAGCCATCGGACACGGCTCCTCGACCCACACGTCAGTCTATTGGCTGGTCCTGTGACCCCCAGACTCCCCGGTTGTTTGGACGCCGGGGAGTCCCGTTCATGGTCGATGCTCTGGGACGCCCTCGGAGGCCCTCTTCTCTGATCCGTCCGTTGGCCCAGTCTACGCTAATCTGAAGGTCAGCGCCCGAAATCCTCGCCCCCAACGGTGACCGGCGCCGTGTGCCTGGTCAGTCAACCGGGACATACACCGGTCTATGGGATAGAGTGGGAACTCCTCTCTTGACTGATGCGCCAGCGCGCCTCAGCCACCATACTTGGAGCAGAAGCGGGGTGAACATCGGAACCGGTGCCGGGTACTATGTTGAGGGCGGGCAACCCGTGATGCGCTTCCTTCACAGCTCGGAGCTGGAAAAGGGACTCCCCACGTCGAATGGGCCACGGCCGCGTCAACCGAGGCGCAGCGGAGGCCGAGTGACGGATGAATCGCGCAAGAAGCGGTCAGCGACGGAATTCCACGACCATGCGCGGAACTTCTGGACACTCAGATGCGTCTAGTACTCGGCAGGCAAAGCTTGGAGATAGTCAGGAAAGGGGAGGCAACATGAAGGCAAGAGCTTCAACCATCAGCCTGGTCCTGATCTCGGGGATCCTGATCGTCAGTGGGTGCTCGCCGGTGATGGCCGGACTCCCTGGAGGGGGGACGGTTGTTCCGGCGGAGGCTCCCAGCCATGCCGGCGACCCGGTCTGGGTGCGAGACGAGGTGCTGATCTACCTGGCCGAGCGATACCCGGAACGAGCACCCGGTTCGGACGTAACCTGGGCGGAGGAGAACGTAACGGAGGAAGACCTGTTAGGATCATCAACCGTTCAGTACACGTCGGGCGGCTGGGTTGTGACCGTCACCTATCCAATCGTAGCACCGGAGGACATCATCTACGAGATCACTGTGAGCAACGGGACCTCCGGCCTCTCGTGGCGAGGCAAGGTGGCTGCAGAGGGGACGGTGACAGAGACACTGGCATCGGCACCGGCGCAGGGGTCGTCGGAGACGGAGGGCGAGCCGGTGCAGGGCTGGATCGGCGTGATCGTGGATCTCCCGTCCGGCAACCAGTTCGGCCAGTACTTCGAGGGCGAGGACGGCGAAGAGTACAACATCGGCACCCCAACCGGCAGCGTGAGAGAGCAGGTGGCCGAAGCGCGGACGACGGGGGCGCGAGTGAAGGTCTGGGGCACGCTGTACACAGGCGTCCCGGCCGATGATGCCCGCACGATCGAGGTGGAGCGTCTCGAATTCCTCTCTCAACCGCCTCTTGATGAGGGCGAGCCGGTGGAGGGCTGGACCGGCGTGATCGTAGATCTCCCGCCCGGCAACCAGTTCAGTCAGCACTTCGAGCGCGAGGACGGCGAGGAATACACGATTGGCGCGACGGACGACACCGTCAGGCAGCAGATGCGCGACGTAGCCACCAGCGGCGTGCGAATCAAGGTTTGGGGCACGTTGTTCACTGGCGCACCCGCAATTGAGGCGCGACACATTCATGTCGACCGTCTCGAAGTGTTGTCTGAGGGTACTCAATCATAGGAACAGGGCGCCAGCCTCGTCGAAGAGCGAGGGCAACGTCTTCACTCTGAAGGACGGGCGAGGGCCTAAGGAACCGGTGATAGTGTGGCGGTGGGGACGGGACATGGAGACGCGCGTCATCAAGGTCCTCATCCAGGGCGATGACCCGGTACTCGGGGCAACCATGACAGGCTGCTCGCGAAGATCGACGTGTGGAACGTCACGACTCAGGGATCTCGGCTGACCAGGCCAGTCTCAAGCTCCCCGGCCGCCTGAGCGCTCGGGGAGTTGTTTGTTGCACGGCTTAGCCCCTGCTCTCGGCCCTGGGGCCTGGACTCGGACCGGGACCTTCTCCCCGCAAGAGATGGACGGATACCGCACCAGCGCCGCTTGCCGATGGCCGTGATGAGGTCGTCCGCTGCTTTCCAGTCAGCGAAATTCAGGTATACTGGGGCTATTCAAAGAAGCAAGAGGCGCTGAGAAAGGGAGACCAAGTGCACGATGGTCGGCATGCGGCACCGTCGCTGACAGGTGAAGGGCTCGCTGTGGACCTTACGGGCTCCTGTGTTCTGCTCGTAGAGGCACGGCTGGAATCCCTTCGTACCGAGGCTCACGGGCAAGCGTCTCGCTGGAGGACACAAGAGTCATTCGGCCAGCAAGGGAAGCAGCAGGTGCCGAAGGGGGTGAGCGATGCATACAGGCAAGCTATTCTGGGGGATCATTCTCGTCGTCGTCGGGTTGTTGCTGTTGCTCAGCAATCTCGGCATCATCGCCATAGAGATCTGGAGTGCGGTTTGGGCCGTGCTGTTGATCGTAATGGGCCTGGGGATTCTGTGGAGCGTCGTGTCCGGGCCAGGGAGTGAAGGCGAGGAGACGTTGATTCCACTCGAGGGCGCCAGCCGCGCACGAATCCGCGTCACACACGGTGCAGGGCGCCTTCGGATTGGTGCTGGTGCTGAGCCTGAGGCGCTTGTGAAGGGCACGTTCAGCGGGGGTATCCGGTACCAGACACAGCGCAGAGGGGACGAACTGGACGTCGAAATGTCGCCTCCGGGCTTCTTGGCCATGATCACTCCATGGAGCTGGGGACGCGAAGGGCTCGGATGGGTACTCAGACTACACGGCAGCGTCCCTCTTTCCCTGGCCGTCGAAACTGGCGCCAGCGATGCCCGTTTGGATCTGAGCGAACTGCACGTAACCGACCTGCAGCTAGAAGCCGGCGCCAGCTCCGTCAACGTGACGCTGCCGGCCCAGGCCGGCCACACGCGGGCACGCATCGAAGCTGGTGCGGCCTCTGTTTCGGTGCAGGTCCCCTCCGGGGCTGCAGCGCGGGTGCGAATGAAGGGGGGATTGGCCTCGATAGAGGTGGATCAAAGCCGGTTCCCTCGCGCCGGGGATGTCTACCAGTCCCCGGACTACGACACAGCTCAGAACAAGCTCGACGTCGAAGTCGAAGCGGGGGTGGGTTCGCTCAAGGTGCAATGAGGAGGTTGGCGCCTTGACGAACATCAACGAAAGGAGTTGATATGAGGAACTTGGGGTCGCGTGTCTTCTGGGGATTTCTGCTCATTGCTGCCGGCGTCTTGTTTTTGCTCCAGAGTCTCGGCATCATCCGGGTGACCGCGTTTTTCTGGCCTGTGCTGATAGGCGTCGCCAGTCTAGCTTTCCTGTTCGTCTTCTTGAGAGCACCGAAGGGCAACTGGTGGGCAGCGATCCCCGGTTTCGTGCTCCTCAGCGTGGCGGCGATCGCTTTGCTGGAGCAACTGGCGCCAGGGGTTGGGCAGACCTGGAATGGGCCGCTCTTCCTGGGTAGCATTGCGTTGGCCTTTTGGTTGATCTACCTGGCCAACCCTGAGCATTGGTGGGCTGTCATACCGGGGGGAGTGCTGCTAACACTGGCTTTGGTGGCGGGGCTCTCACCGGTTCTCCAAGAAGTTGAGATGGGCGGGATCTTCTTCCTGGGCCTGGGTCTCACGTTTGCAGTGCTGGCACTCCTCCCAACGCCTCAGGGCAGGTTGACTTGGTCGATCATTCCCGCAATCGTGCTCTTGGCGATGGGAGCGCTGATCACGGCAGCTGCGGCCGAGCTGATCAACTACGTCTGGCCCACCCTGCTGATTCTGGGGGGTCTCTATCTGTTGTACCGCACGTTCAGGCCTCACTAGGGAGCGGACAGAGGAGTGACATGAGCAAGAGACACGGTCGCCGGCGCGGTGGACTGGTTGGTCCGTTCATCCTGATCAGCCTGGGCATTATCTTCCTGTTGAACAACCTCGGCCTGTTGAGTTGGAGCATCTGGGAAACCCTCCTCAGATTGTGGCCCATCCTTCTGGTCGCCACAGGGTTGGATCTTATCCTCGGTCAGCGCTCCGCTTGGGGCTCGCTTCTGGCCCTCGTGCTGACCCTGGCTGTATTGGGAGGTGCTCTGTGGCTCTCCGGTACGGAGGTCGAATGGCAGCGGGCAGCGCGGCGTGAGGAGATTGCCCAGGGTGTCGGCGCCGCCAGGAAAGCCAAGCTGGTCATCGCCCCCGGTGTCGGGACGCTATCCATTAAAGCGGCATCAGATCCCGTGAATCTGGTGCAGGGGAGTATCGTCCTCGGGCGCCGAGAAGAGCTTGAGCGTCACTTCAGGGTGGAGGATGGGACTGGTACGTTCGTACTGGGCACCCAGACCAGCTCTTTTGGCCCCTCCGCCATCGGCCTGGGCGGACAGCGACGGTGGAATCTGCAACTGAGTTCCGATGTCCCTTTGCGCCTGGAGACGAATCTGGGCGTGGGAGAACAGGATCTCGACCTTACAGGCGTCGCGCTGAACGGTCTCGATGTGGAGCAAGGCATCGGACGGGCAACCGTCACCCTCCCCAGGGATGGACATTTCGAGGCGCGAATCGAAGGCGCCATTGGGGAGACTATCGTCATAATCCCTGAAGTGCTGGCTGCTCGGGTTCGATTGAATACAGGGCTCAGCGGACGGCGACTACCACCCGGGTATCGCTGCGAGGACGACGTATGTACCTCGCCGAGATACGAGACTGCTGACCACCGAGTGGACCTCGAGGTGAGTCAGGCCATCGGGAACATCGTGATCAGACACTAAGGTTGCCAGAGCGCGCCCTTGCATCCCGCGTCACGGGTGAAGGACAGGACGCGGTCATCAGAATCTCCCCGGAACGTTCCTACGGGGAAAGTGTGCGTGTAGGTCAATCTCCCACCGCGGATGCACGGGACGACGGGCGCCGCAGCGCATTGCGAAGCCGGAGATCGGCCAGAATCCATGAACAGCTACAGACAAGACTACCACGTTCACACCAGGTTCTCGCTGGACAGTGAGGCGAGTATGGCAACTGCCTGCCAGGCAGCCATGGCCGCAGGGATCCAAGAAATCGCCTTCACCGATCACCTGGATTTCGGCCCTGACGACTCGCCTGGCTACTTCCGCAAGCTTGAGTACCTGGCCGCCATTGAGGGGTGTCGCGTCCGCTATGGCGATCAGCTGACCGTGCGAGCCGGGGTGGAGGTGGGCGAGCCACACATCTTCGCAGAACGGGCTTTTGGAATTATCGACGGGCAGGATTTCGACATCGTTCTGGGATCGGCCCACTACGCCATGGGAATGCAGGCGGCGTGGATGGAGGGCTTCTTCGAGCAACCACTCCGTGAAGCCTACCGATCCTACTTCAAACAGGTCGTCGGACTCGCTGCAGAAGGGGATTTTGACGTGCTGGCCCATATCGACCTGGTCAAGCGGGATGCGCGCAACTTCGGCAGGGCCTACGATGGTCCTGAACCCTACGGCGATATGATCCGAACCGCCCTGAGATCAATCGTAGAACGGGGCAAGGGGATTGAGCTGAACACGTCTCCGCTGCGGCATGGGCAGCCGGCGCCGTGTCCTTCCCTGGAGATCTTGCGCTGGTATCGGGAATTGGGCGGCGAGATTCTGACCATTGGATCGGACGCGCACTCTCCTGCCGCAGTGGGCGCAGATTGTGACTCGGCGATAGATATGGCCAAGTCGGCGGGATTCGAGTACCTGACCTGCTTCCGTAAGAGAGCTTTGGGTTGGATTCGAATATGAGTAGCAGACAGGGTGCCTGCGAGGCCATTCGCTGGGTGTTGCTGCGGCACGTCGGCACGGTCCGTCCAAGGGAAGTCCTGAAGCTGCCTGGAGGCACTCCGTGGCTTCCGTTTGCGAAGACGGCCTCTCTCCCAGCCGCCCCGATGCAGGGAACGGGTTCCATCAACAATCCCTCGGCCACAGATCGTGGGCCGGCGCCTCGTACGCTCCTCCACGCGCTCTCCGTCCCGCGGCTTGATTCTAGTGCCACTTTCGCCCCGTGGGGAGTCATCTCAATCCGCGAGAGACGTTGGGCTTCAGCGAACGCCGCGCGTTGGGTGATCGGTGCAGTTCTCCGGCGTCCTGTTCCGGGGTCGCGTCCCTGCCACGAATGGCACCAGCCAAGTACGTTCAGCCTCTCACAGATGGAGCAGGATCGTTGCAGAAGCCACGAACGGAGCCCAGCGCTCTCTCCAGCGGTTCTTGCCTCAGGGTTCTGCTCCTGTTATAATGCGGGCTGCTTACACGAGAGCGAGACGTAGTTGATTGGCATCGCAGGCCCATGCTACGGCCTGGTCCAGCTCTGTGGTCGGTGCCGAGGAGCGGACTGCATCTCGCCCGGCGGATGGACTGTGGCCGTCTGCGCCGGTCTGAGTAGCATCCCGGGATATAGGCAGTCCGCTGCGGTCAGCGTTTCTCACTTCGCTGCCTGAACGTGTCATCGGTGAGGTCTACACCAACTGGGAAAGCCGTGAGTCCTGTCAGAGGGGCGGAAAGCATGGATGCCCCGGCTCGCCATTGACCTGGTCTGTTGTCTGAGGATGACCTGTGCGCCAGGCCACCGCCTGACAGCCGATTCGACGGCCCGATCCACAGCAGATTCCGACAAACAGTCTCCGGGTTACCCAATCCGCACATCACGCCAGTCCACCCCACGCCCCTCCCCGTGAGACTCCATTGATCACGCCAAGGGTAAGATGGCTCTTCAAATGCCCGGGCAATCGACAGTGCAACATACGATGAACAAACGAGCCAACGGAGTATCCACGCTGGGGCTGGTTCTATTAGTGGCTTTCGGGCTCCGAGTGTTGCGCCTGGGGGATCCACCCCTCTGGTCCGACGAGATGTACAGCGTGGCCGTAGCCCGCTATTCGTTCTTTGAAGTGGTGGGGTGGGTCTCTCGGGACAACCATCCCGCCCTCTACTGGTTCGTGCTTTACCCTATCGTGCATATCCTAGGTGACGGAGCATTGCTAGTCCGATTTCCCTCCGCCCTGATGGGAACAGCAACCGTAGCGCTCACGTACGCTGCCGGAAGACAGATCTTATCCAGTCGTGGGGCCGGGCTTTTTGCCGCGCTGTTGCTGACCGCCTCACTTATTCAGATGGTCTATTCGCAAGAGGCGCATATGTATGCACGGCTCGCCTTGTTCGGCACGGTATGCATCCTACTTCTGCATCGAACGGCCGTTTGGGGCGGTGTGTTGAACTGGGTACTGTTCGGGGTACGGCCGGAGCGACAGCGCGCAGTCGCCACTACGGCCTGAGCCGCGCGATTGCTCTCACCGGAATGGGTTCGCGCATGCACCGTTGTCCGCTACTGGCAATCATTGTGGCCTATCTCTCATTGGGTGTTCTCTACTCGGCGATGTCGCCCGTGTTCGAGGCTCCCGATGAACTCCAACACTACGGCTACGTTCGGCATCTGCTCTCAGAGCGGCGTCTGCCACCTGGAAACGACAACTCAGTCGCCGGACACGAAGGTTCTCAACCGCCGGTCTACTACGTTGTTGCGGCGCTGAGCACAGCCTGGCGAAGCCATGAGCCTCCTCTCAGGCTGGAGCCGAATACGTACTATGGAAACTACCAGGCCCCCGGGACGATCGACGACAACAAGAACGCTTTCC
>CAYVCX010000067.1:13376-14540 GCA_964450435.1 uncultured Anaerolineales bacterium
GAACGCTTTCCGTGGCGCGGAACTGTGCTGACGGTTCGGATCACTCGGCTCGTCAACCTCCTGTTCGGGGCGCTCACGGTTGGGGCCACCTACCTTCTGGCGCAGGAAGCCTTCTGCAAGGACCGCATCTTCGCACGGTGTGCGGCTGCCACGGTGGCCTTCACGCCTCAGTTCCTGTTCATCAGCTCAGCAATCAACAACGATGTTGCCGCCAGCGCGTTTTCGACAGTGACTCTGTGGCTGCTCGTGGGCGGAGTACGGCGGGAGTATTCACGGAACCGCGCGGCCCTGCTGGGCGCCGCCATCGGTCTGGCTGTCATTTCGAAGGTGAGTGCCCTGGCGCTCCTGCCCTTGACGCTTGTTGCTGTGGGCCTAGAGACGCGGGGGCGCGGGGCTGCATTAGAACCCTCTCGACGCTTGAGACACGTGGCCGGGCGTTGGACAATAGTCCTTGTGGTGGCCTTCATCGTTGGTGGATGGTGGTATGTACGTAACGGCCTCTTGTATGCAGATCCGCTCGGCGTGCAGACCCACTTCCAGACCTGGTGGCGGTATGAGGAGCCTCTCCCTCTGCTCGGCCTCAGGAGCCAGTTGCCGGGGGTCGCCTTGTCTTTCTGGGCCGCATTCGGTATGGGAAATGTTCATCTGCCGCGGGGTGCCTACTTGTTCATGGCATCGGTGGTGGCCCTGGCGCTCTGTGGGCTCGCGGTCTGGGCTGTACAGGCCTGGCGTTCGGACAAACGACCAGGTCCCCGCGCGTGGTCGCTTGGGCTCTTGGCGCTTTGGACCGCGGTGCTCCTAGCTGCACTCCTCCGATGGATGCAGCTCGTCAAAGCGCCTCTGGGCCGATTGCTCTTCCCAGCAATTGGAGCTGCCTCCACTTTGATCGTCTGGGGGCTGGCCCAGCTTGTTTCGTACGGGTTACAGTGGGCGGGCGGCGCCTCACATCGTCGTGCTCATACCTTACGCACCGTGCTCACTGCGTATTCGGCCGTCCTCTTCGCTATCGCTGCTGCTGCACCTTTCTTGACCATCGGCCCTGCCTACGCCCGCCCTGCTCTCCTGTCCCGGCAGAAGATTGACGCACGTGCGCAGCCCACGGAGATTGAGTTCGGCGATAGCATACGGCTGCTGGGCTACCAGCTTGGTCACCGCGAAGCCCAT
>CAYVCX010000068.1:0-9373 GCA_964450435.1 uncultured Anaerolineales bacterium
GTTACCGACAAAGCGTGATATCATACGGGGGTGACCCAATGCCTGATGATCGGCTCTCTGATCGAAGGTCTAGAGATGACGCGTTTCAGAGCGGTGGACAGGAAGAACCAACACTTCCCTTGAGGATGAGGTGAGAAAAGCGTGCGGTGGCCTACCTGCGTGGCTCGACCGAGGAGCAGGTCGACGGACACCCGCTCGACGCGCAGCGACGCGCGACGCGTCTCTTCGCGCGGAGACGTGGGTAGACCTTGTCTGACGAGTATGTGGACGCGGGTCACTCGGCCAAGCAAGAGGCTCGTCCTCCGGCCCTGGATCGGCTGCTCGAGGATGCTGGGCGGGGGCTGTTCGACGTCGTGGTGGTGCACCCGGGCCACTTCCACAGCCACCCTTTCGGCAACTGGCGCGGCGCGGAGAAGCGAGTCCGGCGCATCGTGGCGGCTTTGGGACTCTACGGGATGGAGAGCGACTTCCACGCCGTGCCCATCGGGAAGCAGCAGCGGGAGATCGCTACCCACGCCCTGCCGGCGTTCCGCGTACTCCTCTACCGGCGGCTTATGGTCCGCGTGGCCGAGACCTTGACCTGCCGCCAGGGCGGCCAAGCCCTGGTGACCGGAGAGTCACTCGGCCAGGTTGCCTCGCAAACGGTGAAGGGGTTGGCGGCCACGGAGGCCGCCGCCACGCTACCCATCCTCAGGCCCTTAATCGGCCTGGACTAGCAGGAAATCGCGGACCGGGCCCGGGCTGTTGGCACGTTCACCCTCTCTCAGCTGCCGGGCGACGATTGCTGCCGTTTCTTGATCCCCCGTCACGTCGTCACCCGCCCCCGCCTGGAACCCCTGTTGGAGGCGGAGGCGACCGTTGACATGGACCGCTTGGTGGAGGAGGCACTAGCACAGGCGTCGGGCATCCGGGCAGCACCTCGGCGCTCGTAACCGCAAGCCTTTCCCCAGGTCAAGGGGTAGGGTCTTCAGGCGGAGGGTCTCACGAGGCTCCCCTTGTTGCCGCTGCTCTCTTGCCTCACTATCGGCGACCCGGTTTCTCGCAACCCCTCGCGGCGACCAGAGAGTCACTATAGGCACACCCTCAACTGGTGTGTCCTCCGAGCGTAACCTCCAGCATCTGCATCCAGCCTGCATCAAATCTTCACGAAACCTTCATATACTTCTGGTATAGTGTGCGAGTGAGGCAGCTTGGAGAGACAAGGGTTCATCCTGTCCTCTCATCGATTGAGCGGAACAAGGATCACTATCGTGATTAGACGCAAGGTACTGGTGGCTGACAGCGACGCGCAGGTCGTGGCATCAGTCCGGCGCTATCTAGAGAAGGATGGCTACCGGGTATTCGCTGCTCACAGTGGCCCCGGGTGCCTCGACATCATCCGTCGCAAACGGCCCGACGTCCTGGTGGTGGCTCAGTCGTGGCTCGAATCAGACAGCCTCAATCTTGCCGGCCTTAGACAGTCTGATTCCCTCGTCATCATGCTCACGGGGGATCGCCACGACGGCGAGATGAAGCTACCTGCCAATTCTACGATGACGGATCGTGTCGCGAGACCTGTTGATCCCCGCGAAGTGCTGGCCCGTGTGCGGGAGGCACTGTGGAAAGCCGATAAGGCACCAGCTGAAGGGCCTGCGCAGATACGTTGCGCCGACATCGTGATCAACCCGAGGCGCCACGAGGTGCGGGTGCGGGAAGAGACCGTGTCTCTTACCCCGACCGAGTTCAAGCTACTGGAGGTGCTGGCCGGGGAACCTGGCCGAGCCTTCACTCGGTTGGAGCTATTGCCACGGGTGTTCGGCACCGATTACGAGGGACTTGAACGAACGGTGGACACCCACGTGAAGAACTTGCGCAAGAAGATTGAGCCGGACCCGGCTGATCCGACGTACGTGAAGACCGTGTACGGGATCGGCTACAAGTTCGCCGAAGAGTGAGTTGCTGCTCTGAGGCTGGGGGAGTGGGACGCGAATGGCAACACCGACGCTTGAGGCATTCGACGAGATGAGAGCGATCAGTGTCCTGGACGGACAGAAAACGGATCATAGCGGTGACGTTGGCAAGACGGCCGAAGACGTGAAATTAGAGGCGTCATCGCTGCAACGTGGTACGCAGAGGGGAGACGAGGGATGAAGAGACGGAGGCTTTGGATGATTGGCACAATCGTGTTGCTCTTCATCACCACAGGTGGCTACTTCGCCTACACGCGCACCTACGGGGCGCAGCCTCAGGAGCCGCAGGAGCCCACGATGGAGACGGACACGGTGAGACGAGGCGATATCGTCTTGACCGCCGACGGCAGCGGTGAACTGATTCCCGCCCAGGAACTGGCGCTGTCATTCCGCACGGGCGGCAGCATCGCGGAGGTGCTCGTGGAGAACGGCGATCAGGTACGGGAAGGGGACCTGCTGGCCCGGCTGGTGACGGCGGCACTGGCGCGCTCTCTCGCCGAAGCCGATGTCGAGCTGCAGCTCGCTCGGCTGGAGCTGGCCAGCGTCAGGGAAGGTCCCAGCGAGGCGAAGATCGCCGACGCTGAAGCCAAGCTGAGGGATGCTCGGACGCAGCTGACCCTGGCTTACGACACCTATCAGAAGACAATCGACGACGGCGCCGATGACGCCGTGGAATCGGCCAAGGTCATGTACGACTGGTGGGTGGGCTACTACCAATCAGAGAAAGCCAGGTACGAGGCGGGGGAGATCAACCAGACCAAGCATGACTACGCTATGGCGGCCATGATCGAGGCGGAGGAGGCCTGGGAACGGGCGAAGAACCAGGCCCAGATCGCCGAGGCTCAGGCCTTGAAGAGCGTGAATCAGGCTCGGAACGCTGTCGTGCAGGCGGAGGCCGATCTGGAGCTCCTCCAGAGCCAGCCGCTCACCGACACGTTGATGGAGGCAGAGTTGAAGGTGGACGAGGCAGCGCTGGCCCGCGAAAAGGCCCAGGCAAACCTGGAGGCCGCCAGGCTGTGTGCTCCCTTCAATGGGACGGTGATGGAGATTGCTGCGGAGGCTGGCGATCAGGTAGGCACCAACACTCCCATCTTGACGTTGGCCAATCTCCAGGATCCGCTGCTGCGCTTCTGGTTGGAGGAATCGGACATGAGGCGTGTGGCCGTGGGCAATCAAGTCAACGTCGTCTTTGACGCCCTGCCGGACACCACGTTCACGGGCACGGTGGTGCGGGTGGATCCGATGCTGGTCAAGGTGGACGGCACGTCGGTCGTCCAGGCGCAGGCGAGGCTCCGCCTGGACGACCACGACGTCGCTCTCCTCTCTGGCATGACGGCTGATGTGGAGGTGGTTGCCGCCGAGGCTCGAGGCGCCCTGCTCGTTCCGTTGGAAGCGCTGCACGAGACGCCGCAGGGTGGCTATGCTGCCTTTGTGGTCACGGCCGAGGGCGAGGTGGTACGGCGTGAGGTCGAGGTGGGCCTCCGTGGGACGTTGAACGCCGAGATCTTGTCCGGGCTGGAGCCCGGAGAGACGGTCAGGCTCGGTGACTGAGGGGGAGGGACCGATATGCTTCGGAAGAGGATTCTCTGGATAGGGCTCGTCGTTGTGTTGGTGCTGGGCGGAGCCGGGTATGCCTATTACCGCTACGTCCATCTTCCCGGTCAGGAGCCCGAGGAGACCATGATGACAGCGCAGGTGGCACGGGGCGACCTCGTCATCTCCGTCAGCGGGACCGGGGTGCTGGAGGCCGGAAGGAAGGCCAAACTTGGTTTCCAGACGGAAAGCGGTCGAGAGATTACGGGCTACTTGGACGAGGTGCTGGTGGAGGTGGGGGACCAGGTGCAGGCAGGGGACGTGCTGGCCCGTTTGGACGACGACGATCTGCAGACCGCCGTGCTGCAGGCCACCATCGATCTGCGGTCAGCACAATCCGATCTGGCGGACGTCAGCCAGGCGGCGACGGAAGCCGAGCTGGCGAGTGCCGAGTCGGCCCTCGAAAGCGCCAGGCTGGCGCTGACCACGGCGCAACTCACCTATGAAAACGCCCAGAAGTCCCCATACGACGCCGATGTGCGGGACACGCACATCGCGGTGCGGTACCACGCTGAGAAGTTGGCGGAGCTGGAGGCAAGCGGCGCAACTGATGACGTGCTGTCGGAGGCGTGGAGCGCGCTCCACAAGGCGGAGGCTGCATTCAATGAGACCCTGCAGAAGGCCGAGATGGAGCAGCTCGAGGCGTGGAATCAGGTAGATCAGGCCCGGAACAACGTGCTCCAGGCGGAGGCTAACCTGGAGACCCTCAAGAGTAGGCATGATGAGCAGGCCGTCCTGCGGGCGCAGCTTAAGGTCGATCGAGTAGGGCTAGCCTTGGAGGAGGCGCGCGAGAGCCTGGCCGCAGCCGAGCTGCGGGCGCCCTTCGACGGCATCGTGGTGGATGTGGCGGCGACCTCCGGTGAGCGTGTGGGCTCCGAATCCGTCATCACCCTGGCGGACCTGCAGAATCCCGTGATGCGGTTCTGGGTCGAGCAATCGGATCTCAGCGAGGTAGGGGTCGGGAACCGCGTGGAGATTGCGTTTGAAGGACTCCCAGACGAACGCTTCACAGGCGAGGTGGTCCGGATCGATCCCGCGCTGGTGACGGTGGACAACACGCTGGCGGTGCAGGCCTGGACCAGCCTGGATTTCTCCGGGCAGGACGTGAACCTGCTCGGCGACATGAATGGCGATGTCGAGGTGATCAGTGCCGAGGCCCACGATGTGGTGCTGGTGCCCATCCAGGCGCTCCGCGAGATTGGCGATGGACAATACGCCGTATTCATCGTCGGGGACGACGACGAACTGACTATGCGCGTCATCGAGATTGGGCTCCGGGACGCTGTCAACGCCGAGGTTATCTCGGGCCTCGATGAGGGGGAGAGGGTTAGTCTGGGGCAGAGCCTTGCCGCCACGGAGGCGCCCCAGGAGGAAGGAGAGCAGATGCCCGAGATGATGCCGGGCGGGGGGATCTTTGGCGGCGGTGGACTGGGTGGAGGGGGCAAGCGGTGAACCAGACAGGAACCGGCAGAAGGGGATCGGACGCGGCCACTCACGTCATCGAGACGATGGACCTGACGAAGGTCTATGGCAAGGACGACGGGAATGAACGGCATTCCGTTGCCGTTCACGCGTTGCGTGAGGTGAGCTTGACCGTGGACCGGGGGGAGTTCGTCACCATCATGGGGCCGTCCGGGTCCGGCAAGTCGACGCTGATGAACCTCCTAGGCTGTCTCGATCGGCCCACCGGCGGCACCTACCTGCTCGAGGGCGAGGACGTCAGCGGGCTGAACAGGGAGAAGCTGGCCGGGATTCGCAATCGCAGGATTGGCTTTGTCTTTCAGTCGTACAATCTGCTGCCCCGCCTCACGGCG
The DNA here is from genome assembly GCA_964450435.1 of uncultured Anaerolineales bacterium. GTDB lineage: Bacteria > Chloroflexota > Anaerolineae > B4-G1 > B4-G1 > SKLM01. The sequence goes on from CAYVCX010000068.1 coordinate 5,357, forward strand.
GTCAAGAACGTGATGATGCCCCTGATGTACAACGGACACCAGAACCTATCCGACAAGGAGATGCTTGAGCGTGCGGTCTATGCACTCGAGTCCGTGGGGCTGGGCGATCGGATCGACCATCGGCCCAACGAGCTCTCTGGCGGACAGCAGCAGCGAGTGGCCATCGCCCGAGCCCTGGTCAACCACCCATCCCTTGTCCTCGCCGATGAGCCGACCGGCAACCTGGACAGCAAGTCCGGAGACGAGATTATGGCGCTCCTGCGCGAGGTACACGACCATGGCGCAACCATCGTGATGGTGACGCACTCCGCCCACGATGCGGCAAACGCCGAGCGTATCATCGCTCTTCGAGACGGACGGGTGATGGCCGACGATGTCGACCCGCAAGCGGCAGGACAACTGGCATCGGTCACGCTGGGGGAAGGAGGAGCACAATGAGCTTCTGGCGAACGCTGAAGGTGGCCTGCGAGGGTCTGACGCTCAATAAAGTTCGCTCTTTCCTCACCACTCTGGGCGTGATCATCGGCGTGGCGGCGGTCATCGTCATGATGGCCGTCAGCGCTGGGGCGGAGGCCGATATCGCTGAACAGATCAACGCCCTGGGGGCCAACCTGATCGTGGTGATGCCCTCGTTCGAGCGTGGCGGCGTCAGAGAGAGGGGCGAGATGCCGGGCTTCAAGTACCCGGACGAGCTGGAGGCTATTGAACAGCACGTAGATAACATCAACGGCGTCTCGGCTGAGCAGACTAGCAGACAGGAGGTCACGAGCGAGGGTATAACGCTCTCGGACATCTCGGTCGTGGGAACGACCACTGACTTCCCTGCCGTGCGTGACTACAGAGTGGCGATGGGCCGCTTCCTCACCGATGAGGACAACGAGCGCAAGAACGAGTTGGCAGTCCTGGGCTACACCGTCGCCCAGGAGCTGTTTGGAGAGCGGAGCCCGCTGGGGCAGAAGGTCAAGATCGGTTCCGTCAACTTCGTGGTGATTGGGGTGATGGAGAAGAAGGGCGTGGTGGGCGACACCGACTACGACAGTCGTATCTACATCCCACTGACGGTCATATTCCAGCGATTTGAGACCAGCCGCTTCGGAGGTGACAAGGTGCGCACTATCCTCGTCTCGGCCGAGAGCAAGGACGTGATGGGGGGGGTGATGGAACAGATCACGACGGCCCTGGCCCGCGAACGAGACGTGCCACCCACGGAGCCCGACTTCCAGCTACTGACACAGGATAGCGTAATCGAGGCCGAGGCCTCGACCACCGAGGCTTTCCGCAGCCTGCTGGGCTGGGTGGCCGGCGTCTCGCTGGTGGTGGGGGGCATCGGCATCATGAACATCATGCTGGTCAGCGTCACTGAGCGGACGCGCGAGATTGGTCTGCGGCAGGCGTTGGGGGCCCGCCCCCGGGACGTGCGGCTCCAGTTCTTGCTGGAGGCGATGATCCTCAGCCTGATTGGCGGCGTGGTGGGTGTCGTAGTCGGCGTGGGGGGCTCCTATCTGTTCGGCCACTTGGGGACTATGCGAACGGCGCTCGTGCCGATGTCCGTTCCCCTGGCCTTCGTGGCTGCCGCGGCGGTAGGCATCTTCTTCGGCTACTATCCGGCGACGCAGGCGGCTCAACTTGATCCCATCGAGGCGCTGCGGCATGAATAGCAGACAGACCAGGGCCAGGATCGCGTCCAGTTGGCGCCAGGAGACGCGGAAACGGCTGGGCGCATCCTCGTTGTCGACCACCGGAGCCACTCTTCGGCGTCACCAATGCACAGCTTGGCTGCACGCCAGGCTACGAGCTGCCGGGCATAGGCTGCGGTGCGGCATCGGCTCATACTTCTTGAAGGAGTTTCGAAGTTGGCTGACAAGCTTAATCCATCGTTAGGAGGCAGACATTGAATGACAGACATTGGGCATGGATCGCACGGCTTGGCTGTGCTGCCCTAGTCCTCACTGTGTTGATAGGAGTCGGTGGTCTACTCCTCTCTGCCACCAGCATAGATGAGGCATTCAGTACGGAGGGACAAGGGACGGCGGTGGTCGCAGAAGTGACCACGCTCCAGGGAGACGCCAATCCCACGGCGACGCACACGCTCGTCCGGGCTACGGAGGAAATGCCGGACGAGGGGACGTCTTCGGCAGCGAGCACTCCCACGCCGAAGCAAGGTACCCTGGCCGCGCTGTACCAGGATGTGGCACCCGGGGCGGTCCAGATCCGGGTGTACGTCCAGCGCGGCTACGTGACGGCTTCGGGTGCCGGGTCGGGGTTCATCCTCGACCAGGAGGGGTATATCGTCACTAACCACCACGTGGTGGCTGATGCCGATTCGGTGACGGTCATCTTCCACGAGGGTACCGAGGTCCGAGCGCAGATCGTGGGGAAAGACGCCCACAGCGACCTGGCCGTTGTGAAGGTCGACCAACTGCCCGAAGGGGCGCATCCGCTGTTGCTCGGATCGTCGAGCGCCGTCAGCCCAGGAGACTGGGTGATCGCCATCGGCAACCCGTTCAGCCTGGGCAGCAGTATGACATTGGGTATCGTGAGCGCTGTCGGACGCACGATTCCCGCAGCGGAGACCCCGTTTAGCATCCCGAGTGCGGTTCAGACAGATGCCGCCATCAACCCGGGCAACTCGGGCGGCCCGCTGTTGACGCTGGATGGTCAGGTGGTGGGCGTCAACGCCCAGATCGAATCGACCACCGGCACGAACACCGGCGTTGGGTTCGCCATCCCGTCCGACGTCGTTAGCTTCGTGACACCCGCCCTTATCGAGGAGGGGGAGTACCACTGGCCGTGGCTCGGCGTGACCGGCACTGACGTCGGCCTGCTCGTGCAGGAGGCAAACGACCTGGAGATGCAGGAGGGTGCTTACATCGTCGAGGTGGTGGAAAACGGTCCCGCTGCCACGGCCGGCCTGCGAGGTGCGACCCAGGAGAGGGACATCATGGGGCAGGCCGTGCCCGTAGGCGGCGACGTCGTCATCAAGGTAGATGAAGAGCCCATTGCGAACTTCACGGACTTGCTGACCGCTGTGGCGTTCAGACAGCCGGGCGACAGCCTGGAACTGACCATCCTGCGAGACGCCGAGCAGCGTCAGGTCACGGTGGAGCTGGACGAGCGACCAGCGAGCCTGGGAGGGTGAACGTGACATCGGTCTGGAACGGGGCGCGACTGGCCCCGGCCAAAGGGAGAGGCTTGAGGAGAGCACGGCGCGTCGATGTCGCGCGGGCGCGCCTGTGATTCTGTGGGTCCTTATGAAAGGGAAAACGATGAGACACTGGCATATCTTGACATGTCTGATGCTGATGGCGACGATGCTCCTCGGATGTGGGGGCGCAGAAGGAGCCCCATCGAACGACACTGGCTCCGGTTCTGAGAGCGACATTGTGGCCTCCGGAACCGACGAGGGGTTGGACGATGCCGTGCTCGACAGCGGCACGCCAAAGATCATCACCACGGCCGAAGCCTCCGGGACCGACGAGGAGTTGCACGATGCCGTGCGGCTGGCACTGGGCACGCTGGCACTGGAGGAGACGGAACACGCCGTGACGCCCCACCAAGCGGAAACCCTGCTCCCGCTCTGGCGGGCGCTGCAGGGAGGCGTGACCGCAGAGGACGAGATTGCTGCCGTCCTGAGGGGAATTGAGGGAGCCATGTCTGAGGACCAGCTGGCGGCCATCGCAGACTTGGAGCTCACCCAGGCGGACCTGGAGGCCTGGATGGCGGAGGAGGGGTTGGATGCGCGGCCGAGGGAGCTTAGTGAAGGCGGAACGCCCGGTGGTGCCGCGATGCAGTCCGGGGAGGACATACCACCCGAAAAGGCGACGCGCATGGCGGAGCGTCAGAGCATGGGCGAGGAGGAGCGGGAGGCCATGAGGGCCACCGCTCAAGCTGGTGGCGGCCCCGGCGGGGGTGCGGACACCGCCGACGCTTTGGGACAGCTTCGCTTCGCCCTCCGCCCCCTGCTCGCCATGCTGGAGGCGCGGGCGGGAGAGGCATGACGGCGCTCAGCGCGCTGGC
>CAYVCX010000068.1:9473-13922 GCA_964450435.1 uncultured Anaerolineales bacterium
GCACCGGGGTGTTGGTAGCCGCGTTGCACTGGGTCAGACATCAAGCCCCAGGGAACGCTCACGCCACGCTGCCAGAGTCTTCACAGGCCACCCGTATGAGCCGTCCGCGAGCATATCGGCCCATCGAGCATCGTGTAAAAGGGGCAAACGCCCGGAGCGCGCGTCGGATGGGCCCGTGCTCAGAACTCACGCGGCTCCGATGTCCATTCTCCACCGAGGCCGTCGGCTCCACCGGTGATAGCATGGACGGGACTAACACAGTAAGACGACTCGATTGCAAAGGATGATGATGCGGAGCCTCTTCTGGAAAGGGATGCTCGCTTTCCTGGCCGTCATCGTCGTGGCGGTCGGGACTGTCGCGGCCCTGACGGGACACACCACGGAGACCGAGTTCCGCCGCTACGCGCTCACCAGAAGCGGGATGTGGGAGGAGATGACCACGCCTCTGGTCCAGTACTACGAAGCCCAGGGCTCGTGGACGGGCCTGCAGGATGCGTTGGCCCGCTCCCACGGTCGGGAGGGACGGACGTGGGGGAAAGAGATAGGTAATCCCGGCGATGCCTGGGGCGCGGTTGCCTTCCGCATCATCGATGTTGAAGGGTGCGTCGTGGCCGATAGCGAGGGCACCCCAAGAGGAAGCGTCCCGCGGGGAGGCCTCAACAACGCCGTTCCCATCCAGCTGGAGGATCAGGTGGTGGGGTATCTCCTGCCCAGCTTGGAGAATCCACCCACCTGGCCTCTAGATGCAGGCCAGGCGGAATTCCTGGACCGCGTGCGCCGCACCCTGTGGATCGGTGCGCTGGCTGCCCTGACCGTCGCGTCGGTCATCGGCGGATTGCTGTTTCGTTCTATCACAGCGCCGCTGCGGCAGCTGACCTCTGCCAGCCAGGCCATTGCCCAGGGCGATCTGTCGGCGCGGGCCGCGGTTCGCGGGGAGGACGAAGTGGCGCAGCTGGCCGAGGCCTTCAACTCTATGACCAGGAGCCTCGCCCGGATGGAGAAAGCCCGCCGCAACCAAACGGCCGATATCGCCCACGAGTTGCGCACCCCCTTGACTGTGCTCCAGGGTACCCTGGAGGCTATGTTGGATGGGGTTTACGCGGTAGACCAGCAAAACCTGGAGGCTGCGCTGGCCCAGACACGCACCCTCTCCCGACTGATAGAGGATCTCCGCATCCTGGCCCTGGCCGACGCGGGGAAGCTCCATCTCGCAAAGGACGCCGTGGACCTTGTTGTCTTCCTCGAGGAATCGGTCGAGGCGTATCGTGCCTCGGCCAGGGAGAAGGGGATCGCTCTCGCCCTGGAGATGTCGGCCGATCTCCCTACCGTCCTCGCCGACCCGGACCGGTTGGCTCAGGTGATGGGCAACCTGCTCACCAACTCCCTGCAATACGTGCCCGCGGGCGGTCACGTGACCGTGGCAGCAGAGATGATCGAACAGGAGGTCGTGGTCACGGTAGAGGACGACGGCCCCGGCATTCCGCCCGAGGACTCATCCCACATCTTCGAGCGCTTCTGGCGAGCTGACGTTGCACGACAGAGAGCATCCGGTGGGAGTGGGCTCGGTCTCTCCATCGCGGCTCAGATCGTGGAGGCTCACGGCGGACGCATCTGGGCACAGGAAACCCCCGGCGGGGGGCTCACGGTTCGCTTCTCTCTCCCGAGACTCGATTCAGATCTGTGAGCGCATTGAGGCGTGCGGGCGGAAGGTGCATAGGCGAGTTGGAACCGTGCCTCCGTTCCCTGTGCTTGCGATCCCCGGGTCCTGCGGCGGGAGTATGCCTTGCGTTTCATACCAGCGTCACCACCATCCACCCGGCCAGCAGGAGGAACAGGGCCGCCGTCGCTAGCTTGACCTTGGCCGTGTGCCGGTGGATGAGGAGACCCAGTTGCTGAGACGTCGTCCCGAAGTACGCCAGCACGAACACCACCACCAACGGCAGGATGAACATCAGGTTGTAGAGCACCAGATAGAACCCCGCCTGCGCCTGCATCTCCGGCACGCCCAGGACGAAGAGGATGGTCGGCAGATAGACCTGACCCGTGCAGGCCAGCTCGATGACCGAGACCACGACCCCTGTGACGAAGGTCACCGGCACGAAGGCTTTGGCCCCGGCCCGTTCGCGGATCGCCTGGTTTACCCGGCGACGAAGCCAGGTGGGCATCGCCAGGCGCATGTCTTTGGCCTTCCCACGACGCGCCTGCCACCAGTCGTAGAGGCTACCGGCAGCCAGAACGAGACAGAGCACCGCGGTGAAGCCGTAAATCCAGCGGCTCACGGCGTCCAGGAAAGGCAGGGTGGCCAGGAACTTCAGCACACCGAATCCCACACCGAGGTAGGTAAGAAAGACTGCGGCGGCGAAGGCGCCACCCGCCAGCAGGACCTGGCGGCCCTCGCGTCCCATGAAGGTCAGGTAGGAGATGAAGAAGACCAGCGTGGCGAAGGCACAGGGGTTCAGACCATCCACCAGACCGGCCACCAGCACCGTGGCCAGGCTGAAAGAACGGAAGCGCTCGATGATGCTCGAGGCCGTCTCGTCACTCGCCGCCTCCGACCCCACACATAGCGGTTCGGCGCCGGTCTCGGCGTAGCGGTCAAGCAACTCCTCGAGGCTGGTGGCGTGCAGCTCATCCCCCACCAGCGCATCGTCGCCAACAAAGATCGCCGGCGCGGTCAACCGCTTGCCCACCGGTACCCCGGCCTTTTCCCCTAACCGCTCAGCCAGGGGCGCCTCCTCGCGGACGTCGAGCGTGCAGACGCTCAGCTGTGGATACTGATCTTGCAGATAGTTCAACGCCAGCTGCACCTGGTCGCACTCCTGGCAGCCGGCCTGATAGAAGTACGCCACGTGGACCGGAGTCTCATTGGCCTCCTTCGATGGCGTGGCGTCAGGCGCCGGCGTCCGGTCCACTTCCTGGGACGGTGCCGTCTCCTCCAGAACGTCCTCCAGACCAGGAACGTCCGGATACCCCACACCTCCCACAGCCAGGTGCTGCTCGATCAGCCCCGGGAGCTGCTCCGGGATCTCACGCGACCCCACCAACACGGTGTCGCCGATGAAGAGCATCGGGACGCCTCGCCGGTTCTCCGGCACCTCATAGGACTCAAGCGCCTCCAGCCATACCTCGTAGTTCTTTGGCACCTCTGAGAGCTCCAGCTTGGCAATCTCAAGCTGCGCGCCGTACTCCTCCTCCAACGGCGGAAGCACCTCTTCCATCACCTCGTGGCAGTACGGGCACGTCTCGGCCCAGAAGAACACCGCTCGCACCACCGGTTCGTCGGCCCGCGCCCGGCCCACTCCGACAGACAGACTGGCGGCGACGAGCACCCCGATCAGCGCAAGAAGACCCATCGCACGTGTCAACATCCTTTGTCTGCAGTGCATCAAACCTCCTCAACGAGATTGTGAATCAGCGACTTGAACATACCTGGTACCTTCCCCCTCCTCATTACTGCTCCGCGATCTCATCCAGCGGTTGCTCCACAAAGGGGTCCACCAGACGGTATTAGACGTACTGTCCCTCCCTGCGGCACGCTATGCTACTGCTCTCCCGCAGCACGCATAATTGCTGAGAGACGTAGGGCTGCAGCCGGTCGAGCACAACCTGCGGGTCCGAGACAAATGCTTCCCTCTTTGCGTAACTCGATCACAATTCGCAACCGCGCAGGATGAGAGAGCAATTGTAACCGGCGGGCTACCTTCTGACAACGCCTCTCTTTCATCTGCGCCCTCTCGGAGCAGCACCACAGCTGGATTGGTGGCCGCCCGCCGCACCTATGGACACCGCACGATGTCCTGCGCCCACAGGCAGTCTGCACAGGAGGGAGACCACCCCACCCTCTGCACCCTGGCCCCGCGGCGGACGTGGGTGTAGGTCTCCGGATCGGCGCCATCCAGCGAGACCGCGACCTCGTCGCCGCCCAGCTCGACCACCGCTCGCTCAGCCTTCTGCTTGCGCGCCCGGTGCAGGACCATCTCGGCCGGATTGCCGAACAACACGTCACGGGTCACCTCGACATCCGCTTCGCGCGCGATGGCCAGTGGCTCCTGAAAGACGAGTCAACTCCTCCGGAATATCCGGCCGCTCTGGATACGCTTCCTTCCCCAACTGAGCTGGTTTCAGCGACGCAACGTGAATGAACTGCAACTCTTCGACGGGCTGAACCTGTGCCAGATCGACAGCCGCGCGGGCAGCCGTCAACCTGTACTCCGACTCGTCTACTGCTACGAGCCTGGGTCAATCAGCTACTGACGTGATTGAAGGAACGCCGCCAGTTAGCGCATTCCCAGTTGTGAGGACCGCCCTGCACTGGGGAGGAGATCATCCAAAGTGGGGGGCAAGGTGAACACCTTGCCCCCTCTTGATATCGCGGCCGGACCCTCAACCGGCTGCGGAATCGATTGGCCCCATCCTGCCGCTAGAGTGATGAGGAACTAGGCAGGGCGG
>CAYVCX010000069.1:0-13704 GCA_964450435.1 uncultured Anaerolineales bacterium
GGTCTGCCGTGTCCCTGCTCCCCTATTCTACCATGGGTCTAACATACAAGGGACGAGTCAGGATTTCCGAGTTACACCATGATCCAGCTTGGCCAGGAAGCCCAGCAGAATAGTGTTGAAGACCTGCGGCTGTTCCCAGCAGGTAGCGTGACCAGCTCCGAGAATCAGGTGTATTTCGGCGTCTGCGATGCCACCGGCGATGAGCTCTGCGTACTGGCGCCCCTTGAGGATGTCTCTCTCGCCCACGAGGACGCAGGTCGGCAACTTGATCTCGCCCAGCCGCTCCGTGACGTCGAAGGCCAGGAAGGACTCACACAGCTGCACCATAGCCGGGCAGTCGAGCAGATCGTAGCGGGCCAGGGCCTCTTCCAGGAGATCGGGATGATCCTCGATGAAACCGGGCGAGAAGTTCCAGGGCATAGTCACGTCGAAGAACGCCTGGGCCTCCTCGGTCCGGGCCCCTTCGATCCAGCCTTCCACGATGATGCGTAGCTGCGGCTCCACATGGCTCACTGCGTCGGCCACGATCAGGCTGCGCGTCCTCCCGGGGTATTGCAGCGCGAACGTCAGGCTGACCTCACCTCCGTAGGAAATGCCACCGACGTGCGCCTGCTCGATTTCCAGGGCATCCAGCAATCCGGCCAGATCGTTGGCGTGCTGCTCCATCGTGTATGAGCCCGGAGGATGGTCGGACTGCCACATCCCCCGGCAGTCGTAGAGCAGTAGACGATAGTGTTTGGATAGGACCGGTGTCTGAAAGGCCCAGCTGGCGGTGCTCATCAGGATACCATTGGAGAGCACCAGCACGTCGCCTTCCTCCGGGCCGTGCAACTCGTAGTACAGCTCGATGTCGCCTACGGCTACCTTCGGCATGCCCTACCCTCCCTCCACGTCCCTCACTAGCACGAGTGCCTCGCCTTCGCAGACCGGCTTTCCCGTCGAGCTCGTGCAGACCGTTTGCAGGTTCACCAGTTCCTTCTCGGAACGCAGGCGGGTGATCTCGACCGTGGCGGTGAGTTCGTCGCCAGGGTAGGCCGGCGCGGGGAACACGAGCCGCTGCTTGAGGTAGTTGGTGCCGCGTCCCGGAAGCTGGGTACCGAGCAGGTAAGAGAATAGCGCACCGAGCAGGCTGCCGGGGATCATCAGTCCGTCGAGTCCCAATCCCGCAGCGGAGCTCGCATCCGTGAAGATGGGATTTGCGTCGCCTGTCAGCTCGGCGTACTCGTCCAGATCCTGGGTCGTGAAAGTCCGCCGGGCCTTGGCCTGTTGGCAGACCCGAAAACCCTTGAACGCCGGCGAGCACGTCGACTCGGGCGCGGGCGCGTGGGACGCAGGGAGAATCACCGCGTACGATCCCTCGGCCGGGAGTTGGACGAGCGTTCTGCCCTCCAGGCCCACGCTCCCGTCGGGACGCACGACAACGGTGGTCAGGTGGGCCAGTCCCTCCGCCGGCCAAACCTCGGCAGCCTCCACCTGGATGGTGACCTCCTCGCCGGCGTAGGTGGGGCTGGGGAACATCAGTTCTTGCTTCAGCTGCAGCACACCCGGGAATCGGGTGCCGAGGACGCCACACACAGTGCCGTAGAGCAGCATCCCGTGGGCCACGGTCGCCCCGAAGCTGGTCCGGGCGGCAAACGCTGGATCTACGTGGATAGGGTTGCGATCACCACTCAGAGCGGCGAAACGGTCGAAGTCTGCCTGTCCAAACGTTCTTCTGACGCTCTCCACCTGTCCAACGTGGATGTTCATCTATGGTTCGCCCTCGGACTTGCCGTACGCGTCGTAATGCACCACATCGTCGAGAGACAGCTTGCCGTTGAGCAGTGCCGCCAGCCTCCGCCTGTCGCCCCGGCGGAAACCGCTGAGATCCGCGGTGGACTGGACGGGCCGCTCCTTGGGAGGCTCGTTGTGATAGCCGAGGGGCGTCACGGCCACCGGCTCGATATGTTCGGGAATGCGTAGCACCCGTCGGAGCGGTGCGCTCCTGTCATCCGTCATCACACTGCCGAACCAGCGGGTACCCAGGCCGAGATCTGTGGCTGTCGTCATCAAGTTCGCCATAGCCGCCCCCAGGCTACACAGGGCCCAATCGCGGGTAACAGCTGCGTACTGAGGAGGAGCCAGATCCACACGCTGGTGATGGCAGAGCACGATGAAGCACGGTGCGCTCACCAACTCCTCGTAGAGCCGCATCAACTGGACGATGAAAGACTCCGGTGCCTCCAGCAGGCGGCGGAAGACGAACTCCTCCTGCATGCGCACCAGATACTCGGCCACCTGCCGGGCCAGCCTCGGTTCTGTCACAACGATGAATGCCCACGGCTGGGTGTTGGCTGGGCTTGGCGCGGCGATGGCAGCCTGCAGAACCCGATCGATCTTCTCTTTCCCGACGGGCGTCGGTTCGTAGCGCAGCACGCCGTGGCGCTTGTCAATCGCCTGGAAAGTCTCCATCCTCGCTTCTACCCGTCGTCATGTTCAAGGCACAGTGTGAGCGCGATGATCACACGTTACGTCTCCCACCTCATTCCGCATACTGCTCGCGCAGCTCCCGCTTCAGAACCTTTCCTGCGGCCGTCCGTGGCAGATCCTCTACGAAGGCAACCGATCTGGGAATCTTGAACTTGGCCAGCTTGCCCCGGCAGAAGTCGATGAGCGCCTCCTCCGTCAGCGTCTGCCCTTCCTTGACGACGATGATGGCCTTGCCCACCTCCTGCCACCTGGGGTGGGGCACACCGATGACGGCCACCTCGGCCACGGCGGGGTGATCGTAGATCACGTTTTCCACCTCCGCCGGGTAGACGTTCTCGCCGCCGGAGATGTACATGTCCTTCCAGCGGTCGACGATGTAGTAGAAGCCCTCCTCGTCGTACTTGGCGGCGTCGCCAGAGTGGAGCCAGCCGTTCACAATGGTCTCATTGGTGGCCTCGGGGCGGTTCCAATAGCCGTCAATTACGTTGCCGCCACGGATGCACAGTTCGCCCACCTCGTGGGGCCCAAGCACGTTGCCCTCGCGGTCCTGGATGCATATATCGGTGTGGAGCACCGGTTTGCCCACGGAACCCGCCTTACGCACGGCGTCCTCCTTGGAGATGATGAACACGGTGGGACCGGTCTCCGTCATGCCAAAGCCCTGCTGGATGATGATGCTCTTCTCCGCGAACTCGTACACCAGCGCCGGGGGCAGCGACGATCCCCCGCTGGCCCAGTGACGCACGCTCGATACATCGTACTCGTCGAGGTCGGGAAACTGCGCCAGCATCAGGTAGATGGACGGCACCAGCAAAAAGACAGTCACCTGCCACTCTTCGATCAGGCGCAAGAACTCTCCGGGATCGAACGACCGCATCACGACGACTGTTCCGCCCGCGTGGAAGGTCGGTCCGGCATAAAGCCCCAGCCCACCGATGTGGAAGGTGGGGAGCACGTTGAGATTGACGTCCTCCGAGGTCAGGTCAATCGCCTGGCCCATGCCGATGGCGTTGTAGAAGAAATTGCCGTAGGTGACCTGCGCGCCCTTCGGCCGGCCGGTGGTCCCGGAGGTATAGATAATGGCCCACGTGTCCTTGTAGGTGAGTGGCGGCGGGGATACGCCATCCGGTGAGCCCGAATCGAGCGCTTCTTCGTAGCGCCATTCGTCTCCGAGAGCCTCGTCCCCGATAATCCCGTAGGATTTGCACCTGATCAAGGGTCGTAGCGCCTCTACCTTCTCGGCAAACTCCGGTTCGTAGACGAGGACCCGGGGTGCACAGTCATTGATGATATACGCCAGCTCCGGCACGGCGAGCCGCCAGTTGAGCGTGTTCAGGATGGCACCCATCTTGCCGCAACCGAACAGGACCTCGTAGTAGCCAGAGCTGTTCTTGGCCAGCATGGAGATCCGGTCGCCCTGTCGGATGCCCAGGCCGCCTTTCATAAAGCTGGCGACACGGTTGGCCCGTTCGTCAAACTGGGCGTAGGTGAGCTGCCGCCCAGTATGGGCATCTACCAGGGCCAGCTTCTCTGGCGTCCGCTCTGCGTGTCGTTTGATCCAATCGAAATGATACATAGGTCCCTTTCCCAAAAAACCACCCACTGGGGGCAGAAGTCGTACTTACTCTCTCGAGCCTACAGGTTCTACCAGAAGCACCGCCTCTCCAGTAGCAACTTGCTTCTGCTCCTGATTGTAAGCATCCGTCTTGAGGGTGATGATCCGCTTCTCAGGCCGCCAGGAGATGACCTCGCCGACGGCGGTGATGGTATCACCGAAGTAGACCGGGGCCAGAAACTCGATCCTCTGGCTGAGATAGATCCCACCCGGGCCGGGTAGCTCATTCCCCAGCACCGCCGAGATCAGCCCGGACGTGAATGCCCCGTGAGCGATGCGGCTACCGAAGCGGCTCTTACGTGCGTATTCCTCGTCCACGTGGAGAGGATTGAAGTCGCCGATCAGTTCAGCGAAGGTGTTCACGTCATCCTCGGTGACTGTCTTGGTGAAACTGGCCTGCTCACCCACCGGGAACATTCTGCTCATTCTTCTCCTCCCGTCTTACGCTTCGTATGCTTGCATTTCACGCCTCACCTCTCAGCCTTTCCTTCAATTCTCGCTTCAGAATCTTCCCCGCCCCGGAGATAGGCATCTCGTCCGTAAACACGACCCGCTTCGGCACCTTGTAGCCCGCTAGACGATCTTTGAGGAACGCAAGAAGCTCCTCCTGCGTTGTCTCGGCCTCGGGCTCCAGGACGACGCAGGCGACCCCGACCTCGCCCCACTTGGGGTCAGGCACGCCGATGACGGCGCACATATGCACAGCTCGATGCTCGTACAACGTCGCCTCGATCTCCGGCGGGTAGACATTCTCCCCACCGGAAATGAACATGTCCTTCTTGCGCCCTACGATGAAGAAGTACCACTCATCGTCATACTGCGCCAGATCGCCGGTGTGAAACCAACCCTCCTCATCGAGCATGGTGGCCGTGGCCTCGGGGTCGCCGAAGTACCCGGAGCAGCGAGAGGGACCCTTGAGCACCAGCTCGCCGACCTCGTTCGGGCCCAGAGCGTTGTTTTCGTCGTCAACGACGCGGGCGTCCACGTAGAAATTGGGGCGGCCGATGGAGCCGGCCTTCCGGATGGCGTCCTCCGGAGCCAGCGCGAAGATCCCGGGACCGAACTCGGTCATACCGAAGCCCTGCTTGAAGCGTATGCCCTTCTGCTCGGTGTACTTCCTAACCAGGGGCACCGGCAGCGGCGCGCCGCCGCTGGTACAGAAACGCAGGGAGGAAAGCGCGGCCTCGTCCCAGTTACTGGCCTGGGTCATCATCTGGTACATCGTCGGCACCCCGGCGAACACCGTCACCTGCTCGCGCTCCATCAAGTCCAGTACCAACTCGGGCTCGAATTTTCTTACCAGGATCGTGGTCCCGCCGAAGATGACCTGCGGCAAGGTATAGACGAAGAGCCCTCCCGTGTGAAACATCGGGAAGACGTTGAGATAGATGTCATCATGGGTGATGTCGTGGATCACAGTGTTGAGCGTGTTCCAGGCAATCATGCGGTGGGAGACCTCGGCTGCCTTGGGGAAGCCGGTGGTGCCGCCCGTGAAGATCAGCGCGGCGACGTCCTCCTTGCCGATCGATTCGCAGGTGACTGGCTCATCAGGAGACTGAGAGACAGTACCTTGGTAGTGCAGACTGCCCGGGATACCACCGCCTTCGATGTGGAGATAGTACTGTATGGCGTGCGGCCGGTCACGTGTCGCAATCTGCAGCTCGGTGACGCTTTCCTTGAAGTCGTCGGAGTAGATCAGAACGCTGGGCGTGGTAGTTTCAACAATCTGCTCCAGCTCCCGCCAGTGGAGCCGCCAGTTGAGGGCGGTGTGGATGGCGCCAATCTTGGAACAGGCGAAGAAACAGTCCAGGTGCTCCACGCCGTCGCGGGCCAGGATCGCCACCCGATCCCTCCTCTCGATCCCGGCCTCTGCGCGCAGCCAATCGGCGAAGCGGTTGGCCCGCGCGTTCATCTCGCGGTAAGTGAGCCGTAGTTCAGGGTCTTTGCCCGCATCTATGACGGCGAGGCCGTCCGGACTGTAGATTTCACGTCGCGCGAGATAATCACCGATGTACACTGGACATCTCACTCACGTGTTGCTGCTCACGTCTTCGACCATCCAACGCCAAACCGAGACCGCGATACTGATCCCCCCGCCGCTGGTACAGAACAGCACCACGTCCCCCGGTCCGGGTCCACGGCCCTGGTCGATGGCGTCATCCAGGGCCATGGCCACGCAGGGCGATCCGGTGTAACCCCACTTGTCCATCACCCAGTGCGCCTTCTCTATCGGCTGTCCTACCGTCTTCATCGTCTGCTCGATGGTGCGCAGGTTGAGCTGGGTGAAGAGATAGAGATCTACATCGTTCAGCGTGAGGCCGGCCTTCGCCAGCGTGACTCGGATGAGCGGGGGCCAGTGCTCCGTGTTGAAGGTGGCCGGGAACTTCCTCACGAACTCGACGTGGGGGGGCCCGTGCTGCTCCAGGGTTTCGGGGGTGCAGGGGCGGTGGGCGCCGCCGGTGTAGATTCCCAGGGCATCGTGATATTCTCCCCGGGCGTCGAGTCTGCTGGCGAGGAAACCAGGGACATCCCCAGCACCCAAGACGACCGCGCCCGCTCCGTCACCGAACAAATTAGCCGTCCTCTTATCGCTCAGGTCCAGGAAGCGGCTCATGGCATAGCCGCCGGTCACCAGGACATACCGCAAGGTTGGGTCGGTGGCGATGTAGCGCGCGCCCTGGTCCAGGGCAGTCACCCAGCCAGCGCAGGCGCTGTTTACGTCGTAGCATCCAGCGTTGACGGCCCCCAGCTTGTGCTGCACGACGACAGAGGTGCCCGGCGAGAGATAATCTGGCGTGTCGGTAGAGACGATGAGCAGGTCGATCTCCTCGGGTCCGATGTCGGCACTCTGCAAAGCGCGTTGAGACGCAGCCACTATGAGGTCGGACGTCGTCTGATCCGGCGCCATCCAATGCCGTTGCCGGATACCGACGTTTTCGATCAACCACTGATCCGTCGACTCGCCCAGGATCCGGTCGATCTCCGAGTTGGTGATCGTCCGTTCCGGGACGTAGCTACCGGTTGAGAGAATCTGCGCCTGACGTGTCACCGCTCAATCCTCCAGGAACGTGACGACAGCGTCGGCTACCGCCCCCGGCTGCTCGACGTGAAGGAAATGACCAGCGTCCGCGATCAATGCCATCTGGGCTTTCGGTAGCTGGCTCTGAATGCGCTCGCCGTTATCCGGTGGGGCAACCTGGTCGTGCTCGCCATAGACCAACAGCAGCGCCGGCTCAAATCCTTCGGCCAGATGATCGGTCTGCAAGTAGAGCCCTCCGGCCGCCGATTGCCGTTCGTAGATCTTGGCAGGTTGGGTGCGGTTCAGCCCGGCCTGCACCAGCACCTCGAATAGCTCCGGCTGGCGCTCCTTGAAGCCCGGGGCGGTGGCAACGCGGACCCCCCGTCTCACCAGATCCTGCGGCTCGCCGGACCGATCGGTCAGTAGCTCCATCGCCTCGTCGGATGGCATCACTACCTCAGGCCCCGGGTAGAGGGCGGACATCATCACCACCTTACCCACCTGCTCGGGATGGCCGCGTCCCATCTCGAAGGCGATAGCTGCCCCTAGCGAATGGCCCACCACATGAGCCGACGGAATCTCGAGTTGATCGAGCAGACCCAGGAAATCGCCAGCCATCAGGTCGACTGTGTACGTCATATCAGGCATCTCGGTCTGTTCCACACCGCGATTGTCCGGCAGGATCAGCTGAAAGCGGCTCGAGAGATCGGGAGCTATCAACCTCCAGGTATTGTGATCCTGACCGATCCCTGCGATGAGAAGCAGGGGCTCGCCCTCGCCCTGGATCTCGTAATACATCTCGATGTCATTAACCTTCTTTCTTGGCATCTTGGACTCCTCATCACTCACCAGATCGGTCACCATAGGCCTCGACCAGAGCCTTCTTGTCCACCTTGCCTGCCCCGGTCTTGGGCATCTCATCGATGAATACCACGGACTTGGGCACCTTATAGCGGGCCAGCCGATGCCGGCAGAAGCTGAGAAGCTCCTCCTCAGTCAGTGAGTCGCCGCTGGACACCACGATCGCTCTCCCGACCTCGCCCCACTTGTCGTGAGACACGCCGATAAGCGCAGCCTGCGTGACGGCGGGATGCCCGTGCATCACGCTCTCCACCTCCGCGGGGTAGATGTTCTCGCCGCCGGAGATGATCATGTCCTTGAGCCGCCCAACGATGGTGTAATAACCCTCCTCGTCTCGCAGCGCCAAGTCCCCGGTATGGAGCCAAAGCTCTTCCGAGCCCGTTGAGGGTAGAGGGCGGAAGGCCTCGGCTGTGGCCTCGGGGTTGTTCCAGTAGCCGTCGCAGACGTGCGGACCGCGGATGATCAGCTCTCCTGCCTTACCGGGTTCGCACTCGGCCCCGTTCTCTTTCACTACCTTCACGTCGATGTGGAAGAGAGGGAAGCCGACGGCGTTGGGTTTCCTTCGGACATCCTCTGGTGGGAGCCAAAACGTGTTCGGCCCGGCCTCGGTGAGGCCGTAGCCCGTCTTGAAATCGACGCCGCGGGCCCAGAATTTCTCGAAGACCGGCATCGGGCAGGGCGCGCCGCCGCTGATGACGAGTTTCAATAAGGAGAAGTCCACCTCCTCCCAGCGTGGGTGATCCTGGAGCACGATGAACATCGTGGGCACGCCGAAGAACAGGGTTACCTCGCGGCGCTCGAGCAGATCGAAAACCTGGTCGGCGTCGAAGCCCTTGCAGACTACGCTGGTACCGCCGTTATAGACCAGCGGGGCGGTGAAGACGTTTAGGCCACCGGTGTGAAACAGGGGTGAGTTGAGAATCGCGACATCATCGGAGGTCAGTCCCCACGAGATGTCCGTGTTGATGGCGTTTGCTGTAATCGCCCTGTGGGTAAGGACGGCCCCTTTTGGCATGCCGGTCGTCCCACCCGTATAGCAGATCACCCACGGGTCGCTCCATTCCAGTGCTAGCTCCGGCAGCGGCGCATCGGAGAATTCCGTTCGGTCGGCAAACAAATCGTCCTCTGAATGGGCTTGCTCTGCCAAGGCGACAAGGTGCTGGACGCTGGGCATCCGGCCCCGTAACTCGTTCACCAAAGAGGCGAACTCGCTACCGTAGACCAGGGCCACCGGGGCGGCATCGTCTATGAGAGCGTCAAGCTCATAGGACGTCAGGCGCCAGTTCAGGTTCTGCAGAATCGCGCCCAGCCGGCCCAAGGCGAACCAGATGTCGAGATACTCTACGCAGTTGTGGGCCAGTACTGCCACACGATCGCCCTGGCGCACCTGCAGTCGGTGCCTCAAGAACCGCGCCGTCTGGTTGACCGATCGGCTCCACTGGCGGTAGGTGATCGCTCGATGGTGATTCAGGGTGTCAACCAGAGCGACCTTGTTGGGCGTGAGGTGCTCACGGCGTCCCAGCCAGTCACCGACGATCATATCACCTCCAGAGCATCGTCTGCATCTTGAGCGCCCTTTCGCACACCCCACCACAGGGAAACCATCTGGCTTCCCGACGGCGGTGACCTCGTTGAGCCCGGCAGTCCCCTCGCTCCTACACCTTCGTGTCCCGCGTTGGCTACGTCCCTTGCTCTGCGTGGTTCGTCTCGTCGGTGAGAACCACGAAGCGGCTGACGAACGCCAGGGCATCCTCTATCCGCTTGAAGTGAGTTTCCTCATCGCTTTGCACGTGTCGGATCACGCCGTGCCACGGTCCAGAAGCCGATCCGGAGCCCGAAGCCTGCTCCTGCGTAAAGCGAAGGACGAACGAGGCAATGGTCATTTCGCGCATGACAAGACATCTCGGCTGAGCTGCATCGAATCCGCGCCGGCGGAGCCAGAAGTCCTCTGCCGAAGGACTGCATCTCTTATATCATAACAGAACGTCGTTACAGGGGAGTCACAACGGGATCGTTCGAGACACTACTCACGGATGGATTCGTAGATACTAATGGTGATTCGGGAGGGGCTAACATCCAGAGCCTCGCGAAGGCGTTCCCTACAGCGCTCATAGGTCCGCATAGCTTGAGCTCGGTTGCCTCGATGGGCGTAGGCTGTCATCATCGAGCGATAGGCCTGCTCCCAGCAGTCATCTCGGGCCAGAATGGACTGGCAGACCCGGATGGTTTCCTCCCATGCGCCGCGCTTCACCAGCGCACGCGCCATCCTGTCCGCCGTACGCAGGTAGAGCGTGAGGAGCCGCTCGCGCTCCTCACTGCACCAATCCTCATACGGGCTTTCCTCCAGGTAGTCACCACGATACAGGTCCAGGGCTTCCCGGCACCGGGCCAGCGCCGTTTTTGGATCGTCGTCGAAGCTATGAGTCCCTTCGGCGGCCAGGCGCTCGAAGCGGTCGGCATCCAGCCACAAATCGGCGCTCGACCGCAAGCCGTAGCGGCTGCCATCTCGCACGATGTAGGCTGACGGAGCTCCCGGTTTCCGATGGGGCTCCAGGACCCCGCGCAGCGTGCTGAGAGCTACCTTGAGGTCTCGCTGGCCGGTCTCGGGACCAAGGCTGGGCCACATCTTGTCTACGATCTGCTGTCGATCCCACAGCCGCCCGCGGTAGGTGAGGAGGAATTGGAGGAGCTGGCGCGCCTTCTCTCGGGTCCACTCGTCGGAGGCGATCTCCTGCGTTCCCCGCCACACGCGAAAAGGACCCAGCGTCTGCACGCGAAGCTGATACCCAGGGTGGAACTCCAGTCTTCTCAGGCCCATCTGCGCCAGAAGGCTTTCGGCAAAGGCCCGCTCCCGTCCGGCATCGCGAGCGGCAAGCAAGAGCGGAATCGTCCTGCGAGGTTCAGGAGGCCCCAGCATGGTCTGGCGCTGGAAGAGGTAGTTGTATCGATGCTCGCGGACGAGTTGCAGCAGGGTACCTATTCCGTGTTCCAGCCGCGCTATGTCGCCAGTGGCGTGCCAGGAGAGGCACTGCCACAGGCGAGCCACCGCCTCACCAAAGGTATCGCCGCACTCGCGGAATGCGGTCTCTGCTTGACTAATCCAGCGAGCGGCCTCGGCATCCTGCTGGGCCAGGACGTAGCCTGCTCCCATCGAGACGCGGATAAGAGCTGCGATCCACTCGTCCCCGGCTTGCTCTGCGATCTCGATTCCCTGCTCCGAGGCGTGCCTGGCAGCTTCAACTGTCCCATGGAATCCGTGGGCGCGGCAGAGCCCCCAGAAAGCCTCGACCTTCAGCCGGGGGACCGCCAGCGTATCGCCCAGCGCGATAGCATCCCGATAGCAGCGGCATGCTTCTTCGTATCCTTGCGTGTCTCCCCGTAGCAGCCAGGCGTGTCCTTGCCGCATGTAGCCAACGGCGATGACGAAGGGCGACTGAAGCACCTCTCCGCGCTCGGTGCCTTCCACCGCGCAGTGGTAGGCTTCCTCTCCCTTTCCTTGGAAGGAGAGAATTAGGGAGAGCAGAAGGAGCGTCTCACGGTGGGCTCTGGGCCGACGAACCGGCTCGCGCCGCTCGGCTTCTGCCTGCTCTCTCAGCAGCCGGCGCGCTTTATCTAGTTGCCCAGTGCGCAGAAGCACCCGCATGGCCAGTTCGGCCTCGCCCGGGCCCTCCTCTCGCAGCTGCCGGGCCTGAGCGCGGAACTGGTTTGCCATTTCCGTCCGGCCCAGGTTGAGTTGATTCTCGGCCAGCAATTCAAGGAGACGGGCTCGAGTGTCTCGATCCTCCTGGCCGTCGGCGAGCCGGAGCGCCTCCTGGAGCAAGTGATCGGCCTCAGTCGGGTTAACGGTATCGAGATAGACCCGCGCCTGTCCCCGGAGAGCCTTGCCAGTGCCGCGCATGTCTCCGTGGGCGCGACTGCGTTCCTCGGCCTGCCGATACCAGCCCAAAGCCTCATTAAAACGACTGTGCAGCCTGGCAATGTCCCCCAGATAGACCATCAAAGGGGGGTGGTCCTCCACGACTTCTGGAGGTAGCGCTCCGACCCAGGCCGCGAGCGTGTCCAGGCGCCCGGCGCGGACCAGCTCGCGCCCCAGTTGATCGAGCATCTCAGCGACATTCTCATAGGCCTCAGCCGACAGGAGGTGGTAGACAGCTTCCTCCCGGCCGCCGTGGCGCTGACAGCAGGCGCCCGCCTTCCGGTGCGCGGCACGCTCCTCGTCCGCAGGCAACTGGTGGCGGAGGAAGTCACGGAAGAGGTGATGGTAGCGCAGGTGATCGTCGCCCAAATCCACGACGAACAGGCCGCTTTCGAGGAGATAGCGGAGGATCTGAGCACTGTCATTCGCACCCCGCAGACAGTCACAAATCGACGTGGTCATCTCCCGTAGAACCCCTGTGGCGCGCAGGAACCCCTGGACGTCGGGAGGTTGTTGCTGCAGCACCTCGTGCGCTAGGAAGGCGAAAAGATCCTGCTCAGGGCCCGAGAGCCGTCCCAAAGCCTCGGGGAGGGTTGATACCGCGCCGCTGCGCAGGCTCTGCCAGATCAGCTGGAGAGCGATGGCCCATCCCTCGGTCTCCGCGGTGAGTCTCTCGACCTCCTCAGGGGTGAGGAACACGCGGTATTGCTGGTGAAACAGCGATGCTACCTCTTCGATGGTGAAAGCCAATTCGTCCTGGTCAATCTCCAATACTTCTCCTCTGACCCGCCAGCTGACCAACGTGGGGAGTTTGAGTGGATAGCGCGTGGAGAGGATGACGTGCAAGTCGCGCGGCGCACGCCCAATGAGCCAGTCGAGGATACGGGCCGGTCCGGTAGTGTCATCCAGGATATGGGCATCGTCGAGGATCAGGACCACGGGGCCGGCGGAGAGCTGGACCAGGTCGTTGATAAGTGCATCGACGACCGCCCTCCAGGGCAGGTCGCTGCTTCCCGCTTCCCATGCCTCCAGGATTGCCAGGGAAGCCTCAGGAAGGTCTGGCAGAGCCAGGCGAAAGCTGAAGATGAGATGCAGGAGAAAGAGTAGGGAGTCGGTGTCCTCCGTGCTCAGGTGGTACCAGGCCACCGGGTGGTCAAATTCGTGTAGCGCCGCCAAGGCGGTGCTCTTCCCGTACCCAGCGCCCGCCTGTACGATGGTGAGGCGGTAGTCCAGGGCCTGCAGCAGCCGTTCGCTCAAGCGGGAGCGGTGCAGGGTGCGCCTGTGGAGGCGCGGAGGGGTCAGTTTCGTTCGGACGACCAAGTTCTGATAAGTCACGTTAGTAACACTGTGTCTATCTATCCTCGTAGAGTACCTCGAGATCCGGTTGTGCTGTGCGGAATATCCTCTCCCGCCACCATGGGCTTGTGCAGATAGCGCCCGCGAAGGCGATTGGTGCCGCTCGTGCGCACTAGCCCGAAGTCGGGTATCACCGACCATAGAGTGTACAGCTGACCTGAGTATAACCTGAGACCGTCGCGAACACCAGAGACAGGATCACTCTCCGGGAGATGCGTCACCGTCTTTGGCTCCGACTTACGTCCCGGCGTATTCGTGCTACAAGTACCAATATCGTGTTCCGCGACAAGCGCGCCGTACGACGAACCTGTCGACGCGCGACGTGGAACGGTGTCCTGGCTGAAAAGTCGATCCGCCACAGCGGTTGACCAGGGAGAGCACAGGATCGAGTGTCGTAGGTTGTTCTTGGTGGCGAGGTCAAACACCAGGTTTGCGCGAATGTCTCTGTTTCGATGACCTCACCGCGGC
>CAYVCX010000070.1:0-4310 GCA_964450435.1 uncultured Anaerolineales bacterium
TGATTGCAGCCCCTCCGCGCTGGTGATATAATGCCCGGCGTGCTGAAGGGTACGTCTGTGGCGGAGCGAACCAATGAGGGCTGGCTCGCCGCGCTGGGCAAACCGGGCTCGGAGCGGGAGGATGCGCTTGCCGACCTGCGCTTGTTTCTCCTGCGCGGCCTCGGCTATGCGATGGCCGACCGCCCCCAGGTGACCGACGCCGACATTGAGGGGTTTGTCCAGGAGGCCTTGCTCAAGATCCTGGACAACCTCGATTCGTTCCGTGGGGAGAGCCGCTTCACCACCTGGGCCCAGAGGATCGCCGTGCACGAGGCCTTCACCGAGCTGCGCCGCAAGCGCTGGGAGAACGTCTCTCTGGAAGAGGTGATCGCCCGCTATGATGGGGATTTCACCCCCTCCGCTCTCACCGATCCTGATCCTTCGCCAGAGGAGCGGCTGACCCAGCGGGCCCTCCTTCAGACGGTCGAACGCCTCATCGCTGAGGAGCTCACCGACCGCCAACGGCGGGCCGTGCTTGCTGTGGTCTTTGCTGGTATGCCCACCGAGGAGGTGGCTCGCCGGATGGACACGAACCGGAACGCCCTCTATAAGCTCATTCACGATGCGCGCCAGCGTCTCAAGCGGGGGTTGCAGGCCGAGGGTATCTCCCTCGATGACGCATTGGGTGCTTTCCAGCCCTCGTCACGTAAGGGATCGCGGTCTCGTCACGTCTAAGAGATTGAGGAAGGACGATGCAGATCGAATCTGGCAAGATCAAGCGTATGGTGCGCAGCGTTCTCACCACGCGTCCCGATGAAATCGGGTGCGCGGAATGCCTTGAGCGCATGGACCGCTTTGTCGAGATGGAGCTCGAGGGCAAGAGCGCGAGCGAGGCGATGCCCCTGGTGCAGGATCATCTGACCCGTTGCCGCGACTGTCGCGAGGAGTTTGAAGCCCTCCTGGCCGCTCTCCGTCACCTGGAGTCGCTCCAGTAAGCCCTCCTCCCACCAGGAGGTGAGATCCGGTTCCCTCCCCGCGTCCGCGTTGCCAGGCCCGTGTCCGCTTGCTTGGACGCCGTGTGAAAGGGGCGGATTGTTCGCTTTGCTCTTCCCGCTCTTCTAGCGCTGAGGAGAAAGAAGGATCCGGTCGATGAGACAACCTGACGGTGCCGGACATACGGACCGCCGCGGATCGCTGATTGCCATCTCCCTGGTGCTCTCTGCCGCGTTCGTGGTTGGGTTGCTGGTGCTCATTGTCGCTGAGCGAACCAGGCTGGAGCAGGCCGTCTCGAACCTGTCCAGCCTGCTCCCTGTCGGCTATGCCTTCGCTGCCGGTATGGTCGCCAGCGTCAATCCCTGTGGGGCATTGATGCTTCCTTCCTACGTCTTCTTCCAGCTCGGCGCCGACGAGCGACATCCCTCGTCGTCCCTCGAGCAGGTGCTCAAGGCCGTCCGCATTGCTGTAGCCACGACGGCCGGATTTGCGGTCATTTTTGGGGCGGTCGGCGTCCTCGTGAGCGCCGGCGGTCGCTGGCTCACTGCCCTTTTTCCGTATGCCGGGCTCCTTATCGGCGTGGCGATGGTCGTCCTGGGCGGCTGGCTTCTCGCTTCTCATCGCAGCCTGGGCATCTTGGCCGCCAGTCGGGTGTCCGTCACGCCCCAGCGCACGCTCTGGAGCATGTTTTTGTTCGGCATCGCCTACGGGGTCAGCTCGTTGAGCTGCACCCTTCCCATCTTCCTGGTCGTGGTAGGCTCCGCTCTGGGCAGCGGGGCGTTCCTCGTTTCCATGGCCCAGTTCATGGGATACGCTCTTGGCATGGGTGCCGTCCTGGCCGTTATCACCATTGGCACAGCCCTCTTTCGCGAGATAGTCGAGCGTTGGTTGCGCCGGTTGATTCCCCACATTAAGGGGGTCAGCGCCTTGTTCCTCGTCGGTGCGGGCGTTTACCTGATCTACTATTGGCTCGTCCAGGTCGGTCTGCTGGGCTAGCTTCTGTGCGGCTGTCATTGCCCTGCGCCTGGCGAGCGGCGCAGCCGTGAGCCCGTTGGCCAGACAATCTCCCTCTCATTGGGTGGAGAAGAGAGATTCTTTGGCCTCCCCGTCCGCCCGGAATAGCTCTGGCGGTGAGGCGGGATTGTACCAGCATACCGTACGGCTGCTGCACGACGAAAGGAGCTCCGATTCATGCCGAGAGACATCCCCGTAGGCAATGGCTCGCTTCTGGTCAACTTCGACCCTCAGTACCGGCTGCGCGATCTGTACTGGCCCCACGTGGGTCAGGAGAATCACACGGTGGGCCACCCCTTCCGCTTCGGCCTGTGGGTCGATGGGCAGTTCCGCTGGGTGAGCGACGACGGCTGGGAGCGGGCTCTCGACTACCTGGACGACACGCTGGTCACCCACGTTTCTCTGTACCACCCCGATCTCGCGCTGCGCCTCGTCTGCCAGGACGTGGTCGATTTCCACGAGGACCTCTATCTGCGTCGGATCCTGGTTCACAATGAGTTGGATCGTGAGCGGGCCGTACGCCTGTTCTTCGCCCAGGACTTTCGCATCGGCGGTCGGGCGGTGGGCGATACGGCCTACTACGAGCCCCAGCGTCGCGCCGTGTTCCATTACAAGGGCAAGCGCTGGTTCCTGGTCAACGGCATGAGGGAGGGCGCCGTTGAGGGCGTGGACCACTGGGCTGTGGGCATCAAGGGGACCCGGGACATGGAGGGCACCTGGCGCGACGCCGAGGATGGCTCTCTTTCCGGCAATCCCGTCGCCCAGGGAAGCGTTGATTCCGTGGTAGGCCTGGACCTCTTGGTCCCGTCGGGAGCTGATGCACAGGCATGGTACTGGATCGCGGTGGGTGACTGTTTCCAAGAGGTCACGCGCCTCAATCGCGCGGTGCGCGAGAAAGGCCCCGAGACCTTCCTGAAGCGCACCCGAGATTACTGGTCCCTGTGGATCAACAAGGGCGAGTCCTCCTTCATCGACCTGTCACCCGACGTCTGTCGCCTCTACCAGCGCAGCCTTATGGTCCTGCGCACCCAGATCGACAACCAGGGCGCCATCATCGCCGCCAACGACTTCGATATCGCCCACTACGGGCGCGATACCTATGCCTACATGTGGCCGCGGGACGGCGCGCTGGTGAGCGGGGCGCTGGTCAAATCGGGCTACTCTCAGGTGACCCGACGCTTCTTCGATTTCTGTCACCGCGTCATCACCGAGGAGGGCTACCTGCTCCACAAGTACAACCCCGACGGCTCCCTCGGCTCTTCCTGGCACGGCTGGTACCACGAAGGCCAGAAAAGCCTGCCCGTTCAGGAGGACGAGACGGCCCTGGTTCTGTGGGCGCTCTGGCGCCACTTCGACCGCTTCCGGGATATCGAGTTCGTCAAGCACCACTATCGCGGCCTGGTTGTGCGCGCTGCCGACTGGATGTGTCGCTATCGCGACGAGGAGAGCGGGCTTCCCCTGCCTTCCTGGGATCTGTGGGAGGAGCGCCGCGGCGTCCACGCCTGGACCGTGGGCGCCACCTGGGCTGGCCTTCATGCCGCCGCCAACTTCGCCGAGGCCTTTGGCGAGACCGATCTGGCCGCCAACTATCGCAGCGTGGCCGACGATGAGATCAAGCCGGCCGTGGAGGAGCACCTCTGGTCTGCTGAGCTCGGGCGCTACGCGCGCATGATCCAGAGGAAGGACGGCGATGCCTGGCGCGTCGATGCGACGATCGATGCCTCCCTTGTTGGGCTCTGGTACTTCGGGATGTTCGACCCCGGTGAGCCGCGGATCGTTGCCACCATGGAGGCCGTGCGCGACAGGCTCTGGGTCAAGACCGACGTGGGCGGGCTGGCCCGCTATGAGGACGACTACTATCACCAGGTCAGCGACGACCTCGACAGCGTGCCCGGAAACCCGTGGTTCATCTCCACGCTCTGGCTGGCCCAGTGGATCATCGCCCGGGCCGAGTCGCTGGAGGATCTCCAACCCGCGGTGGAGCTGTTCGACTGGGTGGCAGACCATAATCTGCCCAGCGGCGTGATGGCAGAACAGGTCCATCCGTACACCAACGAGCCCCTCTCCGTCAGCCCCCTGACCTGGAGCCACGCCACCCTGGTGATGACAGTCCTGGAGTACCTGGAGAAGCGAGCCCCCTTCGACCGCTGCCCTGAGTGCGGTCAACCCCTCCCCCGGGGCGCAACGACGCAGGACCCCTAGGCCCGATCTGCTCACCGGCGAGGTGGGTCGGATCTCTCTTCCGATGCTGGGCACAGAAGCAGGATCGAACCTGCGAATTGCCCAAACATCCGGACGCCAGTACAATGGGCGTCGGGACACGC
>CAYVCX010000070.1:4410-13383 GCA_964450435.1 uncultured Anaerolineales bacterium
GGATTCGAGAGGCGTATCCGTACCTGGCGGCCGAGTGCGGCGTCAGACGGAAGGGATGCGTTACGAGGCTTCGTGATGGACACCAGGACCCAGGGCGCCGTCATCTGCAATCTAGAGATCGTAGGTAAGGCCACGGAGAACCTCTCGGCTGACATACGGAAAGGCCATCCCGGCCCGCCCTGGAGCGGGATGGCTGGCAGAAGAGATAAGGCGATCCACGACTATTTCGGCTTCAACCTGGACAGTGTGTGGCAGATGATCACCGACGGATCGTCTCAGACCGTGGCCCGGCGGGAGGCAATAGCGGGTGAACGGCAATGAGGGCCGGCCGTACTCCCACTGACCCCGCCGGTGCGTTAGAGAGGCTTGCGGGATGCCTGATTCTGTGTACCACGACGTCCTGATCGTCGGAGGTGGGCTGGCCGGCCTCCGGGCCGCCGTCGCCGCCCACGGAGCCGGCGCCGATGTCGCCGTGCTGTCCAAGGTCTACCCCGTCCGCTCCCACTCCGGGGCGGCCCAGGGTGGCGTCAACGCCGCGCTGGGCAATCATCCCGAGGGCCGCGATGACACCTGGCAGCGCCATGCTTTCGACACCATCAAGGGCGCTGACTACCTCGCCGATCAGCCCTGCGCCGAGATCCTTGCCCGCGAGGCCCCCGAGCGCGTGCTGGAGATGGAGCACTGGGGCACCTACTTCAGCCGCTTTCCCGACGGGCGCATCGCTCAGCGGCCCTTCGGCGGGGCCGGGTTTCCCCGCACCTGCTACGCCGCCGACCGCACCGGGCATCAGATGCTCCACACGCTCTACCAGCAGTGTCTCAAGCGTCACATTCCCTTCCACAACGAGTGGCTGCTCACCCGGCTGGCTGTCCACAGAGGGCGCGTGGTGGGGGCGGTCGCCCTCCATATCCCCAGCGGGGACCTGCGCGCCCTACGCGCCGGTGCCGTCATCGTCGCCGGTGGCGGCCACGGGCGGATCTACGCCCGGTCCACCAACTCCTACATCAACGTCGGCAGTGCCACCACCGCCGTCTTTCGGGCCGGCGTGCCCCTGGAGGACATGGAGTTCGTCCAGTTTCACCCCACCACTCTCTACGGCACGAACATTCTCATCACCGAGGGTGTCCGCGGCGAGGGCGGCACCCTGCTGAACGCCCGCGGCGAGCGTTTCATGGAGCGTTACGCGCCAGACGCCATGGAGCTGGCCCCCCGGGACATCGTCGCCCGAGCCATTCAGACCGAGGTCGACGAAGGCCGCGGCTTCGAGGGCGGCTACGTCCAGCTCGATGTGCGTCACCTTGGAGAGGAGCTCATCAAAGACCGCCTCCCCGGCATCCGCCAGATAGCCATCGACTTCGCTGGCGTTGACCCCGTCGAGGCGCCCATCCCGGTGCAGCCGGGCCAGCACTACTCCATGGGTGGCCTGGCCTGCGACGAGAACGGAGAGACCGCCGTGGACGGGCTGTTCGTCGTCGGCGAGTGCTCCTGCATCAGCGTCCACGGGGCCAATCGGCTCGGCGGGAACTCCCTTCTGGAGACTCTCGTCTTCGGCAGGCGGGCCGGCGAGCGGGCCGCGGACGTGGTCCCGGGCGTCGGTGGGGGCGGCCAGGCCGCCCTCGAAGATGCCCTGGAGGAGCAGCAGGCTGCCATTGAGGCGCTGAGGAGCCGGGCATCCGGTGAGCGTCAGTACCTCATCCGCCGCCACATGCAGGCGACGATGTCCCGGCACGTCGGGGTCTTCCGCACTGAGGCCAACCTGCGCGAGGCAGTCGACACACTGGCCGAGTTGAAGTCGCGGTATCGAAGCGTCACCCTTGACCACCGGAGGGGGCCCTTCAACTACGACCTGGTGGATACGTTGGAGCTGGGCGGGATGCTGGAGCTGGCGGAGGTGACCGCCCTCGCGGCGCTGAGACGCTCCGAATCTCGCGGCGCCCACTGGCGCACCGACTGCCCCGGTCGCGACGACCAGCGCTGGTTGAAGCACAGCCTGGCGTCGTACATTCCCGGCGGGGTTCCCGAGCTGACGTATCAGGACGTCCTCATCACCGACTACCCACCGCAGGAGCGGGAGTACTGATGACGCGAATCAAGGTTTTCACTACTGACGGGTCCATCGACAAGTCTTACCCGACCCGGGAGAGCAGTTTCATCGTCGGTTCGCCCCGGGTCGGGCCCATCCTGCGGGAGGGCAATGTCGCGCTCGACTGTGAGATCGAACCACTGCTCCGAAAGGATAACCTCGAGATTACGGAGGACGACCGGCAGAGGATCGTGGAGCGCGTTCGGGCCACGCCGCACCGGCGCGTCCTGATCACCCACGGGACCGACACAATGATCGACACGCCGCGGGCGTTGGCTTCGATCTCGGGGAGGGTTATCGTGCTCACCGGGGCGATGCAGCCGGCTGCCTTCAGGCGCTGTCGCCGCTGTGCAGGTTTTGCCCGCAGGCGTCTACGTGGTGATGAACGGCCGCATCTTCGATCCACGCAGCATCAGGAAGGACGTAGAGCAGGACAGGTTCGTGGAGGTTGCATGACCCACTGCTCCTCTGGACGGCGACCGGAAGCCGCGGCCTCCCATTCTTCGCTGCGTCTTTCTGTGCGAGGTGACGTCAGATGACCACCAGACCGTACCGCTTCCGGATCTTCCGTTTCGACCCCGCGCGGGATGATGAGCCCACGTACCGCACCTATCCTCTCGATGTGCCGGAGGGGATGACGGTGTTGGAGGCGCTGCTTCGCCTCCAGGCCGAGCAGGACGGCAGCCTTGCCTTCCGCTATGCCTGCCGCGGCGCGGTCTGCGGCTCCTGCGCCATGCTGATCGACGGCCGCGAGGCGCTCGCCTGCCGAACCCAGGTGCACGGCTTGCCTCAAGGACCGCGCACCTTGTACGATGGGGCTGCGCGCAGGGAGGTCGAACGGGAGCTCGACGGTGTGGAAATCATCACCGTCGAGCCGCTGCGCGGCTTGGAGGTGATCAAGGACCTGGTGGTCGACATGGAGCCCTTCTTCCAGAAGCTGAGGAGCGTTGAGCCCTGGCTGCAGCCTCAGGGCCCTCCTCCCGAGCGCGAGAGGTTGGTGGAGCCCCATGATTGGGCTGAGGCCGAGCCCTACACCAACTGCATCCTCTGCGCCTGCTGCCACAGCGTGTGCCCGGTGGTCGAGAAGGATGCGCGCTACCTGGGCCCGGCCGCTCTCGCTCAGCATTACCGTTTCCTGGCCGATGTCCGCGACGCCGCGGACGAACGACGGCTGGCCCTGGTCAGCGGAGAGCGCGGCGTCGAAGGCTGTGACTTCGTCTGGAACTGCGTGCGCATCTGTCCCAAGGGCGTTCCACCTACCAAGGGCATTGCCAGGACCCGCGCGCGCATCACCCGGCAGCGTCGTGACCAGCGGGCCTAGATAGGGGCGCAGAGAGATGAGGGTTGAACGTGATTCCATGGGAGCCATTGAGGTTCCCGACGGCGCTCTTTGGGGTGCTCACACGCAGCGGGCGGTCGAGAACTTCTCCATCTCCGGCCTCCGTCTTGGGCGGCGTTTCATCCACGCTCTGGGGCACGTCAAACGCGCCTGTGCTCGCGCGAACGTGGGCCTCGGTGTGCTGGACGAAAGAGTGGGCGCTGCCATTGTGCTCGCCTGCGACGAGGTCATCGCCGGAAGATGGGACGATCAGTTTCCCATCGACGTCTTCCAGACCGGCTCCGGCACGTCGACGAATATGAACGCCAATGAGGTCATCGCCAACCGGGCCGGTCAGCTTTCTGATGAGCGCCGCGGCGCCGGGCTGGGTAGGAAGAATCCGATCCATCCCAACGATCACGTGAACGCGAGCCAGTCCAGCAACGACGTCATCCCCACCACCCTCCACATCGCGGCGATGCTCGCCCTCCGGGACGAGCTTATCCCCGCCCTGGAGCATCTTGCCGGGGCGCTGGAAGAGAAGGCGCAGGCCTTTGACGCCGTCATCAAGACCGGGCGCACCCATCTCCAGGACGCCACTCCTATCCGGCTGGGCCAGGTGTTCGGCGGTTACGCAGCTCAGGCCCGCAAGGGCATTGAACGGGCGCGCCAGGCCATCCAGGCCCTGCGAGACCTGCCCCTGGGCGGCACCGCTGTGGGTACCGGGCTGAACCGGCCCGTCGACTTCCCGGCCTGCGCCATCGCGGCCATCAACGAGGCCCTGGGGGCTGCGTTTGTCGAGGCGGAGAATCACTTCGAGGCCAATGCCGCCCGTGACGGCGTCGTCGAGGCCTCAGGGCAGATGAAGACCATCGCCGTCAGCCTGGCCAAGATCGCCAACGATGTCCGCTGGCTCGGCTCCGGCCCTCGCAACGGCCTGGGCGAGCTGCACCTGCCCGCGGTCCAGCCCGGCTCGTCCATCATGCCCGGGAAGATCAACCCTGTTATGGCAGAGGCGCTGATCCTCGTGTCTGCCCAGGTCATCGGCCACGATGCGGCCATCACCCACGGCGGGCTGGGTGGGTACTTCGAGCTTAACTTGATGATGCCCCTACTGGCGTACGATCTCCTGCACGCCATTGAGTGGCTGGCCAACGCAACTGGTGCCTTCACCGACCGTTGCGTGGCCGGCATTGAGGCTGACGAGGCGCGCTGCCGTGAGATGGTCGAGCGCAGCCTGGCTCTCGCCACTGCTCTGGTGCCCGTGATTGGCTACGACCGGGCGGCCGAGATCGCCCGGGAGGCCCATCGGACCGGGCGGACCGTGCGCCAGGTTGCCGAGGAGTGGCACGTTCTTCCTGCCGAGGACCTGGAACAGATCCTCGATCCTCACCGTATGACGGAGCCCGGGCTGATCCGTGACCTTGAGTGAGGTGGCGCACAGTGGCAGGCGGCTGCGAGCCGGGCCCCTCACAGCCCTCTGAGGCGCTGGGCAGGTGGGGTACCACCCCACGCAGTCATCGTGACCGTGCCCGGTGATGGATTCACAATCGTATCTCCCGGCTCCCGCCATCGAGCTGCTGGGCCGGTCATGGCCGCTGGCGAACCAAGAGAGTCGCGCTGATGCGTACGGAGTGGTAGATCATGTTTGAACTGCAGGATCGCGTAGTCTTCGTAACCGGCTCGGCGCGTCGCGTGGGCCGGGCCATCGCCCTGGCGTTCGCTGAGCAGGGCGCCAATCTCGTGATCCACCACGTCTCGCCCGGCTCAGAGGCACAGGCCCAGACGGCTGTTCAAGAGGTAAAGGGTCTCGGCGGCGACGCGGTCATCGTCACCGGCGATCAGTCGCGGCCCGTCGACGTCTCGCAGATGTTCGCCCAGATCAGAAGACACTACGGCAGGCTCGACGTTATGGTCAACAGCGCAGCCATTTTCCCACCGGCGGAGCTCTTGGACCTTGCCCTCGAAGAGTGGCAGCGGGTCATCGACGTGAATCTGACCGGACCTTTCTTGCTCACCCAACAGGCGGCGCGTATGATGATTGAAGGCGACAGGCCCGGGGTGATTGTCAACATAGGAGATAACAGCGGGCTCGACCCGTGGCCATCCTATCCCCACGCCAGCGTGTCCAAGGCGGGCCTCATCATGCTCACCCAGGTGGCCGCCCTCGCGTTGGCGCCTCACCGCGTGCGCGTCAACTGCGTCGTGCCCGGTCCGGTGCTGGCTCCTCCGGGGAAGGAGGACGTGTTTGCGCGCATCGCCGATCACCTGCCTCTCGGCGATGTCGGGAGCCCCGCCCATGTCGGGCATGCCTGTGTCTTCCTGGCTCAGAACGACTTCGCCACTGGCGCGGTCCTCCGTGTGGACGGGGGAGAGGGCGTTGGCCGCGCGGCCCGATGACCGAAACAAGCCGATTCCCATAATCGTGCGAGGAGGACCTATGTTGCTTGCCGGAGACATTGGAGCGACCAAGACCAAGTTGGCTATACTCTCGGAAGACAAGGGGCCTCGAGAGCCCTTGTTCCAGGCGACCTTTGCCAGTAAGGACTACGCTGGCCTGGCTGCCATGGTTCAGGAGTTCCTGGATCAGGTCGACGTGGATGTGGATCGGGCCAGCTTCGGTGTAGCCGGCCCTGTCATCGAGGATCGCGTCGAGGTCACCAACTTGCCCTGGACTGTGGATGCCGCCGCGCTGCGTGACGCCCTCGGCTTCCGGTCCGTTCAGCTTCTCAACGACTTGGCCGCCATTGCCAACGGCGTGCTCCTGCTCGAGCCTGGCGAAATCCACACCCTGCAGAAAGGAAGGCGTGACCCGACCGGCGCTATCGCTGTTGTCGCACCGGGCACCGGATTGGGTGAGGCGTTTCTCACCTGGGATCAGGATGACCAGCGCTACCGCCCCCATGCTTCAGAGGGCGGCCATACCGACTTCGGGCCCACCACGCCGCGCCAGATCCAGTTGTTGCGCTACCTTTGGGCTCGTTACGAGCACGTCAGCTACGAGCTCGTCTGCTCGGGCATAGGGATTCCCAATCTGTACGCCTACTACAAGGGTGGCGGCTACGCTCCGGAGCCCGACTGGCTGGCCGAACGGCTGGCCGCGGCTGAGGACCCCACGCCCGTCATCGTCAATGCGGCTCTCGATGATGAGACGCCGTGCGAGCTCTGCGCGCTGACGCTGGAGACCTTTGTCTCCATTCTCGGCGCAGAGGCGGGCAACCTGGCGTTGAAGGTGATGGCCACCGGCGGTGTCTACCTCGGAGGGGGCATCCCGCCCCGGATCCTTCCTGCTCTCCAGCAGGGGCGGTTCCTTGACGCTTTCCGCAACAAGGGACGTCATTCGGCTATGATGGAGCGTGTGCCGGTGCACGTCATCCTCAAGTCTGAGGTCGCGATTCTTGGCGTGGCGTGCTACGTGCTTGGTATCTGACTCACTGGTGCGATCATTGGTACCCATACTTGGTTTTGGTCGCGAGGTCTGCGGCCATCTGGACGTCGCGGAGCGGCGCGAGTGGCTGGTCACCAATGGAATTGGCGGCTACGCCTGCGGGACCATCGCCGGCTTGCTGACGCGCCGCTATCATGGCTTGCTCATCGCCGCCCTCGATCCCCCGCTGGGGCGCACTCTCTTGCTTGCCAAGCTCGATGAGACTGTCAGCTACGAAGGTCACGACTACCCGCTGTTTGCCAACCGCTGGGCCGCGGGTGGCGTCGAGCCCGCCGGATTTCGCTACCTGGAGCGCTTCCATCTGGAGGGCACCACCCCGGTGTGGACCTTCGCCTGCGCCGACGCTCTCCTGGAGAAACGCGTCTGGATGGAGCGCGGCGCCAATACCACCTACGTCCGCTACGATCTGAAGCGGGCCGCCGCGCCATTGACCCTCACCGCAAAGGCTATCGCCAACTATCGCGACCATCACCATAACACCCGTGCCGAGGATTGGCCGATGCGCATCGAGTCGCTGGATCGCGGTGTGCGGATGACGGCCTTTGATGGTGCCCGGCCGTTCTGCGTGCTCAGTGACAGGGCCCAGGTCGTGCCCCGGCACCGCTGGTACCGGGGCTACTTCCTGACCATGGAGGATTACCGAGGGTTGGGTGCCGGGGAGGATCATCTCTACGTCGGCCGCTTCAGCGCTGAACTCGAGCCCGGCGATTCGCTGCTGCTCGTCGCCAGCACGCATGCCGCCCCGGGCCTGGATGGCGCAGATGCCTACCGCCGCAAGTGCGCCTACGAGCAGCATCTGCTGGAGCGAAGTGGTGTTCAGGGGTTGTCGGAAGAGCGAAGTGTTGCCCTGCTGAGCCGCGAGCAGCATCTTGTGCTGGCCGCTGACCAATTCATCGTGCGTCGCACCCTGCCGGAGCATCCCCGGGGCCGCACGGTAATCGCAGGCTATCCCTGGTTCGGGGATTGGGGACGCGACACGATGATTAGCCTGCCGGGTCTGACCCTCGCGACGGGCCGTCACCAACTCGCCGGCCGCATCTTGCGCACCTTCGCTCGCTTCGTGGACCGCGGAATGCTCCCTAACCGCTTCCCCGAAGATGGCGGCCGACCGGACTACAACACGGCGGACGCCACGCTCTGGTATGTCGAGGCGCTCCGGGCGTATCACGCTGCCACCGGCGATGTCCGCCTGCTGCGTGACCTCTTCCCCACGCTGAAGGAGATCGTCACCTGGCACCAGCGCGGTACCCGCCACAACATCCGTGTGGACCCCGGCGACGGGTTGCTCTGCGCTGGCGAGCCCGGCGTTCAGCTAACCTGGATGGACGCCAGGGTGGGGGATTGGGTAGTCACGCCCCGCATCGGCAAGCCCGTGGAGATCAACGCTCTCTGGTACAACGCCCTGCGTGCCGTGGCGGACTTCGCCCGCTACCTCGAGGAGCCGGTGGATGACTATGAGGCGATGGCCGGGCGAGCGCGCCGTGGATTTTCTCGTTTCTGGAACGGAGACGTGGGTCACTGCTATGACGTCCTCGACGGTCCCCAGGGAGACGACCCGGCGCTGCGTCCCAATCAGCTTCTCGCCGTGTCCCTGCCCCACAGCCCTCTCAGCCTGCGGCGGCAGAGGGCTGTCGTTGACGTCTGTGCTCGTCATCTCCTTACCTCCCACGGCCTCCGCAGTCTGTCGCCCGACGACTCACGGTACGTGGCTCACTATGGTGGGGATCAGCGCCGGCGTGATGCAGCGTACCATCAGGGGACGGTCTGGGGCTGGCTCATCGGTCCTTTTGTCGCAGCGCACCTGCGTGTCTATGGCGATCTCCAGCAGGCACGCTCCTTCTTGGCGCCGCTCATCGACCACCTGAGCGATCGCGCCGTCGGCACCATCAGCGAGATCTTCGATGGTGCTCCCCCGTTCACGCCGCGTGGCTGCATCGCCCAGGCGTGGAGTGTGGCGGAGGTGCTCCGGGCCCTGCAACTGATCGACGACCGGATCGAGCGCAAAGATTCGGAGTCGAGGGATATTGGAGCATAGACGCGAGTGAAGAGAGCTCCTCTCCCTTCCTGTGGGCCGCCGGATCCAGCGAAGGGCGGTGATTTGGTGGTTGCCTGACAGCCAGCTCG
>CAYVCX010000071.1:0-13339 GCA_964450435.1 uncultured Anaerolineales bacterium
ATGGATACATCTCCAGTCGTTTCTCGCGGAGCTCACTCAATCGTGTGCGGATCTGTTGCTCGTCGCCGCTGTCGACGACGCGAGCCAGCCTGCTGATCTGATCCTGGAGGGTGTCCAGCGCTTTCAACACCTCGTCACGATTGGTGAGCAGGATGTCCGTCATCATCGTGACGTCGCTCCCCGCGATGCGCGTCGTGTCGCGATAGCCTCCGGCAACGATCTCCCATGCCGCCGGGTCGGCCGAAGTGGTGGCATCTGCCGTGGCGACCAGGGCGCAGGCCATCAGGTAGGGCAGATGGCTGAGCGTGCCCACCAGGAAGTCCTGTCGCTCCGCGCTCAGGACGAGCGGTTCTGAACCCGCAGCCCGGGCGAGGTCCTGGCCCAGAGCCAATGCCCACTCCGCTGTGCGGGCCAGGGGCGAGAGGATGAACGTGGCGCCCCGGTATATGGCGGGCTCGGCGGCTTGTAGGCCCGAGATTTCCTTGCCGCACATTGGATGGCCACCTAACGGCTGGATCCCTTCGGGCAGTCTGGTCATCTCCGCGACAATCTCGGCCTTCGTGCTTCCCAGGTCCATCAGCAGGCAGCTCTGCGGCAGGAGCGAGCCGATCCTGGAGAGCTGTTGTAGGATGACCCGGACTGGTGTGGCGAGAACGACGATGTCTGCCCTATTCACGCCATCCGCCAGACTGGTCGTACCCTCGTCGATGAAACCGCGTCCCAGTGCGGTGGTGATGGTGTCTTCCCGTCGCGCCACGCCGACGATAGTCTCGCACTTCCCTTGCAGGGCACCCGCCAGGGATCCCCCCATTAGTCCCAGTCCGACGATAGTGACTCGGGATTCGGCAAGTTGTTTCATTGTCGTGACCTTATGTTGGTCTCATTGTTCATGGTATACCTGATAGCTTTCTTGAAGCCGCAACCGGCCATGCGGCCTGGCGATTTCGCCCGGAGATCCAACATGCAGTTCTGCTCCGGGCGTGAGGTGGCCGGCCGGGTGGGGCGCTCGCCGGTCTGCACGATTCTCTTTGCCATACAGTCTCCACTCTATATTCTCCGCCCGACTGCCTCAGCGATGGGAACCAGATTCTCCATCAGCGCGGCAAAGCGCTCCGGCTTGAGAGATTGTGCCCCATCGGAGAGTGCCTTCTCGGGGTGAGGATGGACCTCGATCATCAGGCCGTCGGCCCCGGCAGCCACGGCGGCGCGGGCGACCGGCTCAACCAGCTCCCACTTGCCCGTCCCGTGGCTCGGGTCGGCGATGACGGGCAGGTGGCTCAGCTGCTTCAGCAATGGCAGGGCGCTGACGTCCAGGGTGTTGCGGGTGTAAGGTTCGAAGGTGCGGATCCCGCGCTCGCATAGGATGACGCGGTTGTTCCCGTGGGAGAGGATGTACTCTGCCGACATAAGCAACTCCTCCATGGTGGACATCATGCCTCGCTTGAGGAGCACCGGTTTCTGGGCCTCCCCGACGGCGTGCAGGAGGGCGTAGTTCTGCATGCTCCGCGCCCCAACCTGGAGAATATTGGCGTAGGTGGAGACGAGCGGTACCAGGTCCGGCTCCATCACCTCGGTGACGATCAACAGCCCGGTCTCCTCCCGGGCCTCGGCCAGCATCTCCAGGCCCTCCTCCCCCAGACCCTGGAAACTGTAGGGCGAGGTGCGCGGCTTGTACGCACCGCCGCGCAGCACCTTTGCC
The DNA here is from genome assembly GCA_964450435.1 of uncultured Anaerolineales bacterium. Taxonomy (GTDB): domain Bacteria; phylum Chloroflexota; class Anaerolineae; order B4-G1; family B4-G1; genus SKLM01. Next base: position 1,700 of record CAYVCX010000071.1, read on the forward strand.
CCAGCTTTCTTGACGGCGCGGGCGGTTCCCAGCAGTTGTTCGCGGCTCTCCACGGCGCACGGACCGGCCACGACGGTAAGCCGGTCTCCACCGATGGAGACCCCGTTCAGATCGATGACCGTGTTCCGGGGGTGGAAATCGCGGCTGGCCAGTTTGAAGGGCCTCAGTATTGGCACTGTTCGCTCGACGCCCGACATGCGCTCGATCGGATCGCGATCCAGGGGGCGTCCGTTGCCGATGACGCCGATGATGGTGCGTTCCTCGCCCTGGGATACGTGCGCCTGGCAGCCCCATTGCTCAATGCGAGCGGTGACGTTGGTCACCTGCGCCTGGGTGGCACCCTGTTTCATCACGATGATCATGACAGATTAACTCCCTCTTCTTGGATGGCGCTTGCCTCCACGGTGTCTCTGGTGCTATGCGCTCCATCGCGCAAGAAACCGCGACGGGTGTGTGGGCGACCGGCACCCCGCGTCCCGTTCTCCAGCGTCGGAGTGGTGGCTGCCGGGTACGATCCCAACAGCTTGACGAACGACGAGCGCCTCAGCAGGCTCATGATGGCTGCCTCACAGCGTGGGTCCTGGCAGTGGCCCTCGAAGTCAAGGAAAAAGACGTATTGCCAGGGCCGGTTGAGACGCGGGCGCGATTCGATCTTGGTCAGATTGATGCGTCGTCTCGCGAACTCACCCATGCAATCGTAGAGCGCCCCCGGGTGGTGAGGCGTCGTGAAGATGAGCGAGGTCTTACTGCGGCGGGCCCGTGCCGGGCTCTCCAGGGCGAGCACGAAGAACCGGGTGTAGTTGAATGGGTAGTCCTCAATCCCCTGGTCCAGAATCTCCAGACTGTAGAGGTCGGCAGCCAGCGAGCTGGCAATCACGGCGATGCCCGGTTTCCCATTGGTGGATAGATCCCGGGCAGCTCCGGCGGTGTCGAAGGCGGGTTGGGGCTCCAGTCCATGGCGTTCCAAGTAGCGCTGACATTGGGCCAGCGCCTGTGGATGTGACTGGACGCGTTCAATCTCATCTATCGACGTGCCTGCAGGGGCCATGAGCGTATGCCGCACCCGGAGGATCACCTCGGCGTGAATGCGGAGGTCGTGCTCCAAGAGCAGCTCATAGGAGCGTGCCACCGATCCGGCGACGGCATTCTCGACAGGCACCATGCCGTACTCGGCATCCCCATTCTCGACTGCCAGAAACACGTCGTCGAGGGCGTTGCATGGAGCGCTTTCGATCTGCGCTCCGAAGAACTCGCGGATGGCCTGCTCGGAATACGCCCCGGCGATGCCCTGAAACGCTACTCTCTTGCTCACGATTCCTCCTCAGTCAACTCTATCTCTGCTAGATCAGGCCGCAGGGCACGCGCCTCGCCCAGATACACGTGATGGATCTCGTCGGGCGTGCGGTCCGTGTTCCAGTGGATCAGCACGCGGATGCAGCGGCTCAGGCTGTCTCTCACGGCCATTTCTTGGGCGCACAGCAGGGGTACGTTCGTCCAGCCCATCTGGCGGGCGGCACGAGCCGGATAGGTCGCGTCCAGGTCGGGCGTGGCCGTGAAGATCACACTGACGACATCGTCCGCCGACACGTCATTGGCAGATACGATGCGCTCCAATAGCCGCCGTGTCGCCGATAGAACGGCGCCCGCCTCGTTTGCATCGGCGCAGATGGCGCCCCGTATTCCACGACAGGTCACAGTCCCTCCGATGGGTACAAAAAAAGCGTGGAGCAATCTGCTCCACGCTTGTCGATCTACTCCGGATGTCGCCTAACTGCACTCTACCGCATCAGGCCTCCACCCGCCGTGAAGCAGCCGCCGGTGGCGGGGTAAAATAGGTATACGTGTAGAGATAGGCGCGTCCGTCTATGAATCGGCGGCTCATAAATGTCACCCTCAAGCTCTCTTGCTGCCCGAGATGCCGCGATGATACTACGTAATCGCGATTTGTCAAGCAGGGTCGAACTCTGGCCAGGACGCTGTCGTTCCCACACAGCGCCGGCTGACCGGGGCTTCCACGCCCGGGTCATCGGGCGGGAACTGGCGGCCAGGGTCCTTCGTACGCTGTATGTGGGCCAAAGAAGAGGCTCCGGTCGCCTGATACAAGGAAATTGATGAAGCACTGCCCTCCCTGCATTTGCTCAATGCGAAACTCAGACGTATACTTTGGTACCGTGACAGGGGTCGAGAGTGAATGACCACCTGGGCTTGACACATGGTAGGCGAACAGCTCTTCGTGTCGTTGCCCGGCGGATGGCTACGGCGGACTCACGGCCGAGAGGGGGTAGTAGGATGACCGCTCACGAACTAGCAGGCGAGAAAGCTCCATCCGAGATTCTCGTCAATGTGCCGCGGCTGGTCTCTGCCTACTACACGGAAAGGCCCGATCCCGAGGACCCCGCTCAGCGGGTGTCGTTTGGCACCTCCGGGCACCGCGGGAGCTCGCTGGAGGGCTCCTTCAACGAGGCGCACGTCCTGGCCATCTGCCAGGCCCTGTGTGAGTTGAGGGAGTCCAGGGGTATCGCGGGACCGCTGTACGCCGGCATGGATACCCACGCTCTGTCGGAGCCCGCCCTGCGCACCGCCATTGAGGTCTTCGCCGCCAACCAGGTCAACGTCTTCGTCCAGGCGGGGTTCGGGTACACGCCGACACCGGTGATCTCCCACGCGATTTTGACGTACAATCGGGGACGGTCAGCACGCCTGGGCGACGGCGTGGTGATCACTCCCTCGCACAATCCGCCCGGCGACGGCGGATTCAAGTACAATCCTCCGCACGGGGGACCAGCGGACCCGGAGATCACGAGGCGCATCGAGACCCGTGCTAACGAGATTCTGGAGCACGGTCTCAGTGCTGTCGAACGCGTCCCTCTGACACGGGCCCTCGAAGCCGGTACGACGCATCCCCACGACTTCGTCACGCCCTACGTGCGCGACCTCGACAGCGTGCTGGATATGAAGGCGGTTGCGGAGGCCGGTCTCCGGATCGGCGTCGATCCTATGGGAGGCTCGGGCGTGGCCTACTGGGACCCCATCGCCGACAGGTACGGGCTCGACATCGAGGTGGTCAACCGGGAGGTGGATCCCACCTTCCGGTTTATGCCCGTGGACCACGACGGGCAGATCCGGATGGATCCATCGTCCCATCACGCGATGGCGGGGCTGCTGGAGCTGAGAGGCGAGTTCGATATCGCCTTTGGCAACGACCCGGACTACGACCGATACGGAATCGTTACTCGAAGCGGCGGATTGATGGACCCCAACCATTACCTTGCGGTGGCGGTCTGGTACCTGTTCCAGAATCGCCCTCAGTGGGACGAGGATCTGGCGGTGGGGAAGACCGTGGTCTCGAGCTCTATGGTTGACCGGGTAACTGGGTACCTCGGCCGGTCGTTGTGCGAGGTGCCCGTCGGCTTCAAATGGTTTGTGGATGGGCTGCTGGACGGCTCGCTCGGCTTCGGTGGGGAGGAGAGTGCCGGAGCGTCGTTCCTGCGGAGGAACGGGGTGGTATGGACCACGGACAAAGATGGTCTGCTCCTCGACCTTCTCGCAGCGGAGATCACAGCCACCACCGGAAAGGACCCGAGCGAACACTACGAGAAGCTGGAGGGTCAATTCGCGAGCCCCGTCTACGAACGCATCGACACACCGGCCACCCAGGCCCAGAAGAGAGCCCTGAAACAACTGTCGCCGGAGATGGTCGAGGGGGATGAGCTGGCGGGGGAGGAGATCGTGGCGAAATTGACCAGGGCGCCGTGCAATGATGCGCCGATCGGGGGACTGAAGGTGGTGACCGAGAACGGATGGTTCGCGGCCCGCCCGTCAGGGACGGAGGACGTCTACAAGATCTACGCCGAGAGCTTCAAGGGGCCGGAGCATCTGGCCAGGGTCCAGAAGGAGGCGCGAGAAATCGTGACCGCAGCCTTCGAGGCCGCCGGGGTTGACGGGTCGTGACTGCGACCGGGCGGCCAACCGGCGATTCTCAATGGCCCGAGTACGTTTGGGACTGATCACCGCATGGCATAGCCTCGCTCTGGGTCTTGATCTGACGTTCCAGGCTGAGCGAGATCGGGTCCACTCGCTCTACCGTTCGGTCTACGAGTTTCTGGAGGTGCAAAGTGTCTTTTCCGAAACCATTCTACCGCTGGAGGCCTCATCCGTGGCATGGGCTGGAGGTGGGTCCGGATCCACCGCACGTTGTCCACGCCTACATTGAGATCACCCAGTTCGACTTGATCAAGTACGAGATCGACAAGACCACGGGATACATGTGGGTGGACCGACCGCAGCGGACCTCGTCGCAGCCGCCCACGTTGTATGGGTTTATCCCGCGGACGTATTGTGACAGGAGGGTGCACGAGCTGTCACCGAGGGCCGAGCGAGGGGACGGCGATCCGCTGGATATCTGCGTGATCAGTGAGAGGCCGCTCAACCGCTCGGAGGTGATCCTCAGCGCCCGGGTGGTGGGGGGGCTGCAGGCTATCGATGGCGGCGAGGCGGACGACAAGATCATCGCCGTTCTGGAGAACGACCAGTTCTGGAGCACGGCTCAGGACGTCTCCGATGTGCCTGAGGTTCTGGTGAACCGGTTGCAGCATTACTTCAGCACCTACAAGATGGTCCCCGGCGGGGAGTCGCAGATGCTGATTGAGAAAGTCGTCGATCGCGAGTATGCCCTGCGGATCGTGCGGGCGGCGATGGCGGACTACGAAGAGACCTATGGAGAGTAGGTTGAAGCCCAGGGCTCTGATGACTGGCGCACCTTACCCGGGCGGTGAATGGCCGTCGACCGGAGACGGGACGGGCGGTTGACTTGGAGCGTGGAGCGTGAGGCTGTACGGGGGCATTGAGGCCGGGGGCACGAAGTTCGCATGTGCGGTGGGGGCGGGGCCGGGTGAAATCTTGTCCGAGACCGAGTTTCCCACTACCACACCCGACGAGACGATCGGGCGGGCGACAGCATTCTTCGAGGATCAGCCGGTAGCTATCGCTGCGATGGGCATCGGGTCTTTCGGACCGTTGGATCCAGACCTGGGCTCCCCGACGTTTGGGACTATCACCACGACGCCCAAGCCTGGATGGCGGAACGTCGATCTCCGGGGGCGGGTCGAGTCTGCGCTGGGAGTCCCGGCTGCATTCGACACCGACGTGAACGCGGCGGCCCTGGGCGAACATCTCTGGGGTGCAGCTCAGGGCCTTGACACGTTCGTATACATCACCGTGGGGACGGGCATTGGGGGCGGGGCCTTGGTGGAGGGAAATCTGCTCCACGGGCTGGTGCACCCCGAGATGGGGCACAATCGGGTTCCTCACGACACTTCTCGCGATCCCTTCGAGGGTTCCTGCCCCTTTCACGGCGACTGTTGGGAGGGTCTCGCGGCGGGACCGGCCCTAGAGCAGCGCTGGGGCGAACGCGGTGAAAGCCTTCCGGATGATCACCCGGCCTGGCCTCTGGAGGCGCATTACCTGGCACTGGGTTTGACGTCTATCATCTGCATCCTGTCGCCCCAGCGCATCATCCTGGGCGGCGGAGTGATGGATCGGTCGTTCCTCTTCCCCATGGTGCGCGCCGAGGTGCAAGCTCTCCTCAGCGGGTACGTTCGGGCCCCGGCTATCACTCAGGAGATCGACGCCTACATCGTTCCTCCTGCCCTGGGTGGCCGGGCCGGTGTGCTCGGGGCCATCGCCCTCGCGACACGAGCCGCCCCGCGCTGATCCGGTGCCCACCGCGAAAGATTTTTCCTGGCTAGAACGCCGTCACACCCAGCTCGTCGAGGACCTGGGCCAGGATGTCCATCCCACGGTCCACCAGGGATACGCGGGCCTGGCTTCCCATATGGCCGATGCGGAACACCTTCCCTGCCAGCGGGCCAAGGGAGCCGGCGACGGCCATGCCGTGCCGCCGCAGTTCGCGGTCGAGCTCATCCCACGCCAGGCCATCAGGTACCCGGAGAGCCGTGACAGTGGGGGAGCAGGCCTCGTCCGCGGGGAACAGCGAGAGACCCAGAGCCCGGGCTCGCTGGCGGCAGTGGGCCGCCGCGCGGGCGTGACGAGCGTAGACAGCGTCGAGCCCCTCGTCGAGCACCAGGCCACACGCCGCGTTGAGCGCCGCCAGGCTGGCCCATGCCGGCGTGTAGGGGAACCACGCCTTATCCAGCGCATCGCGGTAGGGGAGCAGCGCGTCGTAGCCCGCGTACTCCACTTGGGCGATGGTCCTCCAGGTTCGGTCGCTCACGACCACGGCGGCGAGGTCGGGGAATGCAGAGAGCGCCTTCTGCGTGCCGATCAGGCATAGGTCGATGTTCCATTCGTTAACCAGGACCGGCGTCCCCGCGGCGCTGGCGACCGCGTCCACGTAGTAGAGAGGCACCTCGTGTTGCTCCACCAGCTCCCCGACCTGGTGAACCGGGTTCAGGGTGCCCGACGGCGTCTCGCAGTGTACCGCAGTCACCATCTTGGGCGCGAACTCGATGATGGCTTCTTCTACCGGCTCGGGCCGAAGCACCTCGTCGTAGGCGAACTCCACCCACCGAACCTCGGCGCCGATCGAGGCAGCCATCTCGCCGATGCCGTAACCGAACACGCCCGTGCTGACCGCCAGGACGCGGTCTTTGGGCTCGATACAGCTCTTCAGGGCGCTCCAGAGGGCGAGCATGCCCTCGCCGGTCATAATCGCCAATCTGTTCCTGGTGCCCAGGATGGTGTGCAGCCGGTTCTGTACCTCGGCATAGAGGTCGATGTATTCTGGCTCCAGGTCGGCGGAACCGTAATCGGTCAGGTAAGCCTGCCGCACCACTTCGGGGACCCGGGTCGGCCCGGGGACGAGCGGAGTGTCGTAGGTCAACATGTCGTTCTCCTCTCAAGGATGGTCAGACGAGAGCCGGGCAAGCGGTGCCAGGCGCGTTCAGGTCGCCATTGTAGCACAGATACCCCCCGACTTTAAGTGCTGCCTGGTCAGCACGCGCCACATCCTGTTCGAGGGATGCCAGGATGATCCGGGGGTCGACCTCCCACAGGTGGGAGCCCGTTCTCCCGGGCAGCGCCCCGGCTCCGGCTGCTCTCCTATCGGGATCGCGTTTCGGTCGCGTGTCGATGACCGGCGCCCTCGGGAGGGCACGGGAGAGGAGAGAGGGCTCCGAATCAGTGGACGTGCGACGTTCCATCTGTCACTTTGCTGCTCCGTCCGTTTGCCCGCGGACCCGGGGAGGATATAATCGTCTGCCCGAGCGCCCGATTGGGTGCAGAGGAGGCGTGCGGCATTGCCCGGAAGTCAGGCGACCCTGTTGTGGGCGACCTGGTCCGGGTCATGATGTCCCAAACCAGCACCTCCGCCGACGAGAGTGCCGAACGGATAGGAGGGCAGCCCTTGGCTTCTGCTCGCTGAACCATGGGGCCTCGATGCGTTGCGAGCTACCCTGCAAGGAGGAACGATGCACAAGACTATCGGTATTCTGGGTGGCATGAGCCCAGAGTCGACGGTGGCGTACTACGAGTACATCACCCGCACCTACACCGAACGTTGCGGTGACTACGCGTATCCCCAGGTCCTGATCTACAGCGTCAGTTTCCAGCCTTACGTCGATTGGCCCCGAGAGGGCCGCTGGGATCTGGTGGCGGAGGGGTTGAGTATGGCAGCTCGGGTACTGGGAGGGGCTGGTGCTGATTTCGTGCTCATCGCCACCAACACGATGCATATGGTGTTCGACGAGGTTGCAGCGACTGTCGACATCCCTATGCTGAGTCTGCTGGATGCTGTTGGTGACGCCATTCAGAAGCGGAACATGGAGACGGTGGGGTTGCTCGGCACGGCATTCACTATGCAGGAGGCGTTCTATCCGAAGGCAATGGCACAGAAGGGGATCACCGTGCTCGTCCCGGATTCGGAGGATCAGGAGCTCGTGAATGACATTATCTACGGAGAGCTCGTCGCCGGGAGGATCCGTGAGGCTTCGCGAGACGCCTTTGTCGAGATCATCAGTGGGCTGGAGGCCCGCGGGGCCGAAGGCGTCATCCTCGGCTGCACCGAGATCCCTCTCTTGGTCAGGCAGGCCGATGTCGATGTGCCGCTCTTTGATACGACTGCGATTCACGCTGATGCGGCCTTGCGCTACGCCGTGGGGTGGTGAGGGAGTGGAGGCAAAAGGATGTGCCAACTGAGCCTGACTTGACAAACCGCGATTTTACGATATAAACGCGCGAACGTGTCCCAGTCTTGTGGAAAGGAGGGGTTCCGTTGACGATGGAGACGTTCAAAATACCGACTCTAGCCGCCCTGCTGGCGGTGCTTATTGTCGCATCCTACGCTCACCCTGTGCTCGCGCAGGGTGACGATTCCTCTGGTGTCCCGGGTCTTTCGCCCTATTGGGCGCCCGTGGTGACCCGTTGGGAGCATATCGTCCTGCACTACGCAGAGCAGCGTCGCATAGATCCAGACCTGGTCGCCTCGGTCATCTGGAAGGAGTCTCGCGGTATTGAAACAGTGGTGGGGCCGACGGGGGCCATCGGACTGATGTGTGTGAAACCGTTCCCCTGGCGGCCCAGTGCCGACGCGCTCAGAGATCCGTGGACGAACGTGGCGGCGGGCACGGGCACCCTGGCGCAGATCATACGCGACGGCAATGGCGACGTATACTATGCTCTGGCTGCCTACAATGGTGGCTGGGACAAGATCCATCGCCGGGTCACCAATCGGTATGCTGCCGACGTTCTGCAGAACTACGTGCGCGCCGCCGCAGTGAAGCGTGGATTCTCTGCTGATGGCGATTGGGTAGCGATGCTCTCGGTCGAGGGACTGCCCGACTACAGGACGGTCACTGTGGTGGGCCCTCACGGTCCGGTGGCTCGATACACGGAGCGACCTGTGGCAGCCGATGTTCCTGCCGTGCCTGTTGGCGTCTCACCCCATGCCACCGTGATGACGTTCGTGGACAAGCAGGGTCGGAAGGCCCGGGTGAACCTGTGGATTGTGCAGGAGGAGATGTCCCTGGAGCAGCGTCTGGGAGCGCGTCACCCTGCTGCGCTTTCCCTGACCAGGCGCGCCGTCTCCGATGGCATCTCGGCTGGTGGCTTTCGCGGCGTGCTGGACTAACTCCGTTGGTTCCCACAACAGAGCGTGAGGTCCTGGCCTGCTTGTTGGATAGAGCCTGCTTCATTGTACGAGTAGGCCGCGCGGTCAGTTCTTGAGGAAGCTGTCATAATGAACACGAGGCGCGCGAGTCCGTTTGAGAACCAGGACCCGCCATCCGCGGGGGGTGGACGAGGGCTGGCAGGGGCTTTCCTCTCTCTGGGTCGGGGTCACCCGGCTCACCAACTGTTCCGGAACCGGGATTTCGCGCTGCTGTGGGGCGGGCAGTTGCTTTCTATGATCGGGGATCAGTGCCTGATCGTGGCTGGTATCACACTCATCTCCGATCTCTCCCATTCACCCCTGGCTATGCTTATCCCGGCGCTGTCCATCGTGCTGCCTCAGGTTGCCTTTGGGTTGGTGGGCGGGGTCATCGCTGATCGGATGAACCGCAAGCTCGTGATGGTCGCATCCGATCTCTTGCGGGCTCTCATCGTGCTGCCTATCCTGTTCATCAGCGGCCTTCAGCAGATCTGGATTCTCTATGCGGCGGCAGCCGGCCTGGCTCTGGCGGGAGTGTGCTTCGGACCGGCGCGCAACGCGAGCCTGCCCAAGATTGTGCCCCCGGGCTTGCTGGTGACCGCCAACGGCTTGATGCAGGGCAGTCACGTCATCGCCCTGATCGCTGGCCCCGCCATCGGGGGTCTTGCTGTGCAGCTATGGCAGCCCTCAGCCATCCTCTTCAGGAGCGGGACGTTCCTCGTCTCTGCAGTGGCGGTCAGTCTGATGAACATTCCCCCCAACGGCCGGGGAGAGGCGGTTGCCGCCGAGGAGCATAGCCTCTGGAACGACATCGCCGATGGACTCGGTTTCATCCGTCAGAGCGATGTACTGCGCCGTGTCCTCGTCGTGACAGCCGTGGCCACCTTGGGAGCGGGGGCCGTCATACTGCTCGCTATCCCGCACCTGAAGACGAGGCTCGGGGCGGGCGGATTGGAGTATGGGTTCGCCATAAGCGTGTTGGGTCTGGGCTCTCTTCTGGGAGGTCTCCTGGCGACCCGCGTCGCCATGGATATGGCGACCAGCACCCTGGTCGGCGGAATGCTGATCCTGGCCGGAGCGGCAATTGTGGCCTTCGCCTACGCGCCCACCTACGCCGTTGTTTTGATTAGTGTGGCGCTGATGGGAATGTGTCTCGTCGTGGCTCGGGGGGCCTTGGACGCCGTCGCGCAGACAGTGGCGCCCGACGAAATCCGCGGGCGGGTGCAATCGGCCGTCAACCTGCTGGTTATGTCCTCGATGGCCATCTCCGGGGGGCTGTCAGCTGCTGCGGGCTCGATCCTGCAGACTAAGACGGTTTTTCTGGCGGCCGGGTTGACGACGGGGTTAATTGGGCTGGTGGCCGTCTTTGCGCTGCGCGACGCGGCGCAGGTCCTGAGCCCGATAGTAGCTGAGGTATCTTGAGGCTGGGTGCACGTCACAACCGCATCCTCAGCGGCTCACTTGTTGTATGGGTTTTGGTCTGTTGGCTTCCGGCCCAGGCTCGAGCCTTGGGTCCAGCTTAGGGCTCAAGCCTAGGGCTCCAGCCCCAGGAACTGTACAGACGGGATTCCGGCCCAGCCGATGAGCTCCTCGAGCGCAGGCAGTGGCGACCGCGCCTGGAATCCATAGAACATCTCCAGCAGGGATGGCTGAGCCCGGAGTTCGACCACTCGCGGCTCTCCTGGGATGTCTGCCAGGTCTGCGGCGCTGTCAATAGCGTCCTGCCGGGTGCCCACGCTGTCGACCAGGCCCAGATCCTGCGCTCTCTGGCCCGTGTAGAGGCTCCCGTCAGCCAGCTCGCGGACCGTCTCCGGGGATAGGTCCCGGGCCTCAGCAACGACTTCCACGAAGCTCTCGTAGACTTGATCGAGGATCTCTCTCCAGAGCTCCTGCTCCTCATCGGTCATCTCCCGGAAGGGGCTTCCCACGTCCTTGCGCGGCCCGGTCGCGATCACGACCACGTCCACCCCGATCTTGTCCATCAGTTCCTCCACGTTGACGAATTGACTGATCACCCCGATCGATCCGGTCAGCGTGTCTGGATGCGCCATCACGTGGTCGCCAGCACACGAGATGTAATAGCCGCCCGAGGCCGCCACCTCCCCCATCGAGACGACTACGGGCTTGTCGAACGCCAGCAGAGCATGGTAGATCTCGTCGGATGCGACCACGCTGCCCCCGGGGCTGTTGACGCGCACCACGACGGCCTTGATTGAGGGGTCGGCGGCCGCCTGATCCAGTAGAGCACGCACGCGGCTGGGCGTGATCCCGGTTGTGGTGAGGTAGTCCTGTGGACCGGCGGTGATGGTACCGTCGAGGAACATCACGGCAACGGCGTCGCCGCGGCCTGGCACCAGCGGCATCGGCTGCTGGGCGAGGCTGCTGAGCGACCCCAACGTGGCCAGTCCCGTGCCCACACAGGTGCACACCGGCAGTGCGAAGCCCAGGAGGAAGGCGAGGAATACCCACAGCATCGGTCGATCTTTCATGAAATCCCTTTGGCGGCGGAAACCCCGTCCCTTGGGGCGGGGAGGAGC
>CAYVCX010000072.1:0-13209 GCA_964450435.1 uncultured Anaerolineales bacterium
GGCGGTCCATCCATTGAGATGGACACCAAGGCTGAAGCATCATGAGAGGCATATTCGTCCGCCTTTCTACGCTTTAGACAACCAGGCACTCAGACCTCCACATCTATGGTCACCAAACGGCAACTGGGTATCTTCGTCATCGCCTTGAGCGTGGTTGGCATCCTCGGCGTTCTGAGCGCGGATGTCCTTGGTCTGAGCCAATGGAGTGCATTTGGGCCTCTGCAGAAGATTGGGGTCGGCCTGGGATCAGGTGCCATTCTGGTGGGCCTGATTCTATTGCGTTTGGGGGACCGACCGGCCTGACAGCGACCACCACTATGAACCGAACGTTGTCTCGTCTTCTTCAGATCCTTGCTACGCTGCTCGCTGTTCTCGCCGTGGCAGCTTATGTCTTCTATCTCGCGGTGTACGTTACCTACGCAGTCGATCTCTTCCGCTGGCCTTTCGACTACGATCAGGGCGAGGGGTTCGAGCTGTACGACGCCATTCTCTACGGGCGGGGTGAGTGGCCCTATCGCGACAACGCTACCTTTCCGTTCTATGCCTCCAACTACCCTCCCCTGTTCCACGTCTTGATTGTCCCGCTGCTCCCGATCTTGGGCCCCCGGCTCGTCGCTGGCAGACTGGTATCGTTTCTCGCCACCATCATCACCGCCGTCACTATATTTGTCGTCGTACGGCGCAGTATCAGAGATCCGGGTCAAGACGGGATGAAAGGCTTGCTCATTCCGACCATCTCTGGGCTGGGCTTCCTAGCTTCGAACTACGTCTACCAGATCGGCCCCCTGTCCAGGATGCACATGACGCTGGTGATGTTCGAGACGCTGGCCATCGCCTTCATCGCCGGGTTCGAACATCCCACACGTGGAAAGCGCAACCTGGTCCTGGGGTTGCTGATGCTGTTCTGTGCCGGCTATACCAAGCAGACAGCGGTTTTCACCGTCGCGGCGGCTCTGTCCTACGTCTTTCTGAGGGACATAAGAAAGGCGCTGCTCTCTGGAGCTGCCCTGGCCATCACGGCAGGATCTGTCTTCTGGCTAATCAACGTCGCGACTGACGGCGCGTGGTGGGTTAATATCATCCAGGCCAACGTCAACGAGTTCGACTACCGACAGACGCTCTTCCTCTTTCGGCAGTGGTTCCGCCTGCACACGCTGTTCGTATTGCTGGCGGCCGGCTACTTCGTCTACGAGCTGTTCTGGGATCGGCTGTCGGCCTACTCGGTGTGGTTCTTCTTCGCCCTGGGCGTCGGGGCTCTGAGCGGGAAATGGGGTGCGGGGTTTGGCTACTTCAACACGGCCGTCGCTGCTGCCTGCATCCTCTCTGGTCTAGCCATCGGGAGGGTGGGGAGGAAAGCAAAGAGCTCACAACTGCGCATCTCGCGGCTGGAACTCTCGATCCCGTCGCTGTGGGCTGTGATGGTCCCGTTCCTCTACCTGCTGCAGGCTCCACGAATGCTCCATCTTCCGACCACCGGCCCCGTCTTCGGGTCGGTGGCTCGAACGCTGGGCGTCGACGACCAGCTGGTGTATGGGCAGGGGGATCAACTGGTCTCAACACACTGCGCACCGGTCGCCTATCATGACGCTATGGGCTACACGCAGCTAGGACATCTGCTCACGCCTGACGACCGAGCGGCTGGGGAACGAATCATGGCCTATGTGCGGGCCGCTGAAGGCCCCATTCTGAGCGAGGAGGCCATGTTCAGCCTTCTTGCGGACAAGCCAGTGGTGACCAATCCGACCCAGCTACTCAACCTCTACAACAACGGCCTGCTGGACACATCTGAGATCGTGGATTACGTGAACCGGCAGGTCTTCGATCTCGTCATCTTCCGCGCTCAATTCTATCCTCCCCCCGTGCTGGAGGCTATTGGTCAGAACTACCAACCCGTGGACCACATATGCATGAATGGCTTCTACTATCGCCTCTTGCGGCCCAAGCGTGCGCCGGGCAGCGCCGCCGTGTGGTTCGAGCATACCGCGCCGCAATGAAGATGCGAGATGAGAAGAGATCCTGTTCCCGCTACCGAATGCTTGAGATGTCGAGCCGCATCAGTGGCTCGGCTGCCCAACTGTGGGGCACTCAGGGTCCAGGCCAGTGGGGAGTACAAACGCGTCAAACGTCAGCCCCACGCGGGGCCGCCAGAGGGAGCGCCCCTCCGGTGCGCCCGCCAGCGCCGGGGTTGGGGCGAGCGTGCCCGTGATTATTGGCAGGGGTAGAGCCCTCGGGCGCTCGGGCTGAAGCATACAGGAGGAGGAATGCCCAGGATCGGTATTCTCACGGACACAACGGCCAGTATTCCGCACAGGCTGATTGAGAAGTTGCGGATCGAGATTGTGCCGTACTACATCCACCGCGGGCTGGTCACTCTCCGGGACATGGTTGACGTCAAGCCTGGGGAGTTCGCAGATTGGCTGGCAGAGGCAAAGCGGCTCCCCACGACGTCCAACCCTGCACCGGGCGATTACCTGAGAGGCCTGAAGAACCTGGCTGACCGGGTGCGAGGGATCATCGTGCTGACCATGACATCCAAGGGAAGCGGGGCTTACCAATCGTGCCGGGCTGCCGTGGAGATGCTCCAGGAACGCACCCCCGATGTGCAAGTGGAGGTGGTCGATACCCTGCAGGTGGCCATGTCACAAGGTTGGGTGGCCATTGAGGCCGCCCGGGCAGCCAGGGACGGCCTCGATTTCGAATCAGTGTTGCATCGAGCCCGAGAGGTCGCCCGACAGGGAATGATGATTCAGACAGCGGATACGTTGCGCTATCTTCACATGGGCGGTCGAATCGGCAAGGCGCAGCATCTGGTCGGCTCGCTGCTCAACATCAAGCCGATTATCGGTATGGAGGACGGAGAGATCGTCGCGCTCGCCACGACGCGAAGCCGGCTGAGAGCCTACCGCCGCATTGTTGAGTTGATGCAGGAGCGGGTCGGAGAAGGCGCACACATCAGAGTTGCTTTCATGCACGTGGCGGCACGGGAGAAGCTGGAGACACTACAGGCGATGGTGACGGAGCGATTCGACTGCACCGAGACCATCGTCACAGAGCTCTCTCCGGCACTGGCTGTCCACTCCGGTCCCGGGACAGTCGGCGTGAGCTTCATACCCGGCTCCTAGTCCCACCGGGGTCGCCGGCTCCGAAGCCTTCGCGGGTCTCCGCCTGACCCCGGCGGATAACCCGGCTCCAGAACGGGCACTTCGCCGACGCCCGAGCCTGTTCCCGGGGCCGACCCGAGCAGGGTCGTGTCCCGATCTCCATTTCCTCTCAGCGATTCCGAACCTGAACCGAGAAGGGCCTGGCAGCAGCCAGGCCCTTCTCCCCTGCTCCACAATGCTCTGCGCCGACTACGACTCGACCTCAACTTCGTCCGACACACTCTCCGCGGCCTTCTCGCCCAGCTCTTTCCACTCCGTGCCAGGTTGGAAGACCAACTCCTCGTCACCGACGTCGACCACGACCACGCCCCCTTTCTGGAAGTCACCGCGCAGGAGCGCGACGCTCAGGGGGCTTTCCACGTGGCGCTGCAGAGCGCGACGCAGCGGCCGTGCGCCGAACTGAGGATCAAAGCCTTCGCGAGCCAGCCAGCTCCGGCTCGCATCTGTCAGCTTCACACTTAACCCCAGCTCCTCCAGGCGCTCGGTGACCTCTGCCATCTGCAAATCCACGATGTGCTCCATGTCCTCTATCGTGAGATCATTGAAGACGATGACCTCGTCGATGCGGTTCAGGAACTCCGGCCGGAACGTCTGCTTCAGTTGCCTTTGGATCTTCTGCTGATGCTCGTTTCCATCCAGGCTCCCTTCTCCTGCTCGCATGAACCCGAGCGTGCCTCCTTGCTGGGCGAACTCGGTCCCAATGTTCGAGGTCATGATGACGACCGTGTTGCGGAAGTTCACGGTATGGCCCTGGCCGTCCGTCAGCGTACCTTCGTCGAGGATCTGCAGCAGGGCATTCCACACATCCGGATGGGCCTTCTCGATCTCGTCGAACAACACCACGCGATAGGGGCGCCGGCGCACCGCTTCCGTCAGCTGGCCACCCCGCTCGTGGCCGATGTACCCTGGCGGTGCGCCAAACAGCCGCGAGACGGTATGCCGCTCGCGATACTCGCTCATATCGATGCGCACCAGAGCGTCCTCATCATCGAACAGGAACCATGCCAGCACCTTGGCTAACTCGGTCTTGCCCACGCCCGATGCCCCCAGGAAGATGAAACTACCGATGGGGCGGCTGGGATCCTTGAGCCCCGAGCGCGCACGGCGGATGGCGTCGGAGACAGCAGCCACGGCTTCGTCCTGACCCACGATGCGCTTATGTATCGCATCCTCCATCCGCAGCAGCTTCTCCGCTTCTGTCTCCATCATCCGTGCGACGGGGATTCCGGTCCAGTTCGCCACCACCTCGGCGATGTCCTGCTCCTCAATCGTCTCGTCGAGTTGATTCTCCTGCTGCCATATCTGGCGCTTGAGGTTGAACTCGGCCTGGGCGTTGATGCGCTTCGTCTTCAACTCGGCTGCACGCTGATAGTCCTCCAACCCGCTAGCTGCATCGATCTCTGTCTGAAGCTGGTGCAGCTCTTGCTGCAGTTCTTTCAGCTCAGGGGGAAGTGTGTGCAGCGCCACCCGCAGCTTGGCTGCCGCCTCGTCCATTAGATCGATAGCCTTGTCGGGCAGGCGTCGATCGGTTACGTAACGGTGCGAAAGACGCGCTGCTGACTCGAGGGCATCGTCCGATATGTGCACTTTGTGATGTGCCTCGTATCGATCGCGGAGCCCCATCAACATCTCGATGGTTTTGTCCACTGTAGGCTCATCGACGAAGACCGGCGCAAACCGCCGCTCCAGTGCGCCATCGCGCTCGATGTACTGCCGATATTCCTCCAGGGTCGTCGCGCCAATGCACTGCAGCTCACCCCGCGCTAGAGCAGGCTTCATCATACTGGAGGCATCCAGTGCCCCCGTACCGGCCCCTGCGCCGACCACGTTGTGCAGCTCATCAATGAAAAGGATGATCTCGCCTTCAGAGTTCTGGATCTCCTCAATGGTAGCCTTGAGGCGCTCCTCGAACTCGCCGCGGAAGTGCGTACCTGCAACCATCGAGGCCAGATCAAGCTGCACCACCTCCCGCCCCATGAGTATCTCCGGCACGTCCCCCTCGGCGACTCTCTGGGCCAGACCTTCCGCGATGGCCGTCTTGCCTACGCCTGGCTCACCGATGAGTGCCGGGTTGTTCTTCGTGCGCCGGCAAAGGATCTGAATCACGCGCAGAATCTCGTCGTCCCGCGCGATCACCGGATCCAGCTTGCCCTCGTGAGCCATCTGGGTCAGGTTGCGGCTGTATTTCTCCAGCACCCGATAGCGAGTCTCAGCTCGCCGATCAGTCACGCGCTTCCCGCCGCGCACCTCCTCGATCACCTCGTAAATTCGATCCTTCGAGATACCCCTCTCTCGCAGGATTCGTGCCGGCAACGTGTCCTTCTCGCTGGTGATGGCCAGGAAGATATGCTCCGTTGAGATGTAGTCATCCTTCAGACGGTTTGCCTCGGCATTCGCCTGATCGAGCACGCGCTTAACCCGTGGGGTAATGAAGACCTGGCCCATCCCACCCCCTCCGTAGACGTTGGCCTTGGCGCTTTCCTGCAGCTCCTCATCGAGCCGCTGTTTGACCTGCTCGACATCGGCTCCCAGGCGCTCCATCAGATCAGAGATCACTCCTTGCGGCTGCTCCAAGAGCGCCAGGAAGATATGTTCCGTGTCCACCTGGGTGTGTCCATAGCGCCCCATGATCTGGACGGCCCGCTGAGCTGCTGCCTGCGCCCGCTCGGTGAAACGGTCTAGCCTCATCATTGGCTGATATACCCCTCTAGTCCTACCTCTTAGAATGGTCTCTGGCTCGGTAGGAGGATTCACCAGATGCCAGCAAGAAGATTATACTCGAAATCCCTTCTTCAGACAAAGACACGGTGCCGGAGCTGGCGCACAGACACCGGCTCCGGCACCGTGTCGCGTCCACGCTAGGCTGAGACGGGCTCTTGGGCCGCCTCCTCGAACGTGATGTGCCCATCGGTGGCACTCAGCCGTACCGTATCGCCTTCCTCAAACTCCCCGCGCAGCAGCGACAACGCCAGCGGGTCCTGCACCTGCCGCTGGATGACGCGCTTGAGGGGCCGCGCGCCGTAGACCGGGTCATAGCCGGACTCGGCCAGATGACGCCGGGCTGAATCCGTTAGCTCCAGCGCCATGTTCCGATCGCCGAGGAGCGCGCGCAGCCGCCGCATCTGGATGTCGACGATTTTGCGAAGATCTTCCTCGGTCAAGCTGCGGAAGAGGATGATCTCGTCGATACGGTTGAGGAACTCCGGGCGGAAGATCCGGTCCAGCTCCTCCATCACCTTGTCTCGAGCTCCCTCGACGCCCATGTCCTTTATCCAACGGCTGCCCACGTTGCTGGTCATAATGATGATCGTGTGACGGAAGTCGACCGTTCGCCCGTGGCCATCGGTGAGCCGGCCTTCGTCCAGGAGCTGAAGCAGCGTGTTGAAGACCTCAGGGTGGGCCTTCTCGATCTCATCGAACAAGACCACGCTGTAGGGTCGACGGCGGACCGCCTCCGTCAGCTGACCCGCCTCCTCGTAGCCGACGTACCCAGGCGGCGCGCCGATGAGTCGCGAAACGGTGTGCCGTTCCTGGTACTCGCTCATATCGATACGGATCATTGCCTCCTCAGTATCGAAGAGGAACTCGGCGAGCGCGCGTGCCAACTCCGTCTTGCCAACCCCGGTCGGCCCCAGGAAAATGAAGGTACCGATCGGGCGGTTGGGATCCTGGAGGCCAGCCCGCGCTCTCCGGACGGCATTGGAGATCGCCTCGACCGCTTCATCTTGGCCGACGACGCGTCGATGCAGGGCCTCTTCCATTCGAAGCAAGCGCTCCCGCTCCCCCTCCAACAGCTTGGATACCGGGATCCCGGTCCATTCAGAGACAATTTCCGCAATCTCCTCCGAACCAACCTCTTCCTTCAGCATCCCGCCGTCCTCCTGGAGCTCGTTCAGCCGTTCCTCTTGTGCCTCGAGTTGTCTGCGCAGCTCAGAAAGACGACCGTACTGCAGCTCTGAGGCTTGCTCGTAGTCGTGAGCACGCTGCGCCTCTTCGATCCGGTGGCGAACTCGATCGATCTCCGCTTTCGTCTCCCGGACGGCCTGGATCGCGCTCTTCTCCTGCTCCCAGCGCGTGCGCAGAGCTTTTCGCTTCTCTTCGAGATCGGCGAGCTCCTTCTCCAGATCTCTCAGGCGCTCTCGACTAGCCTCGTCACTCTCTTTCTTCAGCGCCTCTCGTTCCATCTCCAGCTGCATGATGCGTCGATCAACCTCATCGAGTTCCGATGGCTTGGAGTCGATCTCCATTCGCAGCCTTGAGGCTGCCTCGTCTATCAGGTCGATGGCCTTGTCCGGAAGTTGCCGGTCGGCAATGTAGCGACTGCTCAGGGTCGCCGCGGCGATCGTGGCAGAGTCCTTGATGCGCACGCCGTGGTGAACCTCGTAGCGTTCCTTAAGGCCACGTAGAATGCTGATGGTATCCTCGACCGAGGGCTCCCGCACATGGACTGGCTGGAAGCGGCGCTCCAGGGCCGCATCCTTTTCGATGTGCTTGCGATACTCGTCGAGGGTCGTCGCCCCAATGGCGTGGAGTTCACCACGTGCCAGTTTGGGCTTCAACATGTTGCCCGCGTCCACGGCGCCCTCAGCGGCGCCGGCTCCCACGACGGTGTGCAGCTCATCGATGAACAGGATCACCTGTCCGGCCGCCTCAGTTACTTCTTTCAGCACGGCCTTGAGTCGCTCCTCGAACTCGCCGCGGTACTTCGCGCCGGCAACCAGCGCACCCATGTCAAGTTCAATAATGCGCTTGTCCTTCAGCCCCTCCGGCACGTCACCCCGGGCGATCCGCTGTGCGAGTCCTTCGGCGATGGCCGTCTTACCCACGCCCGCCTCTCCAACCAGGACAGGATTGTTCTTGGTACGGCGATTCAGGATACGCATCACGCGGCGTATCTCGTCATCGCGCCCGATCACCGGATCGAGCTTTCCCTCCCGGGCCAACTGGGTCATGTCCCGACCGTACTTCTCCAGTGCCTGGTAGGTCGCCTCCGGCTGCTGACTGGTAACCCGCTGGCTTCCTCGAATCGAAGTCAGTGCTCGGAGCACCGCGTCCTCCGTGATGCCGTACGCTGAAAGGAAGCGGGAGGCCTCACCGCCTTGAGGACCGGTCAGCGCCAGCAAGAGGTGCTCAGTGCTCGCGTATTCGTCACGCATCCGCTGCGCGGCTTTCTCTCCCTCGTCCAAGACCCGTCCCAGTTGGCGCGAGATGCCCACCTGAGCCGTCGCTCCTTGGATCGTGGGCTTCTTCTTCAGCTCGCCCTCCAGCGACAGCGCCATTTCCCGCGGATTGGCCTCCAATTTCTGGACAACCTGCGGCACAATGCCCTCGGACTGTCGCAGGAGCGCCAGCAGCAAGTGCTGTGGGTCGATCTGGCTGTGGTTGTACTTCCCCGCCAGGGACTGCGCTTCCATTACGGCCTCTTGGGCCTTTTGAGTAAATTTGTTTAGATTCATAGGCTCACCAATAACAAACTACCAACTGCAAGAATAGAGCCTCTCTGCAGAACTCCCCTCGTTCGTCAGCAGGAGGCACAAAACAAGACGTGAATCGGAGCCCACTCAGCCCGCTGCACGGCTCCGCTCCATCCTGCATATCATACCGCCTTCCTATTAGAGACCTGTTAGCGTCACGTTGGATTTCCATATGAGGGGCAGGCCCGAAACACCAAGGGGGCCGCCATGGCGGCCCCCTTGAGGCTGCTCTGAGTATGTGAGATATCGATTACGGTGTCTGCACCGCCGACTGGAACGAACAAGGCCCAGTAGCGCACTTCCCGCACACCTGGGCTGTTCCCAGGTGCGCGTACACTTGGGCTACCTCCAGGCAGCGGTTCCAGCAGCGCCTCCTGTCGATATCGTTGTTCTCAGATAGAGCATTCATTGGACAACGCTGAACGCACTCACCACAGCTTCCGTCGTGCAAGTAGAGGCATCTGTCGGTGGGTTCGAGAGCTGCAGACGGAAGCTGAGCATCAGTGACCAGACTCCCCAACCGGCCGGCACATCCGGCATCCGTGATGATCATCTGATGCAGACCGAAGCTCCCCAGCCCAGCGATGGCAGCGACGCTTTTGTGCGACCAGTGGCTGGTCAGGGACTCGATTTCGAAGTTGCCTGTCGCCGGCTCGGCGGCTCCCCTCAGCCCGCGGGCAGCAAGCACCTCAATCAAGCGATTTGTGATCCGTCCAATGAGGTCGTTTGTCTCCACGTACGCCACGGCCCACTCCTGGGCCACTGCCTTCCCTTCGCGTGCGTTTGCCTCGATCACCTGAGGATCGAAAGGGACGAAGAACGAGACCACCGATCGCGCACCTGACAGCAGATCCTCAGGCATCATATGACGCGGATTGACGACGCGCCGCAGCTCCCGGAAGCGAAGATCCCCGGCGTCGGCAAACCCAACCAGAGGCTCGCGATACTCCGTGACTGTGTCGGCCTCAACCGCTTCGTTCCTCACCGCGTCGCCGATGGATTGTGCCAGCTCCCTGCTGTCTACGGGCATCGGCCTCTCTCCAGTCTTTCACAGAAGAAACGACACCCCGCGCCGATCTGAAAGGCCCGGGGTGTCTTGGCGTACTCAAGCCGGCGGATCCGCTAGTACCGCAACAGCGCGCCCACGCCGAACTTCTCTGCCTTGGGGTTATCCTCGACGACCTCGACCTCACCGCCCTCCTCAATCACCCTCGTAACCAATGCCTCGGCGGCGTCGGGGATCTCCATGAACTCACCGCTGCAGAAGGGGCACTGCTTCAGATCCTGGTCGGTGATGTAGCCGCAATGCTTGCACTGGTAACCCGGTTGATGATAGTGCCGGTCGATCACCAGCGTCTGTATTCGGCCCTCGTGAGCAGCGCCCAGGGTGTCCGCCAGGCGGATCACGCCGTTCCCTCCCTTCGCCGCGGCGGTGAACACAGCATCCACCACCTCTTCCTTGCGTTGCTCCTCCGCCTGCTCCAAGACTTCCATGGAGAGCTCTCTTATCTCTGAAACCGTAGCGTTCATATCGGCGCTGAATGCCCCGATTATCCTGTCCTGCAGGTACTTGGGCAATGCCTCCTGAAACCGAGCCACCAATCCATCACCCCCGGCAATGATGAGACGCTTAGGCTCATGTCTTTCCCAGAATGTCTTCATTGCCTCGGCGGCGGTGCGGATGTTCCGTCTTACCACCTCTTCCTCGTGTTGGCTGGAGATCGGAGCTCCGCCACGGCGGCCGTGCCCTCCGGAGGACCCGCGTCCCCGCTTCAGCTTGCGCACTTCCTCGCCAACGAACTCATCGCTGGCTCGCAACTCTCCTACATCAAACAAGAGCATCCGTGCCTGACGCCGATCCACGACAGCCACCGCGTAGCTGCCGTAGGCATCAACGAGCTCAGCAAGCGGCTTGATGTACGGGCGATTGGCGACCGTGACGCCGGAGCGAACCGGAATTGCCAACGAGTGGCTACGCCAGAAGTTCTCCTTTTGACACGAGAACACGACCGCTCCTCGGCCGGACCAATCATATTCGTGATCGAAAAAGGCCTCGACGGCTTCAATATCCGCGTGATCCGCGGCTCCTTCGGCCTGTTTCAGGAGTTGCCGCAACCTCAGTCTGTACTCATCCCGTGTGCGGTCGGTGGGATCGACGTTGAGATAGACACTTAGCACTGGCGTCTCGAATCTGTAAGCTGTCAGTTCACGCAAGTCGTCCTGATTGAACATTCCGTTCACCCCTTTCGGTCAGACGTTGGTTCTTCTGCTTCCTCCGACACCGCCGATTGGCTCGCGGTGCTCAGGGCCTCTTTCCCAGTGTCACAGGGATTTCCATCTGTTCTCCGTCACGGATGATGGTCAACGTCACTTCTTGACCTACCTCGGTGTCGCTCACCAGATAGGCGACCAAATCCTCGAAGTTATGGAGTTCCACTGCATCGATGGCAGTGATAATGTCGCCTCCAGCCAAAACCGGCCGGCCCATCACCTCAACCTCCCGGTCCCCCCCTTCCAGGCCAGCCTCGGCGGCGGCGGTGCCTGGTTGGACCTCAGATATGAGTACCCCGCGATTCACCGGCAGATCCAGGGGTTCGGCCAGCTCCGCCACGGTGAAGTATGTATCGGAGGTGATGCCGAGATAGGGATACTCGTAATCTCCCTGCTCAATCAAAACCGGCACGATGCGCTTGACTGTGTTCACCGGTACGGCAAACCCGACACCCGTGTTCACTCCCGTCTGTGAGCGAATCGCCGTGTTCACGCCGACCACCCGCCCTCGCGAGTCTAGCAGCGGCCCGCCTGAGTTACCCGGGTTGATCGCTGCGTCGGTCTGGATGATCGCCGGGTTGGAGAAGGCTCCCCCCTCCAGTACCCGTGACCTCAGTGCACGCCCCACCGCGCTGACCACCCCGACGGTCATCGTTCCCTGCAGGCCGAACGGGTTGCCAATGGCCACAACGCGCTGGCCCACCTGAAGCGCGTCCGAGTCACCCAGCTCCAAGGGGGTCAGACGATCGGACCCGACGTTGACCTTGATCACTGCCAAGTCCGAGTAGCTGTCCCGGCCGATGACCTCGACATCGTCGGTCACCGTCCCATCGGAGAAAGTGACTTTGAGCGTGTCGGCGTTCTCAATCACATGGTTGTTAGTGACCACGTGCCCCTGCCCATCGATCACGAAGCCGGATCCGCTTCCCAACTGCTCCAGGCCAACCCCGTGATCCAGCAGAACCTCGATGTAGACGACAGAGGGACTGGCACGCTGGTAGATATTGGTGAGTAAGGCATCCTGTGCGTCGAGCTCTGCCAGATCCGCTTCTGAGAGGGGCGTCGGGGTCACCACGAGCACAGCAGGCGACGGAGATGCCGACGGCACGCCGGGAGTGGGTTCGAACACTAGTTCCTGGGCATTGCAGGCCAGTGCTGGCAAGGCCAGCAAGGCCAGGAGAAGCACCAGCCGCTTCTGGACTCCCATTTCTACCTCTTTCCTCTGCTGTGGGCCAATTCCTCGAACAGCTCTCGTTCGCGACAGTTCAGCTTCTCCGGAATCTTGATGTCGACCCTGGCAAGTAAGCTCCCTCGCTGGTTCGGATTTCGGGAGCTTGGCATGCCCTTGCCGCGCAGCCTGAAGGTCTGGCCGCCCTGTGTGCCGGGAGGGATTTCCAAAGAGACTTCTCCTTCCAACGTGGGTATACGCAGGTACCCTCCAAGGACGGCGGTGCAGACATCCACGTCGACACTACAGCGGAGGTCATTCCCTGCACGATCGAAGATGGCGTGAGGTTTGACTGTGACGTTCAGGTAGAGGTCTCGGCCCGCGGCCTTCCCGCAGCCAGAGCAGCCCCCGCCCGCGATCCTCACCCTTGAACCGGTCTTCACACCGGGCGGTATGGTCACACGAATCCGCTACCCGCCCCTCTCCAACAGCCGTTCGGTGCCTGTCAGCGCTTCCTCCAACGTCACGGTGACGTTCGTCTCCACGCCCCGCGCTGGCGATGCATTGTGATAGCCGCTGCCGCCGGTGCGCCCAAAATATCCGCGGCTGGACGGGTGCCCGCCCCACTGCCCATACCGCCAAAGAGACCGTTGAAGAAATCAGAGAACGCTCCGGGACTCGAGCCGCCGAAGAGGTCGCTCAGGTCCCCACTCCACGTGACGCGCGCCCCATTCGGGGCGCCGCTAACCCATTGCGACCAGTCGAAGTGGCGTGAATCACCGCCACCACGCTGCCATTGATTCCAGCTATGGCCCAGACGGTCGTACCTGGCGCGCTTATCCGCGTTGCCCAGCACTTCGTATGCTTCGTTGATTTCCTTGAACTTCTCCTCGGCCTGGGTGTCGTCGGCATTGACGTCGGGGTGCCACTTGCGGGCCAGGCGCCGAAACGCCCGCTTGATGTCCTGTTCGCTGGCGCTGCGATCGACACCGAGGATCTCGTAGTAGTCTCGATACTTCATTCTGCTGTCCCGCATGCCTGGCAGGTCATTCTATACGGTTAGGTTGCCGCTGTCAAGCAACGCCTGCGGGCAAGGGCATCCGTGGTACACAAGATCTCGACGGCTTCCAGAAAT
>CAYVCX010000073.1:0-13033 GCA_964450435.1 uncultured Anaerolineales bacterium
GGAGGCGACAGGCTCTTATCTCTTCAGTGGTGCAGCAACCAGTAAGATCAGGAGGAGAAGAACCAGGAAGATGGGCAAAGAAGAGAAGCTTTATATGGAGGGAACGGTCACCGAGGCCCTGCCCAACACCCAGTTCAAAGTGGAGTTGGAAAACGGCCACGAGGTGTTGGCCTATCTCTCGGGCAAGATGCGCAGGTACTACATCCGCGTGCTGCTCGGCGACCGCGTCCGCGTCGAGCTGTCGCCGTACGATCTATCCCGCGGCCGCATCGTCTACCGCTACAAGGTCTCCGATCGCAAGTAGCACCCGCGTCTCATCACATCAGGTTGGCCTGGCCAGCAGGCTGATCCAATCGTCCTGCTGCTGCCGGTCGACCAGCTCAAGCCCCCCGCGTTCGAACGCTTCACCCACATCCGACGCTTTGTCGACCGTGATGCCGGCCGTGATCAGGATGCCACCGGGCCGCATCCGCCGCGCAAGCCCCTGTTCCACCAGCTCCACGATCACCCGCGCCAGGATGTTGACCACCACCACGTCGTAATGTCCGGAGACATCCGCCAGGGACCCCTGCTTCACCCGAACGCTCTCCCGCACCTGGTTGTGAATCACGTTCGCCCGGGCCACGGTCACCGCCTGCGCGTCGTTATCCACGGCCAGCACGCGGCGAGCTCCCAGCTTGGCCGCTGCGATAGCCAGGACGCCGGAGCCGGTGCCCACGTCCAGCACCTCCATCCCCGGCCGGACGAACTCCTCCAGCGCGCGTAAGCACATCTGCGTGGTGGGGTGCAGCCCCGTGCCAAAGGCCATCCCGGGGTCAAGCTCGATGACCACGTCCTCGGGCCCTGGATCATACGCCAGCCACGACGGCTGGATGACGATCTGCTCGCCGATGCGCAGGACCTTCAGGCGCTTCTTCCAGGCCTCAGTCCAGTCCTCCTCGTCCACGGTGCGGAACGACGGGTCAGGAATCTGCGCAATCTGGCCCAGGTGCCACAGCGCCTCACGGACCTTCTGCTTCTTCTCCCAGAGCTCACTGTCAGCAGGAAGGTAGGCCCGCACCACCACCGGGCCGGCGTGCCAACCATCGGGCCCGGCCTCAATGGCGACGCCCCGGTGCGCATAGCGCGACATCACCTCCGCGACGGCCTCAGCGGCCTCGGCCTCCGCTTCCACGCTAACTTCGAGCCATTCCATACGCTTCACGTTCCCATTGACGGCCGCTATGTCCGGGGGAGACTGTCTCACCGCCACAGGCCGCCCCGAAGCCCTTACGCGCGTACCTCACAGGCCCAGGAACTCACGCACGTCGTCCAGGAAGCCGCGCTTCTCCTCGATGATCGCCTCGTCGTCCAGGGTGTCCCCCAGCTCCCGGAACAGCTCTCTCTGCTCGCCGGAGAGCTTCTTCGGAACCCCGACGCGCAGCAGGATCAGTTGATCCCCCCGGCCGTTGCCCTTCACGTGAGGCACGCCCCTGTTCGGCAGACGCAGCACCGTATCGGGCTGAGTGCCCGGTTCGACGCTGATGCGCTCCTCTCCCTCCAGGGTCGGCACCACGATCTCCCCGCCCAGAGCGGCCCGGGAGACGTTGATCTCAACCTCCACCAGGATGTCGTCATCACGCCTCCGGAAGACGGGATGCGGCTCCACGTGCAGCACCAGGTAGAGATTGCCGCGGGGGCCGCCGTGCGTCCCCCCCTCCCCTTCGCCGCCCAGTCGAATCCGGGTGCCGTCGTCCACCCCCGGCGGGATGCTGACCGATAGTTCCCGGGTCACCCGCACCTGCCCCTCGCCCCGACAGCGGGAGCACGGGTCTCTCACTACGGTCCCCTGACCCCCACAGGCCGGGCACTCGGTGACGCTCACGAAGGAGCCCAGGATCGAGCGCTGCACCTGCCGCACCTGTCCCTGCCCATTGCACTGCGAACATCGCGTGGGCGATGTCCCCGGCTTCGCCCCGCTCCCCCCGCACTCGGGACACGCCTCCTGACGGGGCACCTCAATGTCCTTCTCGCAGCCGAAGACCGCCTCCTCGAACGTCAGATCGAGATCGTAGCGTAAGTCTCCTCCCCGCCTCGGGCCCTGACGCCGACGACCGGTGGAGAAACCGAACCCCTGGCCGAAGAACTCCTGGAATATATCGAAAGGATCCCGGAAGCCGCCGAAGTCGAAGCCCCCGCGCCCCCCTTCCACGCCCGCGTGCCCAAAGCGATCGTACGAGTTCCGCTTCTGCGGGTCAGAGAGCACCTGATACGCCTCGTTGACCTCCTTGAAGCGGGCCTCGGCGTCGGGCTCGTTGCAGACGTCCGGATGGCACTCCCGGGCCATGTTCCGGTACGCCTTCTTGATGTCTCGCTGCGAGGCCGATCGCTCGACCCCCAGCACGTCATAATAATCACGTCTTGATGCCATAATAACCCTTCAATGAACCCAATGCTATCGCCCCAGCCAGGCCGTAAACGTCCAGCCCATCCCCAGCGCCACTACACGAAAGACGCCTCAGACGTTGTTCCCGAAGACGTTTACTGTCTCTGCTCAGAGAGCGCTTCCTGACTGCGTCCTACACCTCGCTGAATTCCCCCTCGATGACGTCCTCTTCGTCCTCGCCGTCCTCGCCCTCTTCATCTGACGGTTCGGCAGCAGCTTCCCCCGCCGGGGGCGCTCCGGCGCCGGCTGCCCTCTCGTACATCCTGGCGCCCAACTGCTGCACCGCCCCACGCAGCTCCTCGCTGCGTTGGCGCAGCGCCGCGGCGTCATCGCCGTCCAGGACCTCCTTGACGGCCTCCACCCGGGCCTCGACGTCAGCGCGAGCCTCCGCCGGAACCTCATCCCCCTGCTCTCGCAGGAGCTTCTCCGCGCTGTACACGGCTGTGTCGGCCTGGTTGCGCGCCTCCACCTGCTCCTTCCTCTGCCGATCGCCCTCGCGATGCCTCTCCGCCTGCTCGACCATCTCCTCGATCTCATCCTCGGACAGCCCGCTGGAGGGGATGATCTCCATCGACTGCTCGCGCCCCGTGGCCTTATCCTCGGCGGAGACGTGGAGAATGCCGTTGGCGTCGATATCGAACGTCACCTCAATCTGGGGCACGCCCCGCGGCGCCGGCGGTATGCCGTCCAGGATGAACTTCCCCAGGCTCTTATTGTCCGCCGCCATCGCCCGCTCCCCCTGGAGCACGTGGATCTCCACCTGCGTCTGTCCGTCCGACGCGGTCGAGAAGATCTGGCTCTTCCGGGTGGGAATCGTGGCGTTCCGCTCGATGAGCGGCGTCGCCACCCCACCCAGCGTCTCGATGCTCAGCGTCAGCGGCGTCACGTCCAACAGCAGAATGTCCTTGACATCACCTCCGAGCACGCCGGCCTGAATTGCAGCCCCCAACGCCACCACCTCATCCGGGTTTACGCCCTTATGCGGCTGCCGCCCGAAGAAATCGCCTACCAGCTCCTGAATGGCCGGCATACGCGTCTGCCCGCCGACCAGAATCACCTCATCGACCTCAGAAGGGCTCAGGCCCGCGTCGGAGAGCGCCTGCTTGCACGGCTCCAGCGTCGCCTCCACCAGATCCTCGGTGAGCTGCTCCAGTTTGGCCCGCGTCAGCCGCATCTGGAGATGCTTGGGGCCGGAAGCGTCGGCGGTGATGAAGGGAAGATTGAGCTCCGCCTCCATCACCGTGCTCAACTCCACCTTCGCCTTCTCGGACGCCTCCTTCAGCCGCTGCAGGGCCTGGCGGTCCTCCCGCAGGTCGACCCCCGACTCGCGCTTGAACTCGTCCGCCACCCAGTCGATGACCCGGCGGTCCCAGTCATCGCCGCCCAGGAACGTGTCGCCGCTCGTCGAGCGGACCTCGAAAACGCCGTCGCCTACGTCCAGCATCGACACGTCGAACGTGCCGCCGCCCAGATCGAAGACGGCGATCGTCTCATCCTTCTTCTTCGCCAGGCCGTAGGCCAGCGACGAGGCGGTGGGCTCGTTGATGATCCGCTGCACGTCCAACCCGGCGATCCGGCCCGCATCCTTCGTCGCCTGGCGCTGGCTGTCGTTGAAATACGCCGGCACGGTGATCACCACCTGGGTCACCGTCTCGCCCAGATACGCCTCGGCGTCCGCCCGAATCTTCTGCAGGATCATGGCCGATATCTCCGGAGGGCTGTACTCCTGATCGCCCATCCACACGCGGACGTCCCCGTTCGACGCCTCCGTCACCCGGTAAGGGACCAGCTCGATCGCCCGCTGCACCTGCTCGTCCTCGAACTTCCGCCCCATGAAGCGCTTGATGGAGAAAATGGTGTTCTCCGGGTTGACCACAGCCTGGCGCTTGGCCACCTGCCCGACCATCCGCTCCCCCGTCTTCGGGTTCACGGCCACCACCGAGGGGAACAACCGCCCCCCTTCGGCACTGGGGATCACCGTCGGCTCGCCGCCCACCATCACGGCACAGACCGAGTTCGTGGTCCCCAGATCGATACCGATGATCCTACCCATCGATCACGCCGCCCTCTCCACCGTCGGAGTCGTTCTCTTCCTCTTCCTGCTCATCCGCCTGTTCCTCGCCGGTCACGGGGGGCGCTTTCGCCACCCGCACCAGCGCGGGGCGCAACACGCGGTCCCCGAGGACGTAGCCTTTCTGCACCTCACCGATGACCTCTCCGTCCTCGTAGCCCTCCACTTCCTCGTGGGTCACGGCCTCGTGGTAGTGAGGATCGAAGGCCTCGCCCTCCGTCTCCACCACCTCCACCCCCTCGGACTCCAGCACCGCCTCCAGCATACGCCTGACCATCAGAAGACCCTGGCTCCAGCTCAGCTTATGGAGCGCCTCGGGCATCGTCGCGATGGCCCGATCAAAATCATCGAGCACGGGAAGCAGCTTGCGCAGCAGACCCGCGTTGGCGAACTCGCTGATCTTCGCCTGCTCCGCCCGCTGGCGCTTCTTGTAGTTGGCAAACTCCGCCTGAGCCCGGCGCCACCCGTCCAGATACTCCTCAGCCTCGGCCCGGGCCTGCTCCAGCTCTTCCCGGAGCCTCTCAACCTCGCTGACCTCCTCAACCGCCGCCTCTTCTGCCTCCTCCACCTGCTCGGCAGCCTCGTTCTCCATTGCTTCCGCATCCGGCATAGTGATCTCCTTGTTAGCTCCTATCAACCCTGTCAGCCTGCATCAAACCCGCGATCGGTCCCTTCACCGGACGCCTCGAGCGCGTACATCTCGTGCACCAGATCCGACAGCAGTCCGGCCACGAAGCTCACGGCCGAGATGGCGCGGCCGTAGAACATGCGCGTCGGGCCCACCACCCCCAGGGCCCCGGTGGAGAAATCCGCCACCCCGTACCGCGTGAGCACCAGACTGCAGGCGCGCAGCTGCTCCCACTGCCCCTCGCCCCCCACCAGCACCCGGACGTTGCCCACGTCGGGGCTGAGGGCCTCCTCGATGATCCGCTTCAGCAGGCTCCTCTCCTCCATCACCTGCACCAGCTCCTGGGCCTTCTCCCCCTCGGAGAACTCGGGCTGCTGCAGCATCTCGCTCAAACCATCGCTGTAGATCGCCCCGCCCGAGCGCGCATCGACGCGGCCCATAATGTCGGCCACCAGCTCGGCTACGTCAGCCTCGAAGCCCGAAAACGCCTCCGCATCCGCCTCCATCTCCTCGGCCGTCAGGCCGAAGCACACCTGGTTCAACCGGTCGCTCGCCGCGGCCAGCTCCCGCTGCGTGAACGGCTCCGTCAGCGTCAGCATGCGCTGCTTCACCATCCCGCCGCGCAGGACCAGCACCAGGAGCACCCCCAGCCCCTGGGTGGAGATGAGCTGTAGGTGCTTGTAGCGCGCCTTCCGCGAGTGTGGCGCCGTCACCAGGGCAGCCCCCCGCACCGTCCGCGCCAGCGTGGAGGCCGCCAGCGGCATCCACTGCTCCAGATTCTGCCGCGCCTGGTGGAACTGGTGCACAATGGTCAGCCGCTCCCGCAGGGGCAGCTCCACCTCGCCCAGCAGGCGCTCCACGAAATAGCGGTAGCCCTCGTGGGTGGGCACCCGCCCGGCAGACGTATGGGGATGCGTGAGATGGCCCGTCTCCTCCAGGTACGCCAGCTCATTGCGCACCGTGGCGGAGCTGACGGGCAGCCCGTAGCCCTCCACCAGCGCGCGCGAGCTCACCGGGGCAGCCGTCTTCACATACTCCCGCACGGTCAGCCCCAGGATGGTCTGCTGGCGGGGTGTAAGCTCCAGATTCGTGTCCATGGTCGACCCGGCTCATTAGCACTCTGCTGTCCAGAGTGCTAACATCCGAACGCGCATAATACCACAGGGAGGGCCTTCTGTCAAACCCTGAGGCCCCCACAGCAGGGCTTTATCATTCTCAAGCAGGAATGCCAACAAGGGCTATGGCCTCATCAGGACGTGCCGCAAAGCGCCGTCGTGCCTCGGCAATACGGTTGATACCGTGAGCACGCAGCAGGCTGATGACGGTATTGCGGAGTGTCGCCATCACTTGAGGTAGTCTGCCGCGGCGCACTTGCGAACGATCTTCGTCAAAGATGACATCGCGTACCCAGTGGGACTTGTTCTCGATATGCCAGTGCTGACGAGCTAGGCTCAGGAGTCTCTCGGCATCAGCTTCCTCTTCTGACAGGCTGCTGATGCCGTAGACCGTTTGGGTGGTGAGCTCTCCCGTCTTCTTTTCGACGACCTGGCGTTCCAGTTGAAACACCTGCTCGACACCCGGCCAATTCACGTACTCGTTTAGCATCGTACTGGCTTGCAAGCGACGTCGCTCGATCCGGCCGTGGGCGGCATCGACGGTCTCTGCTGCCGGCCAGGTTTCTCCTTTCAACAACGGAAGCGGTGGCTCGAACAAGAGCTCAATGTCCTCGTAGAGCTGGGGCTGGTTTCGCTTCACGATGAAGAGAAAGTCTCCGTCCCGATCTAGGATCTCGCGGGCCAGTTCTCGCTGAGTTAGAAGCGCATCGGTGGTAAAGACGTGCCCTTCTACCACGAGCTTGCTCAACAAGTCCATCATCGCGCCAATCTCGTTGGTCTTGTCAGCTACAGCGATCTGAGCCAAGGTGACCCCCAATCGATGCGCCACGGCCGACAGCAAGTGGGTTTCATCAGCTCCTTGTCTTTTGCTCCCTCGTAGCGTTTTCCCGTCGATGGCTACTCCCTGCAACGTGCTACACCCTTCCAATACCTTCAACACCCGTCGAACCCACTGAGTGACCCGTGTTTCAAGAGCTGCCCAGTCGATGCTGCCCAATACGCGATACCACGTGGCTTGCCCTGGCGGCTCATCACGCGTGAAACCGAAGCTCCTCAAGTACCGCTTGCCATAGTTGTCAACCCACTCCGAAATGGCATTAGGCGTCTGGTAGCCGCACAATAGGGCCACGCACGCTAGAGCTAGCATCGCCGCCAACGGATGACGTTTCCCTTGGTCGTCTCGAGGGTCTGGGACCTCTTGCAGTTGTTCATACAGTGACGGTATCGCTTCTGTCGCCAGTGAAGTACGTCTGGACATAGTTGCCTCCCTAAAGCTGTTACAATGTCCATATGGTATCACTTACCGAGAATGATAAAACCCTGCCCCCACAGGCCCCACCGGCTCCACCGCCCCTGTCGCCCCTTCACAGCTCCCAGCGGGTCTGTGACCCGCGCCCACGCCACCAGCACCCCCGTCGTCCCACCCCACCCTCACAACAGACTGCCCCCCATCGTGCAATTTGCCATCTGCAATTTGCCGTACGCTATACGTTTTACGCTTTACGCCTTCCCGCCCCTCGACCTCAGGCCAGCCGTCCCTCAGACCGATATCCGGAACACTCTTGACCAAACGGCAACAGTAGGATACCATGCCTTTGCCCACCACGTTCAGTACGCAACGGCAGATCACCGTCGAAGCCGTTGAACGTCACTGAGACGGGATAAGGAGGAACGCATGGCAGACCACGTGATCGAGACCCACGGCCTCACCGTCTTCTACGGCCGTCACCGTGGCATCATAGACGTCGACCTGGCCATCCGGGAGGGTGAGGTGTTCGGCTTTCTCGGCCCGAACGGCGCCGGCAAGACCACGGCCATGCGCGTGTTGCTCGACATCATCCGTCCCACACGCGGCAGGGCCACTGCCTTCGGCATGGACTGCCAGCGAGAAGGCGTGGAGATCCGTCGACGGACGGGCTACATCCCGGGCGAGCTCTCCTTCTACGGTAGCGTGACCGGGCGACGGTTCCTGGACACCATCACCCGGCTCCGCGGTGACCACACCGGCCCCCGGTACCGGCGCGAGCTCTGCGAACGTCTCCAGTTCGATCCCACACGGCGGATTCGAGAGTACTCCAGCGGCAACAAGCGCAAGCTCGGCCTGGTGATGGCCTGTATGCACCAGCCCGACTTGCTCATCCTCGACGAGCCCACGCTCGGCCTGGACCCCCTCGTTGCCCAGACTGTGCTCCAGCTCGTGAACGAGGTGCGGGATCAGGGACGGACCGTCTTCCTCTCCTCCCACATCCTGTCGGAGGTCCAGTCCGTCTGCGATCGGGTGGGCATCATCCGCGAGGGCCGGCTCGTGGAGGTGGGAGAGGTGGATGCGCTGACCACCCAGCCCTTCCACCGCCTGCGACTTGTCTTGAAGGAGGAGATCCCTGGGGACGCCTTCAGCTACCCGGGCGTGACCGAGACAGGGCGAATCGATCACGAGATACAGCTCGAAGTGCGCGAGAACCTGGAGGCGGTTCTTGAAGAAGCGGTTGGTTACGGGGTGCTCGACATCGAGACCCATCCCGTCACACTCGAGGAGGTCTTCCTCGCCTACTACGGGGAGAGGGGAGAGCGAGATGATTAGCCTGCTCATCAAGGAACTGCGCTTGCGCCGCGGAGGCATCATCGGCTGGACGGTGGGCCTGGGCCTTTGGGGCTTTCTCGTCGTCGCGCTCTACCCGTCCATCGGCGCCCAGTTTGAACAGCTCCAATTGCCCGAGTTCTACGAGGCCTTCGGTCCCATCAGCGCCATCGGTGAGCTGCCCGGCTTCCTCACCTTCGAGGTGTTCAACTTCGCCGTCCCCATCGCTCTCGGCATCTACGCCCTGGTCCTGGGCACGGGGGTTCTCGCCGGCGAGGAGGACGAGAGAACGCTGGAGCTCCTGATGGCGCTCCCCATCTCCCGCTGGAAACTCGTCCTCGCCAAGGCGCTGTTCACTGTGGTCAGCCTCGCCATCGCCACTGCAGGTCTGTGCCTGTCGGTCTGGATCGGAATTCGAGCCATCCAGAATGAGGTCGACGTCTCGTCCGTCGGTGCGGCCGACCTGGCCGTCGTGGGGTTG
This sequence comes from uncultured Anaerolineales bacterium, assembly GCA_964450435.1. Classification (GTDB taxonomy): domain Bacteria; phylum Chloroflexota; class Anaerolineae; order B4-G1; family B4-G1; genus SKLM01. The sequence goes on from CAYVCX010000073.1 coordinate 9,299, forward strand.
CAGAGCTGGCTCCTGGTCGCCGCGCTGGCCATGATCTCCCTTTTCCTGGGCGCATACCTCCCCCATCGCCCACAGGCCACCACGGTTGGTGGCCTCATCGTTGCCGTCAGCTACCTGCTGAACAGTCTGGCGCAGTTGACCCAGGACCTCGACCCCTACCGACCGCTATCCCTCAGTCACTATTACGATCCCTATGAAGTGATGACCTCAGGATTGGCCTGGGAGGACACGATCGTACTGGCAGGCGTCGCCCTCGCCTTCCTGGCTCTGGCGCTCCTCAGCTTCGAGCGCCGCAACGTCACCGTAGGCACCTGGCCCTGGCAGCGCCCAAGAGTGACCCTGGAGGAATGAGCCACGCCGCGCCTGTCATTCCGACCGGAGCGAAGGAAGCGCAGCGGAGGCTGGCAGTGCTCGTCTCCGTCGTCATCCCGGCCCCCAACGAGGCCGCCCTATGCAGGCCGCCGTCGCTGCCGCCCGCCGGGCCTACCCGTCCGACGCGGTGGAGATCATCGTCGTCGACGGCGGCAGCACCGACGGCCCGCGCGCCCTGGTGCCCGCAGGTGAGCGTCTCATCCCCCCACCACCTCGACCAGCAGGCGAGTAACTGGAGGAGGAGTGATGCGCTTGAGTTAAAGCGTGTCCCTCTCGACGTGGACAATGAACCAATCCGAAAGGCGGAAGCGACGTGCCATCCGGGCAGGCAGCTCGAGTGTGTCCGGATCGGCCATCTCCGCGACTTCGACCAGGTCGCCACCTCGCGCGCTGGCTGCCAATTCAAGGGGGATTACGAAGACCGACAACCAGGGCACCAACCGCGCCCTGCGACCGGCTCGGGACGGAGGGCCTGCAGCCCACGCGGCTGGGTGGAGCCGGCGCCTCCCGTCCGGGCTCTCACCCTCCCAGAATCCAGAATCTGAAATGCCCTTCGCCGCCCTACGGCCGCATCACCAGCGGCAGGAACAACCTGCCATTCCGGTTGAACCGCACCTCTCGCACGTACTCCACCGGGTCCGCGGCCGCCACTCTCAGCGTTTCCCTCAGCACCCCGCCGGCCCACTCACCGCCTGTCGCCACGAACGTCTTCGTCAGGCTATGCCACGCGTTGGCGGCCAGGCTCGGGCCGTGCCACGTCAGCGCCCCGACAGACTCCTCGACCGCGCCCCCGCTGATCTCCCAGTCGGATAGCATCAGCGCGCCGCTCCAGCCCTCGCTCACCGTCAGGCTGACCGGTGCCGCCGCCGTGACGTGCACCCTGTCGATCACTCTCACCCCGTCGCCGGGAAACACGGCGTACGGCCCGTCCTCGGGGGCCAGCGGACCATTCCCGTTGATCCACACCGCCTTCTCCCAGGTCGGCTCCACCGGTTTCACCGTCGTCGTGATCGGCGACCAGTCCCGCTCCACATCCACGTGGTCATAGATGTAACTGTACGCGTGTAGCGCCGCGTACGGGGACAGATCCGGCGAAACCTCCACACTCACCGATACAGATCCGCCCTCGTCCCGGCCCAAATTCCCCAGATTCCACCACGCCCACCGGCCCTGTGGATCCTGACCCGTGGGTGGCGGGTCCGCGCCCGCAAAGGGCATCTCCGCCGGGAACGTCGCCGTGATCCACGCCCGGCTCTCGTAGCCACCGGCATTCCCGTAGCTGACCTGGAACGTCACAGTCTCGCCTGCGAAAGCATCTATCGGCGGCTCCCCCTCCTGCGGGACCGCTTCCACCCACAGATCGGCGGGAGCCTTGTGGACCCCGACGGATCGTTCTTGCCAAGACACGCCGTCCACCAAGAACTCCTCGTGCAGCAGGCCGTGAGTCCAGGTGCAGGGCAGAACGTGGAACCACTTCGTCATCGTCATCACTGTCGGAAAAGGCGGCATATCCCAGCGCAGAGAGCCCGTTCCCGTGATGATCGTACCTACGATCGGCGACGTCGCCCAGTTCAGCAGTTCGAGCTTCGCCGGATCCCACTGCTCAATCAGGCTCGCGCCGCGCGCCGCGGTCAGGACGTCCACCACCTGAATGGTGTCCGAGGTCTCGCTCGTCACCTCCAGATCCGGCGTCCACGCCTCGCCATTCACCGACTTGTCCCAATCGATCCCTGTTGCAGTCCCCGGAGCCTCGCAGCGCGTCGTTTCATCGTCGGTGAAGTTCGTCGCCCACGCCTCCTGCGGGTCTGTGCCCTCTATCTTCGTGATTCCGCTCTGATAGCCGGCGTCGCTGGGGCACCTGAACGTCTCGACAACACTGCAGCTCAGGTCGGTCACCACAATCGTGTCCGTGTGCCAGCCGGAGTGGTAGAGCAGCTCGTGCTCCGCGTCGTAGTCGATCCCCAGGTTGTCCGTCAGGCCCGGCACCGTACAGGTCATCACCGTCGCCCACGAGTTGGGCGTCCACCAGGTGCCCGTCTTCGTGAGCACGACCTCGTACATGATGCTGCCGTCGTAGGACGCCGTCACGAAGTACCGGGGCGGTGCTCCAGGCACCACGGCGATGTCGAGGATTGAGTCGATCTCCGACCCATCGCTGCTGTCGTTGCTGCCCACCTCGTCGTCCATCTCCCAGGCGTTCAGAATGGTGCCATCAAGCGTGATCTCCACGATGTTGTCGTCGGCATTGGAGAGATCGCCGTTGTAGTCAGGGAGGAAGTAGGTGTCAGCGACGAAATCGTACGCCACGCCCGTCCGGTTGTCGAGCTACCAGGGCCACCCGGGGTTGTTCACCGAGAGCGCGATGCTCTGGATCGTGCCGTGGGTGAGGGTGTCGATGTCGTAGATCGTCGGATTGTGAGAGCTAGACTGGCTCTCGTGGACGTACCGCATATGGTTGCGGATCGGATCGAACACCAGGCCGATGGTACTGTATGACCACGTGTTGCTGAACACGCCGAGAACATCGCCGGCCGTCGACACGCCCGCGGGCCCGACGCCGCCGTGGGCAGACCTGGTTCCGTCGGCAGAGGCCCCGGAGAACTCGGTCTGGGGTGAGCGGCGGCCCTCGGGCGGCGGCGGTTGCGCTGCTTCCGCCGGGCCGGGGTCGGGCGCCGCTGAGGCGCGTAGGGCGGCCTCGAGGGTCACCATCATCGCGGCCGACAATGCGAAGAGCAGGACCAGGGTTGCGACTTTGCGATTCTTCATCAGAGTCTCCTTCGTTGGCAATGTCAAAAACATCGCAGGGCAATGAGCGCAGTAAGGGGGCCGCGTCGTCAATGGCCGGAGGCTGCTTGCCTCTATCATACAACAGGCTCGCGGGCCACGCAAGCAGCGACTGCGCGGACCGCCCCCGTCGCCCCTCCGGCTCCCAGTGGGTCTGCGACCCGCGCCGACACCACGACCATCCTAGCCGTCCCACCCCACCCTCACAACAGACTGCCCCCCATCCCGCAATTTGCAATTTGCAATCTGCAATCTGCTATCTGCCACCGGCAATTCACCCCCCGTTTTACGCCTTACGTTTTACGTTTTACGTTTTACGTTTTACGCTTCACCCCTCACTTGTCCCTCCACGCAGCAGCACGTATAATCGCACCATGCCCCCTTTCTCCAACGGCCCGGGAAGGATGACGCACGAAAGCCGACCTAGAGCGATGAGCGCCACGTCGCGCGATACCCCGCCCGACGTCGATTCGGTCCAGATCGAGAGGCTTCGACAGATGCCGCCCTGGCGCAAGCTGGAGCTGATGGCCCAGATGAGCCAGACCGTCACCGCGCTGGCCCTCGCCGGCCTCCGCCAGC
>CAYVCX010000074.1:0-13029 GCA_964450435.1 uncultured Anaerolineales bacterium
GGGTTGAGCGGCCGGTCTTCGGGCTGGCGATTCACCGAGCGGATGGACTGCACATTACCGGACCGAACACGAAGACATTGGCGGAGGAGATCCGGTGGATTGAGGGCGACGGTAAGGTGCGGTATCGTATCCCATCGCTACCGCTGCTTGAAGGGCGCTACCTCGTGTCAGTGGCTGCCCACAATCTGGAGGACTCCGAGATGTACGACTACCATGACCGAATGTACGGCTTTCGGGTGCCTTATTCTATGCCGGAGTGTTACGGAATCGTGTCGATGAAAGGGGAATGGTCCTGGAACGGAAGCGGGTCCTGATTATCAGCCATGACGTGGTGGGCGAGCGGATGGCTGGGCCGGGCATCCGCTACTACCAGCTGGCGCGTGTTCTCTCCCGCGAGTTTGCCGTCAGCCTGGCCGTCCCCGGTGATGCTTCCTGTCTGGATACTCAGCGATTTGACCTGCTCTGCCACCAGAATCGACTCGAAGGTGGCATCGGTAGGGCTATTCGACATTCGGAGGTAGTAGTCGCGCCAGCGGTGTGGGTCAGCTCGATCGTCGACCACCTGTCGCCATCAGTACGCGTGGTCGTCGACGGATACGATCCTGTTCTGGCTGAGGCACTCTCTCTCGGCAAAGAGGGGGTTGCAGATCTGCAGATCAGTATGACTCAGGCGTATCTCGTTGGTGATCTGTTCCTGTGCGCCAGCGAGCGACAGCGAGATTGGCTCTTGGGATTGCTCGAGGCGAACGGCCGAGTCAATCCCCACACATTTGAGGAGGATCCATCCCTACGCCGACTGGTTGATGTGGTCCCCTACGGGTTGCCCGAGGGCCCTCCTGAGCCAGCTGAGACGGTAATCCGCGGTGCCTGGCCGCAGGTTGGAAGCGAGGACAAAGTAGTCCTGTGGGGGGGCGGGCTGTGGCCGTGGCTGGACCCGCTGACGGCAATCCGCGCAATGGCCGAGATCTGGCAACAGAGGCAGGACGTGAGATTGGTGTTCCCAGGAACTCGGCATCCGAATCCGGAGATGGCGAGCACCCCGACGCTTAACGACGCTGCTCGCCGAACGGCGCGGGAGCTAGGGGTGTTGGATAGCGGAGTCTTCTTCGGTGACTGGGTTCCCTACGATGAATGGCCCCAAGTGCTCCTGGAGAGTGACGTGGCGCTTTCGCTGCACTACGACACCCTTGAGACGCGGCTGGCGTTTCGGAGCAGGATGTTGGACTACATCTGGGCCGGGCTGCCTATTGTCGCCACGCGAGGGGATGCTACCAGCGACTTGGTCGAGGAGTACGGCTTGGGGATTCTGGTGGACTGCGAGGACGTGGATGCGGTGACCAAGGCGATCCTTCGTCTCCTGGATGCCCCCCCAGCTGCGCGTGCGGGAAGGTTCTCCGCGGCGCGGCAGGCACTGAGCTGGGAGCGGGCTGCGCAACCGTTGGTGGCGTTCTGTCGTGACCCACGGCGGGCGCCGGATAAGATAGCTCTCGGGGATGATCTGGGCAATCCCTTCTACGTCCAGGAGAGACAGCATCTTGCGGCAGAACGGGATAGATGTCAGGAGCTGATTCGACAGTACGAGGAGGGGCGGTTCATGCGGGCGATGCGTTGGGTGGATCGGATAAGACGGGGCTTGTGGAGTACGTAGGGTGAGAGCTTCCGTCGTTATCCCCGTCTGGAATGGGCGACCGCATCTACCTGATTGTCTCGACGCTCTCCTGGCCCAGGATTATCCGGACTTCGAGATCATCGCAGTGGACAACGCCTCGAGCGATGGGTCGGCTGACTTGATCGCCGAGGGCTACCCGCGAGTGCAGGTGATCCGGAACGAGCGGAACCTGGGCTTTGCAGGAGGATGCAATGCTGGTCTGCGAATGGCGAAGGGTAGTGCCCTGATACTCCTCAATCAAGACGTGGTTGTGCAGCCCGGATGGCTTTCGGCGTTAATTGGCGCGCTTGAGGAGGCACGTGTAGGTATCACGGGCGCGAAGCTTCTGGAGCCAGATGGTTGTACCTTGTCGCATGCTGGTGCCTATGTGGAGTGGCCTCTGGGCCTGGGCGTACACATCGGGGTGGGGGAAGCCGATCGCGGCCAGTATGATGTGGCACGCGATGTGGAGTATGTAACTGGAGCTTCCCTGGCGGTTCGATCTGCGGTGATGGCTGATATCGGCCTGCTTGATGAGGACTTCTACCCGGCGTTCTACGAGGATGTGGATTACTGCTGGCGAGCTCGCGAGGCGGGCTGGCGGGTCAAGTATGAGCCACGAGCTGCCGCGCTTCATGATGAGGCTTCGAGCACCCGGCATCACTGGTTGAGCAGGCACTACTATCACTATCGTAACCGGCTGATCTTCATCCTCAAGCACTTCACGCCATCACAAGTAGTGAGAGAGTTTATCCCAGCAGAGAAGAAGCGGATTTCTTCCCTTCCTACTGATGAGTTGCGGGCTGGACACGTGGCCCTGACGGAGATCCTGTCTATGTGGTCGGTGATCAGAGGCGATCTGACGGCAGCTGAGATATCTGGCTCCGACGGGGAAAGGGTCCTCGAAGGGTTGAGGGCGCTGCGAGAACAGATCGTCGAGCAGCAAGGAGGTGGATCAGCTCTTAGGAGGCCCAGGGCTTATCAGGGTGGAGCGAGAATGGATGGTGCCCCAACGGCAGCGGATGAGGAGTTGGCTGCCGAGTTGATGAACCTGTGGGAGATTCGGGAGCAACCCTTTACTTCTCAGGTGCCTGTCCTGGCACCTTTGATTGTGGCGTTCAGGCGGTTGTGGAACTCGGTGGCGACCAAGTGGTACGTGCGACCTATGATGGCACAGCAAGTCAGGTTCAACGGTGCCGTTATGCGTGCGTTGAGCAGGCTGTGGGATATGCACGCGCATCATTGGGACAGCGACGCGTTGGTCGCGCTACTTGCGGAGCGAATTGGGACGATGACGGGTCGCACTCTCGAGTTGGAGGAGCGGCTGGCCCGGGTCGAGGCACAGTTGGCAGAAGCTCCCTTGGGCGGAAGGGAAGTGCACGATGAGTGACGAGTGGCTTGAGATTGCGGACGGAGAGATCGACGTGGCAGAGATCATGCGGAAGATCCGCGCGCGAGTGGCTCGCCGCGAAGGTGCTGAGACCTCCGAGGGAGTAGGTCCGACCACTGTGGCCGCGGAACTCTGGTGCGACATGATTGGAGAGCCGATGGACGGCTCGGCTCTGGGGAAGCACGTGGCAATCCGTCAGAGCGACTGCGACATCGTGCCTCGTCACTACGTCATCGACTGGCGGATACCGATCCTCGGGCCTATTCACGCTGTCGTGCGCCGAGTGATCAACGCCGAGATCAACCGCTACCTCTCTCGTTCTCTGCAGAAGCAGTCCCACTACAATCGGAAGATCCTGCGTGCTCTCAGGGCGCTGGCCGAGGAGAACGCTCGCCTGAGCCGCCAGATCGAAGAGCTGCGGGACGAGGAGTGATTGACGGGTGCAGGTGCATCAGTTTCACCCGACCGTCTCCTACGGCGATGCGATCAGCAATCAGATTCTGAGCCTCCAGGGCCTGTTGCGCGAGATGGGATACCGCAGTGAGGTATTCTGTGAGCAACTGCCGATCCAGTTTGAGGGTCGTGCACGGCAGATTGGGCGCTATGATTGTTACTCCTCGGCTCAGAACATCTTGCTGCTCCATTTCTCTCTAGCGTATTCCCCCGACGTCATCTCCTGGCTGGCGCGCCTTCCCGACCGAAAAGTGATCGTGTACCACAACATCACGCCTCACGAGTATTTCGCTGGCATCAATGATGTCTACCTCGGAGCCGCTAGAGCCGGACGCGAGCAGCTGGAGCAGTTGCGCTGTGTGGTCGACGCCGGATGGGGTGTTTCGGCGTTCAACTGCGAGGAGTTAGAGAACTACGGCTGGTCGAGGCCAGGGGTTCTGCCCATCATCTTCGATCCGGAGCGTTACAGACTCCGCCCCCACCGAGGAGTACTCAAGCAGCTCGAGAATGGCTTGAACGTCCTGTTTGTGGGGCGTGTGTCTCCGAATAAGTGTCTCGAGGACCTGATCTTGACCTTCTACTACCTGAAGGCCCTCGGGCGTTCGGATGCCCGGCTCCTGTTGGTCGGTTCAGCACGGGGGATGGAACCCTATCTGGAATACCTGCAGGCTCTGGCGAGGAAGCTCGGGCTCTCCGACGTGATCTTCACCGGGCACGTTAGCAATGCGGAGCTCGTGGCCTACTACAGGTGTGCTGATGTCTATTTGAGCATGAGCGAGCACGAAGGATTCGGCGTGCCACTGCTGGAGAGTATGCACTTCGACGTACCGGTGATTGCTTACAAGGCCGCTGCCGTGCCAGAGACACTGGGCGGGAGCGGCATTCTGGTGAAGGAGAAGGACCACCCGCGTGTGGCAGGATTGATCTGTTTGCTTGATGAAGACAAGGAGCTCCAAGCGCAGATTGTCACCGGGGAGCGAAGGCGATTGCAGGACTTCCTGCCGGGCGAAGTGAGCAAGAAGTTGCAGGGTCTGCTGATGGATCTGAAGACATGAGGGTGTAAGGCGCATGAATGTCGTCCTGATCAGCAGTGCCGGACGATGCGGGATCCACGAGTATTCGCGGATTCTACTCGAGGGGTTCCGTGAACTTGGGCACCGGGCACGCTATATCGCCGTCCAGCGCCACGACAACCAGGACCTAGCGAAGCGCATCGGACAGGTGAAGGACGATGATGATCTGGTGATCTTCGAGTACGAGCCGGGGATCTTCTGGTTGGGCGGCCTCATCCGTGCGATGGCCTGGCTCCGGTTCGGGCGACGCAAGCAGGTCCTGCTTTCGGTTCACGAGATAGCCGTAGAGAAGTACCCCGAGTTCGGTCGGATTCAGCAGCACCTGGCCCGGAAGTCGTCCCGTCGTGGGGCTCTGGAAATCGTGAGGCTGTGTGCCGCCGCGGTCGATGTGGCACTGCGGTTTCTCATGCTCCGCGGAGCGCTGCTGGTGATGGGGTGGCTGCCTGAGTGTGTGGTGGTTCATTCAACCAAGGCTGCTGAGTACATCGATCTTGCTGTGACAGACGATCAGAGAGTCCACCACGTGCCCCTCGTGGTCAAGCAGCTGGCTGGAGACGGCGACGCGGTGCGGCAGGAGTTAGGGCTCCCCCGTGACGTATTTGCCTTCATCGTCCCGGGCTTCCTCTTCCGCCGCAAGCGGATCCTTGAGGTGATCGAGCAGTTGCCAGCTGGAGCAGAGCTGTGGATCGTGGGGACTGCTTCGGAGTACGATCCGGGCTACCTGGAGGAGATCGAGGCCTACCTCGCCCAGGGCAACGGAGAGAAGTACGTGCGCCTGATTCAGGACTACCAGCGGATGGAGCAGTATCTGATCGCAGCAGATGCCGCTGTCTTGTTCTACGCGGATGCGTACCAGAGCGGCATTGCCAGCCTGGCGGTGGGGGCAGGGAAGCCCTGCATCTTCTCTGACCTGCCGGCCTTCTCGGACCTGCGCGACGCGGGTCTGACGGTCCAGACGCCGACTGAACTGCGTCAGGCGATGGTAGACATCCAGCGGGACGACGTCTATGCTCGCCTTGTCGAGGGAGCTGCGGATCTTCGTCGGCGCCTTGCGCCGGACCGGATGGCAGAGGCGTATCTGGATTGCCAACAGACGGACCATCGATGAAGATTGCATTTGTGGTCCAGCGGTACGGCCTGGAGATCAGCGGGGGAGCTGAACTGCATTGCCGGCAAGTGGTCGAGCATCTCCGCTCAGAGTTCGACATCCACGTGCTGACGACCTGCGCGGAGAACTACGTCACCTGGGAGAACGCATACGCGCCGGGGTTGGATGCGGTCAATGGCATTCCGGTGCGGCGGTTCCCCACCATTTGTACCCGCGAGGAGACATTTGGTGATCGGTCCGGCCGGCTATTCGGACGCCCCCACACAGTTCAGGATGAGATGGACTGGCTCTATGCCCAAGGGCCCGTGGTGCCCGGACTCTTGGAGTACATCGCCAAGCACCATCTGTCATACGACGCTTTTGTCTTCTTCACCTATATCTACTACCCTACCGCACTGGGGCTGCGTCTGGTGGCGGACCGTGCGCTCCTCGTCCCTACGGCGCACGACGAGCCGCCGATCTACCTGGATATCTACAAGGCCCTCTTTCACGCCCCCCGAGCCTTCATCTACAATACCATTGAGGAGCGAGCGTTTCTGGAGAGCCTGTTTGGCATCGCGCACATCCCGGGCGCGGTGGTGGGCCTGGGAGTTGACGTACCGGAGCGTGTAGATCTGGATTCTTTTCGGCGGAAGCACGATCTCACCACCCCCTACGTCGTCTACCTCGGCCGCGTCAGCAAGTCGAAGCGCTGTGACCAGCTCCTGGAGTACTTCGTACGCTACAAGGCGACTCGGCCCGGTCCGCTCAAGCTGGTGCTGGTTGGGCGCACGGAGATCCCCATACCGAAGCGGGCCGACATCACGGCCCTGGGCTTCGTATCGGAAGAAGACAAGTTCGGTGCTCTCTCTGGAGCCGAGCTGCTTCTCCTGCCCTCGGAGCTTGAGAGTCTGTCGATGGTCTTTCTGGAGAGCCTGGCGATGGGGACTCCTGTCCTGTGCAACGGCGTCAGCCCAGTGTTGCGCGGCCATTGCCTGCGCAGCGATGGAGCGATCTATTATCGCAACTATTCGGAGTTTGAGGCCAGTCTTGCACTGCTTCTGAACAGGTCGCGTCTACGGCGGGCGATGGGCGAGAAGGGGAAAGCCTATGTGGAGCGGCACTACACCTGGGACAGAGTAGTCCAGGAATACCGCCACTTGCTTTCCGAGGTTGTTCGTAAGCCGTGGTGGTAGTCTGGGAGTCCCCCTAGTACGATCCTCCTATTGTCAGGTGATGTCAGGGGTGGTATACTGACGTCGGCGAACCGGTAGACCTCGACCCCGCGCGTACAAACGAAGTCATCGGTCGAGCCACCTGGCGTGAGGCGCTGCCCAGGTTCCCTGGAGCAGGGCTTTCGAAGTGGGACCTGAGAGTCTCCAGAGCTTCGCCCCCATCTCGCATTCGGGCTATCCTTCCACGACTGCTGGCTCAAGCATGCGCCGGATCAGGCGGAGGGAAGCATCTAGGTGAAGAGGATGAATCGGTTGGTGTCGACGTTCCTTGTAAGTTGTGTTCTTGTGCTTGCGGCGGCGATTGCGTTAAGTGGGCTGGCGGTTCCGTCGCCATCAAGGGCAGCGGCGGCTGCTCCTGCGGTGGTGGCTCTGCCCGGAGAACGGATTGAACAGTCGAGCCCGACGGCAACTGACTTCAACGGAAACGGCTACAAGGAAATCGTCGTCGGGGGGCGGGATGGAGTACTGCACGTCGTAGCGTACGACGGCTCGTCCTGGTCAGTGGTCTGGTCGCGGCAGACAGCCGATGATCTGAACGCGGCCGGAGCCCCCTCCCAGGGCTGTGTAACGACACAGAGTGATATCCGTTCGTCGGCGGCCGTAGGAGACCTCAACGGCGATGGGCATCCGGAGATCGTGGTGACCACTGGCGGCGATCCGGGCAATCATCGAAACGGGGGCGTTTTGGTGTACCGGTATGACTACGACTGGTCCTTTTCGCCCGTGCCCGGTTGGCCGCAGCCGATGCTGGATGAGGTGGGCGAGGGTCTCGGCGCCAGTGGAGAAGACGGATGTTGGGATGGGATCTGGTCCTCCCCGACTGTGGGTGATGTGACAGGGGACGGCCACCTGGAAATAGCGGTCACCGGACTGGATCGGAGACTCCACGTCTGGCATTATGACGGGCGATATGTTGAGGGCTGGCCGATTGCTCCTCCGGCCATCTATCGCGGAGGATGGTCCTCCCCGGCGATGGCGGACCTGGATCAGGACGGAAAGCTGGAGGTGGTCTTCGCCACGGATGACAATACGGGCGATCCGCCACCCTTTCTGCTATACGCCTACAAGGGCGACGGCTCGCTGCTGCCGGGGTTTCCTGTAGAAGGTTCCCAGAACTTCCAGTCTTCGCCCGCCATTGGCGATATCGATGGCGACGGTTGGCTCGATATCGTGGTCGGCAGCGGTACGTACGAGTCTTCAGGGGGCAACAAAGTCTACGCCTGGGATAGCAGAGGTAACCTACTGCCTGGATGGCCGACGACTACGGGGGGCAATATGCCGGCTGCTCCTGCGCTGGGCGATGTGACAGGGGATGGCCGCCTCGAGGTGGTCATCGGCTGCGGTGCAGAGGGCGACGCTTACCCAGCGCCGTGCAGCGAGCTATACGCCTGGCACGGTGACGGCACTGCAGTTGACGGTTTTCCGTTGACGGTGGGGCCGAACAACCCCTGGGAGCCGGAAGGGCCGCCCAACGGCCTGCCCTATTCGCCTGTCCTCGGAGACTATGACGGCGATGGTCTGGTGGAGATTCTGGCGCAGAGTCGCTGGTCCTGGGGTGTGTCAACGATTGAGCAAGTCAACGGAACGTGGAACCAGAACAACGATCCAAGCCTGAGGACGAATTCTCCCTTGAGTAGCAGCTCGCTCATTGACGATGTCGACAATGATGGGCAGGTCGAGATTGTCGTGGGGGGGGCAGAAGATCAAGAGGGCACCACGGGAGCCATCTATATCTGGAAGGTGCGAGGACCTGTCGACGGTGCGTTTGCCTGGCCGATGTTTCGGCAGAACAGCTTCCGCACGGGATTGCACGTCGGTGAGCTGGGGGCTCCCAGGCTGGCATTTCCCGACCAAATCACCCTCTTCTGCGAAAGCGGCCCCGATGAATGGTGTGTCACGTACGTCGCGGTACGCAACGAGGGCGATGGGCATATCGAGTGGCAGGCTGAAGAGAAAAGCGATCGCGTGAGCGTGGAGCCCACCAAGGGGACGGTCACCGACGTGATGCCGGTTGAGGTTCAGATTGATACGCAGGGGCTGGCCCTCGGTTGGCACAGTATGGGCGAGATATCGGTGACCGGTCAGTTCGAAGAAGTGGCGGTGCTGGGAAGTCCCGCCGTGGCTGCGGTTCGTCTATACCTGGGTGAGGTCCATCGGGCTTTCGTGCCGCTAGCCCTTCGCAATCACTGATGCGGAGGCCCGTATTGAAGTGGTCTTGGCGCTCTCTGTTCAACCGGGGGCAGAGAGTACTTGCTTGTACACTTCTCGGACTCGCCGGGTCGTAGTCTCCCAGGTGTATTGACCTAAGACTTTTCGCCTCCCAGCCTCTCCCATCTGGACTCGCCGTTCCCGGTCTCTCAGCAGCTCGCTGATTGCGCAGGCGAGTTCTTCGCTTTCCCCGTAGTTGACTAACAGGCCGTTCTTCCCCGCGTCGATCACGGAGGCAACAGCCCCAGCCCGGACGCCGATCACCGGCTTGCCGCAGGCCCAAGCTTCGATGAAGGCAATCCCGAACGACTCCTCCCTAGATGGCAGAGCGAAGACATCGCACGCCGCCAGCAGGTCAGGCTTCTCACTCTCGGAGAAATCGTCAACAATGGTGACTCTTTCTCTCTGCGCTGGCGGGAGACCTTGAATGAGGTTCCTGATTTGACGCGAGTAGGGGGTGTAGGCACCTGCCAACAGAAGGCGGGTATCGGGGTGAGATTCCCACACGCCACACATCGCACTCACGAGCAGATCAAATTGCTTGCGTTGTGTCTGTTTTGCTATCATCGCCACGACTGGAGCGTCTCCCCAGCCGTGTTGCTCCCGCATCGTTGCACCATCAGCAGTTGCGAAGACATCGGGGTCCACGCCGGGTCCGATGATGGTGATCTTGTCGGCGTCGATTCCACGCGTGACCAGATGATCGCGCTCGAAGGCTGTCAGCGCGATGTAGGCATCTGCCCGCTGAATAGCTCGGTAGATCATCTTGCGGTCGTAACCCCAGGGATCGGACGTATGAATAGCGCCCAGGAGTACCAGCGGTATACGGGCGCGATGCGCGCCTCTCAATGCGTAGTACATATGCATCAATGGAAAGGCAGCAGCAAGGACTACATCAGCATCAGTCCTGGCGACGGCATCGGTCATGTCTCGAATCAACGGGCCGGTCTGGAGGGTGCGTAACCAGTCATTGTAGGGTAAACGGAGGCGGTACGCAAGGGAGGCGAGGCCTTTGCGGAGCAAGTTCAAGCGATTGAAGACTGGAAAGCGCCGTATCGTCACACCGTTGACTGTGTCAGTGCCCGACGGCATCAAGGGCATACCGGGGATCCAGAAGGACTCCGTATGGTAGGCATTGGTGGTGAACACCGTGACATCGTCGCCGTGGTCGGCGACGAGATGCTCCGAGACTTGCTGCACCAGGATTTGGGAGCCTCCCAGCGAGGGCGGGTAACCGTGGACGACGTGCAGAACCTTCATGGGGCTGGATGGGTGGAGCACTTGACCCATGGCGCGAGGAAGACAGCACCTATTGCAGCCAAACCAAGCAAGGTGATGATTGCCCCCGCATAGAAGCTGCGTGGCTGATACACCAACGTGATGCGATGGCTACCCGTCGGCACGACAACTGCCCGAAATGCGTGATCTGCGACGTAGACCGGCACCGGCTCGCCATCGAGCAGCGCCTTCCAGCCTGGCGCGTATGTGTCGGTCAGGACCAGCAGCCCGTCCGACGCTGTCTGGACGTCTATGGTGACACGATTGGGTTGATAGTCCATCACGTGGGCAGAAGCCTCGGCGGTGCTCTCCGCTGATGGTTCCACCCATCTTGGTAGCTCTTCTTCGAGGACTGCTTCTTCACGGAAGTCGAAAGAGGGGCTCAGGATGCGCTCCAAAGATTGGCGAGGGCTGTCTACGACTTCTGCGCGGTGGACAACGAAGGCCCGCGGCACAACGTCTCTGTTACGATAGACCTTCACGGTGCCGTTGCCTTGACAGGCGAGCTCCCATTTCCCGTCGAGATCCTGATCTGTGAGAACGTACTGGACGTTCAATAGGTCCCAGAGAGGAGAATTCGTTTCTCTGAAGAGCGAATGGAAATGGAAGCGAAAGTGACCATTCAGACGGTCAACCAGGTCGACGTATCGCTGGGGGACAACGGTATCGTAACCCCGGACGTCGTGCAGACCAAACAGCATCGCGCTGTTCGGATAAAGTGTGAGATCGGTACCGCTGACGCGGTGGATGTCTTGATCTTGCTGGATACACTCGATCGCTTTCGGCGTCGGGAAGACCTGATGGGGCTCAACGGTGGGGTTGAATCGCATACCCACCGCAAAGAGATCGAAGATGACGACCGCAGAGATGGTCCAGGGTGACACCCTGTCGCTCAATCCTGCTTCTCCCAGCCGGTTCCGGAGGGCGATCCAGGCAAGCGTGACAAGCAGTGGCAGGTACATAGTGATGTTGTTGAGGTGGAAGAGAGCGAGCTTCTTCTGGTATCGCTCCTCAACCAGGTCGTAGTAGTACTCGAGAGAGCCGGAGAGATAGGGCGTGGTACTCCAGTTGGCCTCCATGAAACTCCGGCCCGAGTGGATCACCTCGTCTCTGAAGATGACCAAGCCGGCGTAGGTTGCACAGATCAGGAGGATCATCGCGACGGTCAGAGCCAATAGAACGCGCTGAGCAGACAGGCGAGACCTCCACGTCTGCGTGTTGATCTCGTTTGCTCCGAATCCCGCCAGGACTGCCATAGCGAATGCGTAGATCAGGCGAAGCCTTCCATTTGCCGTCAAGCTCAGGAGGGGTAGCGTGTTCATCACATTCAATCCAGGGAGACGAAGTGCGATTCCCAGAGAGACAGCCGCCGTTGCGCCGAAGAACAGAATCCGACTACGGTGTTGGGAGAATGGAGGGCGAAGGTTGCGGACAAGGATTACAATAGCCAGCACGAGGGGCAACACTCCCACGTAAGCATTCTGTTCCACGTAGTTGCTGTGGGGGAACCAGTAACTGTCATCAAGTGACGTACCGAAGTATTGAGGGAGGAGCGTGGTGATGATCGTGGCCCACTGGCGCCAGTCGCCAAGGAGAGAAGTGATGGACAGCGTGGCCTCTGCGGAAGCTTCGGAGCTTCGTACGGCCAGCGTAGCGCTCCGGAACAGGGCCTCCGCAAAGGGCAGCAACTGGACTGCAGCGATGATGACACCCAACGCTGCCGCGGCGCCAACCCCCAATAGGTGGGGAAACCATCGGGCAGTGTGCCACCCTTCAATAGAGACTATCCGGTACAGGGCGTACGCCGCCCAAGCGAGCATCAAATGTAAGGAAGTCTCCGGATGACCGCCCAAGAACTGCGCTCCAATGATCAGACCGGTGGCACCGATATACGAGGGGCTTCTCCTGGTCAGGGCTCGTTCGGTGGTGTATAAGACCGCGGGCAGCCAGGCGATGACCAGAGAGTGGGGGTGTCCTAGCCAGGCTATCATCGGACCGCTGAATGTGAAAGTCAGCATCGCGACCAGCGCGCCGGGTATCCCGATGCTGATTTCCCGGGCAAAGAGGAAAGTAAAGACACCAGCGAGAAGAAGGCGCAGAATGGCCGTGATGACGTACGAGGAGTAAAGTGGAACGAGATATCCTGCCAAGCTGAAAGGACTGAAGATCGCTGACTGCGCGTTACCTACGAAGGGGAGCCCCCCGTCGGTATGGGGGTTCCAGAGGGGGAGCTGGCCTCGGGAGATCTCGGCTCTGAGAAACGCCTGCCACGGGTGGAACTGGTAAACCTGATCCGCCAGGAGGGCGTTGGAGGGGCCCGCATAGCCCTGCGGGGCCAGCGGCTGCCATAGAGGATCGAGGTCGAAGACCAGATCTGCTGGGAGCAGCACACGCCCACCGAAGACAGCGGGCCAGAAGAAGACCAACAGGACCAAGAGCAGAAACAGTGTGGCCCCGGCGAGTTCCGGCGCACGTTCCCCCAAGGCACCCTTAATGGGCTGAATCCAAGACACGTTCATAGATACTCTCATATGACTCGATCATCTGCTGTTGCGAGAAATCCAGCTGCCCCGCACGTCCGGCAGCTCTCTGGAGATCCGAATAGCCCTTCTCCAGCTCTTCCACAGCATCTATGACGTGGGTTGAACTGACTGCCT
>CAYVCX010000075.1:0-12802 GCA_964450435.1 uncultured Anaerolineales bacterium
TGCACCCCCACACTTGCCAACGCACCCACCTTCTGGTACGATGTTTACCCTATCAGACGGAGGTAGCTCGCTATGACATCTAACGGAATCGTCCGCCATCTGGCCCTGCGCCGTCACAGAGAACGCCGGAATCGAGACCGGTCCGGATTGGGCCAGATCCTGCGCGTCCTCGCCGTCGTCCTGCTCGCCCTGCTCATCGTAGCGTCCGCCTCCGTGGCGGGAGGCGTCGGCGCCGCAGCTGGCGCCTACTCCTACTACACCCGCGACCTCCCCCAGCCCCAGGAGATCGAGGGGGCCGAGCAGGACTTCGAGACCACCGAGATCTTCGACCGCACGGGACAGCACGTCATCGCCCGCCTCATCGATCCCACCGGCGGCGAGCGCAGCTGGGTCTCCCTCGATGAGCTCCCCGATCACCTCATCGACGCCACCCTGGCCAGCGAGGACCGCACCTTCTGGGAGAATCCCGGCTTCAACCTGCGCGGCATGGCCCGCGCCCTCTGGGTCGGGCTCCAGGGAGAGGAGATTCAGGGCGGCTCCTCCATCACCCAGCAGTTGATCAAGAACATCGTCATTGAGAGAGAACGCCGTTACGTCGGGCCTGAGGGACCCGAGTGGGACGACTATGAGCGCAAGATCACCGAGGTTCTGCTGTCATACCGCATCACCCAGGAGTACAGCAAGGCGCAGATCCTGGAGTGGTACCTGAACACCAACTTCTACGGGAACCTCTCCTACGGCATCGAGGCGGCGGCCCAGGTCTACTTCGGCAAGAGCGCCAGCGATCTCACCCTTTCCGAATCGACGACCCTCGTCGCCGTTCCCCAGTACCCGCGCCTGAACCCCTTCGACAACCCGGAGATGGCGCGCATACGCCAGGGGGCCGTGCTCAACGCCATGGTCCGAGACGGCTACATTACACCCGAGGAGGCCGATGCGGCCCAGGAAGAACCGTGGGATCTGGCCCGGGGAGAGTCCGCCGACCGCTTCGACATGAAGGCTCCGCACTTCTCCGTCTACGTGCGCAAACAGTTGGAGGGTATGCCCGAGGTTGGACCTGCTGCGTTGTACCGCGGCGGGCTGCGCGTCTACACCACCGTGGACCTGGATCTGCAGGAACAGGCCCAGTGTGCGGCCCGGGCTCATCTGCGCCGCCTCTCCGGGGAGGATGAGACCCAGGTCATCCAGGAAGCCATCGAGAACGGATGTGAGGCGGCCAGGTTCCTGCCGCCGCTCCGTGCCGCCCAGGTGGGCCGCGATCACGACGTCAACAACGCCTCCGTCGTCGTCCTGCGACCGGGCACGGGCGAGATCCTGGCTCTCGTCGGCAGTCTCGACTACTGGGATGATTCCATAGACGGCCAGTTCAACGTAGCCGTCGATGGGATGGGACGCCAGCCCGGCTCTGCCTTCAAGCCCTTCACCTACGTCACGCTCCTCTCCCAGGGCTACAATGCCGCCCACATGTTCCTGGACGCGCGGCGGACCTTCCCTCAACCCGGCGGCGATCCTTACGTGCCCACGAACTACGATCGCCGCTATCACGGCCCTCAGCGCATGCGGCTGGCCCTGGCGCGCTCGTACAACATCCCCGCCGTCGAGGCCATGGACATCGCCGGCATCGGCAACGTGCTCCGCACCGCCCATCGCATGGGCATCAATACGCTGGACCGGGGACTCGACCACTACGGCCTGAGTCTGACACTGGGGGGCGGCGAGGTGCACCCGCTCGATATGACCTACGCTTTCAGCGTCTTCGCCAACAACGGGCGGATGTACGGAGCGCCCGTGCCCGAGGCCGAGGCGCGGGCCGGATTCCGGCAGCTTGACCCGGTCTCCATCCTGCGGGTCGAGGACCGCCACGGCAACGTCCTCTACGAGTACGACCAGCCTTCAAGCGACACGGTCCTGGCCCCCGAGCTCGCCTACCTGATGAACGACATTCTCTCCGACCGGCAGAGCCGCTGGGCCGCCATGGGCCACCCCAACCCCCTGGAACTGGCCGATGACCGGCCAGCAGCGGCCAAGACGGGCACCACGAACGACTTCCGCGACGCCTGGACCGTCGGCTACACGCCGCAACTGGCGGCCGGCGTCTGGGTCGGCAACACCGACAACCACGAGATGGACAACCTGCCCGGCCTGCGCGGCGCCGGGCCCATCTGGAACGCGGTGATGGACTACGCGCTCCAGGATGAACCCCACGCCCCCTTCACGCGGCCGGATGGATTGGTTACCGGCACCGTCTGTGCTCTCTCCGGTAAGCAGCCCACCGAGCACTGCCCCACGACGACGGAGCTCTTCATCCCCGGCACGGAGCCCACCGAGCGGTGCGACATCCACCAGACGCTCCAGGTGAACCGGGAGACGGGGCGCCTGTGCACGGTGCACACCCCGCCGGAGTTGTGCGAGCAGAGGACCTACGAGGTCTACCCACCCGAGGCCGAGAGCTGGATCGCCGGCCTGCCCGAGGACCAGCGGCCCGAGCCCCCACCCACCCAGTACGACACCATCTATGGGCCCTCGCCCCAGGACGCCGAGGTGGCCATCGTCTCGCCTCAGTCCTACCAGTACGTGAGTGGGATCGTGCCTATCGCGGGCAACGCCCGGGGCGGCGACTTCAACTTCTACCGGCTCGTGTTCGGCAAGGGGCTCAACCCAACCGAATGGATCCAGATCGGGTCCGACCACGGAGACCAGGTGGATTACGGGCTGCTGGAGAACTGGGACACCAACGGGCTGGATGGGCTCTACAGCCTGCGCCTGCAGGTCGTCGACCACTCGGGGAACCTCCGAGAGAGAACCATACAGGTCACGGTCGATAACATCCCCCCCACCGTCGTGCTCAACTACCCTACAGAGGGATCCCAGTACCAGCTGGGGCACCACGAGTGGGTTAACGTCAACGCCGAGGTACAGGACTACTCGATGGACCAGGTCGAGTTCTACGCGTACGCAGGCGGCAAGGGAGCAGCCCCTCCAGACCTCCAACCCTTCGACGTGCGCCGCATGGCCCCCTTCAACGTCAACTGGACCCTGGACGGTGGCATCGCCCCGGGGGCCCACACCTTCTACGTCGTCGCCGTCGACGCGGCAGGCAACCGGACCAGGAGCAACGAGGTCACGGTCCACGTCGCCCCCTGACCCCGGGACCGGAACGCCACCGACCACGAGGACACCGCACATGACTCCACAGCGCCCCCACATCCTGGTCACCAACGACGACGGCATCCGCGCCCCCGGCCTGTTGGCTCTCAAGAGCGCCTGCGCCAGGCTGGGCACGGTCACGGTCCTCGCTCCCAGCCACAATTGGTCGGCGTCCGGGCACGTAAAGACCATGCACAAACCGTTACGAGTGGACGAAGTAACCCTGGCCGACGGTTCGCCGGCGCTTTCCACCAGCGGGGCCCCTTCGGACGCCGTGGCGTTGGCATTTCTGGGCGTGGTCGACGAACCCATCGACATGGTCGTCTCCGGCGTCAACTCGGGCGCCAACCTGGGCCACGATGTCACCTACTCGGGCACCGTCACCGCTGCCATGGAGGCGGCCATCTCTGGCGCACCGGCCGTCGCCGTCTCCCTCGACAGCAGGGACTACGACGACTACACCGTCGCGGCAGACCTGGCAGCTCGTGTTGCCAGCGAGGTGCTTGAGCGCGGCTTGCCCAAGTATGTGCTGCTCAACGTCAACGTCCCCCCCATCCCTGCCCATGAGCTGGCCGGCATTCGCATCACACGCATGGGCCTGCGCATCTACCGCGACGAGTTGACGCGCCGCCTCGATCCCCGCGGCAAGCCCTACTACTGGATCGGGGGGCCGGAGCCGACCGGAGTCGAGGAGGAAGGGACGGACATCTGGGCCGTGGCCCACGACTACGTCTCCGTGACCCCTGTTCAACTCGACCTCACGGCCCACAGTCTCATCGACAGCCTGGGAGACTGGGACCTTGATCTGTAGATAGGCCTGTCGTCAGGCGAAAGGAAGCGAGACATTGACCAGGCGTCTGAACTGGGGGCTACTCTCCACGGCTCGCATCAACCGGAGCATAATCCCGGCCATCCGCCAGGCCGGCCGTGCCGAGCTGGTTGCGGTCGCCAGCCGCAGCAAGTCCAGGGCAGACCAGTACGCCGCCGCATGGGACATTCCGCGCACCCACGGGAGCTACCCGGCCCTGCTGGAGGATCCCGATGTGGACGTGGTCTACGTCTCACTGCCCAACAGCCTCCACGCCGAATGGACCATCAAGGCGCTCGAGGCCGGCAAACACGTCCTGTGTGAGAAACCGCTCGCCCTCAGCGTCGCCGAGTGCAACCGCATTATCGACGCTTCCCGTGCGGCCGGCCGCGTCGCCATGGAGGCGGTCATGTACCTCTACCACCCCCTCCTCGACCGGGTCAGGGGACTGGTCCGCGGCGGGGCCGTGGGCGAGGTCACGATGGTCCGGGGCGAGCTCGCTTTCCTCCTCGACCGGCCCAACGACGTCCGCTGGGATCCGCAGCTCGGCGGCGGCGCGTTGTGGGACATCGGCTCGTATCCCGTCAGCTTCATCCGCTGGATCGCCGGTGAGCCGGACCACGTCTTTGGTTGGCAGACGCTGAGTACCAGCGGCGTGGACGCCACCTTCGCGGGGCTGTTACACTACAACGGCAGGATGCTGGGCGTCTTCCACTGCAGCTTTCTGGAGCCCTACCGCAGCCACGTCGAGGTCGCAGGGACGGGAGGAACGCTGGTCGTCGAACGCCCTTACCCTGTCGTGGAACAGAGCCGACTTCTGCTCCGCGGTCTCGGCGATGACGAGGAGCGGGAGATCCCTGTGCCGGAGGGAGATCCCTACCACTGCGAGGTGGAGGCCCTGACAGCGGCGGCGTTGGATGGCGACCCCCTGGCGGTACCCCTCACCAGCAGCCGTGCCAATGTGGCGACCCTGAAGGCGCTCTATGAGTCCGCCCGACGAGGAGAGCCACAGGCAGTCGAGGGGCGATAGCTCACCCCTCTGGTCAGCCGTATCGGGCACTATGGCACCTATCCATCTGCGACCAGCTACCTCCGACGACTACACGTTTGCCTACCGTGTCCACTGTGCCGCGATGAGACCGTCCGTCGAAAGGACGTACGGTTGGGACGAGCCGTGGCAGGAACAGTACTTCCGGGAGCACTTCGACCCTGCCAAACAACAGATCATCCGCTACGACGGCACCGACGACGGCGTGCTCTCCGTTGAGGAGCGGGAGGACAGCCTGTTCCTCGCCTTGATCGCGATCCTGCCGGGGTATCAGCGCCGGGGCATCGGCACCATCTTAGTGCGGAGGCTCCAAGAACGCGCCGGTGAGCGAGGTCTCGCGGTGGCGCTGCGAGTTCTCAAGACGAACCGGGCGCGAGAGCTATACGAACGGCTGGGGTTTGCGCCCACAGGAGAGACGGATACACACTATAAGATGAGATGGCCCGCCGATGGGATCAAAGGTCGAACGTGATCCACCGTCCGCCAGAATAGACGCGGTGAGCCTGCATCCTGTTTCGCCCCCTGAGGGGGCGTCCATACCAGTTTCGAGCAATCAAGAAACGGAGACTAAGGACCACATGCCCACGAACAACGACCGACGCACCATCACGGCTGACGACCTGTACCGCTTCCAGCTGGTCACCGACTGCGAGATCTCCCCCGACGGGGAGCATGTCGTACTTTGCGTCCAGCGCGTCGATCAGGAGAAGGAGAAGAAATGCACCAACCTGTGGATCGTCCCCACCAGGGGTGGTGATCCCCGCCCGTTCACCACCGGAGACCACGTGGACAGCAGCCCCCGCTGGTCGCCCGACGGCTCCAGGATCGCTTTCCTCTCCAACCGCGTGGACGAGGACCAGCCCCAGATCCACCTCATCCCCTTCGGCGGCGGCGAGGCGCAGCAGCTCACCGACATGAAGGGCAAGTTCGGGACCCCGGAATGGTCGCCTGACGGTCAGCACCTCCTCTGCCAGTTCCGCAAGAAGGACCAGGACGCCATCGAACGGGAGCAGGACGAGCAGAAGAAGGAGTTGGGCGTCGTCTCCCGCCGCATCGAACGGGTCTTCTACAAGATAGACGGCGAGGGATTCTTACCCAGGGAGCGCTGGCACGTCTGGCGCATCAACGTCGAGAACGGTGAGCCCACCCAGCTCACCGATGGCGAGGTCTACGACGAACTCGACCCGCGCTGGTCGCCCGATGGCAGAGAGATCGTGTTCCAGTCCAACCACGCTGAGGATCCCGATCTCGACCCCGACGCCGTGGACATCTTCATCATGTCGGCCGAGGGCGGAGAGCCGCGCAGGCTCGATACGCCCGTCGGTGGGAAGCAGAAGCCCGTCTTCTCCCCCGATGGAGAGTGGATCGCTTACCTGGGCCAGGAGGGTCGGGGCAACTGGTGGAAGAACACGGCTCTGTGGGTCGTCCCGACGGACGGCAGCGCCGAGGCCCGGAACCTCACCGAGCCTTTGGACGTAGCGGTCTCGTGTGCCACCATCAACGACCTGCCCGGCGGCCTGCCTATGTCACCGCCCACATGGTCGAAGGACGGAGAGCAGATCTACGTCCAGATCTCCAAGCACGGAAACACCGTGCTCCAGAGAGTCTCCCGGGACGGAACAGACCAGGTTCTCGCCACCGTGGTGGGCGGCGACGGCGTCGTAGGGCGCTTCAGCCTCGACGACGAGCAGACAACGCTGGCCTATCTCCACGCCGACATGCAGGAGCCGGCCGAGGTCTGGACCTGTGAGCTGCCTGAGGGAGAACCGACGAAGCGCTCGCACGTCAACCAGGCGCTCCTCCAGGAGATCGACCTGGGCGAGGTGGAGGAGGTCTGGTTCGAGGGGAACGCTGGAACCGAGCTCCAGGGCTGGATTCTCAAGCCTCCGGGCTTCGATCCGGCGCAGGTCTATCCGGCCGTCCTGGAGATCCACGGCGGTCCCCGCACGCAGTACGGGAACCTCTTCATGCACGAGTTCTTCTTTCTGGCGGCGCAGGGCTACGTGGTCTTCTTCTGCAACCCCCGCGGCAGTCGCGGCTACGGTGAGGAGCATGCCCGCGCCATATGGAACGACTGGGGCAGCGTCGACTACGACGACATCATGACCTGGGTCGACCTGGTGGAGCAGCGCGCCTATGTCGACCCCCAGCGCATAGGCGTGACCGGCGGGAGCTACGGCGGCTACATGACCAACTGGATCATCGGGCACACCAACAGGTTCCAGAGCGCGGTGACCCAACGCAGCGTCAGCAACTTGATCAGCATGTACGGCTCCAGCGACTTCAACTGGGCCTTCCAGAACGAGTTCGGCAAACAGCCACCCTGGGAGACGTTCGAGAACTACTGGAAACAGTCGCCTATCAGCCACATCGGTAGCGCCACAACGCCGACCCTCGTCATCCACAGCGAGAACGATCTGCGATGCCCCATCGAGCAGGGCGAGCAGGTCTTCGTGGCGCTGAAGAAGCTGGGCGTGGACACGGAGATGATCCGTTTTCCCGACGAGCCCCACGGGCTCTCCCGCGGCGGCCGCACCGACCGGCGCATCCAGCGGCTGGAGCACATCCTGCGCTGGTTCGATCGCTACCTGGGGGAAGATGATGCGTCGGCCGAGTAGCACAGCGGCGGGAGGTGCCCGGGATCGCGCAACCCTCTGCTCCCCGGTCAACGGCGGATCCGCGGGCAGGCCGATCAGGAGTAGCTATGAGCCAGAAGCCTATGACTGAGAATCCGGGGACCCGGATCATCAGGGAAATCCTCGCCTTCTGTGAGGGCCCCGAGAACACGCTCCACAACGCAGCCAGCGACCGCGCGTGGGACGAGCCCCTGGTGGGTTTCTCCCGCGGAGATGACCCGCTCTACGAAGCATACAAGCGGCACGTGGGGCCCTACCACTGGACTCCGTGGGAGATATTCAGCCTCAGCTTCCCCGACGTGCAGGCAGACGCTCGGGATCTCACCGTCATCTCCTGGGTACTCCCCCAGACCACAAAGACCAGGGATGAGAATCGGAGCCAGGACCTCTATCCGTCCGAGAGCTGGGCCCGGTCCCGCATCTACGGCGAGGAGTTCAACCGCCGCTTGCGAGAACACGTGGTGGAAACCCTGAAGGGCACCGGGCGGGAAGCCGTGGCCCCGTATCTGTCTCCCGAATGGCGCAGGCAACCATCGCCAGAGTACACGTATTCATCCACCTGGTCGGAGCGCCACGCTGCCTACGCGTCCGGATTGGGGACTTTCGGGCTGTGCGATGGGCTCATCACGCCGAAAGGGAAGGCCATGCGGGTTGGATCGGTAGTTGCTCACGTGCAAGTACCCGCCACCGCGCGCAGCTACGACGATCATCACGCGTTCTGCCTGTTCTTCGCCGAGGGGACGTGCACCCAGTGTGTGGCCCGGTGCCCCGTGGGCGCCATCACCGAATCCGGCCACGACAAGGAGGCATGCAGCCGGCACCTGTCCCTTACGGAGGAGTACGTGAGAGCCGAGTACGGGTTCGAGGGCTACGGCTGCGGCCTTTGTCAGACCGGGGTCCCCTGCGAGTCTGCGGTGCCCGTGGGCGGGGCGGGTTAGCGGCCGCCAGCGTGCTCTCCTTGCCACCGCTGACCAGCCTGCCTTGTCCTGGCCTGACGAAGGGCCTAAAGCCGCACGCGGTGAAGGACGCCACGACCTGATGGCCCAAGTTGGACACGCTCCAGGGCAGCCTTGCGCGAGTGATTCCACGGTTGACCTCGGTGACGATACGTCAGCCGCGGTCCTCTGCGCCCGGGACTGTAGTCGGGTATCGTCTCGCAGATACGGACGTACCGCCGCCCTGGTTCCTATACTCGTAGGAGCGGGAATGAATGGAAAGAGTACATAACTTCCGCGACGCTGGCGGGCATCGCACGGAGGAGGGGCTGCGGGTGAAACGCGGCGTCCTCTACCGCAGCGGAAACCTCGCCGCGGCCTCGGAAGCCGACCTGCAGAGACTGTCCTCGTTGGGGATCCGGACAGTCTGCGACCTGAGAACGTACGGGGAGAGAAGCAACCACCCCGACCGCACCCCCCGCCACACGGGCGTTCGCTCAATTCATATCCCCATAAAGGTCGATCAGCATAACGAATCGGGGTCCATCTCGCGGCTGCTCTGGCTCCTGTTCGGGAAGGCACGCCGGTTGGACTACGGCGACATCGTCAGGAAGAGCTATCGCGAGTACGTCACTGATTTCCACGCGGAGTTTTCCACCGTCCTGAGACTGGCCGCCGAGAGCCACAATCTCCCCCTCCTCATCCACTGCACGGCCGGGAAGGACCGCACCGGGTTTGCCTGCAGCCTCATCCAGCGGACGCTGGGTGTGCCCCGGGAGCAGGTGATGGAGGATTATCTGCGCTCCAACGAGCACCTGGACGAGTTCACCGAGGAGATACTCAACAGGTTCAGGTTTATCAGACTCTTCGGTGTCACCAGAGACAAAGTGCTCCCCCTCTTCGAGGCGCGGAGCGAATACCTGGAGGCGGCCTTCGATCAGATCAGGCGCGATTACGGCACCGTCGGGAGCTACATCCGCGACGGGCTCAGCTTCTCGGACCAGGACAGACGAAGATTGAAGAGCCTCCTGCTCGAGGAACCTGGATAGAGCCCGCCACGCCGCCATTCCGACCGGAACGAAGCGCGGCCCAGTGCAGTGGAGCAATCTCCCCCGCCATGTCATCAACCCCGGCCGCACCCAGGCCCAGCACAGCCTGCCACCCCGTCATTCCGACCGGAACGAAGCGCAGCGCAGTGCAGTGCAGTGGAGGAATCTCGCCATCGGCACACCAGGAGGAGCAACGTGGAACGATACGACGACACGACGTACGGCGAGCGCATCGCCGAGGTCTACGATACACTCTTTCCAGAGCAGGAGGAAGACGCCGTAGCCCTCCTGGCCGAGTTGGCCGCCGGAGGGCGGGTCCTCGAGCTCGGCATTGGGACCGGCCGGATGGCCCTCCCTCTGGCAGCCCGGGGTCTGAATGTGGCAGGGATCGACGCCTCTCCCGCGATGGTGGACAAGCTGCGCGCCAAGCCTGGCGGCGACGAAATCCGGGTCGTGATGGGCAGCTTCGCCGAAGTTCCCATCGAGGGATCCTTCGACCTCATCTTCGTGGTGTTCAATACCTTCTTCGGGCTCCTGACGCAGGAAGAGCAGGTCAGGTGCTTCAGCAACATCCCAGCCCGCCTGGCTGAGGGCGGTCGCTTCCTGATGGAGGCTTTCGTGCCGGACCTGGCGCGGTTCGAGGACCATCAGACCGTCCGCCTGGTCGAGCTGTCCGAGAACACGGTCCGGCTGGATGCCGCCGAGCACGACATCGTCAAGCAGCACATCACCAGCCAGCACGTCCTCCTCTCTTCGGAGGGCATTCAACTGTATCCCGCGAAGCTCCGTTACGCGTGGCCTTCCGAACTCGACCTCATGGCCGCCCTGGCAGGCCTGACCCTAAAGGAGCGCTGGGGCTCGTGGCGGCGGGATCCGTTCACCAAGAGCAGCACCAGCCATATCTCGGTCTATGGACAGCCTGCCTAGAGACTGGCGGCCCAGCGACAGTCAGGCGGACGACGATGAAGCCGCGCCTCCTGTAACGGGGAGGGGTCAAGGGACGATGCCGCGGAGACCTCGACGTGTGGCTGTCTCCTCCCGGCGGGCATTGCTGCACGGGGTGTTTCGGGCCTGTCAGCGGCCGCCGTGTTCGTCCGCCCGCACCGCCGGTGTGAGACACCTGCCCGACGGCTCAATCAGCACGCTGGGAGAGAATGAGAGAGGGCAGAGATGAACCTGCCACCACTGATGTCAGATGGAGAATGCCGCCCGGGCCATCGACGCTCTGGCGCAGGACCTCACAGAACAAGAGGCGCACCGGCAGCCGGAGCCCGACGCCTGGGCGGTTCTGACCGAGGTTGATCGCGCGGCGCTCCACCTGCTGCCCGAGCGCCCGCCCATCGGGCCGGGCCGCCCCATTGGGCAGCGTTAGTCCTTGGCTCAGTGAACATCGGAGTACGTATGGATCCATCGGTTCGCACGGTCGTCGTTCTCGGCATCCTCTTCCTCTCCACCTTCACACGTTCCGCTCTCGGTTTCGGGGACGCCCTGGTGGCGATGCCGCTCCTGACCCTGGCTGTGGGACTGCACACGGCGGTCCCCCTGGTCCGTCTCGCCGGATCGACCATCGCCATCGGCATACTGCTGGCGGCCTGGCGCAAGGTAGACGTGCACGCGGCGTGGCGGCTGGTCGTCTCCAGTCTCGTCGGCATTCCCATTGGCATGCTTCTGCTCCAGGTCGCACAGGATGGCATCGTGGAAGCCATTCTCGCTGCGTTGCTGATAGGCTATGGGATTGTCAATCTGGTCGACTACCGCCTGCCCGATCTGGCCAGCGAGCAGCTGTCCTACTCGTTCGGTTTCATCGCTGGCATCCTGGGTGGCGCGTACAACACGAGCGGCCCGCCCGTCGTCATCTACGGCGTGATGCGAGGCTGGACGCCCGAGCGGTTCCGCGCCACCCTTCAGGGCTACTTCCTGCCGACGGGAATCGCAATGCTGGTCGGCCAGGGCCTGATGGGGTTCTACACGCAGGACATCTGGCATCTGTACGTGTGCAGCCTACCGGTGCTCGCAGGAGCCGTGCTGGCCGGAGGATGGGCGAACAGACGCCTGGAGGCAGACCAGTTCGAGCGCCTGGTATACGGCTTCCTGGTCGTGATCGGCGTGGTCCTCCTGATCTCGAAATAGCAGTACGCACACGGAATCACAGCCCTGGGCCGCAGTGCGCCCCAGGGAAGGAGGGAGACGAGATGGATACAGCACACCTGATCGCTGAGATGAACGCGAACGCTCGGGCGATCGCGGCGTTGACGCAGCTCGTATCAGATGACGCCGCGCGATGGAGACCTGAGCCCGACGCCTGGTCCGTGCTGGACGTGATCAATCACCTGGCGTACGAGGAGCGGCACGACTTCTGGGATCGACTCGACATGGCGCTTCATCGACCCCAGGAAGATTGGCCCTCCGGCGATCCGGCGCGGGGAGTCACCGAGAGCAGCCGCAAGCGAGCATTGGAGGAGGCTCTCGATGCATTCCTGGCCTCACGGGAGGAATCCCTTGCCTGGCTGCGGGCGCTGGAGAGGCCCGACTGGGACGCCTCGTGCAAGGCGCCCTTCGGCAACATCACGGCCGGCGACATCCTGGCGGCCTGGGCCGCGCACGACCTGCTGCACATGCGCCAGCTCGTGGAGCTGCGCTACCAAATACTGTCGCGAGACGTTACCCCCTACGGAGTGCGCTACGCGGGGGAGTGGTAGAGGGAGGAGCGCCGGGGCCCAGCCTCGCCCCCCTGGAAGATGCCAGCGCCCCGGCGGACGGGGACGAATGATCAACCGTGCCGCCCGCTGCTCACCGACTGATGCGCAGCGCCAGGGGCAGATAGACGTGGAAGGATGCCCCGTCTCCCGTCACCGCGACGGTGAAGGACTGAATGCCGGACAGCCTGTCCCGGTCAGTGACGCGCAGTTCGACAGCATGGTCCCCCACGTCAGCGTCCGCCGGCGTGCCAGAGAGCAGCGCGGTCCCGTCGCCGTAATCGGCCAGCGTCAGCCAATCCGGCAGCGTCGGGGCACCGATGGTCACACTGTCGCCGTGGATTAGGTCGAAATCGTCAGCAGCAATGGCGTAGGTGTAGGGTACGCCTTTAACCGCCATTGTGACGGGCACACTGGTGAAGGACGGTGGGTCGTTCACGTTGGCCACCGTGACGGTGAACGACTGAGTGTCGGACAGCCCGC
>CAYVCX010000076.1:0-12050 GCA_964450435.1 uncultured Anaerolineales bacterium
CCAACACTGCAGAGTACACAAGGAGTATGACAGATGCTTCAGAACTGGTGCGAGGCTCTCTCGCCCGATGATATAGAACAGATCCACGAGACCAGTATGAGGGTCATGGAAGAGGTGGGGGTCAGATTCCCTCACGATGAGGCCCTGGCAGTTTTCCAGGCCCATGGGTTCAGGATCGATGGTAACAGGGTCTTCCTCGAAGAAAAGCAGGTGCTGGATGCGCTGGGATCGGTTCCCAGACCATTTACTATCCACGCACTGAATCCCGAGAAGAGCGTGGTGGTCGGTGATGGGAGCCCTGTCTTTGCGCCCGGCTATGGTGCCCCGTTCCTGGTCGACTACGAGGTGGGCAAGCGTGAGCCGACGATCGAGGACTACGAGGATCTGGTGCGCCTGGTCGATGTGCTGCCGAACCAGGATATGAGCGGGCACCTGCTCGTGGAGCCGTCGGACGTGCCGTCCGGGGCAGCCCACCTGTTGATGTTGAAGGCTCACATGCTGCATTCCGACAAGCCGTTCATCGGGAGCACCGAGGGCCAGATCGGGGCGCAGCACACCATGGAGATGGCCCGCATCTTGTTCGGCGAGGAGATCGGCGAGCGACCGGTCACGGCTGGCCTCATCAACAGTCTCAGCCCGCTTGGTTACAGCGATGAGATGCTGAGGGCTCTGATGGTGTACGCTGACCATCGTCAACCTGTCGTCATTGCCGCCCTGGCGATGGCGGGGTCCACCGGTCCCATCACACTGGCCGGCCTGCTCGCTATGCAGAACGCCGAGCTCTTGGCCGGTGTCGTCCTCACTCAATTGATCAGTCCGGGTACCCCGGCCATCTACGGGTCCACATCGACCAACATCGACATGAAGACCGGGGCCTTGGCCATCGGCAGCCCCGAGTTATCCCTGATGATCAGTGCCCACGCGCAGCTGGCACGCTACTACGACTTGCCCTCGCGCAGTGGAGGCGCTTTGGCCGATGCCAGCTTCCCCGATGCTCAGGCTGGCCTGGAGTCCATGTTCAGCCTTCTGACCACCGTCAACAGCGGGATCGACTTCGTGCTTCACGCCGGCGGGATTCTCAGTTCCTACCTGGCCTTCTCGTGTGAGAAGCTGGTCCTCGATGACGAGATGTGCGGCATGATGCGCCGCTATGAGCAGGGAATCGAGGTGTCCCCGGATACCCTGGCCTACGACGTGATCGCCAGCGTCGGATCCGATGGGAACTACTTGATGGAGATGCACACTGTCGAGCGCTGCCGTAGCGAGTTCTGGACCCCGACAGTCGTCGATCGGACAGGACTTGAGGAATGGATGAATGCCGGTCGGGAGCGCGCCGTGGACCGGGCTCACGCCCGCTGGCAGACACTAGTGGCCCAGCACGAGGATCCAGCCCTGGACGAGATGAGCGTTCGTCAGTTGGAGACCTTTGTCGAGGAGCGTTTGGCCTGATACGGGTGCGCGAGCTCGCGCGAGCGACGCTAACTGGTAGGTCGGGTTTGCTGCCCGACAGAAAACATCGGGTTCCCTACCCGACGAGACGGAGGAGGCGCCAATGCTAGTTAAGAACAGGATGACGAAGAACCCCATCACAGTGAAACCGGACTTGCCGGTGGCGGAGGCCCTGGAGTGGATGCGGCGAGAGAAGGTGCGTCACTTTCCGGTCGTGAACGAGAAGGGCAAATTGGTGGGCGTCGTTGCCCGCGATGATCTGCTTTACGCCTCGCCGTCGCCGGTGACCTCCCTGAGCGTGTGGGAGATCACGTACCTGATGTCTCAGGTCACGGTTGGGGAGGTCATGACCAAAGACGTGATCACCGCCTCCGAGGACACACCCCTTGAGGAGGCTGCGCGGATGATGTTCGACAACAAGATTGGCAGCCTGCCCGTGATGCGCGACGGCCTGGTGGTCGGAATCATCACCGAGTCCGATCTGTTCGAGGCGTTCCTCGAGCTTTTCGGTGGGCACGAGAAAGGCGTGCGACTGACTGTCCTTGCTCCCTACTACAAGGGATCGTTGGCCGACATCTCCACCAAGATCACCGAAGCGGGCGGCCTTATCCTGGCCCTGAACGTCTTTGAGGGTGAGGATCCGTCCAACTGGGGATGCACGCTGAAGGTCACGGACATCGGAAAGGACGAGTTGCTTGAGGTTGTCGAGCCGCTCATTGTGGAGGTCCTCGACGTCAGGGAGATCTAGTGCAGCGCCGCGCCCGCGGCTGGACCGGGGGGGCGCCTGGCGGAATCTGAACTCAGGAGGTGATAGAGCAGGCGTCTCTGAGGGCACAAAGAAGATAAAGGAGAAGGAGCGGCATATCGGCTTGGACCAGGTTGATGGTCCAAAGAATGGTTTCGAATGGGATGTCGCCCGGGGAGCTCTGGAAAGTGCCCTGGGTCGAGCATCAACGAGTTCTCGTTGTCAGCAGGGCCTGGACCGAATAGGTGACTGGGGGCCTTGCCCCGGCTAGTGTTAACTGGAAGATCAACGTAGGAGGTATGGATCAAATGAGTGAAATTCTGGAGCAGCTCGCGACAGCTGTGATCGAAGGCGACGTCGACGCCATGGAAGACCTGGCCCAGGATGCTTTGGACGAGGGTGCCAGCGCACAGGAGATTCTCAACGACGGCCTGATGGCCGGCATGAACCACGTCGGCAAGGAGTTCAAGGGTGGCAACATGTTCGTGCCAGAGGTGCTGCGCTCGGCCAAGGCGATGAAGGAGGCCATGAAACTTCTTGAGCCCATGTTGGCCGTTGGCGAGGCCCATGCATCTGGAAAGCTCCTGCTTGGTACCGTAAAGGGCGATCTGCACGATATCGGCAAGAACCTGGTCGGCATGATGTGCGAGGGTGCCGGGTTCGAGGTGCGCGATCTGGGCACCGACGTGGAGCCCGATCAGTTCCTCGACGCCATCAAGGAGTTCGAGCCCGACATCGTGGGGATGTCGGCCCTGCTGACGACCACGATGCGCGCGATGGACGACACGGTCAAGGCCATCGAGGAGGCCGGCCTGCGCGACCAGGTGAAGGTCATGGTCGGCGGTGCGCCGGTCACCCAGCGCTTTGCTGACGACATTGGCGCCGACGGCTACGCCGCGAACGCCGCCTCTGCATCAGACTTGGCAAAGAAATTCGCCGGCGTGGCCTAGCAGGCGGGTCCTTTGTAGGTCGGGCTTGCTACCCGACATGCGTCCTGTAAGACGAAAAGGAGACTTTCTAAATGAGGACAAACTACCAAATTAACTCAGGCGTGCGCTTTCGAATGCTCACTGACGATCAACTGCAGGAGCTGTTTGATGGCGTGCTCCACGTTCTGGAGAACACCGGCCTTGAGGTCCATCACGAGGAATCCCGTCAGGTCCTCAAGGGCGCCGGAGCGTGGGTGGACGGGAAGCGGGTTCGTGTGCCGTCTTGGCTGGTGAAAGAGTCACTGAGAAAGGCGCCGCGCAGCTTCACCCTGTACGCCCGCGACGGGAACCGCGAGAACGACATCCACATCGGCCCCGGGCGAGCGCACTTCGGGCCCGGCCCGACGTGCCCTAACTTCATCGACGTGGAGACGCTCGAGCGTCGGCCTTATGTCAAGGACGACGTCTCCATCGTGGCCAAGGTGGTGGACGCACTGCCCAATATCGACTTCTGCGAGTCGCTCGGCTCCGTCGACGACGTCCACGCAGACTTGAGCGCGCTCTATGAGTTCGCCCATATGTTCGTGAACACCAGCAAGCCTATCGTCGCCTGGTCGTTCGATAAGTACGATTCCGAGGGCATCCACCAGATCGCCGTGGCCGAGGCTGGGGGGCAGGAGGCCTTTGAGCAGCGCCCCAACTACGTCCACTATTGCGAGCCGCTGTCACCGCTGGTCAGCACCTTCGAGGCGCTCGACAAGCTGGTATTCGCAGCCAGGAAGCGGATTCCCCTGGTTTTCACTCCGTGTCCCATCGCCGGAGGGACTGCACCGATCACGCCGGCTGGCATCATCACCCAGGGCGTGGCTGAGTCTTGGATGGGATTGACCATCGCCCAGGCCATTCAGCCTGGCCTGCCGTTCATCATGGGCGGCGTCTTCTCCGTCATGGATATGAACGCCATGATCCTGGCCTACGGCGCTCCGGAGCTGCCGCTGATGATGGCCGGAGTCACGGAATTGGCCCACTTCGCCGGGCTGCCGCTGTGGCAGACGGGCGGTTGTACCGATTCCAAGACCTTTGATGAACAGGCCATGATCGAGGGCTCCATGTCTTTATACTTCTCCGCCCTCACCGGCGGTGACCTATGCCACGACGTGGGGTATACAGAAAGCGCGATGACCGGTTCCGTCTTCCAACTTGCTGCCATGGATGAGGCCATCGGCTACGCCCGACGCATCACCCGCGGGATCGAGGTCAACGAGGATACCCTGGCCACCGCCGTTATCAACGACGTGGGACCCAACGGCCACTACTTGCGCGAGCCCCATACGCGCCGCTACTACAAGAACGAGTTCTGGTATCCCAACCTGTGCGACCGGCGCAACTTCGAAGAGTGGGAGATGATGGGTCGCACGAGCATGAGAGATCGGACCGTCGCCCGGGTACGCGATATCCTGGCCAGCCACGAGCCTGCCCCGTTGAAGGAAGGCACTGAAGACGTGATCCAGGAGGTCCTGGACGAGGCCGAGGAGCGCGTTCAGCAGGACTGGTGGCAGGACAGAGAGATCGCCGACTGATCACGGGTAGATCGAGCTTTCCGCCTGACTGCCTGTGGGCAAGACAAGTGGGTCGGATCTGCTATTTGACTGCTTCAGGACGAGACAGATGAAGGTCGGATTCGCCATCCGAACATACAACTAGAGGAGTGAACCAATGAGCAAGATTTACGAGAAACTCGCTACCGCCGTTCTTGAGGGCCACGACGACCAGGTGCCGGACTTGCTGCAGCAGGGCTTGGACGAGGGAAAGACGGCCAAGGAGCTTTTGGACAACGGGCTGGTGGTGGGCATGGATGAGGTCGGCGTCCGCTTCAAGCGCGGCGACATGTTCGTGCCCGAGGTGCTGATGTCGGCCGAATCCATGAAGGCCGGCATGACCGTGCTGCGCCCGCTGCTAGCCGAGGCTGAGGAGGAGATGCTGGGCACCATCGTCTTGGGCACCGTTGAAGGTGATCTCCACGATATTGGCAAGAACCTGGTCGGCATGATGTGCGAAGGGGCTGGCTTCGAGGTCATCAACATCGGCTTTGATCAGCCGCCCGAAGCGTTCATTGAGGCCATCAAGGAGCATCAGCCCCACATCGTCGGTATGTCTGCTCTGTTGACCACCACGATGCGTGCCATGGGTCACACCATCAAGGCCATTGAGGAGGCCGGGCTGCGCGATCAGGTCAAGATCATGGTCGGTGGGGCGCCAGTTGACAGAGAGTTCGCCGATCGTATCGGGGCCGATGGCTACGGTTCCAACGCCCCCGCAGCCTCTGATCTGGCGAAGGAATTCGTCAGCGCTGCCTAGTCGATCAGCCTGGGGTTCAAGATAGGAGATTTGTCCATGCAAGTTAGGAAAACGAACTACACAGTGAATGCCACGCCCACGTTCGAGGTTCTGACCGAAGACGAGATCGAGGCCATTTATTTCTCCGCTCTACGGGTGCTGTACGAGACGGGCGTTCGGGTGTACGAGGAAGAGGGGGTGGAGCTCGCGCACTCCGGCGGCGCCATTGTGGAGGACACGACAGACGATAGCAGTCTGGTCAAGATTCCACCGTGGATGATCGACAAGGCCCTTGCCACCCTGCCGCGGAAGGTCGTCGTGGTCGGTCCGGACCGCGAGCACCGGATGGAGCTCTACAAGGACCAGATCTATTTCGGCGCCGGATCCGATACACCCTTCACCTGGGATCCCTACACGGGTGAACGGCGGCGCGCTAGCTACGAGGACGTCAAGAACTTCGCCAAGATAGCGCAGGCGATGCCCAATATGGACTTCCATATGTCCCTTGGCATTGTCCAGGACGTCAACGTTGGCACGTACGACCGCTGGCAGTACCTGGCCATGCTCGAGGGCACGACTAAGCCTATCAACATCACCGCCGTGGACCTGGATGGCCTCCGAGACCAGCTAGAGATGGCCTACATCCGCGTCGGCGGTAAGGAGGAGTTTGAGAAGGGGCCCATCTTCTCCCTCTACATCGAGCCTGTGTCGCCCTTGAGCCACTCCGAAGAGGTGGTTCAGAAGCTTCTCTTCGCCACCGATCACGGCATCCCCTTCGTCTACACGCCCTGCCCCCTGGCCGGGGCCACGGCTCCCAGCACTCTGGCCGGTACGGCTGTACAGGCACTCACCGAGAGCCTGTTCGGCATCGTCCTCAGCCAGCTCCGCAAGCCGGGCGCGCCCATGATCATCGGCGGGTTGATGTCCAATATGGACATGCGCACCACCGTTTACTGCTATGGCTCTCCGGAGATGGCGCTGCTCAGTGCGGCCTACACCCAGATCACCAAGTGGCTGGGAGTCCCGATGTACGAGACAGCCGGCTGCTCCGATGCCAAGTTGTTCGACGAGCAAGCCGCGCTGGAGGCCACGTTCAACGCCACCACCGCTGCCCTCGTGGGCGGCAACATGATTCACGATGTCGGCTATCTCGAGCAGGGCCTGACCAGCTCAATGGATATGATGGTCGCCTCGAACGAGATCATCGACCGCGTCAAGCGCATCCTCCGCGGCATCCCCGTCACCGATGACACCCGAGCGTTGGACGTGATCGAGGATGTGGGCCCCGGCGGCCACTATCTCGAGCACGATCACACCTACGAGCGGTTCAAGGACCTGATCTGGCAGGGTGAGCTGACCGACCGACAGAACTGGGAGAATTGGGACCTGGGTGGTCGGAAGACTTTCCGGGATCGCGTCCACGCCAAAGTACTGGAGATCCTGGAGGCGGACACCGAGCCGTTGATGGACGACGATATGTATGAAGAGCTCCGCGGCATCTGCGAGTTGGCCGACGAGCGCCACAAAGATGAGGAGCTGGACTTCGATATGTTCGTGTGAGCCCAGCCGCGACCTGGCAGCTTCGGCTGCCCCGCGGCTTTGGCCACCCTTGCGAAGGCCACGAGCGACAACGAACGCCTCCAATGCAGGCCGATCGATGAACCCTACAATGTTGCTCGAGTACCGTCGCTGTTCAATGCTGTTTAATCAACGTGGCCGTTCAATGATGCTCGAGAGCGCCTCAGCTCAAGAACCGCTGTGAGCCTTCGCAAGGGCTTCAAATTGGAATTTGCTAGTTGGCCCCTCTTCTCCGCGCGGGAAGAGGGGCTAACTTGGGTGTGCCGAGGGAAGCGTTGGATAAGGATAACAACTCACGCAAACTGGTACTGGGCATAGACACCGGCGGCACGTATACCGACGGTGTTCTGCTCGAGTACGATTCGCGCGAGGTGCTGGCCACTCACAAGAGTCTGACCACCAAGCGTGACTTCGCCATCGGCATCGAACGGGTGATCGAAGGGATTGTCATTGAGGATCCTTCGGAGATTCGCATGGTCTCCGTCTCGACCACTCTTGCCACCAATGCTATCGCGGAGGGAAAAGGAAGACGTGTGGCGCTGCTTCTGGTGGGGTACGACCCGGAGCTCATCTCATCCTTCGACTTGGGGGCCCGGTTTGCCACGCCTAACTACTACTACTTCCAGGGCGGACACGATCTGTATGGCCGGGAGAAGCAGGAGCTCGATTTACCGTCTATCTTGGATGCGGTGAATCAGGTCAAACACGATGTCGACGCTATCGCAGTCTCCGGCTATTTCAGCCCGCTGAACCCAGACCACGAGAACCGCGTCCGTGAGGCGGCGTCGCGCATATGCGATCTGCCCATCGTGCTCGGCCACCAGCTTTCCACCCGGCTCGGATCGGTCGAGCGCGCGACGACGGCGGCCCTCAACGCGTCGCTGCTAGCCGTGTTGCAGGACTTCGTAATTGCCGTGCGCCGGGCCATGGAGCATCGTCAGATCGAGGCCCCTCTGATGATGGTTCGTGGCGATGGCACGCTGATGAGCGACGAGTTCGCCTCTCGGACCCCCGTGGAGACCATCCATTCCGGCCCCGCCGCAAGCGCCATCGGTGGTCGGTTTCTGTCGGGTCTGGATGACGCCCTGGTGCTGGACGTGGGCGGCACCACCACCGACCTCGCCCTCATCGAGGGGGGCGAGGTCACCGTGAGCCAGGAGGGGGCCACGGTGGGCGGCTATGAGACCGCGGTCAGCGCCGCCGATCTGTTCTCTATCGGCCTGGGCGGCGACAGCCGCATCACCCTCGACCGAGAGAAGCAGATCAAGCTGGGCCCGGAGCGTGTCGTCCCCCTGTGCCAGTTGGCAGCGGACCATCCCAACGTCAGGAGCCGACTCCAAGCCCTCTCACGCCGTTCCTGGTCGGAGGCCAGCCCCGAGTGGCTTGAGTACTGGTTCTTGCTCCGCGAACCTCCGGATCAACGCCTCCTGCCGTCGGCTCGGTCCAGGCAACTGGTGGGCTTCCTGCGTACTGGTCCCAAGCCTCTGCCCGAGATCATCAATCACCTCGACGTGCTCCACGCAGGGCAGATTGGGGCCGAGGAGTTATGGCGCCAGGAGATCATCGCCAAGGCTGGCCTGACGCCGACCGACCTGTTCCACGTCGAGGGACGCTACACCCCGTGGGATGTCGAGGCCGCCCGGCTGGCCCTTCAGATCTTCTCCAACTATCAGTTCAAGGAGCCCGAGGAGATCCGCGAGCAGGCCTGGCAGCGGGCCACGGAGATGATTCTTCGTGCCACTGTCACGTTCTTGAGCAAGCGAACGCTGTCGCCCGTGGCTGGCGCCGGGCAGGAGGACGATGACATCGGACGCTGGTTCTTCCTCAACAGCATATATCACACCCATCCTCACCTGGACACCCTCTTCCGGCTGCGGGCACCTCTCGTCGGCATTGGTGCGCCGGCTGGTTTCTTCCTGGGGAAGGTCGCCGAGGTCCTTCACGCAGAGTTGGTCCTTCCGGAGCACCACGAGGTGGCGAATGCACTGGGAGCCATTGCTGGCTCCGTGATGGTCGTTGAGGAGGTCCTTGTCTATCCCCGGCTCGATCGCTCGGGCCTGGAGGTGTTGGGCTACTACGTACAGACCAGCGACGATCGGAGAGACTTCGACGAAGAGGAGCTTGACCAGTCGCTGGCGTACGCCACGGACCTCGCTCGTGAGCACGCGCTGGGCGCCGCGGTCCGTTCTGGCGCTGACAATCCTGAGGTCATCGTCGAATCAGAGCTAGAGGGCCTGGACACGTACCGCATCCGGGCCAGGGCGATGGGCAGTCCGCGGCTGTCGCGCTGACCCGAGCCACGAGACCTGCGGCGTGGTATGGGGACGTGCTCTGATCGAGTTGCGTCTTAGCAGTCACGGCTGGCCGATTATGTTCTTTCGGAGGTGGTCAATGCAGTTGGTGGGAGTTGATGCACAGCGTGCTTACGATCTGATCTGGGAGAAGATCACGACGCTGGAGCTACCTCCCGGCGCCCCGATCTACGACCGGGAGTTGGCGGAGGAGTTTGACCTGGGCACAGTGCCGGTGCGTGAGGCTCTCAAGTGGTTGGCTCACGAGAACCTGGTCGAGGTCACCGAGCGCCACGGCATCTACGTCGCCGTCGTCAACGTGGACGATCTGCAGCAACTGAGCGAGATGCGCCTCTCTCTAGAATCGCTGAGCGCCCGCCTCGCGGCCGAGCGAGTCGAGCCTGACGATCTAGTTGTGCTGCACGCCCTACGCAAAGAACAGGCGGCCGTCACGCCAGACGAGAGCCGGGGCTTGTTCGATCTCGACCACAGATTTCACCAGGCGGTCGCTGAGGCAGCTCACAACCGATATCTCGCTCAGACCCTTGAGCGTCTCTTCGGTCTCTCTCGCCGGCTGTGGTATCTCGCCCTGCCTCACCTGGAGTCGCTCTCCTCCAACGTGGAGAAGCATGTGGATCTGGTGGAAGCGATCGAGGGTGGCGACGCCGATCTTGCCGCGGCCATCATGCGCCAACATGTCAAGGAGTTCTACGACGAGGTTCAGGACATCTTGTTGGCCCAACAGGAGGCAGAGGCCTGACGACATCGGCTGAACTTCGCCCCGGTGCGGGCCGCCAACCTCCACCCGCTCTGTGGGGGGATGGAGGTCTCCTCAATGTGGTAGCGTGGACGACGTGATTCCAGGTCCCCGGCGCCTCCTGTCGACCAGGGCTCCGCGGGTATTCTAGTTTCTGGTCCTTATCTCCGCCTCCGGGATGTTTCGGACGCGGATGGGGATTTGTCTTTGCTTGGCAGCCTATGGGGCAGCCGATAAGGTGAGCGTGACCGAATCGACAATGACGTATGAGGAGCCATCCCGGGAATCGAACGG
Source organism: uncultured Anaerolineales bacterium (assembly GCA_964450435.1). Taxonomy (GTDB): domain Bacteria; phylum Chloroflexota; class Anaerolineae; order B4-G1; family B4-G1; genus SKLM01. Next base: position 10,381 of record CAYVCX010000076.1, read on the forward strand.
GGTGGGCTATCTGACGGTACTGCTTGCCACCGCCTGTTGGGGATCGTCGGGGATTTGGGTTCAGTTCGTGGTCGACGTCAGTGGGGTCTCGGCCCTGGCCTTGGCCTTCTGGCGCGATCTGGCCACCTTTCTCGTCCTGTTCCTCGGCCTGCGCTTCCTGCGTCCGTCTTGGCTCACGATCAACAAGCGGGACCTCAAGTGGTTGGTCGGTCTGGGGGCCAGCCTGGGCATCTTTCACGTCTTCTGGAACCTGGGCGTCCTCCTGAATGGCGCCGCGGTGGCCACCGTGCAGCAGGCGGCCATGCCCGCCATCGTCGCCATATTCGCCGCGCTGATCTGGAGTGAACCGCTGACGGGGCGGAAGATCTTGGCCATTGTGCTGACCTTCGTCGGCACCGTGGGGGTGTCCGGTGTCGATGTCCTGGGTCGGGCGGACATCACCCTAGGTGGCTTCCTGGTAGGCCTGGGGATACCCGTCGCCTACGCTGGGTGGAATCTCTTCGGCAAGCGCGTGCGGGGGGACTACAACCCGGCGACCACCTTGACCTATGGCTTCGGCTTCGCTGCGCTGGCGTTGCTTCCCTTTCAGTTTGTCACCCCACAGCCCTGGCCTGTGTCGACTGAGGCGCTTCTCTGGTTCGCTGGTCTCATCGGCGTGGCCACCCTCCTTGCGTTCTTGCTCTACACGTTTGCGCTGGGTCGGCTCCAGGCGAGCGTCGCCGGGATTCTCGCCATGGCGGAGATTCCTATCGTCGCTGTCTATGCCTACTTTCTGTTGAATGAGCGTATGTCGCTGGATCAGGTCATCGGTGCCACCTTGGTCATTGCCGGCGTCGTGATGCTCTCGTGGCCCAGGGGTAGGCCCGGTCTGCCCAAGGCTTAGGGATAACGTAAGGATTGGAGGGACGACAGGATGGTCATCAGGACCCTGCCGATGGAGTTGTTGGAGCAGAAGGGTATCGTCTATGAGATCCATCAGCACGAGGAGGAGCAGTATACGGCCCAGGGCGTGGCACAGGATCTGGGTGTGCCCGTGGCTCAGGTGGTCAAGGCCATGCTGGCGCGCTGCGACGAGAGTTGGTACGTGTTGGTAGTCATCCCGGGAGATGAGAGGCTCAGCCTGGAAAAGGTGCGGGCGACCGTCGGCGCTGGCAAAGTGAACCTGGCCTCGAAGCAGGAGGTGGAACGGATCACCGGGTTCCCCGTGGGGGCCGTCTCCGTGATCGGCTTCCGCCAGGGTGGGGTACTCGTCTTCGTCGATGAACGTGTCCTGGGTCTCGAGCAGGTGGTCATCAGCTCCGGGCACCCGGAGGCTGGTCTGGCGCTTTCTCCCGATGACGTGATGGCCGCGCTTCAGGGTGCTCAAGTCGGCGATTTCTGCGAATAGATTGGTAGCAGTACCATGCACCTGTCATCCAGGTGCAGACTGTACTGAGTGCTTTCGTCGCCTTCGCTAGCGCCGCAAGCGTTGCGGCACGCGATGCGGCGAGGCGCTCCTTCTCCCCGGCCCCAGGGAGACCGGGTCGCGTCTGGCTCGTGATGCAGGTGGAGATGGAGCAATCAGACGGAACCCGCTGCTCAGCGGCGCAGATGACGAATATCTCAGCACGAGTCTGTACGACTGAGATGCTACGCTCAGGAAGGACGACGAGTCAACTACCCCACCGCAA
>CAYVCX010000077.1:0-1357 GCA_964450435.1 uncultured Anaerolineales bacterium
AGGCGAGGGATATTCTTTGTTCTTGGAAGCTCAAACGCTCACCGAGTTGGCGGCGGTTGTGGATCAGCAGATGGACTACTATAATACGGAGAGACGACATTCGTCCATCGGCTACGTACCGCCTCTGACATACATCAAGTGTGCTCGCTCGGAGCTCGAGATTGGAACCTGACAACTGCCAGTGGACAGCGTGGACAGCCCAAACGACCCGCCTGCCCACACTGCCCACTGCCCTACGACGGCGGCTCCCGATCGACGGGGCCTTCGAACACTGCCAGAGGATCACAATAAATCAGCTCCAAGCGGTACAACTCTTTGGGGGAACCTCAGTCGATGAACTTGACGACCTCCAGATTGATGGCGGGATCGTACCGCACGTCGACGCCCTTCGAGTGCCACCTCTCCAGGGCAGCCAGATCTCCTCCGTCGTGAGGAATGATGCCTACGGCCACCTTCGACGCGAACTGGTCATCGGGACCGTAATACGCCACAGTGGCGATAGGATGCCCGCGAAAACCCCTGCGTGCTACTCATCAGCGCAGACCTGGCTCGTCCTTTCCCGCGTCTCTTGCTCACGCGTCCCTCCTCGAATCTACTGCTGCGCCAGTTACACCTGGCCGCCTGGCCCACGGCGGCCGAGTGCATGCTGTGCAATTCGAATCTTACGGCAGCGTCATCATCCCCGAGCGGTTTCCACAATACTGGCAGGGCATCGTCACGCCATACGTGCACTTGTCGCACTCCTGGCAGTGCCATTCGCGCCAGTCGCGACACTGATGGCAGTCCTCGCAGTGCCAGGTACAGCTGTCCTGCACCGGCGTGTCCCAACAGAAGGAGTACCAGTAGGCAGTACCACACTCTCGGCAGCGGTGCTTTCTGAGGAGGTCCCTGAGCTGCACGGCGTCGTGCCCGCAGGGCAACTCATAGCGCTGCTCCAGTTGCTCGTCTGTCAGACGCTGGACGGTGTTGATGTTCTGGATCGCACAGACGGACAGATTCTCTACGTCGAAATCGTTCAGCGGATTTCGGCAGTCGACGCATCCGCATGCCTCGTCGCACGGCTCGTTGTTCTTCAGACAGCTGCAGCGGTACGTGTCACAGCCGGTGGTGCAGTTGCAGTGCTGTCTTTTCTCCATCTGATCTTGCCTCACTTGACCTCTGGCACCTTTCTCTGGGTGTCCTCAGTCTGGACCAAGGCCACTGATTTCAAGCCCGGGCCGACCATGCTATGATCAACGGAACGCTCGCCTACAGAGGGCCTTGATCGCCCTCCTAGCCACCTGACAGTTTCGCGGAGGACAAGCTGTTCGCCGGTTGAATGGGCCCTGCAAGCAGCTCGCTGGTTGCGTAGGCCCCG
>CAYVCX010000077.1:1457-11957 GCA_964450435.1 uncultured Anaerolineales bacterium
GTAGGCCCCGAAGGGGGTATATCGAAACCAAGAACAGCGATTTGACCCGGCGAGGCTTGACTTCGACACGACCTTCGCCTCACTCCGGCCGACTCAGTCAGCGCCTCGCCTCCATTGCGGCGTGACCCAGGCCGCGTATCGGGTGGCTAGATCACCCTCTACTAGTGTAGCATTGTTCAGAACCTGGTCAATCGACCGCTGCCAGGCCATCTCTGAGGTTGGCTTTGGAGATTGCGCACTGGCCGGTGCCCTGAGATCGACGCGTCGGACCTCAGCTGGGCCAGAATCGCAGGGCTTTCAGGTGGATCAAGGGTCGTTGTCGTCATCATCCAGGCTGCCCGGCATCGGCCAACACTGCTTGCTTGCGTGCTCTTCCTTCGTCCCGAAGAGAGATCTCCCTGTCCGAAGAAATCACCATAAGATGGCTTCCCGTGGGTCCACCCGGCGTCCTCGATCATCCATCGATCGAGCCCATGGTGAACGCCTTCCGGTGCGCGGCCAGACAGTAGTACTACCGATTCAGCTCGCCTTTGTCTTTGCTCCCAGGTTCCGGGTATGATACAATCATCCTAGACGACCAAGTGCTATGCTGGACGCACGTTCTTGGATCGATTGGTGGAGGCCCCTCTGACGCCGCTTGGAGAATCGTGACGGACGAACCGACCATCTACCCGATTGACCTGTTGGACCTCCCCACCCGGGTGCGCAACGCGCTCATACGGGCGGGGCTGACGACGCCCGATGGCTTGATGCGTTGCGAAGACGCAGAGCTGCTCACCGTCTCTGGCATTGGCCCGGTCTCCCTGAAGCAGGTGCGGAAGCGGCTGGCGCTCTGGGAACAGGAGCATCGGCCCGCAGAGGAGGCGAAGGATGCAGATCGCGCCCCGCGCGATCCCTTCCCTTTGTTGCGGGGGCAGCGCGTGCTTCACGCCGCCTGGCTGCCCGGCGCACAGGGACAGCTTCTCCTATGGGGAGAGGGAGAACGGCTTTCCAGTCCCGGGCCGAGGGGTCATCCCTTTCACGTCCCTCCCTCTGTCCTGCGCGACATCTTGCCCGACGGCATTCCCGCAAAGGTCCGGGAGGTCTCGGCCGTGGCACGCCTCCCGGTCGTGGATGGTCTCCCTCAGTCGAGCCCTCAGCTTATTTGCGACAGGCGTGGGGCCCAGCCCGAGGCCGCTCCGCAATCCCTCGGCCGCTGGCGGGTGGACGGCTTGGCGCTCTCGGCCTGGTCGGCGTTGACCTTCTTGAACGGTCTTCCGCGACCGGAGAAGATGGCGCCCCGCCTCGCGCTCGGGGCTGATGCGGGGATCTGGGCGCTGGCGGCTAAGCTGGTCCTGGAGCTGCTGGCCCGCCAGCAGTTCGCCCCCACGCTCGTCCGCCAGGGCGAATCCTTTCATGCGGCCTGGGTCCCGGTGTTCGATCAGCCGGAGGATCTGCGGCGCGTGGAGCAGCTGGCCCGGGCGATGCCGCCGGTCGGTCGAGCGGTGGTCGCTGGTCGAGACGAGGCGGAGGCGGACGATCCACGCATCGCACGGGCGCTGCTCAAGGACTTCTTGGGCACGGTGACGGACGCGGCGGTGCGGCAGTGGGCGCCGCCGCTTCCCGCTGTCGTTGCTCGCCGCGACACCTTGCCGCTCCGGCGCTGGGTGGCGGCTCTGTTCGGCCCTTCCCCCCAGCCCGCGGTCGACGCTTCCGGCAGGGATTTGGAGCAGCTCCACGCCGGGGTCACGCGCTGGTTACAAGGACTGATGGGCGGCACTGAGGCCCCCTTCCGTATCTGCTTTCGACTGGAATCACCTGAATCTCCCGCCGTAGAGGATTCGTCGCCCACCCTACCGCTGCAGGTGCCGACGGACGGCTGGATCGTGCGGTTCCTCCTTCAAGCCCGGGACGATCCCAGTCTCCTGGTGCCCGCCAGTCTCGTCTGGCGCCAGCAAGATTCCACCCTCCGCTACCTCGACCGCCGCTTCCAAAACCCGCAGGAGGAGCTGCTGGCCGGGCTTGGACACGCAGCCACGCTGTTTCCCGCTCTGGAAGAGAGTCTGCGCACGCCCCATCCCGAGTCCTGTCGTCTAACCACGGAGGAGGCCTACGCCTTCCTGCGGCAGACGGCGCCCCTGTTGGAGCACAGCGGCTTTGGTGTCCTGGTGCCCCAATGGTGGCGCAAGGGTCGGCGCAAGCGGATGGGCGTCCGGGCGACCATCTCCCCCGCCGATGACCAGGGCGCCCTGAATCTCGATGCCCTGGTCCGTTTCCGCTGGCAACTGGCCATCGGCGGGGAGACGCTTGATCCCAAGGCCTTCGCCAGTCTCGCCGCGCTGAAGATGCCGTTAGTGCGACTTCGCGGCGAATGGGTCGAGCTCGAGCCAGCGCAGATCGAGGCGGCCATCCGGTTCTGGGAGGACCAGGCGGCTGCCGAGGAGATGCGACTGCGCGAGGCACTGCAGGTGGGACTCGTGGAGGAGGGAGAGGTCGGTGGCTTGTCCATCGTCGGCGTCGAGGCGGAGGGCTGGGTGGATGACGTGCTCCAGCGGCTGAAGGGCAGGGAGCCCCTGGCCGAGCTGCCCCAGCCGTCAGGATTTGAGGGTCAGCTACGTCCGTACCAGGTGCGCGGCTTCTCCTGGCTCGACTTCCTGTGCCGGTGGGGACTGGGGGCGTGTCTGGCCGACGACATGGGCCTGGGGAAGACGGTTCAAGCCATCGCGCTCTTCGTCCGAGATCTGGAGAATGGGCGGGCCGATGAGCCGGTCCTTGTCGTCTGCCCGACGTCGGTACTCGGCAACTGGCAGCGAGAGATTCACCGCTTCGCGCCGTCGCTCGACGTCCTGGTCCACCACGGCGGCGATCGGGTCATGGGAGATCGCTTTGCCGAGACGGCTCCCCAGCATCATGTTGTGATCACAACCTACGCCTTGGCCCGCCTTGACGAGGAGACGCTGCGGGACGTGGCCTGGCGGGGGATCGTGGTTGACGAAGCGCAGAAAATCAAGAACCCAGCAGCCAAGCGTACCCGAGCCATCCGTCGCCTGGAGGCCGGCTACCGCGTCGCCCTCACCGGGACGCCGGTCGAAAATCGGCTTTCGGAGCTGTGGTCGATCATGCAGTTCCTGAACCCCGGCTATCTCGGCTCCCAGAAGGCCTTCCGCGAGCACTTCTCCCGGCCCATCGAGCGGTATCAGGATGAGAAGGCTGCGGTGCGATTGCGGAAGCTGGTACAGCCTTTCGTCCTGCGACGGGTGAAGACCGACCCCGCCATCATCCAGGACCTGCCGGACAAGGTGGAGAATAAGGTCTACTGTACCCTCACCTCGGAGCAGGCCACGCTGTACCAGGCCGCGGTTGAGGACGCGATGGTGCAGGTGGAGGCATCAGAGGGCATTCAGCGCAAGGGCTTGGTGCTCTCGATGCTGATCAAGCTGAAGCAGATCTGCAATCATCCGGCCCATTTCCTGAAGGACGGCTCAGCGCTGTCGGATCGCTCCGGCAAGCTGGCGCGCCTTGAGGAGATGCTGGAGGAAGTGCTTTCGGTGGACGAACGGGCCCTGGTCTTCACCCAATACACGGAGATGGGCACGCTCCTGCACCAGTACTTGCGGGAACGATTCCGCGACGAGATACTCTTCCTCCACGGCGGCACGCGCGCTGAGGAGCGCGATCGGATGGTCGCTCGCTTCCAGGAGGAGCTACACGGACCGCCGGTTTTCATCCTTTCCCTCCGGGCTGGCGGCTTGGGCCTCAACCTCACTCGTGCCAATCACGTCTTCCACTTCGACCGCTGGTGGAACCCGGCGGTGGAAGACCAAGCCACCGACCGCGCCTTCCGCATCGGGCAGACGAAGGACGTGTGGGCCCATAAGTTCATCTGCATAGGCACGCTGGAAGAGCGCATCGACGACCTGATCGAGAGCAAGAAGGCCCTGGCGGAGAGCGTCATCGGGACGAGCGAGGCCTGGCTAACCGAGCTTGATACCGACCAGATCCGGGAGATCGTAACGCTGAGCGCGCAGGCGCTGGGGAATTAGAGGCTGGGGGTTAGGAAATGCACATCAATAGTGAGAAAGGGACAGCGAATGGCCGTTCAGGGGGTTTCCATGAGCGCCGATGTCCCGTGGAGAGGCGGAGACGACGATGAGCAGAGACTACTGGGGCTTCTTCCCCCCGTCCCAGCCGATACCGGTCGAGAATGGCATCAAGGCTCAGACGAAACACGGCCGGTTCGGCGAGCACTGGTGGTCGCGGCGCTGGATTGGTGTGTTGGAGTCCTTTGGCAATTCCAATCGCTTGGGGCGCGGCCGCACATACGCCCGCAAGGGACAGGTGATGAACATCGACCTGCAGCCGGGGCTAATTGAAGCCCGTGTACAGGGCTCGCGCCGCACTCCCTATAGCGTGCGTATCGAGATTGCGCCGTTGAGCGACAGGCAGTGGGAGCGGGCCATAGACGCGCTGGCCGCTCAGGCCTTCTTCGCCGCTCAACTCCTGGGCGGCAAGATGCCGCCAGAGATAGAGGATGTGTTTACCGCGGCTGGCGCCTCCTTGTTGCCCACCAGTGCGGACGTCGAGATGAGCTGCTCCTGTCCCGACTGGGCCAACCCCTGCAAGCACATCGCCGCCGTCTACTACCTCCTGGCGGAGGCCTTTGACCGCGACCCCTTCCATACATTCACCCTGCGCGGCCGCACCCGCGAACAGGTGGTGGAGGCATTGCGGGAGCGCCGTGTCGCCGCGACGTCGGCTGGTGAGCCCCTTGCACCGGAGGAAACAACGGAGCCACTGGAGGAGGAGCTCTCCGACTTCTGGTCGCCACGGGAGAGTCTGAGGGAGTTCCACGTTGCCATTACGCCGCCGACGGTGGAGACGGTGCTCTTGAAGCGGCTGGGGACGCCATCGTTTTCCGAGCGTCCCGAGGCATTCCTGGCTGCCCTGATCCTCGCCTACGGTTCTGTCACCCGTGAGGCCCTGGCGTTGGCGTTTGGGACAAGCCAGTCCGAGCAGACATCGCCCCTGGAGCATAGCGGGAGTGGAGAACGTCATGGCCCTCGATCGGTTTGGCCGAGATGATTTCACCTGCGATGGTGAAGGGAACCGCATCCCCTAGACCATGACCGATCGGTAGCAGGATTCATGGCACGGCGAGATAGACTCCTCGCCGCCGTCAATCGGACTCATCTGATCTACCTGGGTCTCCTGCCGTCCCTGGCGACTTATGCTCTGGTCAGGATGTGCGGGCACGGGGCACCCGCCCTCCTCTTCTTGGGCGGCATTGTGGTCACGGCCGTCTATCTCGCTGCCTGCTATAGCTACACGACACTCTCTGGTTCGATCCCTGCCAGTCTTTGGGCACTGCTGGACGACGCCGGCGGATGACGGCCTCCTTATCGTGCCTACGGTGGGCACGATCCACGGCATCTACGAGGCCAAGACAGGGTCAGACTCTCACACCAGTTGCGTAACGGGACGTGACGACCGGCGGTGACAACGTCATGCCACTATCTCGCGGCCCAACTGGGCTTTGAGATCGATGCGCAGCAGGAGGGGGGCTGGGAAGAGGGCGCCGACAACTACGCCGACGTTCGATTCCTGGGCGAGTCAATAGCGCCGGCCATCAGCGACAACGTGGGGGGGGGCTCGTCCGGGACGATTCAGAGCAATTCCAGCGGCTCTCGGAGGGCGAGACAGGGCGCATCCACACCGACTCCACCTGGTGCCCGGACATCTTGACACTGGCCGTTAGCCGCGACCACTATCTCGGTGACTTCAGCGCCGATGACGTCGCCAGCGGGATCTAGAAGCCCGCGGGGGCCGGAGAAAGTATCTGGGCTTACGATCCCAACGCGCCACTCGCCTATGTCTGCCCGGGCGAACGAACCAACTGGAAGGACAGGCGGTCAACGCCAGGCTCTCATCTTAGCCAGCACTCAACGGCTCGCATCACGACACCTTCTGGCTGGCACCGATAGGCGGTGGGCAGGGTCAAATCCAATGCTCAACCGACTACTGACAGTCCGAAATGCCGAGCAACCCGGTCCCAAGCTCCCTGCCGGCCTGGTTGGCGATGCTTCGCCTGGTCAGGTGGATCCTGCAGCCTAGCTCAAGTCCAGAGACGTTCGCGCAAAGCTACCGGTTGACCTCGCCACTAAGAACGACCTATGATACTCGATCCTGTGCTCTCTGTTGTCAGCCGTTGCGACAGAAAGACTTTTCAGCCACGACAACGCTCTTCACAGGCCGTACCCGCCTACGTTATTCCGCAGCGGTATCCCCGAAGCTGGAGACACAGATTGCTGCTCAGGTCCAGATGCTCAGGGGTTGGAGGTCGCCGCTTCTTCCAGGAATGCCTCTACGACCTGGAGAACGGGCTCGATGTCTTGGATCGGGTCGCCTGTAAGAGGCGGGTAGTGTCAAGATGTCTTGACAAGTGGCGTAGGCTTCGCACTCCGTTGTCGTGGAACCATCTCAAATCTGGGCCAGCGTGCATAATCCAAGCCATGCCGTCCACTGAATCCGATCTGGCCGGAAAGGTGGACGCCATCGCATCGGAACCGATGGTCGGCATACCTCAGAACGAGTGGACGGCATGCATCGGAATCGATGGTCGGCATGACCCGGATTATGCAAGGATCGGGACACAAGCGAAGTCGAGGTACTGCCGCCATGACCAAGACGAGCAAGGAATGGCAGGTTGGCCAACTTGTGAGAACTCGGCTGCTCTCGGTTGGATGTTGTGTTGCGTATCACCTGGGTGCATCACCCCAGACTCCGCTTCTGAGGGTCGATACAGCTCGCGATCCGCTTCTTCCGAGGTTTTGTCTGCATTCTGCTTACAGAAGCGGTTCTTGTTTCTGGCTGCCCGACATAATACAATCCTCTCGTGGATAAGCGAGATGCGGTATCGGATGCATCGTTCTGGATCAATGCGCACCGTGCGGGCTTGGTGGAGTTTCTACTCGACTACTTTACCCTCCGTGCACCGACGGCGGTGATCGAGGAGATAGAATAGTCGCCGCCAGGGGTTGGTCAGTTGACCCCAGCAGGGGAGTCATTTCGACATTGGCGTCAGGCGGGGAGTCTGGAGATCCAGGATCCTACTCAGGCTGTCGATTGGTTTGATCGGGGCGAGAACGCTGCCATTGCTGTGGCGCGCGAGCTGAAGACGATCGCGTTGCCCGATTTCGTAGTCCTCCTGTACGCCGATGGTCGATTGTCCTATGACGATGCGCTGAGTGTACTGGTCAGTTCGGGCATGGCCAAGCATCTGAAACGTGCAGCTATGACGGCCGTGGGCTTGCTAGCCGAGCAAAGGAGTGAGCGCGATGACAACGACACGTGTTGATGAAGAGACGATAGCGAAGGAAGTTAAGCTGACAGACACAGAAGCCAAGCGGTTGAAGCAACTCAGCCAGGCTGAGCGTCTGCCTGAGGATGTACTCATGCGAAAATGGATTCTAGAGGGCCTGGACCGTATGCGACTGCGGTATGCCTGCACCCTGTATGAGCAGGGTCGGCTGAACTTGAGCGGCGCCGCACGCTACGCTGGCGTCGGTGTTGAACGCATGATGCAGGAATTGACACAGCGAGGCATTGAACATAGCCCATCGGTTGAGCAGTTCGTGGATGGGCTTGAGACATTGGCTGATTTGTTCGACATGGACGAGCTGCATACAGCGGCAGCTGGGGTGCGGCGTCGAGAAGAAACCGGGGCGGCAAAGCCTGCCGACTGCTAGCCGTAGCGGCCCGTCCTCTCGCAGTCGACTTTCCCTTCCTCCATCTTCGCTTGTTTGTTGGGCTGTCCTGGCCGATAAGCACATCCTTCCACAACCTTCCGGCTCCTAACAGCTAATTCCTATGGCATAGAGACCATCATCTGTCCAAATGTGGATCTACTGAGACTCGTCCCTTGCCACGGCCGCCCTGTGTCCGACCTGTGGACGGCCCATGCAGCGACGGCTCATCCGTCCAGGGGAGTAATACCCCCAGGGACTCTCTCCTCCCTGACGAGAGACGAACTAAGGCATCCGTGTGACACTATGGACCCTCAAGGCGCCCGCTCGTGGGTTCGGGCGTCCCTATGCCCGTCTGCTTGCTGACTGAAAAACAAGATCCATTAACCACCTGCTGCACCTTTTCATTTCGACGAGCCCCCCATTGCGTAGGACACGGCGGAATAATATTCGGGCGGGAGGTTGATTTCTCGCGGCTGTGTGTTATACTAACTGACGACCTGGTCGCATAGAGGGGCGATTCTTAGACATATCAGTCCTGTTCTGTCGCTGGAGCCACGGTAGGGGTACTGACAGGTAGCAGCCACTCGGCTCATCCGGTGCATAGCCGCAGGGTTATGCCAACTGAAGGCCTGGCCGTGGAGGCTGTGCGGTTGTTGTCTCAGTCACTCCGGCTGAATATTTGAGATTCGAAGTAGGCTGTCAAGAGAGACTCAGAGAGGGTATCGGGACCAGGTTCTTACTTCTCGTGGTTCGGATGGACCTGACTACTGACCAGTGGCACAGGGCACAGGCGTGCTTTGACGGTCGTCAGCATAGTCGGGTGGTCGCCGAAATGCTGTAACGACGGCAGTTTGACACGTGTGTTATAGTAGACACACTGAAGTGTGCTTGAGATTCGGTGAGGTCGCAGATATGAGACCAAACACACGTCGGCACATTCATCTGGGCATTAACTTCGTGATGGTACCGGGCCCCCCTGTTACTCAGCGGACTGGCCTCACCTTCCAGAATGCCCTGGTGCAACACAGCATCGAGTATGATCAGGTGAACTATGAAGAGGATACCATCAAGATCGTTCGTGAGCGACCGCCTCTTCAGATTGTTGTGGCATCACCGACCAATCAACCAACAGGTCAGCTGCTGATCCTTGCTCCTGGCCCAGCACAGCCTTTGGAGTCCTTTATTCAGGAGACAGAATTCATAGTGGAGGCATTTCAGTCCGTATGGCCTTCGCAACAAAGACAGATTGTCAAGAGAGATGTAACCATCCGAGACCTGTACGAAACCGATCAGCACGCTTTTCAGGAGATCTGGGAGACCCGACTGGGACAGTCCGAGGATTCGCTCGCTGTCTTCGGCCGCAAGGTTCTAGGTGGAGGTCTAAGGTTCGTGATGCCGCCAGAATCGGACAGGCCCGCACAGATCGAGGTCAAGATTGAGTCATACCTAAGGGACACCAGTAAAGTATTCGTGGAAACTCAGTTCACTTGGCCTGCATCGACGCCACCTGACGTAACCTTTGAGCCCAGATATCGGCTGTGCGAAGTCAATGATTATGCAAAGAAGGAAGTGATTGATTTCATCAAAGGAGAGAAATGACCGTCATGGATAGTGGCACGAGAACTTTGACGAGAACCTATGAGACATTGTACGTGGGTTCGGAGGAGTGGGGACAGCCGCCTGCCAGCCAGCACGTCATTGAGATCCGACGCGACCGGGGCGGTGAAGGGAAACAGCAGTCTGAAAGCATCTACGTCACGACAGGACCTGTGGATTCTGTCGCAGATCGCGATTTGGAGGCCGAATTCGCAGCTTGGGACATGGCTAGTGATGAAGCGCTATTGAGTTTCGAGGCCGGGTTGGATTAAGTGGTATCACGGGGTGACATCGTCTATGTTGATCTGCCGGCCCCTCCGAGCGGTGCTGGTCACGAACAAGCAGGCTCAAGACCGGCACTGGTTGTGAACAGTGATGCCACCAGCCAGACCCTATCGGTAGTCATGGTGGTCCCGGTCACGGGCAAGCTTGGAGCCCAGCGATTTCCTCACACAGTTTTAGTCTCTCCCACGCCTCAGAACGGGTTGACCTGTCCGTCGGTCTTGCTGGTCTTCCAACTGCGAGCAATTGACAAGAAGCGACTTCGCAATACTATTGGCCGCCTTGAAGACAACTTGATGGACCAAGTAGAGGCGGAAATGAAGGCTCTGCTGTCCCTGTAGATATCTCGTGCGGCCCCGGCGTCACTCTCCCTAGTTTCGATGGCGCTTATCTCACTACGTTGCCAGAGCCGGTGAAGCTTTCCTCGGGCGTATTCTGGGCGCAAGCTTCCGATGACGTGATCTGAAGGAAACCGAGTAGCACACCGGTCCCGCCGTAGTAGCTCAGAGTCCGTGCCAGATACTCCTGGTTGATTTCGCTCACTCTCGTCTCCCTCTGGGTTGCAGCCAAGCACTTGCACGGGATGACACGCTGGGTCCGAACACTCTTAGACGGAGATTGGCATCGGGACTTCAGGGGGCAGTGAGGACCCGACGACGCCGCAGAGAGGCGGCTTCTGCGTAACTCAGTTCCAGACCGGTTCCTCGGCTGGCCAGGTCAAGACTTGGAGTCAGTTAGGTCAAGGGCTTTGGATGAGCCCATCGCATCCTGGTTCCCTGGGCCTGGCGTTACATCCGGCCCGGCAGCGGCAGTCAATGTTTCGCCAAGGCCTAGCCCAGGTGTCGGTTTTCGTCCGTGATTGGGCCACCCCTACCCGATTTCTAGAGCAATGAAGACT
>CAYVCX010000078.1:0-11500 GCA_964450435.1 uncultured Anaerolineales bacterium
AGGACGATGGGAGCGGAGATGAGCAGCGTGACGCACGCCAGGGCTGCCTGGCTCGAGGGCAGACGGCGCTCGCGAAGCCCAAGTACCATCCAGCCAGCTCCCATAATCGCCCACGCCACTGCGACGTAGAAGGGCACGATGAAGCCCATGAGCAGCCAGAGGAGGCCGGCGGCGGCTGCCCAGCCGATGGCAAGCGCCGGAGAGACGCGACTGGAAACATGGGAGTTGGCGGGCTGCCCGGGCATCCGGCTGACCCGCCAGGCGCGCACCAGGACCAGCAGGCCCCAGAGCAGCAGCGTGCGTGCCAGGGCGATATGCGGAAAGGCATAGAGCACGAGGAAGGTGAACCCCTCGGGCAGTATGAACTCGAGGGGCAGGCTGCCCAGCCAATGCGGTCGCCCCAGGGCGACGAGCAGCCATCCCAGCCCGCCGCCAAAAGCGCTCATTACCCACGCGAGACGGCGCACGGCAATGCGCCTGGTAAAGGCAGCCAGGAAATGGTAGATGGTGAGCAGGAGCCCCAGGCCGAAAGTCCAACGCGCCACGTGGTAGACCCACACCATCTTTGCTGTCAGACTACTGCCCGGGAGCAGCGGGGCAATCTTTCCCAGGAGGCGGCGGAACGTGAAGAAGAGCGCCCCTGGATGAGGCTCCGGCGTGTAGGCGATGTGGAACAGCCACGCCCCCTCGGCGCCCTGGCGCATCTTGGCCAGATAGGAGTAGCAGTCCTCCACGGCGTAGACGAAGCCGCCGAAGACGCGCTGGTCGTTCGCCAGCGCTGCAGCGACAAGATAGGGGATGGACGTGATGGCGAGGGCGATGAGGCTGCCGACGAGCACGAAGCGGTACTCGTGAGAGCGGACCGAGCGGGGCCGAGGAGTTGCTTCAGCCATCGACACCTCGATCTCGAGAGTGGGCAAGGGCCCAGGCTGTCACGCCTGCCAGGGTGGCGCCGGACACGATCCAGCCAGCATAGACCGGGCGCGGGTCATAGCGGAAGAGTTCGGAGCCGTCGGCGAGGATGATGCTCATCTCCGATCCCGCGTCCGGCAGAGGGCGGGCCTCGGTGTTTCGATAGAGGTACGTGCCGTCGAGGTGGTCGACCACCTGCCAGCCGGGGGTCTCGGCTCCCGGCTCGCAGTCGAGCGGGAAAGCCGCCGCAGCGTACTGCACGCCGAGCTGGCCGAGCAGGCCCGCGTGGGGACAGATATCCTGGAGCGCCGTCTGCACGTCGCGGCCCTCCGGGAACGGGGGCAGCGTGACGCTGTATCCCCGCTGCGGCGGCAGGCCTGCGGCACGGGTGAGGTATTCGGCGTACGCGCGGATCTGGAGGGGGTCTACCCCGTCGGCCAGCTCCAGGCCGTAGCGCTCGGCCACGTGCTGGGGGATGGTGTAGCTGGGGGAGTAGACGCGGAAGCGCCCGGGTTGCCGGGCGAGCCACTCCGCGGCCGCGCGTCCGTCTGCAAACACCCGCTCTGGCGACCTCGCCTCTATCAGGGTGACGTCGACGACGAACAGGTCCAGGGCGACCAGCGCCACGCTGGCCGCGCCCAGCCATTCCCTCTTCCGCGACGTGAGTCGGGCGCAGCAGAGTGCAACGGCCAGCGGGGTGACGATGCCGAACACCGCAAGGTTCAGCGGCGGTCTGCCAAGCGAGATCCAGTACCCGATCACCAGCATAGGGGGGAGGGTTGCAGCGCCGAGCGCAAGGGCTCGTCTCCAGCGTCGCATCGCCCTCGTGCTCTCGTTCCTTCTCATCGTCTCTTCGACGCCGAGGCTGGCCAGGACGGCGGTGCTGAAGACGACCAACACCCACGCGGGCGCGGCGGAACGCGCAACAGCCCCAGGCCCGGCACGAGGCGCCATAGGGCCTGCTGCAACAGGCCGCCGTTCGTGCCCAGACTGAACCAGGCCGCGGCGACGGCGAGCCCGACCAGCCACGTTCCGAGCCAGCCTGGCCGCGAGGGGGCAGCGGCTTCAGCGGCTCGATTCAGGGAGCGCCACACAGATCGCGCGCCCAGGCCAGCGAGCACGAGGGTGCTGACACCCAGGTAGGTCATCCATTCGTGATAGCCGCCGTGGTCGGCCAGGAGGAGGCCGACGAGGTAGCGCCAGGGCAAGGACCATGCGGCTGCATCCTGCATGGTCATCGCGGAGCGGGTGGTGTGCGGGAGCAGGGCCAGGGTGGGGAGCCACTGGCATGCCGAGAGACCGACGAAGACGGCGAGGGCTGTGAAGGCCAGCTTGAGGTGCGGAACGCTGCCATCGGAGCACTGCACGATCGCCGGGTCTCCGGTCCGAATGGCGCTCACCGCGCGGCGTGCCAGGCCCGCCAGGGCCAACGCCGCAGCCGCCGCCAGCGTATAGGCGGACATGCGGACGTCGGCAGAGAACTGGGCGGCAAGGGCGACTCCCGCCGCGATTGCCCACCGCGACCGGAGGCGCGTCGCAGGGCTGGAGGCCTTGAACGCGCACAGCATCACCAGAGGCAGCCAGGGCCAGGCCTGCACCCACCCGACGTGACCAGCGCCCAGGTGGGCCAGCAGCCTGGGCGAGCCCTGGTAGGCGACGGCTGAGACCAGCGCGGCCCAGGGGCCACTGTGGAGGCCGTGCCGCATCAGGGCGACCATCGCCGCCCCCGCCATCCAGAGGTGAAGGACGGCTGACAGATTGAAGCCCAGGCTCAGAGGCAGTCCTCGTGTGAAGAGAAGGAGCCAGTTCGGCGGGTAGTAGAGACCGGCTAGGGGATTGGCAGCGAAGGGCGTCCCGCTCATGATCGTCGGCCGCCAGAGCGGGAAGCGGCCCTGTTCCCAAACCACGCGGCGGGTGAAGTGAGCATTCGGCCAGTGAGTCACCGCCAGGTCGGAGTGGGGCGCCGCTGGTTTCCACACCCACCATGTGGGCCGGAGGGCCAGCGGATGGATGAGGCACAGGGCCAGGATGAGGAGGAAGAGATGGAGGACGAGCCCGCTCCATCTTCGGCTGCGTGTTTCCGGTCCCGGTCTAGCGTCCACTGAGTTCGTACACCTTTGCCCCGTCCGTCTCGAAGACGAGGGTGCCCGCGCGGGTGGCTATCGCCGCGCCACGGCCCAAGGCCCGCTCGCGGGGACCCACCAGCGCGTATGTCACGCGGTTCTCGTGGAGGAAGGCCTGCTGCTCCGCCGCACTCATTTCGGCGCGCCAGTAGGCCTCGACCTGCGTCCTGCGGCGTTCTGCGTCCAGAGTCTCGAAGGGGTGCCCGTAGACCACGGGCTGTCCCGCCCAGGCAGGCACGAAGGTGCCGGTCTGGGGAGCGCAGAGCACGACCCCGCCGGGGCTGGTCTGGTCCCGAAGCCACGCGAGCGCCTTCCACTCCCCCGCACTCAGATAGAACCACGGCTCCCCGGATAGAGCTCCGAACGAGACCAGGACGATGAGGAAGAGGGTGGTCAGCGCGCTGAAGGCGATGGCGATCCCACGCCAGAACCCGCGTCCGCCGGCCGGGACCCTCGGTCGGATAGAGTGCCACCAGCCCATCCCTGCCAGAAGGCCTATGGCGACGCCCAGCCCAAGGCTGAGGCGCCGCTGGAGAGGAAGGGGCAGGACCATCCCCACGACCGTCACGAGGACCCAGCCGAGCAGGAGGAGGTCGCCGTCGGAGCCGCGGCGAAGGGCAGCGGCAGCGCCCAGGAGGGCGAGGACCAGGAGCAGGCCGTAGCTCAGCGCCCAGTCCCACGCGGGCGGCGAGGGCGTGATGTTCTCGGCATTCCACGCGGCCAGGACGGGGTCGGAGCGAATCGCGATCTGCATGTAGACGGGATAGGCGAGAGCGACGGCTCCTGCCGCGATGATCCACGCCCCTGCGCGCCAGGGAGGAGGATTTCCGGGTTCGCGGCGGTGGCGCAGGGCACGGGCGGCGAGCATAACGCCCAGCGCTCCGAAGACGGGCACCAGGCCGAAGGGCTGGATCGCCCCCAGCAGCAGGGCTGCCAGCAGCAGACCGAAGCCCCAGGGCCACGTCGCGACCCGATGGTCGGCTGCCTGAGCTGTGAGATGCGTGATACGGAGGCCGCATACCGCTATCCCCGTCATAAGCGCGATGGCGAGGGGGAAGTGGGCGTTTGCCATGAGCGAATAAGAGGGAAACGCCTCGGGTACCCACAGGTCGGCCGTCTGAAGCCCGGCGGCTCCTGCCAACCAGCCGAATCCGGATCCCAGAGAAGTGAGTAAGAACATGGTCGCACGTCCCTGCCGATGAGGGTTCAGATGGGCGGCGAGGGTGTAGATCCCCGCCAGCATGGCTATGCCACCGAGGATTCGGGCACCGTGGTAGACGCCGATCAAGGGCAGACGGGTCCAGCGGGCGAAATGGCCCAGCCAGAGGTGGAACAGGAACAGGTACGCTCCGGGGCTCCGTTCCGGCGTGTATGGAAGCTGGAAGCGCCAGGCACCCTGGTAGCCCTGGCGCATCTTGGCGAGGTATGAATGGCCATCCTGGGGGTTGAAGACCAGCCCGGTGAAGTGCGCGCCGTCGGGTGTCGCGGCCCAGGCGACCAGATAGGGCAGGGTGGCGAGCACCATCAATGCCAGCCCGGTCCAGGCGAGCCAGGTGATCTCTCGGCGATTCACGTTCACTCCCGTTCGCGGTTCAGGTTGGTGGATTGTAGCACAGGTTGACTTCGTCACCAAGGGCGGCGCGTTCCCGCTGGTCGGGCACTGAGCCAGGCGACGGCGGTCGCGGGATGGGGCGGCCCGGCCGACGAACACAGGGCGAGCCAGAGATGTGCGCGCTGCGAGCCGGGAAGAGGCGTCTGGGGCGAAAGCATGTGCTGCAGAATAGGGCGGCAAGGACCGCCCCGGGTTCGCTCTTCCCATTCGCTCTATGGGATTACGTGGGCCTCGATGAAGGCAGCCAGAGCGGCCACGTCGTCGAGATCGAACTGGGGCACGTCCACGTCGAAGCGGCGATCCGAAACTACGGCGATCAGGTTATCCGGGGCCGATATCAAGGGGGACTCGGCCCGGGCTCGGTTGACCTCGATCTTGAGGGTGTGGGCGTGCTTGTACCCCTCCGTCACGATCAGGTCCACGTCCTGGATGACAGTCAGGATCGACTCGAGAGAGGGTTCTTCCTCGAAGGTGCGCACGTGGATTGCCCTGTCCGGGCCGGCGAGGACGACGTGGTCGGCGCCGGCGCGGGCGAAGCGCCAGGAGTCCTTGCCCGGGGTGTCGAACTCCAGACCACGATGGTAGTGGTGCTTGATGACTGCGACGCGGTAGCCGCGGTCCTTGAGCTCGCGGATGAGCTTCTCCACGAGGGTCGTCTTCCCGCTGCCGGAGTGACCGACGAAGGAGACCACAGGAATGGCAGGCTTCGTGCTCGGCTCCTGGGGTGAGTTCTCGGCGTGCTGGCTCATGTATTCTCGAAGGCCTCTTGCAGGGTGTAGGACCCGCTATCCATGCCGCTGACGTAGAGCGCCCCGCGGATCAGACCATCTGCGAAGGCGTCGGAGCTGTAGGCGCGGTGGGTCAGTTCCAGTCTCTCGTTCTGGAAGCCAAAGATGACGCGATGAGTGGAGGGAGTTCCACCGGACCGGATTGAGCTGTACTGGATGGTGTGCGGTTTTCGCCGTCCTGCCCCCTCGCGTCCGTACGCGGCATCCCGGGCGAGATCGAGGCCCAGGGTCTCGGCAATGACCTCTCCGATCTCCTTCGCGGTGCCGCTGGGGGCGTCGACTTTTGTGTTTGCGTGCGTTTCCACGATGTCGATGTCGGCGTCTTCTCCCACCTCGGTGCAGACACGGCGCACCAGCTCGTAGAGCAGGTGGACAATGCGCGACCCGTTGGAGGCCCGGAGAACCGGGATGGTGGCGGCGGCCTCCTGTATCCGCGCCGCCTGGTCCGGGGCGAAGCCGGTCGTGCCGGTGACGAAGGGTGTCTGGTGCTCGAGGCAAGCTTCCAGGACCGCGATGGAGACGGCTGGTCTGGTGCATTCGAGGACGACGTCGCAGTCGTCGATGACGTGGCGTATGTCGTCAACCACGCGCGCGCCCAGGCGCCTGCCCAGTCCGACGAGGAGACCGAGGTCGATTCCAATGTAGTCTCGGCCCTTCGGCCCGACGGCGCCGACGAGATCGATGTCGGGCATGCTGACCGCGCGCCTCACCAATGCTCGCCCCATGTTTCCGTTGGGGCCCACGATGAGTAACTTGACCATGGTTCTCCTTCCTCTCCTGCTGGCGTCCTGCGGCGTGATGTCGCAGTACGCGCTGGGCCGTACGCCGATGCGCACGAACTCTGCAAGTATATTGAAGAGCGGCTCACAAGTCAAAGCGCAGGCGGGTTCGGGCGCCGGCGTGCCAGGGAACCGTGATTGCGGGGGGTGTGGGGTTTGGCGGTTCGAGCTCTCGTGGTAAAATGGCCGAAAGCTACGTAGAAGGAGGGCTTGACATGCGCTCAAAGCTTCAGAGTACTCATAGTTATGCGAGGGTGGTCAACGCGTGGTGCATGTACGACTGGGCGAACAGTGCCTTTGCCACGACGATCATGGCTGCGGTCCTGCCCACGTTCTACAGCGAGGTTGCCGGGGCGACCCTGGAGCCCGTGCAGGCGAGCAGCTACTGGGGATACACCAACACGGCGGCGATGTTGCTGGTTGCCTTTGCGGCCCCAATTCTGGGGGCCATCGCCGACCACGGAGGGGTGAAGAAGCGTTTCCTGGGCGGATTCGCCGGATTGGGAATCCTCTTCACCGCGCTCCTGGTGCTGGTGAGCACGGGCGACTGGCTGATGGCATCGCTGTTCTACATCCTGGGGCGGATTGGTTTCTCCGGGTCGATCGTGTTCTACGACGCGCTGCTGCCTCACGTCGCGCGCTCGGAGGACATCGACCAGGTGTCTACGAAGGGGTATGCTCTGGGATATCTGGGTGGGGGACTGCTTCTGGTGGCTAACCTGGCGTGGATCATGCAGCCGGGATGGTTCGGACTGCCAGATGCGGAGATCGCCGCGCGGCTGTCGTTCCTGAGTGTAGCGATCTGGTGGACGGTGTTCTCGGTCCCGTTGTTTCGCCGGGTGGATGAGCCTGCGTTCGTGCGGCGCGAGGGGGAGAGCCCCAATCCTGTCAGGGCTGGTTTTCAACGTCTGGCGCGGACGTTCCGCGATGTGCGTCATTATCGGGAGCTATTCAAGTTTCTGATCGCGTTCTGGTTCTACAATGACGGGATTGGGACTATCATCACGATGGCGGTGATCTTTGGCAAGGAGATCGGCCTGGAGACAACCGACCTCATCGGGGCGATCCTCGCCGTCCAGTTTGTCGGTGTTCCCTTCGCCTTTGGGTTTGGCTGGCTAGCCCGCCGGTTGGGGGCGAAGCGTTCGATCCTCTTGGCACTGGGAGTCTATGCGATGATCGCCGTCGGAGGATACTTCCTGCAGACCAGCCTCCACTTCTGGATCCTGGCCTTCCTGGTGGCGACGGTTCAGGGAGGCGCACAGGCGCTCAGCCGGTCGCTGTTCGGTCGCCTGGTGCCGAAGGCGAAGACGGCGGAGTTTTTCGGTTTCTACGATGTCAGCTCCAAGTTCTCGGGCATCTTCGGACCCGCGATTTTCGGCGTGGTGGGGCAGCTGACCGGATCCAGTCGGCTGAGCATCATCTCGCTGGTTGTGTTCTTCCTCGTTGGCGGCGTGTTGCTGCTGCGGGTGGATGAAGAGCGCGGCATCCGGCTGGCCGAGGAAGAGAACCTGCTAACGGGAATGGCGTAGCGGGAGAGCGAGATTCGTTCGGGTTGGATCGAATGGGCGTGGAGGGCCGCGGCTATTCTGTGGCCCGCAGGCTTGTGGAAAACGTCCAGTCTGGTTATCATTGCGGTGTGTCGAAACATGATGAGACGCCGCCGCTGATCCTTATCACGAACGACGACGGGATTGAGTCGCCGGGGCTGCATGCGGCAGCCCGAGCCGTCCTGCCTCTTGGTGATGTGCTAATCGTCGCTCCCAGCCGACAATGGTCCGGGGCGGGGAGGAGCCTGCCCCCCGGCGTGCAGGGCAGCATCGCGCGCTACCGGCTGGAGATCGACGGGCAGCGGCCTCCCGCCTATCAGGTGGATGGTTCCCCGGCCGCGGCGGTGCTGCATGGTCTGTTCGAGCTCGCGTCGCGGGAGCCAGCGCTGGTGGTCTCGGGGATCAACTATGGGGAGAACGTAGGAGCTGATGTGACCGTCTCGGGTACGGTGGGGGCGGCCCTGGAGGGAGCGGCTAACGGCTTGCCCGCTCTGGCTGTCTCTCTGCAGACGCCGAAGGAGACGCACACGGAGCCTTCGGATGATGTAGACTTCAGCGCCGCCGTCTATTTCACGCGCTTGTTCGCCCGAAATCTTCTGCAAATCGCCCTGCCCTTCGATGTGGACGTGCTCAAGGTGGACGTGCCCTCGAGCGCAACCCCGGAGACGGCCTGGCGCCTGACCCGGGTGTCGAGGCACACGTACTTCACCCCCGTTTCGCCCAGACGGGAAGGCCTGGCTGAACCCGCCCGGATCGACTACGAACCGCTTCCCGATCCTGAGTTGACCGAGCCCGATTCTGACATCTACGCCCTGGCCGTCGATCGGGTCATTTCTGTTGCTCCTCTCAGCTATGATTTGACGTCACGCGTCGGGCGGGGCGTCCTGGAGGAGCTCCTGCGAGGTCCGAAAGGGCGTCGACCCGCTTGACCGGCGTGCTATAATGCGCGGCGCGGGCTGATCGATGGACCAGCATCTTCTGCACGATGGACACTAACGATGGGTAAGCCAGAGTCACAGATCGAACTCTCGGTCGTTCTGCCAATCCACAACGAGGCTGAATCACTGCCAAAGTTGATCCCAGAGCTGTCCGGGGTGCTGCGGCAGCTGGGGCGGCCGTACGAGATTGTCGCTGTTGATGACGGAAGCAGCGACGACAGCGTGGCTGTTCTCCGGGACCTACAGGAAGACGAGGCGGGGCTGCGCATCATCCAGTTCCGGCGCAACTTCGGCCAGACTGCTGCCTTCGGTGCTGGTTTTGACCACGCTCGGGGGGACATTGTGGTCACCATGGACGCCGACGGTCAGAACGATCCCGCTGACATCCCCCGTCTGTTGGAGGTAATGGACGAGGGGAACTACGATCTGGTTAACGGCTGGCGGCAGAATCGGAAGGAACCGTTCCTCACCCGCAGATTGCCGTCACTGGTGGCGAACTGGCTTATCACCAACGCGAGCGACATCCATCTGCACGATCGGGGCTGCTCGCTGAGGGTCCTGCGCCGCGATCTGGTGAGGCAGATGAACCTCTACGGCGAACTGCACCGCTTCATTCCGGAGATGGCGAGCTTGATTGGGGTGCGGGTGGCCGAGGTCCCGGTGAATGATCGCCCTCGAGAGGCCGGTGAGTCGAAGTACCGCGCCCTTGCCCGCACGCCGCGGGTGCTGCTCGACCTGGTGACGGTGTCTTTCCTGTTGAGCTATTCGAAGCGTCCCATGCAGCTCTTTGGGACGTTTGGGCTTCTCAGCGGTACGGCGGGCGGACTGATTGGCGTGTATCTTGTCGGGGCCAAGGTCCTGCGCGGGTTGCTCTACGGTCAGGAGGCTTTCCGCAGCTTTCGTATTGGGACCAGCCCGTGGACGATGCTCTCTATCCTGTTGATTGTGCTCGGTGTTCAGTTCTTGATGATGGGGCTTCTGGGAGAGATCCTGACCCGGACGTATCATGAGGCGCAGGACAAGCCGACGTACGTCGTCCGCCGCGTGCTGGACGTGGGAGACGACGACAGATGACCCAGGTTGTGGTGATCGGGATTGACGGAGCCAGTTTCGATCTGATCGGTCCCTGGGCGGAAGCGGGCGATCTGCCCAACATCGCCCGTCTGATGGCGGAGGGGTCCCACGGGTTGCTGGAATCGACGCTGCCGCCGGTGACCTCACCGGCGTGGCCGACGTTCGCTACGGGGAAGAATCCCGGCAAGCACGGCGTATTCGATTTTATCCGTCCGATGGGAGGGCGGTTTGAGTTGGTGAGCGGCTCTTCCCTTCGCGCCCCGACGCTATGGGACATTCTCTCGGCGGCAGGTCGCAAGGTCGGGGTCATGAACGTCCCGATCACATATCCCCCGAAGCCGGTGAATGGATTCCTGATAGCCGGTATGCTGTCGCCGATGGATGGGGTTTTCACGTATCCCGCTGACCTGCTTGGGTCATACGAGGGTCGAATGAAGCCCTATCGCATCGCCCCCCGTGTCCAATATAAGGAAGGGAACGAGGAGCGCTTCATCGCGGACCTTCTGGATCTGGTGGATCGACGGGGAGAGTACGCCCTGCAGCTGATGGAGGATCACCCTCACGAGTTCTTGATGTTCCATTTCCAGGCCACCGACGTCCTGCAGCACGCGCTGTGGAAGCTTATCGATCCATCCCATCCGCGCTACGATGTGGGTCAGGCCAGGCGTTTTGCTCCGGGGTTCAAGAGCGTCTATCGACGAATCGACGACTATATTGGTCACATAATGGACCGCCTCGTCGATGAAGCCACGGTCATAGTAATGTCCGATCACGGCTTCGGGCCTCTGCACCACACAGTCAACTTGAATCTGCTGCTTCTGGACCAGGGTCTCTTGCGCCTGAAGAGAGGCGCGTGGACCCGGCTCAAGGCGAATCTTTTTCGAGCGGGACTTACGCCGGCGTCGATCTGGCACTTGATTGAGGGTGTTGGTCTGCAGAATTATGTGTGGCAGGTGTCGAAGTCGACGCGGAACAGGATCGTGAGCAAGTTTCTGTCCTTCGATGACGTGGACTGGAGCCGGACTCTCGCTTACTCCATCGGCCACGTGGGCCAGGTCTACATCAATCTGAAGGGACGTGAGCCCGAGGGGATTGTGGCGCCAGGAGAGGAGTACAAGGCCGCACGGCAGCGGGTGATCGAGGCTTTGCAGGAGCTCCGGCACCCAGAGAGCGGTGAGCCGATGGTCGATGAGATCATCCCTGGGGATCAGGTTGTCCACGGACCTTATGCGTCTCGGAGCGCCGATCTGCACCTGGTTCTCGACGACTACCAGGCTATCGCCTTCCCGCTCTTTGCCGCCGACCGCCGTATTGTCACGAGCCAGATTCGCGGTGATTCCGGCTGCCACCGACGACACGGGGTCCTCATCGCCTGGGGTGGAGGGATCTGTGCCGGCAAGACAGTGGAGGGTGCCCGGATTATGGATCTGGCGCCGACCATCCTGCACCTGATGGGCCTTCGGGTTCCCGACGACATGGACGGACGTGTGCTGACCTCCACGATGTCCGGGCGTCACCCGGTCGAGTACAAACGAGAGAGGGCGACGGACGCTGGCGCCGAACGGAAGCTCTCCGCCGAGGAGACTGCCCAGGTAGAAGAGCGGCTCCGGTCGCTGGGCTATCTGGGCTAGGGGGCCCCCGACGCTACATCTCTCCCGCGGAGGGGCTGATGCCTCTGGCAAAGCTCGCGGCGCTGGTCAGTTTGTCTGGGAGATGGCGATTTCAGG
>CAYVCX010000079.1:0-11435 GCA_964450435.1 uncultured Anaerolineales bacterium
CCTTCCTCTTGCCATCAGTCCAATTGCCCTGTAGAATAGACCAGAACAGACAGTTCCGAGACTATCTGCTCCGGGGGGTTATCACCCCCTCGACACGCTACTCGACGGGCTTTCACGGAATCCTGACAGTGGCTCGGGCCCACACGCCGGGCTCGGTACGAGGCCTGCTGGGAGATGAGATCTCCTGGCGTTTGATGAGGCATGGAGGGAGCAATGACAATCTACCAGACCAAGCAAGAACTTCTTAGCAGTATGGAGGAGGCGATCCGGGTCACAGATGGAGCCGTCACGGTCCCCGATGAACCCAGGCTGCAGGGCCCGGCTATGGACCGCCTCATCTACAACGCTGTCTTTGCTGGCGCCGAGGTGAAAGCCCTGGCTCGCTGGCTTATCTGGGAGACAGCCCAGGAGATCGGCATCCGGCCGGCAAGCATCAATGCACTCTACCTCGCTCGGGGACGCGGCGAGACGGACGGTGGATGGACAGTTCCGGCCATGAACCTGCGCGGAATGGCATACGACATGGCACGCGCCGTTTTCCAGGCATCGCTGCCACGCGACGTGGCAGCGATGATCTTCGAGATTGCGCGATCTGAGATGGGTTACACGGGTCAGCCGCCGGCCGAGTACGCCAGCGTGGTGCTCGCCGCCGCCATGCGGGAGGGCTATCGGGGGCCGGTGTTCATCCAGGGCGATCACTTCCAGGTCAACCCGGGCAAGTACACAGAAAGCATCGAAACCGAATTGAGTTCGCTGGAGGATCTGATTCAGCAGAGCGTTGAGGCTGGCTTCTTCAACATCGATATCGACACATCGACGCTCGTGGATCTCAGTCAGCCCACAATCACGGAGCAGCAGCGGACGAACTTCGAGTTGTGCGCTCGCTTCACCAGAGTGATCCGCGAGTTGGAACCGGTGGGAATCACAATCTCGGTCGGCGGCGAGATTGGCGAGGTGGGAGGAAAGAACAGCACGCCGGAGGAGCTGCGCGCCTTTATGGGCGGGTACAATGACGAGCTTCCCGAAGGTATGGTAGGGTTGAGCAAGATCAGTATTCAGACGGGCACGTCTCACGGTGGCGTGGTGCTGCCTGACGGTTCGCTGGCCCAGGTCAGCATCGACTTCGACGTGATGAGACGATTGTCCAATATCGCCCGGGAGGAATACGGTATGGGCGGTGCCGTCCAACACGGAGCCAGCACGCTGCCCGAGGAGGCGTTCCATAAGTTCGCCGAGAAAGGCTGTCTGGAGATTCACCTCGCCACGGGCTTTCAGAACATCATCTACGAGCATCCCGAGTTCCCGGACGATTTGCGCCAGCGCATCTACGACTATCTCAAGGAGGAACACGCACAGCGCTGGAAGGACGACCAGACGGAGGAGCAGTTCATCTACGACAACCGCAAACGGGCCTTCGGAACCTTCAAGAAGGAAGTCTGGGACATCGAGGCGGCTGCCCGCGCACAGATCAGAGAGGCGTTGCAGGAGAAGTTCACCTTCCTGTTCGAGCAACTGGGCGCTGTCGACACAGTTGAGCTGGTCCAGGAGCACATCGCCCCGCTGGAGGTTCACAAGGGCCAGGACGATTTCTTGTTCATCGGCGAGACAGCCGCCGACGCCGAGCTGGCAGACTGACGCCGGGCAGCCCGGCAAAGGGCAGCTCGCCCCTTGGCAGGGCACCGACCGATTGAGCCACAGGAGAGCCGACTCATATGGAGTCCGCTCTCCTACTAATGCGAAGGCGCCGCTACCGCGCGCTTTCCCACCGGTGCGAGGGTCGCTGAGGAATCAGCAAGCAATTCGGGCGTCGCGCAGCGTTCGCGACGCCCGTTGCGCTGCCGTGCCTCCGTCGCGCGGAGCTCGTCTCGGTCTCGAGGTCCGTCGCCCATCAGGCACGCCGTCCCCTGGGGCGTGCGACTCGTCGGCGCGAAGCTGGAGTGTCCGGTTGCGGACCCAGCCCAATAGTACAACCGCACATCGGCCATCAGACCTTCCTAGACGGCCAAGGAGCGCCCACGTGTGAGTTATTCTTCGCCAGCGTGAGCGAGATTCCTCCGCTACACTCCGCTGTGCTCCGTTCCGGTCGGAATGATCAAGGCAGCGGTTTCTTGCCTACTGAGTGGCGTGCCAGCGCCATAGGGCAATTCGGAATGACATATGCGGCTGTAGTACCGAGAAGCGGCCCACCTCCAGGGGATCAGGCGAACGCCGGACGACGACTACGTGATGTCAGGTGGGGCCGTCCAGTCGTAGCCGATTTCCGGATCGTCGTGGGCGATGCGCCCTTCATCGGTTCCGTCATACTCGTGCGAGACAATGTAGAAGATATGAGCAGGTCCGCTCAGCACGCGGTAGCCGTGAGCCACGCCTGGCGGGATCTTCAGCACCATCGGGGGATGCCCTTCACCCATCAAGAGCTCCTGCAGTTCACCGTGTGTTGGCGAATCCGACCGCGCGTCATATAGAGCAACCTTGATGGTGCCCAGCGCGCAATACCACCAATCAACCTGCCTCTGATGCACGTGCCAGGCCTTGGCTACACCCTGATACGACTTCGTGTGGCTCCACTGACCGAAGCCCTCGGGGAAGATGGGATCGCCGGCACGGATAACCTCGCGGAAAAACCCGCGGTCATCTCTATGGGTCTCCAGCTTCTTGACCTCGACTCCTTCAATCACCGACATAGGATACTCCTCACGTATCGGGCGCCTCAGCGCCACATCACGCTGCGATGCAGAACGAAAACAGAGAAACCGAGTCCGAGAGCCAGATCAGGTTCCGGGCATCCGCTCAGAGATCTATCTGTCGCAACGGTGAAGGCATGAACGTCAGGATGAAAACCAGCAACATGAACACACCGACCGCGACCCTTCCGCGACCGACGGGGGTAACGTCATCAAGGGGCGGTGGATGCTTTCGGTTGACTACCAGGTTTATGAGTCCCCACAACACCCAGAATCCGCCAGCCTCGTTCCCCATGAGCACAAGGAATCCACCCCATGCAAGCATAGCAACGATAAGCACGTACCCCAGGGTCCAGGCCTTACG
The DNA here is from genome assembly GCA_964450435.1 of uncultured Anaerolineales bacterium. Lineage (GTDB taxonomy): Bacteria > Chloroflexota > Anaerolineae > B4-G1 > B4-G1 > SKLM01. Next base: position 3,049 of record CAYVCX010000079.1, read on the forward strand.
CCCCAGCAACGCGTAGCTGACGTGCCCGCCGTCGAGTTGGCCTACCGGGATCAAGTTGATCATCGTAACCAGCAGCCCAGCCCACGCGGCGAAGGCGACCGGATGAATCCAAACGTCCAGCCCGTTGCTCGGCAACACCTGACCGAAGACCAGGTATTTCAGGGCGATGTACAGCAGCGAATTGCCTTCCTGTAGCGCCACGTCCAGACCGGGGGGAGGCGGTTGGACGGTGGAGAGAGACAGACCCAATAGCAGAAGGGGAACGGCAAGCACCAACCCTCCGAGCGGACCCGCGACCCCGATATCGAAGAGCGCTTTGCGGTCACGCATCGGCGCCTTCTGAGTGATCACCGCCCCCATCGTCCCGAGCAAATTGGGCATGGGGATGAAGTACGGCAAGCTGACCGGGGATCCGTACCAGCGCGCGACGAAGTAATGACTCAACTCGTGGGCCAGCAGTATACCCATGAGCGTCGCTGCGAAGGGGATACCCCGGTGCAGCTGCGACAGGATACTCAGAAGATCCAGAGTAGGATCCGCTCCTTCAATCAGCTCGGCGTACTGGAGCGCACTCCCGGCGCCGATAAAGAGCACGCTAGCGAGGGTCGCGAAGAACAGCGCCACGTTGACCCACGGGTTCGAGGACTCGTCCTCCTGCACTCCTGCCGCGGCCAGGACCTCATGCCTTCCATCATCCGTGTGGCGCAGCATGGCTGTGTATCCTTGGTCCGCAAACGCTGCCGAAATGCGATCGAAGGCATCCCCGGTATCTCCTGCAACCCGACCGCGGAAGGCGATCAGACGATCAGGCGGTCTCACGATCTCGTAATCGGCAATCCGCATGACGCGCGAGAGGGCCTGATGGAGCCGTTGAATCTCCGTGGTCTCCACGAAGCTCGCTGATGTCATCGTGTTCTCCTTAGTCTAGCTGCGACGTTCATCGCATCGGCCTCCGTCGCGACTACCGAGGCACCGACAATAGGGAACCGCCTGTCCTGACCGTTTCCCAGAGCGCGGTCAGGCTTCCGTGCCCCACTAGCGCAACATCGGAGCCAGGAGGCTGCGCTTCATCGCTGATCCAGTACACGCTCATCCCAACGGAGGAGGCAGGCAAAGCATCCATCTCCCAACTGTCGCCCACCATCAGGCACTCCTCGGGCCGCCGGCCGAGTCGCCCCAAGATCTCACGGTAGTAGGCAGGGTGTGACTTCGTGGCGTGCATGTTCTCATAAGTCGTGACAAGCGCGTAGTCGAACTCCTCGACCGGAACTCCAGCCCACACCAGGCGATGCTCGACAGCAACGCGGGGGAACAAGGGATTGGTCGCCACGGCCACCTGCAGACCCCTACCAAAGGCCCATTCAACCAGCCGCCGAGCTTCAGGCCGCCTACGGGTGAGAGTTTGGAGCCTGGGGAACTCCTCAGCGTAGAAACGCCGGAAGACGGGCTCGAGTGTCGAGCGATCCAGGTCCAAGGCCGGGTAGAACGCGGCCGCAAAGGCCTCTTCGTTGGTGAGATGCCGGTTGTGATTGGCATCCATTGCCTCCGTTCCGTGCATCAGCTGGGCAATCAGACGCTCAGGCGATATCAGATGCCCGCAGTACTGCGTCAGCGCGCGAAAGTAGGCCGGGAGAAACACGTCCATAGAGTTCCCCAGGAGCGTGTCGTCGAGATCGAAGAGAACAGCTCTAAGCATCGGTCTCTCCCGCGCCCACCGCCTCAAGCAGATTCGCCGCCCCGGGATGGCAATGGCCACAGCCAACGTGAGGATCGTGCACCTCGACCTCGTGTTCGGTGCAGACGGCGTAAACCTCGACCCGGTGCACAAGTCCCAGCCAGCGGTGAATCACTCTTGCCTCCAGCACCATATTGGGGCAGGCGTTCATGCGCAGTATCTCAGGTACGGGACAGCGGGCACACAGCTCCGGCTTCCACGGATGAGATCCGGGCCTGCGCCTGATCAAGCGGCACTCTTGATTGGAGCGACCGCGGTGAAAATCCTGGTAATAGTGAGGACATTCAGTGCCAGCAGGGGTACGCATAAGCCGAGGCATCCGGTGGTTGAGAACTCTTCCCCGATTTCGGTCGGTTGGGGAGCTACACGCGGGTGACGTATTCGCCGGTTCGCGTGTCGACGCGGATCGTGTCACCAACCTCGACGAAGAGAGGAACGTCAACCTCCAGTCCGGTCTCGGTGGTCACGGTCTTCATCGCGCTGGTGGCCCGGCCCCCTGCAACGGCCACCTCCGACCCGACCACCTCGAGATCGACCTTGGTCGGCAGGTCGACGTCGATGACTCTACCGCGATACACCGACACAACCAGGTCCATGTTCTCGTTGAGGTATTTGGCGTCCTGGCCCAGCACCGACGCGGGAGCGGCCAATTGGTCGTATGTTTGAGTGTCCATGAAATGAAAGAGATCACCGTCGGTGTACAGAAACTGGACCCCTCGCCGCTCGACGTAGACATCCTCCACTTTGTCTCCCGATGTGAAGGTATGCTTGATCGTTGCACCGGTGTTGATATTCCGCAGCTTGGTGCGAATGTAGGCCTTTCCTCGCCCCGGTTTGTGGTGCTCGTACTCGAGCACCCGGTACAGCTCGCCGTCCATCGTGAATGTGACACCTTTGCGCAGCTCGTTGACGTCAATCATGACTTCCCCCGATAGATGTCGTGACTCCCATGGTGATTCCTGAAAAGTGCCCTACCCCTGTCACTCAGGCGCACAGCACCTATCTTAGGCTTGCCGCATAGAGCAGATGCCCGAGCATCAGATCTCCCGCGGTATTCTCCTGTTTCAATCGCGTTTTAGTGTTCCCGGCGGATCCGACCCGGACCTATGGCACCCCACGCCCGGGTCGTCAGGGCCTGTGCAGCCCAGCCGCAACCTGCATTATACCTTCCCTTCCCGCCGCGTCAATTGGACGCGGCGGGACAACGATGCGCTCCGCCCGTCTAGACAGGACGCATACTGGTCCACGGGATACGACGTCAGACGGGGCGATCCCCCAGAGGCCGCCGCCCCATCCGGTCGCTGCCGCCACGCCTGGGCCAGAACGCTCTGCTGGCTGGCAAGAATGTCGGTGCCCTGCTGACGCCGCAAGAATGTGCATCTTGCCCGCTGTCGCCTCCGCCAGACCCGGGAACGAACCCGCCGCCGCTGACCGACGCCAGAGTCCCCAGGCTTTCACGGCTTACGTCTCCGCCGACGGGAGCGGGGCAAGCCGCCGGCAGAGCGTACGCTTAGCCCACGACCGAGCCCTGTCTTGAGAGACCGAGAAACAGCACCAGCACTCCCCTTGGTTTCACCGTCAGGTCCGTTCAACTGGCAAAACGCTGGAGCCGGACTATAATGAGGTCACAATGTGCTTTGGGAGAAGCGGGGCCGTCGTATCTTCAAGTTACGGTCCTGCCCTTCACGCAAGGGGCATTCGCTCAGTCTTGCAGTCCTTGAAGGAGATATCTGTGCCTACCTATCAGCGACCACCTGGAACTCTCGACATCCTCCCAGCCGAACAGCCCTACTGGAGCCGAGTGCGGAGCCACGCAAGGCATCTCGCAGAACTGGCCGGCTTTGAGCGCCTGGACACGCCGATCTTTGAGGCGACCGAGGTCTTCGCCCGGGGCATCGGCCAGGGCACGGACGTGGTGGACAAAGAGATGTACACGTTTGTGGACAAGGGCGGGCGTGATCTCACACTGCGCCCTGAGTTCACCGCAGGCGTGGTGCGAGCGTACATTGAAAACGGGCTTCACGTCGAGGTGAAGCCGCAGAAGCTGTACTCCCTCGGCCCGACCTTTCGCTACGATCGCCCCCAAGCCGGCCGATACCGGCAGTTCACGCAGTTTAACGCCGAAATCCTGGGCGAACAGGACCCCGTTGCTGATCTCGAGATAATGACTTTGGTGTGGGATCTCTACGCCGGGCTCGGCTTCCCCGACCTGGAGTTCCAACTGAACTCCACAGGTTGCCCGGATTGTCGACCGACCTACGTCGAGGCACTGAGATCGTATTACGAAGAACACACGCACCACATTTGTGAGGACTGCGACAGGCGACTGGAGCAGAGCCCCCTTCGCGTGCTCGACTGCAAGGCAGAAACATGTCAACCTGTCCTGGAACAGGCACCGCGCATCCTGGACTACCTGTGTGAAGAGTGTGCCGACGATTTCGCAAGCCTGCGGGAGTATCTGGAGTTGCTTGACCGACGGTATGTGCTCAACCACCGCCTGGTGCGGGGCCTCGACTACTACACGAAGACCGTATTCGAGGTCTGGGCATCGGGCATCGGTGCTCAGAGCGCGCTGTGCGGTGGCGGACGTTACGACGGACTGGCGGAGCTCCTGGGCGGGCCAGAGACCCCGGGGGTTGGCGTGGGCGTGGGCCTGGAGCGCATCATCATCATGATGAAAGAGCTGGACGTGGAGCCCCCGGCGCCAAGGACGCCCGCGGTGTTCCTGGCCTATCTGGGCAAAGCTCCGAGAAGAAGGTCCCTGGGGTTGATGGATGAACTCCGGCGGGTGGGCGTGGGTGTCTACCTGGCTATGGGCCGCGATCGGGGGTTGAGAAGCCAGCTCCGTGAAGCTGACAAGCGCGCGGTTCGGTACACAGTCATCCTGGGAGAGAACGAGCTGGACAGTGGCATGGCGTCCGTGCGCGATATGAAATCCGGCCACCAGACGGCCGTGGATCTAGGCCTTCTGGTACCCTGGTTGAGAGAGCGCGTGTAGGATGTGTCCCTGTAAAGTCGCCACGAGGCCCCGCTCGAGAGTCTGCTCAAGAGCGGGGCCTTTTGGCCCGCCGCCACACCGTCTGGACCGTCGCTGAACTGACCGTCCTACCGGACGAGTCACCTATGTTCTGAATTCCGCTCGAGCTCAAAACTGCCGCCACAGGTCCTCAACCTCTACCTCCGACGCCCTTTCCTGCTGTTTTTCCAGCAGCTCACGGTAGCTGCCTCGCACCGCGTTCTTCATCGCATCAGCCTCTTCAGGATAGCGAACGGTGAAAGCGGCCACGACCGCCACGATCATGGCAGCCAAGCCTGTGAATGACGGAAGCCTCGTCTGAGTGGGTCCCGGGCAGACAATAGTCGTCTCAGCCTCGAGAGCAGCCGCTGCAACGGGGGATGCACTGAAGACAAACGTTGCCGCCCCATGCTCACGTGCAAAGTCAATGACTGTGGCCGTGTCCAGATCCATGCCGGTGAGGGAGAAACCTATCACCAAGTCGTCCTCGTCAACCTCCTTCAGGTTGGTCGCCGCCGCGACCGGATCGGTGAAGATTGCCACAGCCGGCAGTCCGATCTCTCGCAACGCACCGGCACAGAGTCCAGAGAGATTGGCACATTGGCCCTGCCCGACGACCCAGACCTGTTCGGCGTCGAGTAACGCGGGCAACAGCAAACTGACTTGCTCTGTCAGCCGGTCTTGAGCCAGCTCGAGATTGTGCTTCTCATTGGCCAGTAGACCGCGGAACAGGTCAAGATCCTCAGGAGCATCCAGGTCCGTGCTGTAGGCCGCCTTCAAGTCCGTTCGGACGACTTGCTGGATCTCCTTGCTCAACTCACGGAAACCGCTGTAGCCAAGCTCTTGAGCGAAGCGCACCACCGTGGCAGCATCGACCTCCAGCCGATCGGCCAGCTCAGTCGCAGTCATAAATGCAGCGTCAAGCTCGTTGTTCTGGATGAAATCAGCGAGCTTCCGAAAACTCGGCGTCAGATCATCGTGTTTCTGTCGTATCTTCTCGCGGAACATCGTCTCACCTCCGTACACGCTGCGAGCCCAAGGGAGCCTCGACGGACTCCCCGCACTCCAACCCCACCCATCGGGACAACCGCGCCTTCAGTGTGTTGGACGCGGGCCGAGGAGCTGCGCTGGACATTCCTTGTAGATTGCGTCTATTCTACCACCGGTATGCTTGAATTGCAAACGCGGCCCTGGATACGCTGTGTGGGGTCGTAGTCAGGACGAACTTCCGTCAAGGCCTGGAAAGCATTCACTTGCTTTTACCAGACGATTGTGCTACAATTTGGCAGCATAAGGACCGGGATCGACACTGTAGGCCATCGAAGATCGGCAGTTCACACCGAGGGTCAGGCTGTCTGTTCATCTGGCACAATGGAACTGGAAGGGACAGGCAAGAAGCAGATGCGTGTGCGGGTAGAGCTCTTTGGACTCTCCAGACTCCTGGCAGGAGAGAAGGAGATCGTGCTGGAGCTCGACCAAGGAGCCACCTTCCGGGACGCAGTGCGGACGTTGGTCGAGAAGTACCCCGAGATGATCGGCGACGTGGTCCAGGCAGATGGCGAAACGATGCAAGCCCCCAATATCCTCAACTTGGACGGGCGACGTATGATACAGCCCCATCAGATGGACGAGGGACTCAGTGACGGCGACCGAATTATACTCATGTCTATGTCAGCAGGAGGTTAACTGATGCACGGCTACAGCGGCAGAATTCTGCACATTGATCTGACCGACCGCAAGACGTGGGTCGAATCAAAACCTGAGGAGTGGTACAAGACGTACATCGGCGGGGTCTCGATGGCGTCCCGACTGTGCTGGGAGAACATCGAGCCGGGGTGCGACCCGCTATCGGCGGACAATCCGATCTGCATTGCCAACGGGCTTTTCGCTGGCACCCCCGTACCCGTGGGCGGAAAATACGGCATGGCGTCGAAGTCCCCGTTGACCGGCTTCATCGGCGACAGCCTGTCCAGCAGCTGGTTTACGATTGCGCTAAAACGAGCTCGGTGGGACGGAATCGTCGTCCACGGAGCCAGCGAGAACTGGGTCAGGGTCTTCGTTGACGACGACAACGTGGAGTTCCGTGACGCCTCTGAGCTGGTCGGCCTGGGCACCACAGAGACGGAAGAGGCAATACGCGACGAAGTGGGTGATGACCAGGTCCGTTCGGCGGTCATCGGACCGGCCGGCGAGAACTTGTCGCGCATCGCCAACGTGAGCAACGACGGCCGGAAGGCAGGGCGTACGGGCCACGGGGCCGTGTGGGGTGCCAAGAAGCTGAAGGCTCTGTCTGTGCGGGGCACGAACGGCGTACAGGTGGCTGATCCTGAGGCGCTGCTCCAGCTTTCCTACGACATCCTCCAGGCGGCCCAGGGTCCTCACACTCAGAAGTACCGCATCCTCGGTACCACGTCGAACGTGCTCAACATGAACAAGCTGGGATTGCTGCCGACCGAGAACTTCCAGGAAGGGGTATTCGACGATGCCGAGTTAGTCAGCGGCGAGTACCTCCACGAGCACTATAAGGCCAAGACCATCGCCTGTGCCCAGTGCCCTATCGCCTGCGAGCAGGTCGGGCACGTGAAAGAGGGGCCGTACGGCGAGGCTATGGGACACATCGAGTATGAGTCCCTCTTCGCCCTTTCCTCCAACTGCGGTGTGAACGATATGAGGGCCTCAATCAAGGCGATCGCCAACTGCAACGAACTGGGCATGGATACGATGAGCACCGGAGTCACCATAAGCTGGGCGATGGAGTGTTACGACCGGGGCATCTTAACGGCGGAGGACTTCAAGTGCGAGCGGTACCCGGAGGGCTTCGAGGCCGAGTTCGGCAACGGTATGGCGATGGTCAGGTTGACCGAGATGATCGCCCATCGCGATGGGTATATGGGCGACCTGCTGGCGGAGGGCACGAAGCGGGCCAGCGCCAGACTGGACGAGGAACGAAGCACGGAAAGCTACAAGTGGGCCATGAACATTAAAGGGTTGGAGTCACCGGGCTACGACGCCCGGTCGCTCAAGACATTTGCTCTGGGGTTGGCGGTAGGAACGCGCGGCGGATGTCACAATCGCTCCGCGGCCTACGACCCCGACATCAAGGGCTGGGTGGATCGCTTCAGTGTAGACGAGACCCGGGGAGAGCTGGCCAAGAGCACCGAAGAATACGCAGCCGTGTACGATACGCTGCCCCTGTGCAAGTTCATCCGCCGCTGCTTTACCGGCAAAGCGGATCGTGAGGGCGCCTGGCCAGCCATCGCCAAGCTCATCAACGCGACCACCGGCTGGGACTTCGACTACGATGCCGTAGATCTGATCGGCGAACGAGCCCACACAATCAAGAAAGCCTTCAACATCCGGGAGGGCTGGACCCGAGAGGACGACCATCTGCCCTACCGCTGGCAGCACGACGAGATGACGAAGGGAGCCTCGGCGGGACACGTCGTCACGGACGAGGAATTGGAGTACCTCAAGGACATCTATTACGAGGCCAAGGGGTGGACCGAGGAGGGTCTGATTCCCGAGGAGAAGCTGGTCGAACTGGGGATGGCAGACGTCGCAGAAGAGATTGGTGTATAGACTAGGAGAATGCAATGCCTCTTCCTTCAACTTCAAAGTACGAATACATAGCGTGCG
>CAYVCX010000080.1:0-10986 GCA_964450435.1 uncultured Anaerolineales bacterium
CGAGTACGAGGTAAGCTACGGCCAGAGGGAGATCGCCTGGGTTCGCGCAGGTTGAGCCTGGACGGTCTTTCTTTCTGCTGGTCGGAAGCCCCTCGCAAGCCGTATGAGTTGTCAGAACAAAGGAGCAAGCGTAAAGATGTTCGAAGAGGAAATGCAGGACAGCACTGAGGTCGAGCTGGGAGCGGAGATCGAAGAAGAGACCGTCGCCGAGGCTGAGATCGAGGAAGAGGTCGTCGCCGAAGCGGAGACCGAGGAAGAGGTCGTCGCCGAAGCCGAGACCGAGGAAGAGACCACTGTCGAGACGAAGGAAGAATCCCAGGAGGGTGAACGCGTGACGGGGACCGTCAAGTGGTTCAGCAACCCCAAGGGATACGGCTTCATCTCCCGCGACGGGGGCGAGGACGTTTTCGTCCACTACTCCGCTATCGAGGGCGGTGGTTTCCGTTCGCTCAACGAGGGCGAACGCGTCGACTTCACCATCGAGCAGAGCGAAAAGGGGCCCCGCGCCGCCGACGTGAAGTCACTCGAGGAAGACACCGGCTGGTTCTAGCGAACCGTCTCAACCCATCGGCGCGGCAACGTCCCTGACGGGACTCAGCTGGCGCCCAGAGCCATCCCCAACCGGGGATGGCTTTTTCGTTCCGCAGCCGTAAAAGCGGAGCGGTCACCCGAGCGACGCTGCAGATTCACCGCGTGGGAATCAGCCCCCACACAATGCCAACTTGCTCCCCGTCGGCGCTGGGAGTATACTTCCCCCTGAACCACGGCTGGTACCCTGGGCCGGCCCGGCGCTGCCTCCAGCATCCCGGCACCATTCCGAGCCCGGGATCACCGGACCCGGCGCAGCCGGTGTGCGACCAGGGAGTGGAATATAGCACAGGAAGGTGCCGCTCGTTCTCAAAGGTCGAGTCGCGCAGAGGGATAGGTGCAACTATGAACACTGACAGGCGTGTCGTCGTCACCGGGATGGGAGCCATGACGCCGCTGGCGCTGACCCTGGAGGAGACCTGGGAAGGGCTGCTGGCCGGCCGCTCTGGCATCGGCCCCATTACCCAGTTCGATGCCTCCGCATCCCCATCGCGCATCGCCGGTGAGATCCGCGGTTTCGATCCGGATAGATACATCGAGCCCAAGGAAGCCCGGCGCATGGCGCGCTGTTCGCAGGTCAGCATCGCCGTCGCTCAGGCAGCCCTCGCCGACGCAGGCCTCGAATGCCCGCTGACCGAAAAAGACCGGGTCGGTGTGCTGATGGGGACCGCTGTCGGGGGTTTTGAGTTCAGCGTCGACGTGGTGGACAGACACCGCGCCAAGGGCTGGGCTCGGGTCAACCCGTTCAGCGCCATCGGAATGCTGGCGAACATGCCATCCCATCACGTCAGTTGTCTGGCAGGAGCCATGGGCCCCATCAGCACCGAGGTCGCCGCCTGTGCCTCGGGTACCCAGGCCGTGGGACAGGCCGCCGATTTCATCCGCCTCGGGGCTGCCGACGTGATGATCTCTGGAGGAGTCGAGGCGCTGATCCACTTCGCCCCTATCACCAGCTTCGGCGCTATGCGCGCCCTCTCCACCCGCAACCACGAGCCCGAGCGGGCCAGCCGTCCCTTCGACGCCGACCGGGACGGCTTCGTCTACAGCGAGGGATGCGCCATCCTGGTCCTCGAATCGCTGGAACACGCCAGAAGCAGAAACGCGCACCTGCGCGCCGAGGTCCTCGGCCACGCCTCGTCCTCCGACGCCTACCACGTTGCGCAGCCGCATCCCGAGGGAAAGGGGGCCGTCATCGCTATGCGGCGGGCACTGGAGAACGCCGCCCTGAGTCCGTCCAATGTGGACTACATCAATGCCCACGGCACCAGCACACCCATAAACGATGTGGTGGAGACCGCGGCCATCAAGGAGGTGTTCGAACACCATGCATACGAGATCCCCATCAGCTCTACCAAATCTATGATTGGTCACGCTATGGGCGGCGCCGGAGCTATCGAGGCCGCCGTCTGTGTCCGGACCATCGAGACGGGCATCATCCACCCCACCATCAACCTGGACACGCCGGACCCCGATTGCGATCTCGACTACGTGCCCGGAGAAGCACGGCGCGCCGACGTGCGCGTCACCCTATCGAACTCCTTCGGCCTGGGCGGACAGAACGCCTGCCTGGTATTGGGACGCGTCGACCAATGACGGAGCGACGGCCCCGTCTCCTGTCCTCCGACCGAGCGATCGGCCCGGGCATTTCTCGCGCGCTCTTGCACAGCCGGGCACGGGACCATGGCCGCGCTCGCCGGCAGTTGATCACCCGGCACAGCTTCGCCCTCGTCCGTCATCACCTATCAAGGAGGTCAGCCTGATGGCTCTTTCTTTTCACAACAGAATCCTACGTGTCAATTTGACCGCAGGCACAATCGACATCACAAAACCCGGCCAGGTCTATATGCGCCGCTACCTCGGCGGCTGGAACATCATCGCCGACGTACTCCTCAGAGAGGTCCCCGCCCGGGCGGATCCCCTAGGAGCCGAGAACCGCCTGGTCTTCGCCCCGGGTGTCGTGACCGGGCTGCCCATCTCCGGTGCATCGCGAAACGCCGTGGGCGCCAAGTCTCCCCTCACCGGCGCTTTTGGGGCGGGTGAGGTGGGCGGCTCCTGGGGCGCCGAGTTAAAACACGCCGGATTTGACGCCGTGATCATCCAGGGCACGTCGGAGCACCCCGTCTATCTGTGGATCAGCGACGGCGAGGCCGAGATTCGCGACGCCTCATACCTGTGGGGCCGCCCCACAAAGCAGGTCCTCCGTGCGGTCCGAGAGGAGCACGCCGACCATCGGATCCGCTGCGCCATGATTGGCCCCGCAGGGGAAAACCTGGTCCGCTTTGCGTGTGTGATGAACGGCCTCAACGACGCCGCCGGACGCACAGGTCTTGGCGCGGTGATGGGGTCGAAGGGACTCAAGGCCGTCGCGGTGCGTGGCACGCAGCGCGTCGACGGGGCGGATGCCGACAAGATCCGCGCCATGGCTCGCCGCGCCGCCGAAGAAGTGCGGGACGGCAGCCGCGCGCCGGGTCTCCACGAGTTCGGCACCGGCGCCGACCTCGTGGGTATGCTGGAGGTGGGAAACCTTCCCATCCGCAACTTCCGCGACGGCGAGTTCGCCGGTGCCGCCTCCATCAGCGCGGAGAACTACCTGGACGAGATCGGTGTCGGGATGGAGTCGTGCTGGGCCTGCGCCGTGCGCTGCAAGAAGGTCGTGGACGCGCAGAGCCCCTACGACCTCGACCCCGACTACGGCGGACCGGAGTACGAGTCGGCGGCCGCGCTGGGCTCGTGCTGTGGCGTCGACGACATCGTGGCTGTCGCCAAGGCGACGGAACTGTGCAACGCCTACTCCCTCGACAGCATCAGCACCGGCGTCATGATCGCCTTCGCCATGGAATGCTTTGAGAACGGTCTGCTGACCCGCGTCGATACTGGCGGCCTCGAGCTGCGCTTTGGGAACGCCCACGCCGTCGTAGAGATGGTCAAGAAGATCGCCCATCGCGAGGGCTTGGGTGACGTACTCGCCGATGGGCCTGCGGCGGCGGTGGAGTCGATTGCACAGGAGGCTGCACCCTTCGCCGTGGAGGCAAAGAACCAACCCTACCCTATGCACGAGCCGCGCTATAAGCGCGGCCTTGCCATCGGCTACGCCGTCTCCCCGACGGGCGCCGACCACATACACTCCCTCCACGACATCGGCCTCAGCGAGCCGAACGAGGCCGGGTTCCTGCAGAACGAACAACTGAGATCCCTGGGAGTCCTCCAGCCCATGGCTCAGGAGAGCCTCGGGCCGGAGAAGGTCCGGGCTTCCCTCCGACACACTATCCTCAGGGTAGCCGAGAATTGCCTCGTCATGTGTGTCTTCCCTGGGTGGCACATCAACGACCTGGCAGAGATGGTTCAGGCAGCCACGGGATGGTCCTTCTCAACCTACGAGCTGATGAAGGTAGGCGAGCGGGCGATGACGCTGGCTCGAATCTTCAACCTGCGCGAGGGCCTCGGCGCCGAGCAGGACTCCCTGGCCCCGCGGAGCTACGGCCCCACCCGGGACGGTGCCCTGGCTGAGGGCGGCATCCAGCCGGAGGATCTCCAGGAAGCCCTTCGCACCTACTACGCCACGCTGGGCTGGGACCGGGAGACCGGCATCCCTGCTCGCGACACCCTTCACGACCTGGACATCGCCTGGGCTGCGGACTATCTTCCCCAGGAACCACGGTAGCCCGAATTGGAGCGGACTCAGTCCCGCCCCGCTGCGCCCCGTCTCTTCCGCGCCGCCTCAATTCACCTTCAGAAGGCAACAGCCTCAAATCTCAAGGCCCGGGCAACAGAAACGAGCTTGACCCCAGCGCCACGAACAGAATCCCGCTCAGCGCGTGGGCCAGCCAGGGCGTCACGATGTTCCCCGTACGCTGAAACCCGTACCCGTAGGCCAGACCTGCACCGAGAGTTGCCGCCAGGCCCTGCACACTGTACAGCGGGAACGATGACCGCGCCGACTGACCGAAGATAGGCAGCAAGTAGTGCCAGCCCGTGAACCCGATCGTCGCCACGACCAGCCCCCACCTCGACCCCAGGCCGCGCTCCCAGCGAGGTTGCAGCCAGCCGCGAAAGAAGAACTCCTGGAATGGGCTGGCCAACAGCAGCCACACTGGGACGCCGACCGCCAGCTGGACACCGACATCCGCGGCCAGCGCGCGTTCCGCGACAGTCATATAGCCGATCAGGCAGGCAATGAGACCGGTCCCGACACCCCAGGCTACGGCGCGGATCAGGTCATCGGCCCTGAACCCCATCTCCACCCAATCCTCTGTCAGTATCCCCCAGATGAGAGGAGAAAGGAGACCAACGAGCGCCACGGCGTGAAGCGCTTCGGGCACGATGCGACTCAGGACAGTCAGGAGATAGAACAGAGCCGACGCTAGGAGAGCCTCGAGGAGGCACTTCCGGCTGCGGCCCGTCGTCTTCCCGGTGTCTGATCTGTTCAATGGTGCTCCTTTCGTACGGAGCCGGCCAGGCCGCTGACCGTCGGCGTCCACCACCGTCGGCGTGCCGCTCCAACCCACCTTTCTCGTCAACGCCCGGAACGACGTGTCAGAGGACAAGCTGCCGGCCGACGACGGCTACGGCCAACAACGGAGGCCCCTCCCTAGACCTCGCACGCGCCGAGGTCGTCCATCCCTCATTCGCCGTAAGCTGCCACCAGATAGTCGATGAGCACCGATGTCTCGTCCTCTGTCAACCGCGCCCCGTAGCCCACCATCCGCTCCACGGTGCTCTCCCACCCCTCGCGGGACTTCTGCACATCGGTCACGCGCCCCAGGCCGTGACAGTCCACGCAGCGCTCCTCCAGCAATACCTCGCCATCAGCTTCAACCGGCTCCGGCGTCCGCTCCGGTTCCTCTGTGGGGGGAGCAGTAGGCCTGTCGGCCACCGCCGTAGCGGTCGGCTCCTGCGTCACGGTCGGCTCCTCGGTGGGAGCCAAATCCTCCGTCGGAGCGTCCGTCGGCAGGACCGGGGTCGCGGTGCTCTCCGCGGGCGTAGGCTGTCCACACCCCTGCGCGGCGAGCAGCAGCACGACCAACCACACAGCCAGAATCCACAGTCTCCTTCTCATCCCTGCTCCTCCCACACACTTGCCTTCCGACTGGTGTCTGTCCGGCCGGCGCCGGCAGCCCCAGCTCCCGATTAGCTGCCCCCCTCGTCTACCATCGTCCGCGCCGCCTCCCGGATAGCCGTCAGTTTGTACTCTCTACTCCAGCGGTTGACCGGCAGCAGGTCGTACACGCGAGCCCGCATGTGTTGAATCCAGCGCTCCATACTCGCCAAACAGGTGATCATCCCATTGCCGCTGCCCCCGGCGGCCGCCACAGCGATCACTGGCTTGCTGTGGAGCCCACTCTCCGGCCCCCGTGGCGCCTCACAGCGCCGCAGCCGATCCGTGAACGCCTTGGCCGATTCGCTCATCTCGTGCCAGTATACGGGCGAGACGAGCACACAACCATCCGCCTCCACCACCCGGGCGTGAAGCGCCTGGAAATCGTCCTCCACCTGGCACACATGCTCCTTCAGGCACGGCCCCCATCCGTTGTCGCACGCCTGGCACATCCCGACGTCCAGGTCGTTCAACCGCACCTCCTCGGCCCGTCCCCCGGACCGTTGCGCCCCCTCTACCGCAGCCGCGGCGCACGCCGCCGTGAGGCCATCCGTGTTGGGGCTTGCGCTGATCACGATGATGTTCAATTCTCTTCCTCCTCTCCTGTTCGTCGACGCCTCCGCTCCATCGGTCCGGGCAGGACTCCCCCCTTCCCATCGGGACAACCGTCCTCAGGGAGCACGCGGCCCTGCATCGCTCCCCATACCCTGCCAGCGCAGTAACCACGCGCCTGGGAGCAATATGAGCACCCCCTTCCCGCCGATCGGGCTGCAGTCAGAGCTCAATTATAGCATGACCCCGAAACCACCGGTATGTCCGCCGCAACCCCCCTACCTCAGCGGGAGCTCCACAGGAGCATCACTGCAACTTATACGCCGGCAACGCCAACCCCGTCCGCACCGACACCCAGACCACCGCGAGGCTGAAGCAGCCTGGCGTGAACGCGACTGCCGCCAATACCCGCCACCGCCTGATTCGACGCTGCCGTCCATCTGACCTCGTTCAGAAGCACCGGGCTCGTGAGCCAGGACAACTCTCGACTGGTTGATCGGCCGGTATCGCCTTACGGCAGCCCGTCTTGAGTCATCTACCGAAGAACGCCGCCAATCACACCTCTGGCGTCGACAATCGCAATTCCGGATTCACAGAGTTGTGATTCTGTTGTATACTACGCCGTGAACCATGGGGAGACAGCAAATCGATCGGACAGAACTCGTCCGCCTGGACCACCGGGGCAAGAAACACCCCAGTGCGACGGTCGGATGGCGTATCCGCACATCGCGGAACGAGTCAGCGTCTCAGAAGGCACGGTGCGCCGCCGCGTTTTGCGACCGCTTGACGGCGATATTATGCAGATCGTCACAGCCGTCGAGCCTCAGTACCGGGCCTGGGATGCACCCGCTATGGTCGCCGTCAACGTTCAAGGAGGGAAAACCGACCCTTTCGCCAGCTAGATCGCTGTGTACCCGGAGGTCAGCTACCTCTCGATGGCCTCAGGTGAGTTCGGTCTCTTCGTGGAGGCCCACTGCAGGCGCCGAGAGCAGTTTCTCTCCTCTCTCCGTGACAGGCTGCAGCAGTTCCCGGGCCTTCTCCCTACGAGGGCCTTGATGGTTCTCAGGACGTACAAGCTTTCGTTTCGCTTGGGTGAGGCGATCGCCCCGAGCGAGGAACAGGAAGAACCGTAGGACGGAGAATACCACACCGCCCGTGCTGCGATGCCGGCGGCTCCGTCCGCCGATCAGTATGAACACAAGCTCTAGGATAGAATGGCCACACGCCTGTATCGGGCTTCCGCTCACCCCCGACCCTGATGCTTTCTTCTTCGAGTTCGGGAAGCGTGGCATCCAAATCCACAAGCACGTCGAAGTCGACCGCGCCCTGGCCTAGGAAGACTATGGTCACACAAGACCTCTGGAGCGGGTTGGCCTGCGATTCCCCCGATGCTGCGGTAGGGGTCTTGGGGGTCCCCTTCGATGGCGCTGTCAGCTTCCGGCGCGGAGCGGCCTTCGCCCCGGCCAGACTTCGGGAGCTGAGCACCCACCTGTCTTGCTGTTCCGATGAGGGCAAACCCCTGCGCCTCGATGTCCGGGACTACGGCGATGTCCCGCTGGACCTCGAATGGCCCCGCTACTTTCAGGCCGTGGAGAAACGAGCAGCGGAGGTGCTGAAACACCCCCTGGCACTCTTCCTGGGCGGTGATCACTCGGTGACCATTCCTCTGATGCGAGCATTCGACCGAAGTGTGGACGGTGTCTTCGGCGTCGTGCACGTCGATGCCCACCCCGACCTATTCGACATCCACGACGGGCATCGCTGGTCACACGCCTGCACAGCGCGCCGGGCTTTGGAGTTGCAGGGATTGCAGGACCAGCACCTCGTCTTGGCAGGCCTCCGCTCCATCGCCGGGGAGGAATGGGACTTTCTGCAGACCCACCCGGCCATACTCTCTCTCACGGCCCGCGATTGCTGGCTCCGTGGCATCCAGGCGATCGCCGAGGAAGTGGTGGACAGGCTGCAGGGCGTACGCGCCGTCTACCTCACTCTGGATATCGATAGCCTCGACCCGGCCTACGCTCCAGGCACGGGGTACCCGGAGGGTGGCGGGCTATCCACCCGGGAGTTGCTGGAATTGGTGCGAACAGTTTGCCGAGAGTTACCGGTGAGGGCCATGGACCTTGTGGAGGTGGCCCCGCCTCTCGACCACAATGACATCACGTCGTTTGCCGCTCTGAGCCTCATCTATGAGGTTTGGTCCGCAACCGAGAGGAGGCTGGCGGGAGAATGACGTCTTCGGTGTGCATCTCGGGCAGACGGAATCCCGTCCCTGTCTGGCGTCGCAGAACGTGATGCCGCGCACCTGCAGGCGGCCAATTCGAGAGCCCGGGTGGCACCGGACTGCCATTCCGCTGTGTACTGGCCTCGTGGGATCAACTGGCGAATGGTATGGGCCGAACCCAGCTCGATGACCTCAATCAGGAGATCATTCTCAAGACCAGGTTTCTCAGCCCGATGGGTGACGGTGTTGGAGATGTGCTCGATCCCCGCAATGCTTCCCGTGGACGGGGACGTGATGGTCGCGAGGAGAGGGGCACCTCATCGGCCGCCCGCCTCGCGGCTGCCGCTCGCCCTTATGGGACTACAGCACGAAAGCCTTTAAAACACCCGCGAAGAAGCGCACACGGAGCTTGCGAGCGCTTCAGTCGCTGCTCGAATACAGGAGGGAGAAAAATGACGCACGGCTGGGCAGGAAGGATTCTGCACGTCAACTTAACCACCGGGGTTCTGGAAATCGAGGAGCCCAATGAGACATTCTATCGGACATACCTGGGCGGGAGCGCTATGGGGACCTACTACCTGTTGAAGAACACCCCACCCGGCGCCAACCCGCTCGGGCCGGAGAACACCCTGTGCCTGATGATTGGGCCCCTGACCGGCGCACCCGTCTCCGGGCAATCGCGCGTCTGTGCCACGGCCCGCTCGCCGGAGACTGGCCTGATCGGTGACTCCCAGGCAGGCGGCTTCTGGCCAGCGGAGCTCAAGTTTGCGGGCTTCGACGGCATCGTGGTGCAGGGAAAGGCAGAGCAACCCGTCTACCTCTGGATCCGGGACGGCGAAGCCGATCTTCGGGCCGCCGACCACCTGTGGGGTCGGTTCACCGCCGAGGTCGAGGATGCCATCCGCGAGGAACTCGACGACGAGCACGTCCGCGTGCTCCAGTGCGGCCCGGCCGCCGAACGAGGCGTTCGCTTCAGCGCTCTGATCAGCAACGCCAACCGGGCCAACGGCCGCACGGGCATGGGCGGAGTGATGGCCTCGAAGAACCTAAAGGCCATCGCCGTGCGCGGGAAGAGCTCGCCGGAGCTGGCCGATCCCGACGGTCTCAAGGACCTGGCCCGTTGGGGAGCGCAGAACTTCGAGAGCTCAGACGTATACACGCTCGGGCTGCACGGCACCGCCGACGTCGTCATGCCCCAGGACCAGGCCGGAGGGCTGCCCACGCGCAACTGGTCGAGCGGCACCTTCGAGGGAGCCGGGGAAATCTGTGGCTCGACCATGAGCGAGACCATCCTCAAGAGGCGCGATACCTGCTATGGCTGCGTCGTCCGCTGCAAGCGCGAGGTGGAGGTGACCGAGGGCCGGTTCGCGGTCGAGCCCCGCTACGGTGGGCCCGAGTACGAGACCATCGCCACTATGGGCTCCTACTGCGGCGTCGACGACCTCGAGGCAATCTCCCGCGCCAACCAGCTGTGCAACATGTACGGCATGGACACCATCTCGTGCGGCGCCACCATCGCCTGGGCCATGGACTGCTTCAAAAACGGGCTCCTCACCGCCGAGGATACCGACGGCTACGACCTACGGTTCGGCAACGCGGAGGCCCTGGTGGCTATGGTCGAGCGCATCGGCGAGCGGAAGGGGTTCGGCAGGGTGCTGGGGGAGGGATCCGCCCGCGCCGCCGAGACGTTGGGCCTGGGACAGGATCTCGTGGTGGCGGTCAAACGCCACGAGCTCCCCGCCCATATGCCCCAGGTCAAGCGCAGCCTGGCCTTGATCTACGCCGTCAATCCCTTCGGTGCGGACCACCAATCCAGCGAGCACGACGGCAGCTACAGATGGTACCCCAAGAGGATGGCGGAGTTGGATCTTCTCGATCCGCAGCCGTCGGGCGTGCTCAATGCCGAGAAGGTCCGCTACGCTATGTACACCCAACGGCTGTATAGCCTTCTCGACACCCTGCCGGTCTGTCAGTTCGTCTTCGGTCCTTCGTGGCACCTCTACGGGCCGAGCCAGCTGGTGGAGGCAATGCGCACGGTTACTGGATGGGATGTCAGTCTCTGGGAGCTGATGAAGATCGGCGAGCGACGGCTGAACCTGCTGCGCGCCTTCAACGCCCGCGAGGGAGTCGCTTCCGAGGCCGACTATGTACCACCCAAGCTGCTCGTCCCCCTCGAGGGCGGTTCCAGTGACGGCGTCGCAGTAGACGCCGAAGAGTTCGAGGAAGCCCGGCGGCTGTACTACCAGATGTCCGGATGGGACGAAGACGGACGCCCGACGCGGGCCAAACTGGAGGAGCTGGCGCTGGGCTGGGTCGCCGATGCGTTGAAGCTGTAGTTCGGAGATCATCCGAGTCGGGTCTGGGCCCCTGCGAGCGGGGCCCAGACTCGTCCCTTGAGACATTCAGGCTTCAGAAGGAACACCTGGTGCCACAACCGCATCTGTCATTCCGAGAAAACGCATGGTGCACGCGCCACTCAGGATGCGAGAAACTCGCAAGACTGTCATTCCGACCGCAGCGAAGCGGA
>CAYVCX010000081.1:0-10686 GCA_964450435.1 uncultured Anaerolineales bacterium
GGCGCTGAGGGTGCCGGGGCGGAGCTCCGGCGCACCAGCGACGGGCGAGTTTACTGGTCGCCTGCAATGGGCCAGTTGCTTGCAAATCGTGCGGATTCGAAGTATAATCCAAGACTGGCACAAGTCAGGGGAGGTTTCAAAACTATGCCATTATACGAGTACGAATGCAAAGACTGCGGCGTCCGCTTCGAACGCCGCCAGCACATGGAGGATGAGCCCATAGAATCGTGCCCGGAATGCTCTGGTGAGGTCCACCGGTTGATCCAACCAGTGGGCATCATCTTTAAGGGATCTGGGTTTTACGTCACGGACAACCGGGCGAAGTCCTCCACCGCCGTCCCTGGACACGCCAAGGAATCCGCTGGCACGTCCGAAGATAGCGGCGATACGGCCAGGAATAGCACTGACGCGCCCAAAGGTAGCGGCGAAACGTCTTCCACCGACTAGTTCGTCGACTTCTTCTCCACTCAGGAACCTGCAGCACAAAGAACAAGCGGGCGAGGCTACCATAGCCTCGCCCGCTTGCGCGCTCGTCCGGGCGCCTCGCTACATCTGGAATCCCCCGCTGGCCCGAACTGTCTTCTCGCTGTAATCTCTCACGTATGTCAGCAGCTCCAGCTTCAGCTCGCGCCACTCGGGGGAGGCAAGGGCCTGTCGCATGCTGCGTAAGTCCTCCGCCACGCCCCCTGTCAGGATCTGCGGGTGGTTGCCATAGGCCGTGTACCACGCGTCTGTGGGTCGAATCCCCAACTCCAGTAGCCCGGGCGCGAACTCCTCCATCACGAACTCGAAATACTCGTCCTCAAGCCCGGCTCGTATGTTCCAGGACATCAGAAGTTTAACCATTACAGACCTTAATGCGACAACGTATTCGCTGCAAACCAACCTGAGAAGCGTCCGCCATCCGCTTCCCTACTCCTGCAACCACGCCAGTGACTGCGCCAGTCTCTCGTTCGGACGTTCGACCCGCGGTTCAGGCTTCCGACTCTGCCCCCGCCGGCCACCGTCATTCCCACCGGAACGGAGCGCAGCGGATTGGACCGCAGGAGCCTCGCGCCGCTGCCCCCCTGCCTTCCCTCCAGGCACCCTACTCACACCCGAGCGAGACCATGATCTGCTCGGCCTGAGCCTTCCACGTCGCTGGTGGGTCTAGGGACACGAACTCGCCGTACAGTTCGCAGGCCCGCTCGGTATGTCCCTGCTGGGCGTACGCGCCCCCCAGCGCGTAGCGCGCCTCCCGTGAATCCGGAGCCAACTCGATTGCTTGCTCCAGGCTCTCGACCGCCGCCTCGAAGTCCCCTTGCTGGAGATAGATGTTCCCCAGACCGATCAGCGCTTCCGGCATGTTCTCCTTCAGCCTCAGCGCGTTCTCGAATTCCCTCTCTGCTTCTTCCAGAAGGCCTGGATCCCCTGCCGCCGTTGGTCCCTCCCCGGAGAGCGCCATGGTAAGGTACGTCGCGCCCAGTTGATAGCGCGTATCCGCGTCATCCGGATCGAGTGCCAGGGCTGCCTCAAACTCCGCCATTGCCGACTCTAGATCGCCTGACTGATAGTGCGTAACCCCCAGATTGTGGTGAGCGGCTGCGCTCTCCGGATTGAGTTCCAGTACTTTTCGAAAAGCATCGGCTGCCTTCGACAGCTTTCCTTCCTGAACGTACGCCTGTCCCAGCAGGAAGTGCGCATCGCTCTCGTCAGGCACTTGCTCCGCTGCAGCTTCCAGAGCGGCGATGGCCTGCCCGGGCTCTCCAGCCTCGAGATACGCCCGTCCAGACTCCAGAAGTGCCTCAATGCCTCCGCTCTCGACTTCTCCTTGACAGCCCGCCAGGACTGCCACGAACGCCATCATCACCAACGTGATGTGCTTACCCATACACACCCCTCCCACCTAGCAGTTGGGTTCCAGAACCACGATCCTGGTCTCGTCGGACCCACTGGGATCGCTGACCCTCAGCGTCTCCTGCCCCTCCGTCCCTTGTGCGCCCATCTCCTCGAGGAAATGCTCCAGCCTCTCAAGATCCTCCTCAAGTCTGGGGATCTGATATCGCATCGGAACGATGATCTCCGGCTCAAACACCCCGATCACCTCCGAGGCCTGCGCCGACGTGAGGCTTCCCCCTCCTCCCACCGGCACCAGCAGCACCTGCACGGATCCCAGGTTCTTCACCTGAGACTGCGTGGGGACGTGACCCAACCGTCCCAGATGGCAGATCGTCGTACCGTCGAAGCGAAAAGCAAAGATCGTGTTCAACCCGCGTGCTCTCCCCCCCTTGTTGTCCGCGAATGTGGAGATCCCGGTGACAAACACCCCACTGATCTCATATTCGCCCGGCCCATTGAGGAGGCGGAAAGGGCCCTCCACAGCGGGCAGATAATCGCACGTACCGTCGTGGTGGCTCACCGTGACGATGTCGGCGTCGAGCTGTGGAGGCGTGAGTCCAACGTCGGGGGAATACGGGTCGGTCACGATAGACATCGAGTCCCGTCCCTCTAGGCAGAAACAGGTCTGACCGTACCAGTTGACCACCACTTCCATATCGAATTACATTATACTGTGAATCCCCTGTCCGGGCAAAGCCCCGGGCTGACCAGCAGTCCGTTTCGTGAGTTCCTTCAGACGTCGGATCTCCACCAGCGGCCAGCTGCCCATATCCCAAATCTGTATCCCATTTCCCAAAAAATATCCCAAATCTCCTCTTGACTCAGATCCATTCCTGCGGTATCATAGCGTCACCAATCTCGGCCGCGCGTGTACCCAACCATATCCACCAACACCTTGACAACCGATGACGGCGCCGCTATCGGTGCTGTGCAATCTGCAGTCTGCAGCCTGCAGCTCGAAATCTCAACTTCGAAATCCACAGCAGGGTACCCTTTGTTCCGTACAAAAAGTGTCGTCAGAAACAAACATTGCCCTCGGCGCAGCCTACCCTTACGCCTCTTCCCAGCTCCGACCGAGCGCCACTTGAGCGGCGTAGTCCGAGATCTGGCTGTCGACTTCTGAGTGGTCCCATCCCAGCCGTGATGCCATCAACTCGGCCACCCTTCTGGCCTCTGGCAGCCCGCCGCTTCGTGTCTCGTGAATGATGTGCGTGCGGCGCATCATAACGTCGTTCAGCGTGACCGCCATCTCGTGATTCATCGCGTACAGAACCTCTGCCATTAGGTATGGCAGCCCGGGCACGATTCTCTTGACCAGCATCGGGTTCTCCTCGACGTAGCCCAGGATCCGGGCCGTGTCATCGCCATACGTGCTCAACAGATGGTGCCGCACCGTGCCATCCTCCATCCCGCAGGCGGGGGGGCGTGTGATCTCCGCGCCTTCTAACCGGTCTTGAGTGCGGCATTCCCTCTGCATCCCCCGTGCTTCGTCCGTTCCCAGTTTCTCCCGAACTCGATCGACGGCTTGTTCCGCCATCAGACGATGCGTGGTTAGCTTGCCCCCGACAATCGTGATCAACCCCGACGGGCTCTCTAGGATCTCGTGCTCCCGCGACATCTCATACGTCGTGCCTTCCCCTCTTCGGGGTTGCCCGGTGTCATTAGGCCCGGCGACCAACGGGCGCAGACCCGCGAACGTGCTGACGATGTCTTCCTCGTCGATCCCCGCCTCGGGGAAAGCGTGCTCCACGGCATCCAGAAGATATGCCACATCATCAGACCTGGCCGCTGGGGCGTCGAGGTCGCCTCTGTAGTCGGTATCGGTGGTTCCGATCAGGGCAAAGTCCCCCCACGGAATCAGGAACACGTGACGCCCATCGCACGGCGAATCGAAGACGACGGCGTGCCTGCTGTCCAGCCTCTCGCGGGCCACGACTATGTGCGCACCCTGCGTCGGGCGGAGCATCGCCGTCTTCGAACTCTCGTCCATTGCCAGCACCTGGTCCCCCCACACCCCCGTGGCATTGACCACTACCCTCGCTCGCACCTCGATCTCGTCACCGTCCTGCTGATCCACGAGTCTGGCCCCCACGAGCTGCCCCTCCGCAGTCATCAGGTCGACCACGCGGCTGTGGTTTACGATCACTGCCCCGTGAAGATGGGCGGACTTGGCTGTCGTCAACGTCAAACGTGCATCGTCGACCTGCGCGTCGTAGAAGCGCGCAGCCCCGAGCAAGCCCTGCTGCGCGATGATCGGCTCGCGCTCTTCCACCTCCGATCCATCGAGCCAGCGATGACGCTGGAGGTTGCCGAATAGCCCCAGTGCGTCGTACAGGGTTAATCCGAGACGAAGCTTCCACGGCGCCGGCTTCTGCCCCCGGTACACGGGATACAGGAAGGGGAGCGGGCGGACCAGCCGGGGCGCAATGCGTCGCATCACCCGGCGTTCGCGGCAGCACTCGAACACGAGCCGGAACTGGTAGTTCTCGAGGTAGCGGATTCCTCCGTGGATCAGCCGCGAGGAACGCCCGCTGGTCCCGCTGGCGAAGTCGTCCTTTTCTACCAGCGCCGTGCGCATGCCCCGCATCGCCGCGTCCCGAGCGACCGCCGCGCCTGTAATGCCTCCACCGATGACCAATAAGTCGAACTGCTCATCAGCCAGAAGGCCCAGGTTCTCTTGTCGCACGGCGGTGGAGAAAGGGCGTCCGGGGGAGGACTGCGTCGCTTCCTCGTCGCCCGCGGAACGACCGGACCAGCCTGCTATCATGCTCCCCCCTCGTCGCAGGCCATCGAGCGAGCGTCTCCTACTTGAGCAGCAAGATCCCTGGGTTCATCGTCCTCTCTGGATCCAGGGACTGCCTGAGGCCTCGGAGCACTTTCATGCCCGTCTCGCCGATCTCTGCCTCCAGCCAGCGTGCATGGTCGCGCCCCACGCCGTGGTGGTGAGAGAGGGTCCCGCCTGCACTCAGGATCGCCTCGGTCGCCGCCTCCTTGATCCCTTCCCACTGAGCCTGTTGCACCCGTGGATCCGCCGTGGGGATCTGACGGCCCAGGAATGTCGAGTAGAGCGAGGCCCCCTGTGGGTACGCGTGCGAGACGTGGGTCATGACATAACCAGGGCCGCCGCCGTTGGCTGTGATGCCTCCCTTCAGGGCTCCGACCGTTGCCTCATAGAGGGGCATCAGGTTGGACCAGTTCGTGGCTGTCTCCAGCGTGTCCACCAGAACGCCGTGCGCGAGCAGCGTGTCCCGCAAGTAAGGTTGAGCATACCGTTCCCGCTTCCAGGACTCGCCGATGGAGCGGCCCAGGGAGAGACCGCCGTGGGCCCGGCACACCTCCATCGCCAGCGACCATTGCTGCGGGACGAATTGCCGGGTTCCGTCGAATCCCAGGATCATCAACGCCGCCCCCGCGCCGAGATCGTATCCCCGCGCCTTCACGTACCACTCAGCAATGTGGTCGATCCAGTTCCGCAGCCCCTTGTGCGCTCGACCCAAAGCCGCGTACGCGGACGTCTCGGCCGCGTCCGAAAGCCGAACAACAGTCGGCTGAATTGGGCCGCTTTGCATCAGATCACGGAAGGCGCCTACCCCGTCCTCGAACGAATGGAACACGATTCCCCGGTAGTCTTGGACGTCCGGCTGGGGGTGGATCCGCATCGTCGCTTCGGTGATGACTCCATAGATGCCCTCGGACCCCACCATCATCTCTCGAATGCTGGGTCCTGTGGCCGTCTGCGGCACATCGTGGGTCTCGACGATCCCGGCCGGCGTGACGACCCGCAGTGCCTGGGTCATATCCTCAATCTTGCCGTACCCGATGGAGGCCTGACCTGCCGCCCGCGTGGCGATCCAGCCGCCGAGGGTGGAGAACTGAAAGGATTGCGGGAAGTGGCCCAGCGTGCAGCCGTGCTCGTTCAGCTGTCCCTCAAGCTCTGGCCCTCTCGCCCCTGCTTGAATGCGAGCGGTCCGCGACTCCATATCGACCGACAACACCCGATCCAGCCGAGCGAGGTCAAGCGTTATCGTTGGCTTATCCAGAAGGGTCGGTTCGACACCGCCCACCACGGAGCTCCCCCCGCCAAACGGGACTATGGCGACGTTGCGCTCGGCAGCCCACGTCAGCAGCGCACCCATTTCAGCCTCATCTGCAGGGTAGACGACTGCATCAGGAGGATTGGGAACGTACCCGGCCCGCATCCGGATCAGATCCCGGTACGACTTCCCGTAGGCGTGCTCGACGCGAGCCTGCTTGTCGACGCGCACGGACACATCGTCCACCAGATCGCGCAGCGAAGATAGGTCAGGATCCGCCAGGCGCGGCGCTGGCAGGGCGATGTCTTCCAATGCCACTGGCGAGGCCTCCTCCTCAAGTGCACCCTCGGACAGGTCCAGCCACTCCTGGAGCGTGGGCCAGAAGGCGGGTCTTTTCTCCAGAGCATACGTCTGGTCCAGTGTCCCCCAGCCCCACCACCGTAGGTTTTCCAGGTCCATGGTTTTCAGCCCCCGCACCTTCCCCGACGTGAAGCCACCGAGTTCAAGCTCAGGCTCTCGTTCGTCACCAATCGCATTTAGGCGGTGGCGCTGCGGTGAGCGTCCCGCCGCTATCCAATCATTGACCGCCGCGCAGTGCCCCCATCGTCTGATTCATCACGCGTGTATCGGCCTTCCGAACACCCCGTGTGCGGCCTCCATTACCACCTCGCTCAGCGTCGGATGGGCGTGGATCGCCCGCGCAACCTCCTCCGGCGTCAGTTCCCAGGTGCGCGCTAGCACCAGCTCGGGCAGACACTCCGTCACCTCGGGGCCCACCAGGTGGGCGCCCAGGATCTCCCCCGAGGTTGCGTCCGCGACGATCTTTCCGAAGCCTTCTCGCTCGCCCAGAGCCAGGGCCTTGCCGTTCGGGCGGAAAGGGAACTTTCCCACTTTGACGTCGTGCCCCTTCTCGACCGCCTCGGCCTCCGTGATACCGAAGCTCGCCACCTGGGGCTGGCAGTAAGTGCAGCGTGGTACGGCGTTGTAGTCCAACGGCCTCGTCTCTTCACCGGCGATGGTCTCCGCCGCCACGATTCCCTGTGCTGAGGCGACGTGAGCCAGGGCCATCTTGCCCGTCACGTCCCCAACAGCGTACACGCCCGCCACGCTGGTGCGCATATGATCATCCACGACGATGTTGCCGCGCTCGGTCTCCACACCTACCGACTCCAACCCGATGCTCTCGCTGTTGGGTCGTACCCCAATGGCAATCAGCGCTCGCTCGGCCTCCAGCATGTCCTCTTCGTCATCATCCGTCGCCACAGTGACGCGCACGCCATCATGCGTGATTCCTATGTCCTGAACGCGCGTCGAAGTCATAATGCGGACACCGCGCCGCTTGAAGGCCCGGGCGACCTCCTTGCTGACCTCCGCATCCTCCAGCGGCACCACGCGAGACAGCATCTCGACCACCGTCACCTCGGTGCCGTAGGAGCTCCAGATGTGAGCGAACTCCATCCCAATCGGGCCGGCGCCAACCACAATCACGGAATCGGGTAGCTCGCGGAGCACGATGGCGCTCCTATATGTCATCACGTGCTCGCCGTCCGGCTCAATGCCCGGAATCGTTCGCGCTCGCCCCCCCGTTGCGATGATCACGTTCTCCGTCTCAACGGCGCGGGTGCCGTTTTCTGCCAGATCGACTTGAACTGCATTCGCCGACTGGAGTACGCCTCGGCCCTCAATGACGTCGACGCCGTTCTTACGCATCAGGAACCCCACGCCCTTGACCAGCCGCTCCGAGACTTGGCGGCTCCGATCGATTGCTGCGCCGAAGTCCAACTCCACGTCCGAGACTGAGAACCCGAATTCCTTGCCTCGATCCAACAGGGAGACGACCTCGGCATTCCGTAAGAGCGCCTTGGTTGGGATACAGCCCCAGTTGAGGCAGACCCCGCCCAGGTGTTTTTCCTCAATCAGAGCAACCTTCAACCCCAACTGCGCAGCGCGGATGGCAGCCACGTAGCCGCCTGGCCCCGCGCCGATCACCGTGACGTCGTATTCACTCATCTGTGTTTCCTCCTTTGTTGTGAGTTCCCCATGTCCTCAGTGGCGAACCAGGGCACGTTCGACGTAGTTCGACACCGTTACTGGCTTACCGACCGGAGATGACGGGCGTCCGGTGCGCACTCACCCCCTGCAGGCAGACCTGCGCCGCCAGCCCCGGTGACGCAGAGGGTGATGGCTCGTTCATCGCCGGCCTCTGTGAACTCCGCCGCCACACATCTTTGGTGTGGCAGGCCATGGTACTCTCCCGTGCGGAGCTGTCAAGAAATGTCCTCGTGATGCTCGATGATACTCGTGTGCAGAAGAGCCTTGCCCCTGCCGGGCACACTGTGGTACAATAGTGTCTGGGGCGCTCCGAGGATTGTACTTGACCACCCTCAGGCCTGGTTTGCTTCCTACAGGTCCATGTCTTCCACACCACGCCCTGGGAGCGACAAGAGAAGCGGGGGAGGTTCGGGCTGACCGGGGAGCGTGCCCGGTTTATCACTTGCTCGGTAGATCAGATCAGACACCAGAGAGCAGAGGAGACCCATGATCCGCACCACCTTTGAGCAGGATCTACAGGATTTGCAGGACGAGCTGCTGACCTTGGGCAGTATGGTCGGACAGGCGATCACGGACTCGGTCGAGAGCCTCAAGCAGCGAGACCGAGACGAGGCCAGGCGGCTGGTCGCGCAGGATCGCGACATGAATGAGATGCGATATGCCCTGGAGGCCAAGGCTCTGAGACTGATCGCCACCCAACAGCCCATGGCGAAAGACCTCCGCATCATCGCTGCGGTGCTGAGCCTCGCCTCCGAGCTCGAACGTATCGGCGACTACGCCAAAGGCATCGCCAAGATCAACTTGATGATGGGCGACGAGCCCTTGTTGAAGCCGTTGATTGACTTGCCTCGCATGGCCGAAAAGACCCGCGACATGCTGGACCGAGCCCTCCAGGCCTTCGCGGACCGCGATGTGGAAATGGCCAGATCGATTCCCTACGAGGATGACGAGGTAGACGGCCTCTACAATCAGGTCTACCGCGAGCTGCTCACCTACATCATCTCCGATCCCCGTACCATCGACCAGGCCACCCATCTTCTTTGGGTGAGCCACAACTTGGAGCGTGCTGCCGATCGCGTCGTCAATATCTGTGAGCGGGTGATCTTCACGGTGACCGGCAAGCTTGTGGAGATCAAAGGGCCTGAAGACGGAGAAGTGACGTACGAGCAGTGAGGTATAGGGACGGACCCTACGATCTGTCTACCAGTACGAACAACAGGTCATTCACATTCGTCCCCGTCGGGCCGGTGTGGATCAAGTCGCCCAATGCCTCGAAGAAGTGATAGCTGTCGTTGGCCTCCAGCGCAGTCCGTGGATCGAGACCTAGCTCACGACTGCGCCGTATCGTATCGCCGGTGACCACCGCACCGGCGGCATCGGTGGGGCCGTCAGTGCCATCGGTAGCCAGGGCCATAATCAGCACCTGCGGCCAGCCTTCCAGGGCCAGCGCTGCCGCAAGGGCCAGCTCTTGGTTGCGGCCGCCTTTTCCCTCGCCTCGCACCGTGACCGTCGTCTCGCCGCCCCACACGAGACAGGCCGGCGGTGGGAGCGGGTCCTTGTGCGAACGAATGCCCTTGGCTAACCCCGCGGCCACCTTCGCCACCTCGCGAGCCTCCCCCTCGATGTACGTGCTCAGAAGAAGAGCCTGGAAGCCCAACTCCTGCGCTCGCCCCACGGCCGCCTTCGCCCCCTGTCTGTTCGAGCCCACGATGACGTGTTGTGCGTGCTCGAATGCGTCATCGCCGGGCTTCGGCGTCTCCTGGAGGATGCCTCTGCCCTCTCCAGTCTTGCCGATCCCGTAGCGCTGTAATACTCGGCCAGCATCCCTCACCGTCGTCGTGTCCGGCACCGTGGGGCCGGACGCAATCACGTCCACTGGGTCTCCCACCACGTCGGAGAGGATCAGTGTAACCACCTCCGCCGGTGCCGCCAATCGCGCCAGGTGCCCTCCCTTGATACGAGAGCAGTGCTTCCGCACCGTGTTGATCTCGTTGATTGTCGCTCCGCAGCGAAGTAGAGTGTCCGTGAGCTCTTGAAGAGCATCCAAAGTCAGCGTCGGTACCGGCAGGGTCCACAGCGCCGACCCCCCGCCCGATATCAGGCATATAAGCAAATCTTGCGCCGTTGCGCCCCCTGCCAGATCAGCCACAGCCTGAGCGCCTCGGACCGAGTTCTTGTCTGGCACCGGGTGACCAGCCTCGATGATCTGGATCTTAGATGCCGATGGATCGAAGGCCCGAGACGGCGCTCCGCTGCCTCTCGCATGACCGTGCTTGGTGACCACGACACCCCCACTCAGCCGCTCGCCCAGTATGTCCACGATAGCCCCGGCCATCGACACTGAGGCCTTCCCGCCCCCCACGACAAGCACGCGCTCATAGCTGTCCAGGTCGTACCGTCGATCACCCACGACGAGGCTGGCACCTTCTCGACGGACGTGCCGGCGTATCCCGGTCGCCGGGTCAACGGCGCTCAGGGCAGCCTGCTGCAGTTTGGCTGCTGCAGCGAATAGGTCAAGCTCAGACATCGGGTTCTTGTCGCCCTTTCAGTTGAGGATCGGCTTCCTGCGATATTGTGTCGCGAGCTGCGTTCGTTAACCAAACTGCCCCAATACTACAACCGCATTTGTCATTCCGAGTTGCAGCATCGCGCTGGCACGCTACTCAGTAGGCAAGAAACCGCCGCCTTCGTCATTCCGACCGGAACGGAGCACAGCGGAGTG
>CAYVCX010000082.1:0-10420 GCA_964450435.1 uncultured Anaerolineales bacterium
GCGCATGGTTGAGAAGGTTTGTTTCCTCGGCACTTTTTTGTCGGGATCAAAGGGTGGGTCGGAGGGGGAAGTGACGAGCGGGGGAGACTGGTCGTCAGTTGTTAAAGGTCGTAGGAGGCAGGTTCTGCCCGTCGCTGCCGCGAAGACGGTCTGGAGGGCAGAAAAACAGCAGGAGCGAAGTCGGATACGACGATAGGATACTACGAAAGTGGGTGCGCGTCAAGGCGTGCGCTAACGAGTTGTCACGCGACGCAGCGGGAGTAGGTCCGCCGCGGCGGCTGGCGTTGATTGCAGAATGCATCCCACTCGTCGCTGAGATACATGCTTCGCGCTTTGATCACCTGTCGTGCTCCCTCCAGCGTCCACGTCATCCCCGCCTGCTTCAACCGCGCCCCGATCACCCGCTTGCAGCCACTCTCGATCGTCCCACTTCCGATCTGATAGCCTTGAGCTCGGAACTCGGGGTAGCGCATGCGGTGTCGATTGTTCTCGAAATAGGTGATCGCCTGTCGTGCGGGATCCTCCTCCAGGTCTGAGTTCAGCTGAGCACGGAGGGCCTGGAGGACGCATCTGAGGTCCCCTTCCCACAGTTCATCAAGCTGTGCTTCTGCCCATTCCTGAGCAGCGTCACTTCCCTCGCCGTAGACCGCGTGGGCTACCTCCCAGATATGCTCAGCGGCATGGTACCAGTCGACAATCTGTACCGCGTCAGGGAAGTGCTCCTCAACCAGGTTCCAGATCCATTTCGCTCCATCAGCAACGAAGACGACCTCCTCCGCTTCGTGTACCCCCTCTTGTCGTCCTTTGAGATACATCAAGCGGCCGAATTCCTCGGCTTCTTTGATGTCTCCATAGTAGCTGATATCCTCTGCTCCAGGCCCCCACTCCTCCAGGGGCTTCCTCTCAGGTGGCTCGTCCGTCGTGTACCAGCTGCCCAGCTTAGCCTCCCGCCACCCCTCTTCGGTTCGCACAGAAGTCCCATCGATTGAGCCGTAGAGGCGAGCTGCGGGTTCCTCAGGGCCGTCGGGCAACTCAAAGCGACCCGGGTCCCAGGCCGCTTCCACCAGAGCCTGCTCCGCTTCCAATCGCTCCTGCCCAATGCGCTCCGTCGATTCACGCACGCCGTTGTCGCTGATCGAAACCTGGATTAACCGCTCCAGCAACTCACTCGACACCTCAAAGGGGACGTGAATGCCTATCAGTGCGAGGGTCTCCTGGAGAGCCGCGCTCAGCCCGCCTGCACATAGCCCCAGACGCTCGTCGAGAGGATACGTTCCTTCGTGACAGTCGGGGCAGAGATGGTACCCCCGGGTGAACTCA
Organism: uncultured Anaerolineales bacterium; assembly: GCA_964450435.1. GTDB lineage: Bacteria > Chloroflexota > Anaerolineae > B4-G1 > B4-G1 > SKLM01. The sequence goes on from CAYVCX010000082.1 coordinate 1,321, forward strand.
ATCTGGCCAAAGGTCGTGATGACAGTGCCCTCTCGATACCGTTCGAACTCGGCTCTTCCTCCACATCGACACGGCACCGTCTCCTCTTTCTCATCAGGCCGACACCCTTCAACCAACAACTCCAGGTACCGCCTACCCACCCGTTTCATCACCGCTCTGGTCGCCTTCTCCAAATCTCGCAGGTCTGTGTCTTCCTGCTCGATCAGGGGCACACTCTCTTCAACAGCCTCTTCAAGAACGTCGGTCAGCTCATCGGTTAGCGCATTCAGCTCGTTTATGGTATTCTTGCTCATAGGAGATCTCCTTTCAGTTCTCGCGTGAACGTTGTCCCTCATTATAGGGGCAAAGGGAGATCTCCTCATCTTTTCCCCTTCTGCGACAACTCGTTAGTGCACCCCGCGTCAAGGGGGGGAAATTTGGGATATTTTTTGGGAAATCGGGTGAGGATTTGGGATAAAGGAATTGGGGCCCAGGGCAGACGCCCCACTCTCGGATGAAGACGGGCCTCAGACAGGGAGCGCACGACCATAGCGCCCAGTTCTGCGGCGTGCGTGCCCCACCGATTGAGCCAGGCGCCACTTATTCAGCACTCGCTGCCTTCCAACTTGCACAGCTGCAGATGTGTGCTATAATCCTGTTGCCGTGCGGGCGTAGTTCAACTGGTGGAACGTTTCCTTGCCAAGGAAAAGGTTACGGGTTCGAGTCCCGTCGCCCGCTCTCCAACATCATCAACGGGCAGCGTCGAGACCAAGAGGTGAGAAGAGAAGTGTCCCCTCAACCTCTTGGTTTTTGTTTGCCGGAGGGACGCTCATGCGCGAGAGAACAGCACTTGCCCTGATCCCGGCGTGGAACGAGGGTTCCCGTCTACGCCCCGTGGTCGAGGCGACGGGCCGCCACCTCCCCGTCCTTGTAGTCGACGACGGATCCAGCGATGATACCGGGGCAGCGGCGGAAAGGGCAGGGGCCACGGTGATCAGCCACGTTCGGAATCGGGGCAAGGGGGCAGCCTTGACCACGGGCTTTGATTGGGCGCTGCGGCGCGGCTACGAGGCGGTGCTCACACTGGATGCCGATGGGCAGCACGACCCAGACGATATCCCCAAGTTCCTGAGCGCCTACCAGAGCGGCCGGTGGGACCTGATCATCGGGAAGCGGAGGTTCGACCAGATGCCCTTCCCGCGCGGATATACCAACGCTTTTGGCTCCTGGCTGCTCTCCCACGCACTGGGGGAGAAGATCCCGGACAATCAGAGCGGCTTCCGGCTACACGATCGGCGGCTTCTGGAGATTCTGGATCTCACTACCAGCGGCTTTGAGCTGGAAGTTGAGCTCATCGTCCAGGCCGTCTGTGAGAGGATGCGCATCGGCTGGGTGGAGATTCGGACGATTTACGACATTGATAAGACCAGCTATTTCCACCCCCTGAAGGATTCCGCCCGTTTCCTGCGCATGGTGTGGCACGCGTGGCGCCAACGCCGCTCCGCGGAGGCTCCTTAGTACTACGAGGGCCCGTCGGCAATCACAGCTTCCTGGACGGCTGAGGAGCGCCCACGTGTGGGTTATTCTTGGCCAGCGTGAGAGAGATTCCTCCACTCCGCTTCGCTGCGGTCGGAATGACGGTCTTAGGAGTTTCTTGCTTCCTCAGTGGTGCGGGCGCTGTGGGTTTTCCCCGGAATGACAGATGCGGTTGTAGTACTAGCCGTCGGACGGCGCGGGCTGGTCGGCTCGTTCCTGTTCAGCCAGCTGCTCAGCCAGCCGTCCGATGCGGATCCGCTGAGCCCGCACCCAGCGGCGGGGTCCGAGGATGCGCCGGCCCATCTCCGGCGGCGCGTCGGGGAGGCGGGTCAGCGTCCGGTCTTCCACCAAGCGGCGGAAAAACGCGAGGAAGCGCTCCTCCAGCTCCTCGTCGCTGAACTCCTCCCCCCGCTCATAGGTCTCCCGGGCCAGCTCCTCGATGAAGCGTGACGTACGCTCAATGAGAACCTCCACCGGCTCCAGCACCATACCCCAAGCGTAGACGGGATCGAGAGGTGCTGTGGCATGGCTGCGGGGATCGATCTTTGGGCCAGAGGCCGACTTGTCTGCGGGCGCGGGCGTGCACCCAGGGCCTCGTTTCGCGCCGTGGGAGGTTCCCGTGCTTTGCCCCTCGTCGCTCGGTGGTCGCCGGGTCACGCTACTCCCTCCTAATCTAAGAAATTCTGTTGCTTGCCTGGCGTTGCGCCTAGGGCGGTGGTGGGAGATTCCTCCACTCCGCTTCGCTGCGGTCGGAATGACGGTGTGGGGAGTTTGTTGCTTCCCCAGTGGTGCGGGCGCCATGGGTTTTCTCTGTGCCATCACTCGTCTCTCACCACTCGCTCACGGCGAACGTCGCCTCGAGCAGCGCTCTTCGTTCCTCAGGCGTCATCGGGCGCGGACGCGCATAGTCCTCGAGCATCGCCGTCAACAGCTCGGTGCTGATGTGACGGCCATCGTAGAAGACGTGCCGATCCAGGAACTGCTGGCGATACTCCAGGCGCTGCATCTGGTCGAAGAACAGGTTCCCGAGCCCATAATGGATGAAGGCGCCGGCATGGAAGTCGAACCCCTGGGGCCAATGGGCCTGGCTCCCGCTGACGATCGCGGCGCCGGCCTCGGCCATGGCGCGGAAGTCGATCTGATGATCGAGTGTCGGCGCGTACCGATCGACCTCCTGGTGCTGGAAGGTGACGATGGGGATAGCGCCTCGCTGGCGCGCATCACGGATGTGGGCGGCCATCCGGTCGAAGTCGCAGGGAGCCGCCCCCGGCCCGTCCGTGGTGGCCCATTCGCCCAGGACATTGAGCGGGTTGCACCCCAGGAAAGCAAAGGTATGCACGCCGTGCGTCAGGGTCAGGGGCTCCTGGGCATCAGCCAGGTTCCACCCCCCCCCGAAAGTGGCGACACCGTGCTGTTCATACATCCTCAACGAGTTCTCCATGGCGCCCCGGCCCCAGTCAAGCACGTGATTGCCGGTCAGCTCCACCACATCGATGCCCACGTAGTCCAGCAGCTCGAAGTAGCGGGGATCAGAGCAGAATCGCAGCGTCGGAGCACCGGTGGGCGGGGGGCAGTCCTCGGTGAAGGAGACCTCGTTGCTGGTGTGGGTGATATCGGGCTCGGTCATCCAGTCGCGGACGTCCCGTCCCGGGAAGGTCACTCCCTCCCGCTCCATCACCAGCGCCGTCCCACGCGTGAGAGCGGTCACCCCCGTCATCATCACCACTGTCATCTTCTCCGGGTCGCGATTCGTCAAGCCGGCGGGCAGCAGCGACAGCACGTCGGACCCGTTCTCGGCGCTCAGGTGGACCGTCGTGACCAGCGGGTAGGAGGCGAGGTCCAGCCCTCGATCAAGAGGCGACAGGCCGTCGATGCGGAGCACCTTCCAGCGTGGCTCCAGCGCGTCGAAGGGGACGATGGCCCAGGCGTCGAGCTCGACGGCCCGGGTGAGCAGCTCCGAGGCCTCGACCACGCCGATGTCGCCGGCGGGAGCACCCAGGGGCACCGCGTCGGCCGCGGCCGGTGAGATCAAGAGCGGGCGTTCGGCGAACGGCCCCGCGGGGTCGCCGCCCCAGGTGGCGTCAAGGTCCGCCGATGAGACGCCGCCCTCCACGGTGAAGAACGGCGCCACCAGGGCATAGACCCACGTGGCGAGGGGTTGGTTGTCCGGAAGGGCGCTCATTCCCGCCCGGACGTCGGCGGCAGCGGGCTCTTCGACCCAGGCGAGGCGCTCCGGGTTCCGGTCGACCACCTCCCGCAGCAGGTCGCAGACGCCGCCCGGGACACGGGGATCGCAACCCACCGACGCCGGCAGCTCCGGCGTGGGGGTGGGAGAGGGGACGGGCGTGGGGGTGGGGCTCGGCGTGGGCGACGGCGTTGCCAGCGTCGGGGTGGGCGTCGGTCCTGTCAGCGCAGGGCTGTCCACGAAGCTGACGGCGATGAGGAGCACGCCCAGCAGCACCAGGCCGGCGAGGAGCGCCAGCCAGAGTCCATCCCGCTGCCAGTATGGTGGGTCCATCACGAGTCCAGGCGATCTCCCGAGCCGTTACTCAAATGGAGAGGTGTAATGCACCCAGACCCAGGTGCTCGGCGCGCCATCGGGGATGTAGAGCGCCTGGCGTCCTTCGGGAAGCGGCGGGTCTGACCACTCGAAGAACCACTTGGCGTCGCGGGGCGGCAGGTTGACGCAACCGTAACTCCGCAAGAAGCCGAAGGAATTGTGCCAGTAGGCCGTGTGTATAGAGTATCCCCCGTGGAAGTACAGCGACCAGGGCACATCCTCGATGTAGTAGAAGATCGGACTCCCATCCTCGACGTCGGGATTGCTCATCTTGCCCTCGAGCAGCTTGTAGTAGACGCGGTACAGCCCCGGGGGCGTCGCGGTTGCGCTTCGCCCGCTCGAGATCAGGGTGGCATAGACCATGCGGGGGCCCTCGTAGGCAGCGATGGTCTGCTCGAACAGGTCGACCTCGATCCACTTGTCGCCGGGCCCCACCCCCTCGGGCGGCGGGGAGACGTCCACGCGCGAGACGTGACTCTGCTCAACCCACTGGTCGTGATCCACCAGATACCAGATTTCGCGGCTCCCGCGACGCTCCTCCGCGAAGATGGTCACTCGCTGGTAGCGCTCCAGGGGAGCCACCGCCTCGTTCAGCGGGCCCTGGGGCACCAGCGACGGCTGGGTCCAGCGGTTGATCCAGGCAAACGGAAGCTCCGGCTGCTCACGAAGGTACACGCCTTGAAACCTGGAGGGACTCGCGAACGACAGAGCTTCCGCAGGCACGTACTCGTCGGGGTTGATCCTGTACCAGGTCTGCCCCTCGTACTCGACCGCCCCCTCCACGCTGACCCACCAGCTGCCGGACAGCATGGTGCGTACGGGAGGCAATCCCTCGGCGGCCTCCATCGGGTGCCGGTAGACGTTCAGCGGCAGGGAGGTCGCAATGGCGTACGTATGGGGAAGCAGACTGTCCTCCTCCTCGACGGGCAGCTCCTGAGCCGGCAGCTCGGGCAGGGTATCGGGAAGGCGGATGGAGGCGATTCGATAGGCGGTAGTACCCGGCCCGTGGGGGGGACACAGCGCGCGATCCTGCCACACGACGTTGGGCACGCAGACGTACCGGGCAGTGGCCGCGTGTCTGGGCGCTTGCCGCTCTTGCGCATCAGAAGCAGCAACTGACCCGGGGTTCAGTACGAGTAGAAGCAGCAGAGTAGAGACAAAGAACAGACAGCGTCGCATATCAGGTATCAGGTCTCCTTAGTTCTACGACCATACATCGGCAATCAGAGCTTCCTGGACGGCCGAGGAGCGTCCACGTGTGAGTTATACCCGGCCAGCGTGAGTGAGATTCCTCCACTCCGCTTCGCTGCGGCCGGAATGACGGTGTTGGAAGTTTCTTGCGTCCTGAGTGGTGCGCGCACCATGGGTTCTCCCGAAATGACGGTGGGCGGAGGATCGGGGTCATAGACCCCTCCGAGCTTAGCTGGGTCACAGGCCCCTCCGAGCCTCGCCGGGTCGCAGAGCCCTGTGAGTCTGGCCGGGAGGAGGATCGGGGGGTTGGGCCGCCGGCGGAGGTGGGAGATTCCTCCACTCCGCTTCGCTGCGGTCGGAATGACAGTGTTGGGGGTTTCTTGCGTCCTGAGTGGTGCGTGCACCATGGGTTTTCTCGGAATGACAAATGCGGCTGTAGTATTCGGGCGATGGTTCCGTATTCTAGCACGATTTCGCGCACAGTCCAATCTCGCATCAGCCTCTCTCATTCTGGACGCTCTACGGCCCGGCAGAGTTCCCCTCCCCGGACGTGTTAGGCTGCCGATCCGAGACCTAGTCCCCCATCTTCCGTTCCAGGCGCGAGAGCCGATGGCGCAGCTGGGCCAGCTTCCTGGCACGCTGCTCCCCCGCCGACCAGCCTCTCACCCCCTCCAGGGCGAAACGGGTCCACGCAGCGGCGTGCGCGGCGCTCTCCACGTACCACTCGAAGTACTTCGCCAGCTCCACGCAGGCCAGCACACCGTCCCCCTGCCCTCCGGACTCCAGGGCCAGCTGCTGCCAATAGGCAAACGCTTCGTCGCGGCGCTCGTTCCGTTTGAGCAGATAGGCCAGATCGCGGAGGGTCCGCTTCCGCACGGAAGCCCCGGTCTGGCGGTGCGAGCGAAGCGCGGCGCGGTAGGCCCGCTCTCCTTTGGCCAGCCGTCCCTCGTCCGTGTACCAGCGCGCCAGGGCATAGATCTCCGCACCGCTCAATGGGCCAGGCGCGCCGGCGCGCTCCGCGTCCCAGGGATCGGCGACCACCCGGCAGAGACGCGTCGCCAGCGTGACCATGCTCAGAATATCGATCTTGTTGTGGTACAGGACCCGCTTCATATCTCGAGCATCGCCGGTGCGCAGGTAATTGCGGTAGAGAAAGGGGATCACACCGCTGGGAACGTCCGCCTGCTGACGCCGAACGCCGAGCACCTCCCGCTCCAGGGAGGTGAGAGCACAAGACGGCAGCGCATAGCGCCACAGCCGGCGGGCGGGATGAAGCAAGTCGAGGTGCGCCATGTGGCGCATGGGCGGCGTCATCCGCGCCAGGATGAACCGGTTTTCGATGATGGGCACGTCGAAAGCTCGCCCGTTGAAGGAGACCAGAGCCTGGAACGAGGGCACACAATCCATCAGCGTCTCGACCATCGCCGGCTCGTCGCCGGGATCGCGGAGGAAGAACTGGCGTACCTGAAAGCCCCCCTTGACGAAGGAGCCCAGCCCCACGACAAAAGCCATCGTCCCCGTCCCGCCCGAAAGGCCCGTCGTCTCCGTATCGAGGAAACAGACCCGACTCAGATCCACGTCGGCGAGCCGCTCCTCCTGCCCGGCCTGCACCACGGCATCTGTGGACAGCTCCAGGAAGGAGGAGAGGGGCAAATCGCCGTGGCGGTGATCGAGGGGATAGGTCTCCTCCACCACGAAACACTGCCCACGGCTGGTAGTCTCAAACCGCCCCGACACCAGGTCTTCGATAGCGAAGGAACGGGACGGCTCCTGGCGCTGCAGCTCGCGCATGCCCTGCACCACCCCAAGCTCGCGGAGGCGGCGTCTCAGATCATCGCGCACGGTGTCCCAAAGCCCCCATTGAAACCCGGGATCGGTCCGGGCGAGCGGCGGATGCCACTCACGTCCTCCGCCGAGCCTTGCGAATCGCACCAGGTCACCCCCGCCGCGACCCTGCCAGGCATCCCGAGCGAGCGCAGCGAGTCGAGTAATCTCGCGCTGGCTGGCAAAGAGATTCCTCCGCTACACTCCGCTGCGCTCCGTTCCGGTCGGAATGACGAAGGCGGCGGCCTCTTGCCTACTGAGTGGCGTGCCAGCGCCATGGGGCAACTCGGAACGACAAGTGCGGTTGAAGTACTAGAGAGGATACGCATCCTCCAGCCGCAGCAGGGTCTCCTTGGCGTCCAGGCCGGCCCCGAAGCCGACCAACGCGCCGCCACTCCCAATCACCCGGTGGCACGGGATCACAATGGGCAGTGGATTCGCTCCCAGCGCGGCACCGACCGCTCGTGAAGCCTTCGGCCTCCCCACCAACTGCGCGACATCCCCATAGCTTGCCGTCGCACCGTAAGGGATGCGGGCGACCTGGCTCCACACCGCCGTCTGGAAGGCGGTGCCGTGCACATCAAGGGGCAGATCGAACGAGCGTCGGGCGCCGGAGAAGTACTCGTCGAGCTGGGAGGTGGCCACCGTCATCAGCTCGGCGTCCTCGACCACCTGCAGCGGGTGGACGTGCTGGGAGAGCCAGCTGAGAAAGGCCCCCGATCGTTCAGCGCCCAGGGATATCTTGCAGACCCCCATCTCGGTGGCGGCGACCCAGACCCTGCCCACCGGGGAATCCACACGCGCGTATACAACTTCCTTCATCGCTTCCTCCTCCACATTCAAGACTCCTTGGCCTCCGCGGTCCGACCTCGGGCAGCGCTCACACCCGGAACACAGACAGAAGGTCGGAGACACTCTCGACGACGACGTCAGCGCCAGCCCGCTCCAACTCATCCCTCTCGCCGAATCCGGACAGGACGGCGACGGCGCGGGCCCCGGCGCGACGGGCGCTCCTCACGTCCGGGGTGGTGTCTCCCACCATGGCGCAGCGGTCAGCAGGGACGCCAAGCCGACGCGCGGCCTCCCGAATGGGCCCAGGATGGGGTTTGACCCGCCAGGTGGTCTCGCGGGTGACGAGCGCATCGAACATCCCCTCGAGGCCGTGCTGATTCAAGAATGCCTCAGCCTGCTCCCGTCCCCGTGTGGTGACGATGCCCAGGCAGTAGCGCGCCTTCAACTGCAAGAGCACCGGCTCAGCGCCCTGCATCAGGCGGTAGTGTGGACGCGCTGCCCCACCGCGCCAGCGGCGGAGCCAGCGCCACAGGCCGAGCACGAGCCGGTCCAGGCCCACGACGTCCAGCAGGGTGATCCCTGCGTTGAGCGGGCCTTCAGCCGCCATCACCATGCGCCGCGCCAGCCCCCGCATCTTCGCCGGACCCAGGCGCTGCAGCCACAGCGTGAGGCTCTCCACGACCTGGTCGTCAGTATCCATGAGCGTCCCATCCAGGTCGAAGAGCAAGGCATCAATGGCGGTGGGGTCGAGGGCAGCGCCCATAAGGGGACTATACAATGATCAAGCGGGGCTGTCAATGGCCCAGGAGCATTAGACCTTTGAGGTTTTCGCGCGGCCTGCCAAGACCCAGAAAACGGCTCCAGTGGGCACAAGACAGTGCGCTGCGAGGCGTCAATCGAAACCTCAAAGAACTCAAACAAGCCGCTGACGAAGGAATCTCTCCTTGGGTCCAACACCACGGCTCGGTGGGCCGCTTTCACGGCTAGGTCGATCCCGATGACACGCATTTCCATCTTAGACCTCCTCGTCTTGATACTTATGCGATCTCGCTTGGGGAGGACAAGAAGCGTGCACAGCCCCCAGGCCCATACACTACCCAGCCTTGCAACTTATTCGGGGCCTGGCTCTACCACCAGCCCCAATGTTCCTAATCGGGTCTCCTGGAGGGCAGAACGACAATCTTTAGGGAGAGGCTTCAACCTCAGGTCTCTTCGGTA
>CAYVCX010000083.1:0-10234 GCA_964450435.1 uncultured Anaerolineales bacterium
CTGAAGACCTAGAAGTCGTCGCAACCCTCGTCCAGGTAGAAGTAATCGTAGCCGATCTGGGTGGGTGTGATTTCCCAGTCGCCGCCGATGATCCCAACCTTGGTGAGAGAACTGATCTGTGAGTCCCAGAACTCGTGGACCAGACGACCATTGATGAACAGCTTCACGTTGTTGCCATTGACCTCGGCCCTGACGGTATTCCCCTCAAAGGCCGGACGGGCGGGCCACCGTTCGCCTATGGTGTAAGGGACCAAGTATGTGCGAGTCTCATTCTCCCACGGATGGTTTGGGCCGGGAAAGTCGTATCCCGTCCGCTTGACAACGCCCCAGTTGCCGTGGCTGTTGACCTCCAGCGAGTACACCGTGCTCTTGTCCTCGCTGGCTGCGAAGACAAGCCCCCAGAACGACCACCACGGGTCCAGCCATCCCGGCTCCTTCTCGAACCCACCTTTGAGCTGAAGGCAAGTCCGGGACGCCGGTCGCTCCGTGCCAGGGGCGAAGGTGACGGGGTAGATGTGGCGCGTGTCGCCGTGGTTGCCACCCGCTCGGCAGTCCAGCGGGATGTTGACCTTGTATCTCCCCCCCTCGTAGAAGAGATTGTACTTGTAGTCAGGGTTCTGCTGAAGGTCGCCCCGATCGCAGCCGACGAGCCCACGGTTCGCCTCGTGAGTGAGCCAGCCGCTGGCCGCGCTACTGAAATCGTCGTAGAAGTCACTCGAGACCACGGCTACCGATACGACGTTGCTCCACTGACCGGGGCCGTAGATGTTGTTGCCCCGGACGCGATAGTAATAGGTGCCATCGTCCTTGTCTGTGAAACTCTGTGAGGTGGTGGTGACGGTGTAGTTTGTCGGACTGCTGAAGCCCGAGTTCATCGCTTCCTGCAAGGTATAGGAGATGGGGGCAGGCACAGCCGGGTTGTCATCGCTGTAGGTCCAGCTGAGCTCATACTCACCGTCCTCATCAACGTCGTTCTCCAGGCCCGACACCGATAGGCTGGGCGGGTAGTTTATGGGCGGCCAGCGCCTAAGGACGACGGGCAGGTAGACGAGATGGCTCTTATTATCCAAGGTGATGGTGATGGAGTCCACAGGCCCGAAGTCGCCCCCCGCCTCGGCCGCGCGGGTATGAATCGCGTGCTGCGTATTGCGCTCCTCAGGCATGGACGACCACACATAAGACCATTCGCCCCCCCACGCTGTCTCGCTCACCGTGGCGGTGTGCCAGTCGCCATCATCAATACTCACCTGCACAGTTATGGAACTTTCCGCAGTTACTCCAGACTCGGCGGCTGATGCTGAGGCACCCGTGGCCGTGGCGGGCCAGGGCACGGTCACCGATACGACGTTGCTCCAGCGGCTGGTTTCTAGACCTGCCGCATCTGCTGTGACGCGGTAGTAGTAGGTCCCATCGCTCTGGGTCTGCGGATACTCAGTGTTCAATCCGTAGTAGAGCGTCTCAGGGTCGCTGAACCCCTGGTCGGTGGCCTCTTCCACCAAGTATTGGGTCGCTGAAGGTACTGCATTCCACTGCAACAAGTACGCTCTCTCCGTAGTTCGCTCGACTTCCAGGAACACGTCTCCCGTGACGTATGGAGGCTCAGTGCCTTCTCTCCACGCTATGCCTGTGATGGTCAGCGGGGTCTTCTGCGTGACGTACGCGTCTCTGTTGGGCGAACGAATCTGCGACGTAATGATCGCTGTCGCCGCCTCGGGGCTGGATGTTGAATTGCTGTCCGCTGATTGGGCGCGAGCCTGGAAATGGCCAAGGGCCAGAGACAATCCGGCAACCAGCAGGAGAGCCGAGACACCCGCCAGAAACGTCCGGGCCCAGCGTCTCGCTGTTACGTGGCCGCGACTTCGCTTGATCTCCATTGGAACCTCCTGTTCACTGGGCCACGCACGGTGCATCTTCGTGGCCTCTAAGTCTCGATTGAACGATCGAATCAGGTACAAGCTTTGGAGAACGTCCCGGTGTGCCGGCGGGTTCTCCATCTGCGCTTCGTTTGGGGCCCCGGAGTTGGTCGGGCTCAACCGCCGGGAGAAACCGACCCGAGTGCTCGAATTCTACTATAGCCCCCAGGCCCTGTCAACGCTCGCGTTCCGTGCTCCGTCACCCAGCACCCGAGATGGGATCTGAGCCCTCAAGGTGCAGGTGACAGCTACTGCCGGGGCAGCATCAGTCTCCAAGCTCGACGATGCCCGTTTCTCTGGCTCGCATTAGCCACCACGGCGAGCGTCCTCGCATTCGGACATTGTCGTTTAGGGGTCTCCTCCGCGGACAACCACGTGGTCCCCCGCAGGGTTCCCGGCGGCATCCAAGACCGACCAACGCACGCCAGTCATCGGGTCGTACAGGCCTAGCCTGGCCGCGTACGACCCCGTGGTGACCTCGTCGGAAAGGGCGAACCGATGGATGTGGATGAACCGATCACCGGGGCTCAGAGTCAGCGGATCTACCCAGAAGCCATCGTCGACTGCACTGGATGCCTCTGCCTGGTGCAGCGCCTCCGACCCGGCATCAGGGACCAGGAGGTGCGCGAACACGGCCAATCGGGGGCCGGCGTATGTTCCCGGTGGTGGCGGGTTGGCGACAAGGGGAATCGGTGGTAGCTCAAGGGGCCGCGCGACAACCCATGCCGTGAGCAGGGTCAACTCCGTCTCCGGAGCCCCAGCGTCCTGGTCGAGCCAGCAAGTGGCCATCAACTCCAGACCGTTAGCGAAACGGTAGCGGCGATGGCCGGCCGCGTCGTCTTTGTCAACGAGGACACAAGAGCCGAGATAGAGGGAATCCGCCGTCTCAATCGGAGACAGCTGATGCAGAGTGAGATTGGGACCCAGGGGCTCCGACGAGACAGTCTGCGCCTCCAGGAGATCAGTTATCGCAGGCTCTGGTATAGGCCAGAGGGTTGTCACTACCGACGACTGGTGACCGGCTGGCCATACCAGGGCCCGCCTCGGATCAAACAGGCGCACAGCAATGTCGTCGCGCCCTGTGTCCACTTCAATGGCCAGGCGGTCCCAAGGGCCCATCAAGGTACTGGCGACGGCAAGGTTTGCCAGCCGAGGATGGGAGTCCAGGTGGGCAGCCAGGTCTCGATAATCCCCTCTATATAGGAAGCGCACCATCTCTTCCGGCGGCCAACTCCAGAAATAGCTCTCAAGATCACGGATGCCATTGGTAACTACGAACAGAACGATCAATGCCCAGGAGCCAAGAGCCGGGAGCCGGGGCTGCCGGGAAGAGAGCCTTTGTGAGGCCCGCCGGAACTCGGCCAAGGCGAGAGCCGGAAGGATATAGGCGACAGGCTGAGCCACGATGGTGTGCCCGAGACTGGCTGGTGGAATGCTTATGAAAGCCGGGAACAGTCCCAACCCCAACCAGGGCAGCATCAAGAAGTAGCGGGGTTCCCGCCACCGGTACAGGCAGAGGATAACGCCGACCCACAGGAGCACCCCGCCAAGGAGATTGAACACCGGCCGCCCAGGGATGTTGTAGAGCCATTCGGGATCACCGGTGGCGTGGAACATGCCCAGCGTTTGGACCGTCGATTCAATCACTGGGCGGGGATCTCCACGCCGCAAAGCCCGCAGCGGGCCTGCCAATTCGGTCACTCTGGCGTCAGCGCCGACACCCTCTATGGCTACTTTACTCCGGTTACGGGTGATCACAACAGCCAGAGGCGCGACCAGCACTGCTGTCAACACCAGAGCCAGGGCGAGTCCTCGCCAATGCCGGAGGAAGCGATCGCGGTGAAACAGGGCCAGATAGGCGGCAAAGGCGACGACAAGCACGGGAAGCAGTCGAGACGCGGTGTACGTGTAGGTCCCCGCGCCAAGCAGCAGTCCCATCAACCCCCATCCCCAGAGCCCTGGAGTCTCAGCGTCTATCTGGCGCCACAACACGTAGAGAAGGGCCAAGGCAAAGGGCGGCAGGCTGATATGACGCATGGCGATCCGGCTGTACATGAGCGACCAGAAGGAGGTTGCCAGCGAGAGACTGGCGACAATCGCGGCGGTGGGCTCGCGGGGAAAGAGGCGGCGCACAAGGCTATAGGTCAAGGCAATAGAGAGCGTTCCGAACATCACCGACAGAATGTGCCCGCTGAGCACGTTGAAACCCAAGACGGCGTGCACGCCGGCGTGCAGATGGTGGTAAAGCGGCTCGTGCCCGGATGCCCCAAGGTAGTAGAGCGGGAATTGTCCATCCAACACCTGGCTGGAGAGCGCATGGATGTTGATCAGCTCGTCATCTCGCCACCCAGGAGGAACCTCCTCGAGGCAAATGAGGCGCACCCCCCAGCTGAGCAGAAGCAGGGAGATGACTGAGACCCATCGAATAGCCTTCGAATCGGTCACTCCGCCGCCACCTCCACCGGGCGCAAGAGTACACGATCGTCGATTGGGACGTCACCGGTCACGACCGGGAGCCGTCTCGAATCCTCGCGGGTGTAGAGTCCTAACGCCACAGGATAAACCCCAGGCGGGGTATTCCCATCGATCGAGAAGCGGTGCAGTTGCACGAAGACATCATCGGGATGCCACTGCCAGGAGGGTACATCCAGCCGATCCAACTGGCCGATGATTTGACCATCGTGCCTCAGGACGTGAGTGAAGGCAACAGCCTCGGCGGTGAAGCTGTCGTGGATGTGCCACACTGTCAGAAGCTCAACTTCCTCCCCGGGGGCCACTCTGGGGCTCCGCAGGTCATAGCCGATCAAACTGAGCACGCCGTCGAAATCTACCGGTAGCTCCAAAGGCTCATAGACAGACGAGGGATCCTCGTCCGGGAACACGTCCGAGGGGCTCCAGGACACGGGGTTGTCTCTCATGGTGGGCATGAGAGCCTCCAAGGCGCTCTCACCATCGAATCGGTAGACAGCAAAGCCCGTGACCAGATCATCTGGGCGGAATTCCCGGGTGTGTACCAGCGATCCATGAGCCTCTATGAAGGGCTCCAACGCCTCGTCGAGCTGCGCAATCGAGGGGATGATCACCCGGCTCTCCCCTGGGTTCGGGAAGACCAGCGCGAACCGGCCGTCGAACCAACGCAACGAGAGATCCTCGCGGTGCAAGGATAGCTCCATGGTGTACGGATCGTGAACCCGGCCGGGATAGATCGATGAGAGGCTAACTACACCAGTCTCAGGCGATTCGTCCAGGTAGTGAGCTTGCTGAACAAGGGCATGGTGATAGGCAACGCGGACATCCCGATGGTGAGCCCAGACATCGAAGTACGCGTGCGTGGTGCGCACGCCGGTGATGGCGAAAAGAGTCGCGACCGCCCCGCCAATCACGACGCGCCCCCAACCTAGCGTGTGTCGATGAAGAAACCCGATGATCGTCGCCAGGCCCAGGCTGGCCGTGACGAAGACCGCCGGCTGCGCCGTGACTGCGCGCAACGTTGTGGCCTCAGGGCCGGTGATAAGGGCCGGGGTCACGCCTACAAGGAGCCAGAGCAGCAGGAACGCATAGCGAGGATCGTGCAGATACCAGAGCAATATGAGGAAGCCAGCATAAAAGAAGGCTCCACCTGCAAGGTCGAAGAGCGGGCGACCAGCGATGTTGTACAGCCAGTGCGGGTCACCCTGGAAGGTGAACGTGGCGAGCGAGCGGGCCACGCGGTCCAGAAGAGGCGCGAAGTCGCCACCCAGAGCGTCCCTCAAGGGGGCGTTCAACTGGCCGATGCGCTCTTCCGCCCCAGGATGCGCAACCAGGTAGTGTAACAGAGGAGCGGCCACGAGCGCCGCAATCAGGAGCAGGGCTGGAATCCCGACCCACAGCTGGCGAAGACTCGGGCCCCACTCCCCTCCTGGACTACCCATTGGGGCAGGTAGCGACCCTCCAGGCACTGACATCGAGGGCAGCGATCCGCCGCTCTCTTGATCGCCGATGGGGTGAGCAACGGGGTTGTGGCTGCTTGTGTGACCAGATCGCAGACCGAGCACGTGACGCATGGACAGGTAGCCCAGGAATAGAAGATACACCGCGGGCATGGCACGGCTGGCCATATACGTATACAGGGAGACACCAAGCAAGAGGCCTGACAAGCCCCACCAGAGCCACGTGCGCCCTCGTGCTGGTGAGGGGTTGGAGCTCAGCAGGTCGTATGCCCGCCAGAAGCTGTACGCGGACGCGGCAAATACGGCCGTCGAGGTGATAGCTCGCAACCCCACCCGACTGGTCATCAGGCACCAGAACGAAATTGCCATCCAGGCTGCGGTGAGCAGAGCCGTGAGCGAACCGAAGAGACGTCGTGTGAAGGCATAGCTCAGCAGGATCACAATCAAGCCCCAGGCCACCGTCGTCAACCGCAGCGCTACGCCGGTCGGGCCAAGGACGGACATCATCAAAGCGACCGAGTAGACATAGAGCGGCTCACGGCCGTAGCCCCCAGTGAAATAGATGGGACGGAGGCCGCGCATTACAGCTGCCGCGTCGTGACCATTCCCGGCCTCATCGTGGGTAAATCCCGGGGGGACGCTCCCGAGCCGGTAGACCCGGAGGACGACGGCCAGGACCAGGATCAAGAGAAGCAAGGTCCACTCCCAGGCCGGCGTCCCTGGCGGCCTGGTCACGGGACCTCCAAGGTGACGAGCGTTATCGCGTCGCTGGCAGGCGGCTGCCCGTCGCGGACCGGCAACCGGGGCATGGCAGGATCCGGCTCCTGGCCTGCCAGCACAGCATCTATCCGATCCGGAGTAGTATACACGCCTGTGATCAAAGTGTAGACACCCGGCTGAGTGTCCGCAGGCAAGGCCAGCCGATGGAGCTGCACGAAGGCGTCGCCCGGATGCCAGTTCCAGGAAGGGGCTCCGAGCTGGTCTTGCTGCGCAACGACCTGATGGTTGCTGTCGAGGAGCTGAGAGAAGAGCACGGCATCCCGGTGGTCGGGTAAGGCGGCATCGATGTCCCACAGGGTGAGCAAGCTAAACCCACCACCGGGTTCGCCAGTCCACCCCAGCACCTGATAGCCCTGGAAACTGAGTACTCCCCCCACGTCCACGGGGACGTCGCTGGGTCGGAAAGGAGGGATCATCATGTCGCGAAGGGCACGTTGCGTCTCGGGCACGGTCCAGCGGTAGACTGAAAAGGAAGCGTTGAAGTCACCGGGCCGCAGCAGCACGCGCCTGGAAAGAGACGTCTCCGGTCGGACGAGACTCCACAAGGCGTTATCCAAAGGGATGGCCTCAGGGACAATCAGCCGGGCTGTCGAGGAAGACGGAAGGATCAACGCCTGGCGCCCATCGAACCAGCGCAAGCAGGGACCCTCCTTTGTTACTATGGCATCGACAATGCGAGGGTCGTGGTATTCGCCGGGATAGAAGGCCGAGATGCCTACGGGTTCTTCGCTCCCCCACCCGCGGATCGTGTTTGCTATGGTCGTGAGGTTGGTGTGGTAGTGCACGCGCACGTCACGGCGAACCGGCCAGCGAAGAAAGTAGTCTCGTATCGTCAGGAAGGCCGCGGAGGCGAGCACGACACTGCCCATGATGCCCACAAACGCCAGGCGGCGGCCCTGCGGCTGCGGCAAAGACAGATCCCATACCTTCTCGAAAGCCAGCGCAGGAAAGAGGAACGAGACGGGCTGGGCAGCGATGGCACGAAGATTGGCTGCGTCGGCGCCGGTAGCCAGAGCAGGAGAGAACCCCACCACCAGCCAGAGCAGGGCGAACGCGCACGCGGGTTCTCGCCAGCGCCAGAGGGCGACGATGAGACCGCCGTAGAAAAGTACGCTCATCAGGGGACTGAACAGCGGGCGCCCCGGTATATTGTACGGCGTGAATCCGTCCCCCTCAAAGCTGAAGACCCGAAGGGCGTCAAGGGCTTCACGCAACAGCGGACCTGGGCTGCCGCTGAAGAATGCTCGCAGGGGGCCTTCAAGCTGGGCTATGCGCACCGAGGCGGCCGGATGCGCCCTCAGATAAAGAAACAGGGGGGCAGCCACAGCAGCTGTTACGGTCAATACGATCAGCCACTGCGGCCAGCATTCCCTGAGGCGGGCAGGGTGCTTCAGCGCGAGATAGGCGCCAAAAAGGAGAAAGAGCGCTGGCATCACTCTCGCAGCCAGATACGTATAGAATGTGAGACCAAGACATAGGCCCGCGACCACCGACCGGACGAGGCCCGGCGGACGGGTGTCCGAGATGGGGAAAGCAAGGACACCCGCGGTGAGCAGCACCGGGAGCGCAACGGCTCGCAGTCCCAGACGACTGGTGCTCACCCCCCAGAACGAGATGGCGAGACCGGAAACGGTCCACAGAGCAACCAGGCGACCGAAGCTCCGCCTCGTCCAAGCGTAGGTCAGAACGAGCAGCAAGACACCCCAGAAGACCGACGTCAGGCGCAGGGCCAGAGGAGTCGGTCCCAGGAGGACCATCATCAGAGCCACACTGTATAGGTAGAGGGGCTCCTTCCCCTGGGCTACGGGGAAATAGAAGGCACGTTCTCCTCGCAGAACAGAGACGGCGTCATATACGTTGTTTGCTTCATCGTGGGTCAATCCTGGCGGAACGCTGTTCAACTGCCACGTACGCAGCACCAAAGCCACAGTGAGGATTGCGATCAAGACAGCCAGTTCCGACCAGCGAACTGATTCCAGACAGCGAGCCATAAGCCTCCACGTTGCTCATAGACAAAACGAGGAGGACAGCCCGCAGCGTCGCGGCCAAACCCCCTCCCCTGTCGGCTCTGATATTACCGTGACGCCCGTGGGTTGACAAGTGGGAGTCAGCGGCAAGTCATGTTATAATCCCCGCACTATGGGTATACTTGCGAAGATTGTGCAGTCTCAGCGGCTGAAGCGGGTGATCCTGATCTCGGCGGTTGTCACCCTGGTCGGTTGTGGGAGCCTGTCGCCGACGCCGACCTCGGTGCCCGCCACGGCTGCGCCGGACGAGCCTACCCCTACGCCTACCATGACGCCAACACCGGAGGCGACGCCGATGATCAGCACCCTGGAACTATGGCTCCCGGAGGAGCTTGATCCCTACGGCGAACGAGCTGGTTCAGGTGTTCTGGCCAATCAATTAGCCGAGTTCAGCCGGACCTACCCCGGATTGAAGGTGGACGTGGTAGTGAAGAAGGCCCACGGCCGCGGGGGGCTGGTCGACTTCATGCGCACTGCGAGGGATGCAGCTCCCTCAGTGCTTCCAGACCTGGTGGTGTTGGACGCCTCTGACCTGGGCAGCGTGGCTCGCTCAGATCTCGTTCAGCCCCTGGACGATCTGGTAGCACCCCCTGCATCCGACAGTCGTTTCTCGTTCGCCTCCGACATGGGCAGGGCGGAGGGTCAAATGGTAGGCGCTGTGCTGGGTGTCGACCTGCAACATCTGGCCTACCGACCGGCCGTCCTGGCATCTGCTCCTGTCACGTGGACGCAGGTGATTTCGGCTCCAGCCTCCTTCTTGTTTCCCGCAGGTGGGATTGATGGCCGCGTCAATGACGCCACGCTGATTCAATACCTAGGCGCCAACGGCAGCTTGATCGACGATGACGACCACCCATGGCTGGACGAAGAGGTGATGGCCGATGTCTTCAACTTCTACACTCAGTGTGTTACCAACACAGTGATCCCTGCAGCGGAGGTATTGACGGCAACGCACGTGGATCAAGTGTGGGAGCGGTTCAAGGCGGGAGAGGGCGGGATGGCGGTGGTGAGAGCCCGGCGATACTGGTTGGAGGCCGACGACACCATGGCCGCAGCTCCGATTCCGACCAAGGATGGGCAGCCGGTCAGCATCGCGCGCGGCTGGGCACTGGCAATGGTCACGGATGATCCAGCGCGCCAAGACGTGGCAATGCTACTGTTCGATTGGCTCACGGCACCCGACCACAGCGCCCTCTGGACCCAGTCAGCGGGGTACCTGCCGGCGAGGCGCAGCACACTGAATCTGTGGACCGTGACAGAAGGGGAGCGAACGGTGTTGCACAGCCTGCTGGAGACCGCGGTGCCGCCGCCACGCCCATTGGTGATGGAGGCTGTAGGGCCCCCAATGCAGCAAGCGTTGGAGGCTGTCTTGACCGGCCGAGCGACGCCGGAGGAGGCCGCCGCGAGCGCGGCAAAGGCCCTGAGGGAGTAACGCCAGCCAAAGAGTCTCGTTGATGGTTCGTGCATCATGGTTAGTACTACGACCCCACATCGGCAATGAGAGCTTCCTGGACGGTCGAGGAGCGCCCACGTGTGGGGCAGATTCCTCGTCGCTCCGGTCGCTGCGCTTCCTCCGCTACTAAGC
>CAYVCX010000084.1:0-9933 GCA_964450435.1 uncultured Anaerolineales bacterium
AGAGGAGACGGTCGGCACCCTGTCAACCCAGAGAGGAAGGGGCCCGAGAGGAGGCCAGGGGAGAAGCTTGGCTGGCGGGGCCAGTCACCACAGGAATCCCGGGATCCATCAGCAGTGACAAGGGATCAGACCAATCGAAACGTCGCCCGCAGCGTGGGCAGATCAACATCGGTCACCTGAAGCTGCGCCGTGCTGTTCAGAGACCAATCCTGTGGCAGCTGCATCTGGGTCTGCAGGCCGAGCTCGGGGATCAGTAGCCTTCCGCGGCGATCCCACTTGTCGACGAGAACGCCCTCGCCGCGCCAGTCGGGATGCTGGAGCAAGTAGACGAGGGTCCAGTGTTTCTCCGCCAGCCGCTCGGCGTGGCTCACGCTGCCCGCCACCGCCTCGGCGGCGCCAATGCGCTCCATGAGCTCACCGGTGCTCAGCAGAGCCGTACCTTGGAGGTGAGCCCGAAGTTGCTGATGGACCACCAGGTCGAGATAGCGGCGCAACGGACTGGTGGCCTGGACGTAGCAATCGAGCCCCAAGCCGGCGTGGCGGCCGCGCAGGATACTGTATTCGCTACGACTCATGTGCCGGATGAGGGCAAACATCCCGGCCAGGTCATCGGATCGCTGATCGGTATCCGGCGGGGGCTGGGTAGCATGGGGCAAGGGGATTCCCTCCTCCAGGGCGAAACGAGCCGAGGCCTGGCCGGCCATCAGCATCGCCTCTCGCACAAGAGCGCGACTCCTCAAGGGCGGCAGCGGCCGGATGCTTACCCGGCCGTCGACGACGCGGACGCTCACTTCCGGCATCTCAATGCGAACCGCCCCGTTCTCGTTACGGTATGCCTCGAAGTCCCGGGCCAACTGATACAGGTCACGGAGAGGGCGTTCATCTAGCCGGGTCTCGGCCTCCTCGTAGGTGAGCCGCGTTACGCGCACGCGACTGGGCACGAGCTCCGTCAGGGTAACCTCACCGCCGTCACCCAAATCCAAGGCGAAGGAGAGTGCGGGCGAGATCTCGTCGAGGCCCATCGCCAGCTTTCGAGCGGCCTGCGGGGGCAGCATGGGTACCTGGCCATCGGGCAGGTAGAGGGTGGCTCCGCGAGCGCGGGCCTCCAAATCCACCGGGCTGCCGGGGGAGACCAGGGCAGCCACGTCGGCCACGTGCACCCAGAGTCGGCGCCCGTCAGAGGTGGTCTCCAAACTAATCGCATCATCGGGGTCGGTGCTGCCTTCATCGTCAATGGCAAAGGCCGGGAGGTGCGTGAGGTCCCGGCGCTGTTCCTCCGGCAACGGGGGGAGCGCGGCCGCGGGCGGCGAGGTGGGAAGCCCCAGGCGCTCGGGGTAGGGAACCACAGTGTGGTCCCAGTAGCCGAGCTGGAGCAAGAGAGCGTGGGCGTTCTCAGGGGTCTCCGCCCGGCCCAGCTCGTCGAGCACGCGGCTACGATCGGTCTGTCCGAGAGCCAGCCGCTCCACCTCGGCAAGGTAGCGAGCATCCTCGGAGGCGAAGTCACCCCCGCGCGCGCGCTCCAAGAACTCGTCCCAGGCTTTCCGCTCGGCAGCGCGAGCCTCACGTCGTGCCTGTTCCTCGGCCACCTCACCAGCGGTCCGAGCCACGATCTGCCGAGGGTTCCCACCGAAGTAGAGGCCGTCGACGACCCATTGCCACGCCGCCCAGGCGGCAGCCGGCGTGTAGGCGCCATACGCGAGCTCAGTCAACTCCGGCAGGGTCGTCTCAGAGCCGCTGAGCAGCTCCCAGGCGATTTCCATCTCACCGGCGGGAGGATCAAGTTGGTCAGGAGACTCGACGGGGCCGGGATGAAGAAGATCAATGTCCTTGGGGCGGACCCGGAGCGTCTCGCCGTCGGGCAAGGAGATGGTTATCTTCTTGCGCCCGACAGACGTCACACGCGCAGGATCCTGCTTGTAGAGGACGAGACTCCCCTTGCGGAACTCGCTCCCGGTCGTCCTGGGTGACATTCATTCCTCCGGTGGTGACGACGGCCGTCGGTGAGGTGGATTGAGACGTAATGGTATCACGGTCGTTGGGCGGGTGCAACTATTCGACGGCGGGCCTTGCACGGCCGAATCGGCGACTAGAGGCCCCTACTTCGGTTATTTGGGGGAAGCGGGCAGCGCAGAGGAGGGTGGATTCCGAGGTGTTTGGAGTGCGAAAGACAGAAAAAGGAACGGGCTTTGCGCACCGGTCTGAGGAAACGCCAGGGGGATACCAGCGGGTGTCGGCATGTGTCTGGGAGCTCGCCGGCCGGCGGTTGGCCTGGAACAGCAGACTCCGGAACCCTAACCAGCAAAGACCTTCGAAGTCTCCAAGGTAGCGACTCGCAGCCCATCCCTCTCACTCCAACAAGCGCCAGAAACGCGCTAGCTGCAGCCACGAGGAGTCCGGCCGTAGCCGGGTTAGCGACGGGGCGGGCGCGCGAGATTCCTCCACTCCCCTCCGCGATGCTTCGCTCCGGTCGGAATGACGACCCCGGAGGGGATTGCAGCGTCGGGCAGTCGGGTTGCCCGTCGGCTTGTGGGGCTGTCTTCCTTCTGGCGGCAGGGGAGGGCCCGGAGGAAGATGGGGAAGTGAGTGGTTCGCGACAGGCCGGCCACACAGAGTCCCACAGCAGCCACCTGTGACCGGTCCTCGGGGCAGCGCCCATCGCCCTGGCACTTGACAAGGGTAGGTTGTATGCTAGTCTGTCGGCGTCGCGCTCATGGCATGCGACGTTATTTGAAGGCGACTTGATGGCTACAGACGGTCAGATCTATTCTGACCAGTTCCAAATGTGGGAGGCGAGTCAGCATGACACTGTGGGGTGGTCGTTTCGGAGGCACCAGCGATGACCTGATGAAGCGCTTCAACGACTCGATCAGCTTCGACCAACGTCTGTACGCGGCGGACATCGAGGGCAGCGTGGCCTACGCGGAGGCGCTGGCCGAGGCTGGGCTCATCACCGACAAGGAGCGAGATGAGCTGGTAGCGGGCCTTGAACAGGTACGCGCCGAATTTGACGAAGGGATATTCGAAATCGCGCCGAGCGACGAGGACATCCACACGGCTGTGGAGCGACGGCTGGGCGAGCTGATCGGTGAGACGGCGAAGAAACTGCACACCGGTCGCTCACGGAACGACCAAGTGGCGACAGACCTGCGCTTGTATATGCTGGATGAAATCACGGGCCTGAGCGAAGCTTTGGGAGGCGTGCAACGGTCGATCGTCGAGCAAGCCGAGGCGCATCTGGGTGTCCTAATGCCCGGCTACACCCACCTGCAGCAGGCACAGCCGATTCTGTTCAGCCACTGGTTGATGGCGTTCTTCTGGAAGCTAGAGCGGGACTGGAAGCGCCTGCGCGACATGGCCAGACGGACGCGGGTCTGTCCGCTGGGGGCAGGAGCCCTGGCTGGGAACCCCTTCGGCGTCGACCGTCGGGCACTGGCGGAAAGACTTGGTTTCGACGCCCCGATGCGGAACAGCATCGACGCGGTGAGCGACCGAGACTATGCGGTGGAGTTTCTGGCCTGGGCTGCACTGACGCAGATTCACTTGAGCAACCTGGCGGAGGACCTTATCATATGGGCCAGCCGTGAGTTCAGATTCGTCGATATCGACGAGTCCTATGCCACCGGCTCCAGTCTCATGCCCCAGAAAAAGAACCCTGACTCGCTGGAGCTGCTGCGGGGCAAGAGCGGGCGAGTGATCGGTGATCTGGCGGGGCTACTGGCCACGCTGAAAGGGCTTCCCACGGCCTACAACAAGGATCTGCAGGAGGACAAGGAGGCGCTCTTCGACGCCATCGACACACTGAAGATGGGGTTACCCATCGCGGCCGGCGTAATCCGGACCCTGGAGGTGCATGAGGGGCGGATGGAGGCAGCATTGGATGACGCGATGGTGGCGACCGACCTGGCCGACTACCTGGTGCGGAAGGGGGTCCCGTTCCGCCGGAGCCATCATCTGGTCGGACAAGCGGTCCGACGCGCCGAGGACCTGGGCATCTCGTTGAACCAACTCAGCCTGAGCGAGTATCAGGCGGTTCACCCAGCATTCGCCGAGGACGTCTGCCAGGTCTTCGACTTCCAGCGCTCGGTGGAGGCACGGTCCACGGAGGGAGGTACGGCGCTGTCGGCGGTACAGGAGCAGATCGGGGAAGCAAAGGAGATTCTGGCGAAACGGGCCTGAATCACCAGCGCCGGTTGAAGCGTGCGACGTGGACACTCAGCGCCCGCTGGGCCCACAGTGCGGCCAGGGCACGGCCACAGGGGGGTCCCAGGCCGCAGCGGCGTCAGCCACGGCGATCAGAGCAGAGGGACCCGCAGCATGCAGCCCGGGAAGGTCAAGAGGCGCGATCAAGGATGGCGAAGAGGCTGAGATCCCCCTCGCGGCCGCCAGCCCGAAATGTCTCCCGAACAACGAAGCCGGTCGCGGCGGCGAGCTGATCGATCTCCTCCTCATCCACCGCGTGACAGTAACGAAGACCCCTCCCGCCGCGCTTCCAGTCGAGCAGGTAGTCACCAGGATCCAAATCGCTCTCATCAAGGCCGACCTCATCCCAGGCCACGATCTTGCGGCGCATGCGGCGGTGCGCCAGGAAGCGCCAAGTGGAAAGGATCACAAACCCCCTGCCCTTGAGAACTGTCGCAACTCCATGCAACACCTGAGCTCGGAGGTCGAAGTCCGGGATGTGATGCAAGACAGCGAGCACCACTACACAGTCATAAGGCGCGCAGGGGAGATCCTGGGTCCAATCCCGCTGCGTGACATCACGCACTCGAAAGGCTACGTGGGTTCGCGGGAGCTGTCCTGCCCGGGTGCGGGCCTCACCGATCAACTCGGGGATGGCATCGACACCGACATACGTCGACCCGGGCCGCTCTTGATCAAGGAGCAAGGCCAGCCGCCCGTTACCGCAGCCGACATCCAATATCCTTGCACGGTGAGGTAGATACGGTAGAATAGATGTGAGAGCAGGGTCTGAGATAGACCGGCTGGCGGCGAAATGGTCGGCGAAGCTCGCGTAGAAGCTCCGATTCACAGCAAGCAGCCTCTCGATGATCTCACGGTCCATAGAGGGATTATAGCCGGTCAAGGCTCACAGACAAACGGCTGCAGAGCAGCATGGACAGACGAGTTTGCGGATGCATGTTACGCCCGGCGCGCGTGACGAACAAGAGACAGAGAGCGTGAGACGGAAGACGATGGACGAGACGAATAGGCCGTCGGAGGTAGAGAAGCGGTCGTCGGACCTGGACCAGCACGAGGCCGTGGTGGTCGACATACTCGACAAGGTCCGCAGCGCCGGGGATCTATCACAGCGAGAGCTGTCCAAGATCATGCGGAACCACACGCTGCCTAACGGCGACATGCTTTCCAAGGATCGGATCATCAGGGGCTATCGGGCATTGTGTGAGAGGGAGGGCCGCCCGGTGGACACAGAGATGGTGCGTCGCCTGCGGGTAAAGCCGACGCGGACAATCTCGGGCGTGGCGCCGGTGGCAGTGCTGACCAAACCGCATCCGTGCCCCGGTGAATGCATTTTCTGCCCGGAGCCGACCGGGATGCCGAAGAGCTACCTGCCGGACGAGCCCGGCGCGATGCGGGGTGCCGCTCACGAATTCGACCCGTACGATCAGACGGTCAGTAGGATCGCGGCGCTGCGCCAGATCGGGCACAGTGTAGACAAGATCGAGTTGTTGATCCTGGGAGGCTCTTGGTCGGCTTATCCCGACGAATATCAGGAGTGGTTTGTGACCCGCTGCCTGGACGGCATGAATGGAGTCGACGCGGACTCCCTGGAGGAAGCTCAGCGACTCAACGAGAAGGCCGAGTGCCGGAACGTCGGACTGGTGATCGAAACGCGACCGGATTTGATCACGTCGGCCGAGGTTCGCCGTCTGCGGCGGTTGGGGGCGACGAAGGTGCAGTTAGGCGTCCAGAGCCTGCACGACGAGATCCTAGCCCTGAACAAGCGGGGACACACGGTGGCGGACACGCACCGGGCGATCCGTCTGCTCCGTCTGGGCGGGTTCAAGATCGTCGTCCACTGGATGCCCAATCTGCTGGGCGCCACGCCGGAGAGCGACCTGGAGGACTTCCGGCGGCTGTGGGCGCGGGCTGCACGGCCCGACGAATTGAAGATCTACCCCACCGCGCTTCTGAGGGACACAGAGTTGTACGGGTGGTGGCGGCGCGGGGAGTTCCAGCCTTACGACGAGGAGACGATGGTGGAACTGCTCTCAAGCTGCAAGACACTGATCCCGCCATACTGCCGGGTCAACCGGCTGATGCGGGATATCCCAGCACCCAATATCGTGGCCGGGGTGAAGAAATCGAACCTGCGTCAGATCGTGCAGCAGCGGATGGCGCGAGAGGGCACGACGTGCCAATGCATCCGGTGTCGCGAAGTGCGGGGGGAGCCGACTGACGCTGAGGCTGTACGCCTGGCGCGCACGGAATATGAGACGGACGGCACGCGCGAGGTATTTCTGGAATGGCTGACGCCAGGAGGAGAGCTCGTGGGATTCTTGCGTCTTTCGCTTCCCGAGCTCGAGCTGCTCGCGGACGAGCTACAAGGCTGCGCGATGATCCGCGAGCTACACGTTTACGGGCCGGCGGTGGGGCTGGGGGACGAGGTTGAGTCCGCTCCGCAGCACGCGGGGCTAGGCACCCGACTCACCGAAGAGGCGAAACGAATAGCGCGACAGGAAGGATACGAGCGCCTAGCAGTGATCGCAGCCGTGGGCACGCGACCGTACTACCGGGAGCGGGGCTTCGAATCGGGTGAGCTCTACATGATTGCCTCCCTGGACTGAGTGCAGGTCAAGCAGTGGAATCGGTCCACAATCCCCACAACCAAGAGCTGCCATACAGCCTCACCCACCCGGGACAACGGCTGACCGCAGCGGCAAGTGCACCCAGCCCGCAGCCCACCAGGCCACGGCCCAATCAGGAGGCCCGATGCAGGTAGAACTGGCGTACGGCCGTCAAGGGTTGACGGTGACGTTGCCCGACGAGGCGCGGGTAACAGTCATCGAGCCCGAATTCGTGCCCGGACTGCCCGACGACCGGATGGCAATCCAACAAGCCCTGGGCTCGCCCATGGATAGTCCGCCACTACGCGAAGTGGTGGGATCGAGTGACACGGTAGCCGTGGTCTTCAGCGATCTTACCCGTCCGATGCCCAACAAGCGCGTGCTGCCAGTGCTTCTGGACGAGCTAGCCCAGGCGGCGGTTCCAGACGATCAGATCGTGCTGATCAACGCCCTGGGCACGCACCGTCCGCAGACGGAGGAAGAGCTGGCGGACATGCTGGGACGGGACCTCGTCGAGCGGTACCGAGTGCTCCAGCACGACGCCTGGGCCGACGACCTGGTCGGCGTCACCGAGAACTCCAGTGGGCATCGGGTGCGCGTCAATCGGGCCTACGTGGAGGCCTCAGTGCGCATTCTGACCGGCTTCATCGAGCCGCACTTCTTCGCCGGGTTCAGCGGCGGCCCCAAGGCCGTCCTGCCGGGCATCGCGGACATCGAAGCAATCCTGGACAATCACAGCGGAGGGATGCTGTCTGATCCCCAGGCGACGTGGGCGGTGACGAAGGGAAACCGGGTGTGGGAGGAAATGGTCGCCGTCACCGAAGCGGCCGCGCCGACGTTTCTGTTGAACGTCACGCTCAATCAGCGACGGGAGATCACAGGCGTGTTCGCGGGCGACATGATAGCTGCCCACCGGGAGGGCGCGGCCTTCGTGCGAGACACAGCGATGCAGCCAGTGTCTCATCTTTTCGACATCGTCATCACTTCTAACAGCGGCTACCCGCTGGATCTCAACCTGTATCAGGCGGTCAAGGGAATGTCGGCGGCTGCCCAGATTGTCCGACCAGGCGGCGACATCATCATCGCGGCGGAGTGCTGGGACGGCATACCCGACCACGGTGAGTACAAACGTATGCTTGAAGCAGCCAGCTCAGTAGACGAACTGTGGGAAACGGTAACGGCGTCAGGCTTCCGTCGCCACGATCAGTGGGAGGCGCTGATCCAAGCCCGGATTCAGAGAAGGGCGGAGGTACACGTCTATGCCGACGGACTCTCGGACAAGGAACTGGAAGACGCGCTGATGACACCGTGTCCGTCGATTGAGATGACGGTTGGCCAGCTCCTGCACCGGAACCCTGAGGCCACAGTGGCGGTCCTCCCGGATGGGCCACAGACCGTACCTTACGTGAAGCGTGAGGGGCGAACGTGATGAGAGAGCGGGCACCGGAAGCCAACTGTGAGGCACAGGGGGCCGCCGGAGGCTATCGGCCCGTGAGCCCGGGCCTGGCAGAGGAGCTGCAGGCGATCGTTGGCGAGGCCTACGTTCTCTACGGCGACCCAGCGGCCATGTCAGATTACGCGCACGATGAGGTGACAGGCGAGGCCCACGCCAGTATGCCGGAAGCTGTGGTCAAACCGCGGAGCGCCGAAGAGATCTCTGAGATCTTGAGGCTGGCCAACCGAGAGCGGCTGCCGATCACGCCGCGCGGGGCGGGGTCAGGGCTCTCCTGCGGAGCGGTGCCGGTTTACGGTGGGGTCGTGCTCTCGGTGGAGCGGATGAACCGTATCCTAGAGATCGACCGAGAGAACATGGTCGCGGTGGTCGAGCCCGGGGTGGTGACGAACGACGTCAACGACGCGATTGAGGAGCACGGCCTGTTCTACGCAGGCTATCCGATGAGCGTGGAGCTGTGCTTCGTGGGCGGCAACGTAGCGGAGAATGCCGGGGGCGGCCGGGCAATCAAATACGGCGTCACAGGGCGATATGTGCTGGGGTTAGAGGTAGTCCTGCCCACCGGAGAGATCGTAAGCCTGGGCGGCAAGCGGGTCAAGGACGTCACCGGCTACGACTTGATTCACCTGATGGTGGGCTCAGAGGGAACACTGGGTGTGTTCACCGAGATTACGTTGCGGCTACTCCCCCGCCCCACGGCGCGGGCGGTGCTGCTGGTGCCCTTCGAGGACGCACGGGCGGCCATCAGCGCCGTTCCCAGGGTGATGACCAAAGGCCGCATCGTCCCAACGTCGGTGGAGTTCATGGATCATCTCTCGATTGAGGCCGCCTACGATTACACGGGGGAGCGGATTCCACACCCTGACGTCGGCGCGATGCTCCTGATCGAGGTGGATGGCACGAGCGAGGAGCGGGTGGAGGACGATATGAACACCCTCATCGATGCGTGTCTGGAGCTGGGCGCGCTGGACATCCTGGTGGGCAACACACCGCGCGACAGGCGCCGGATGTGGCGGCCCCGACAGGAGATGGCAGAAGCGCTGAAGGCAATCTGCCCGGTGCAGAGCCTGGAGGACATCGTGGTGCCGATGGCGCAGATCCCGGAGCTGGTATCGGCGCTGGAGCAGCTCTCGACGGCGTATGACGTACTCATCCCGTGCTACGGGCACGCCGGAGACGGCAACCTGCACGCCACGGTGGTCAGGAAGCCAGAGACGGCAGGGGACGGCGTCGCCAGGGATGAGTGGGAAGAGAAACTCCCAGCAATTCTGGAGGACCTGTATCGGGTGGTCGCCGGCCTGGGCGGTACGATCAGCGGGGAGCACGGGATCGGCTCGAAGCGTTCGCGCTATCTACCCCTGGTGATGGACGAGAGGCTGATCGATGTGCAACGGGGTATCAAGCACGTTTTCGATCCGCGGAACATCCTAAACCCAGGGAAGATCTTCCCGACGAGCGGTCGGCGCAACCGGGGAGACACACGACCTGCGCCCGAGTCGTGACAGCGCAGGGAGACCGTCGGGCCGGAGCGCACGGCGGGTGAGGCCGAGCAAGGAGACGGAAGAAGCTCCGGTGCGGTGGCCGCGATCGGCGTGAGTCGTTGTCCGCCCTGTTCAGAGAGCACTATTGCCAAGGCTATCGGGGCAACCACAATGATGGAACCCTGATCGTTTG
>CAYVCX010000085.1:0-9736 GCA_964450435.1 uncultured Anaerolineales bacterium
GGTGCCCGGGCCTGAGGCGTGGCCCGGAAGACCTGGCCGCCCGCTGCCCTGCCTATGTATGCGCGGACACGCCAGCGGGAGCCGCGCTCTGCGTCGTGACAGGGCACCGAGGGACGCCAGCGTACGCCGGCGGTTCTGGTTGGCTCTTCCGCCTGCCTCGAGATCCTCAGGCGACGGCGGGAAACGATCGGGACGGCATTGGAAGGCCCACGGAGTTGCACAGGTGGCCCACGTACTACAGGCTGAGAGGTGGTTCGCCACGGTGTGGCAGGAGGGCAGGAGGGGCTGGCAAGGCTCTGTGGCTCCTCGACAGCCCCCGGGGCCGTTGTCAGTCCGAGGCGGGCCGGGCGAACGAGCGCCGACTCAGACCTGGGTTTCTCAAGATGTCTCTGGATCTCCTCCGTGTGTCTTTCGAGGGCTTTCGGCTACGCGACCTCGTTGAGCGCTTGTTCGAACACCTTCAGGGCGTGATCGATCTGATCCTCCATCACCGTCAAGGGGGGAATCCAGCGCACGGTGTTGCCATAAGGACCGCAGGTGAGGAGAATCAGGTTTCTATCCAGACACGCTTTCCTCAGAGCCTTGGCGGTCTCGGTGGCGGGCGAGCCGTCGGGCCTGGTGAACTCGGAGGCTACCATCAAGCCCAGACCTCTGACGTCGCCGATGATGGGGAATCGCGTTTGCAGGCTGCGCAAGCGGTCCATAAGATAGGCCCCCATCACGCTGGCGTTCTCCAGCAAGGCTTCGTCCCGGATCACGCGGATAGTCTCTGCTGCCGCGGCACAGGCCACGGCGTTCCCTCCGTAGGTCCCGCCGTGGGTGCCAGGCATCCATTTCTCCATCAGTTCCTGGGATGCGGCCACACCGGACAGGGGCAGACCGGAGGCCAGACCTTTGGCGACGGTCATCACGTCCGGACGGACCCCGAAGTGCTCAGTGGCGAACCACCGCCCGGTGCGTCCAAAGCCGGACTGAATCTCGTCGGCGATGAGCAGGATGCCGTGTTCGTCACAGATGCGACGCAGCCCGGTCAGAAAGCCGTTGGGCGGTACCACATACCCACCCTCTCCCAGGACAGGTTCGACGATCATAGCCGCGGTTTCCTGCGGTGCGGTCTGGGTGTGAAGGAGATGCTCCAGCTCGTTGAGGCAGAACTTTGTGGCCTCCTCGGGCTCCCAGCCGTAGCGGTAGGCATAGGGAAAGGGGGCGACGAAGACGCCGGGGGGCAGAGGCTGATAGCCGAGGCGGTAGATGGTCTTCGACGTGGTGAGCGCCATGGTCATGGCCGTTCGGCCGTGGAAGCTCCCCTGGAACACGATCACGTTTGTTCGCCCTGTGGCGTGCTTTGCGAGCTTGACGGCGCCTTCGACGGCCTCGGCGCCGCTGTTGGAGAAGAAGAAGCTGTCGAGTCCCTCCGGGGCAATGGCCTGCAGTTCCTGCACCAACTCCAGAAGCGGCGGGTGAAACACGATGTTCACCTGACCGTGGAGAAGCTTCGCAGCCTGGTCCTGGACTGCCTTGACTATCCGTGGATGGCAGTGTCCGGTGTTTGTAACACCGATGCCGCTGGAGAAATCGAGGTACTGTGTGCCATCGGTATGATAGACGTAGGATCCCTCTCCTCGCTGGGCGACAATGGGCGTGTAGCGGCTCCAGACGGGAGAGACGAGAGATTCGGCCTTGGTTGTCTTTGTGTTCATAGGTTTATCCTCGTGGATTGGTAAGCAGGTCTCGCTCGAATTGGTTGGGTAGCTCCGTTGACGGTGATAGTCAGTGCGTCGGTCCGGCGGAAGCCGCGGGCAGCTCGGCGCTTTCTTCAGCTACGGGAGAACAGAGTGTTCCAGAAGAGGCGACGGGTGTCCCTGAGCGCGGACTATCTGCCGACGTACGCGAAGGGTGAACTCTACCACCCACGGCGAGCATAGTAATCCTCCAGCATGTTGTCGAGCTCCTCCTGGCTCAGCGACTGTCCACCGGGCTCGAGCGGCTCTGTCAGCAAGCGATCGGGCAGCGTGTCGTCATCAGGCGTCATGCCCTCGCGGAGGTTGTAGGCGCGGATGGTATCGGCGATACGGGCCGACAGGGCCTGGAGTGCTTGCCTGTCCATCTCCAGGCCCGTCAGTCGGTGGATGACGACGGGCAGCTCGTCCCATCCGATCATGTCGCGGTAGAAGCGGCAGAAGATGAGGGTGTCGAATATCGTGTGCCGGTCCTCAAAATCGAGGACGAGGTCGGCCTTCCCTTCGACCGCCTGGGGGTCGACCCAACCGGCGAGCTCCGCCTTGTAGACGGTGGCTCTGAGATGGCACGCGCCTCGGTCTGAGATGGCATAGGCGAGACCCATCCCCTTCAGCGCGCGGGGTTCGTATCCGGCGGGCTCCATACCTTTGACGTGAATGGCCAGGTCCTCGAGGCCCAATGCCTCGCTGGCTTTTCGAACTCCCTGGGCCAGCAACTCGCCGACATCTTTTCGTTCCGCGATGTGGTGGAGGAGAGCGGCGATGGCATCGACATCGCCGTAATCGATGTCGACGTCAAGGGCGCCGCGCCGAGAGGCCTCAATGGCAAATCCAGCCAGGTTGCCTGCCGTGATGGTGTCGATTCCGAGGCGGTCGCACAAGTCGTTGAGATAGGCGATCTCCGCCAGGTCGTCGACGGCGCACAACCCTCCGAAGGCGTAGATGGTCTCGTACTCGGGGCCCTCGAGGGTGAGGCCGGCGTGTCTTCCCTCCCGCACCGTGCTCAGCTTGCGGCAGGCGATGAAGCAGCCGTGACATGCACGATGTCGGGGTTGGAAGCGCTCCACCATAGTCTCGGCGCTGATGTCCTCCCAGAAAGGGACCTTCCCGCGTGACCAGTAGTAGCTGGGGAAGGCACCGGCAGTGTTGGTGAAGGACACTACCATGGGCGTCCCGAGCTCGCGATACGCCTGAACCCCTGCGTCGTCCTGGCCGCGCTCGCGCAATTCATTATTGAACGCTCTCACGCCCTCCGGATCGAACAGCGGTCGCTCCGCCGCGCCGTGGAAGACGATGCCCTTGAGCCGTTTCGAGCCCATCACGGCCCCCATCCCGGTCCGGCCACAGACGTGCCCCCGGTCATTGCCCACCACGGAGAACGGGACTCGGTTCTCACCTGCGGGACCGATGACGATCGCCTTGGCGCCGCGGGCATCGACAGCTTCCTCCAGCGCCTTCTCCGCGTCGTAGGTGTCCCGGCTCCAGAACTCCTCCGCGTCGTGGAACGCGACCCCCTGGTCGCTGATGGCGAGATAGACTGGAGGGTCGGAGGCGCCTTCGATGAGGATGGCGTCGTATCCCGCGGCATCAATCTGAGGCGCGACGTGGCCACCGGAGTATGTCTCGCCAAAGACGCCGGTGAGCGGGGACTTCGCAAACAGCCCGTGGCGTCCCGCGGGAGACAGGCCGCTTCCAGTTGCCGGGCCGGTGGCGACGATGAGCGGGCTCTCGGGCGCCAAGGGGTCGACGCCTGTGGGGGCCCTCTCCAGCAGCAGGTGAGCAGCTAATCCCTTGCCGCCGAGATAGCGGCTCAGGATCTCATCGGGCAGGTGCTCATCAGCCCAGGTGTGTTCCGTGAGATCAATCTGCAGCAGTCGGTTGTGGAACCCTTTCATGTTGCTCCTCTCCGGGACCCGGCGCTCGGCAAGGCCCCGCTTACTTCCAGGGGCAGGGTGTTGGATCCCGATTTCGGCATCCCTGCCCGCGGTACCGCATGCGGTTGTGGTTGTGGGCAGCGCGCAAGGGCGCTACTGGCCAGCTGTGGCTGCCTCTACTGCCTCCTGGAATGCCGTCAGGGTGTACTCTATCTCCTCATCACCGTGCTCGTGACAGAGATACCACGGCTCCTCAACGGCCGGGTCGGGCATGACCCCGCGATGCACCAGTTCCTGGAACAGGCGACTGTAGAGCTCGCCATCCACGGTTTCCTTGTAGGCCCGGTAGTCCAAGGGGGCTTCGTCGGTGCCAAGAAGAACGCCGAACATGGAGGGTAAGCCGGATAAGCAGTGGGGAATGGCGCTCTGGCGGAGTATGTCCCGGATACCGTCCATCAGCTTCTCTCCCTGGCGGAAGATGGACTCCAGCACGGACTCCTGCTCCAGGAATTCGAGGGTAGCGTCTGCGGCGGTGACTCCTACGACATTCGCGGAGTAGGTCCCGCCGTGAGCCACGAGCCCGGGCTGGATCGTCATCATGACGTCGTTCTTACCGGCGATGGCAGCGATGGGGAACCCATTCCCCAAGCTCTTAGCATAGGTTACCAGATCCGCCTGAATCCCGAAGTACTCCTGGGCACCCCCGTTGGCGATTCGGAAGCCGGTCTTGACCTCATCCATAACCATCACGATGCCGTAGTCGTCGCAGAGCTCACGGATCTTCTCGAGGAACCCCGGTGCCGGCATCATGCTGGACATATTCCCGACCATGGGTTCAACGAAGACAGCGGCCAGTTCGTGCCACCTGGCGTCGATGGTCTCTTCGAGCCGCTCGAGATCGTTGTACGGGAGGGTGATTATGTAGTCGTTGATCCCGCGGGGAATGCCAGATGTGGTCGGCACAGGGATGGGACTGCGCGTCGATCCCAGGGTACTAGGGGGAGTAAACGAGCTGCTGTACATGAAGTAGTCAGCCTGCCCATGGTACTGACCTTCGAACTTGATGTACTTCTCGCGGTTTGTGTGCGCCCGGGCGATGCGCAGCGCGTGCATCGTGGCCTCGCTCCCCGTGTTCGTCAGGCGCACCTTGTCGACGTTGCAGAGGCGGGTGATGCGCTCACACAGGGATATCTCGTGCGCGGTGGTCATAGCGAAGATGTTGCCGCCTTCGAGGGCCTTTCGGACGCGATCCACCACGACGGGATGCGCGTGGCCGAGAATGATGGGGCCGAAGGCAAGGCGATAGTCGATGTACTCGCGGCCATCGGCGTCCCAGATGCGGGCTCCTTCTCCTCTATCGATCACGAGCGTATCCTCGTCGCCCCAATGGCGGAAGTTTGAGTTCACGCCGTGGGGTATGATCTCCTTCGCTCGAAGAAAGAGCGAATGAGTCTTTGAATTCTGCAGTCCCATTACAGACCTCCTTAGGTTGAAGTT
This sequence comes from uncultured Anaerolineales bacterium, assembly GCA_964450435.1. Taxonomy (GTDB): domain Bacteria; phylum Chloroflexota; class Anaerolineae; order B4-G1; family B4-G1; genus SKLM01. The sequence goes on from CAYVCX010000085.1 coordinate 5,111, forward strand.
CCATCACCATCGGCCCAGAGCACCGCTCTGCGCCTCGATTAGACGCACGTTACTTGCGGGCGTCAGGCGATGGAGTTCATCTCTCGATCGGCAGAGGCGACGATGTCGTCCAGCTCTGCCTGTACGTGTGGACTCAACGGCTGGGGACCGGGCTGCTCGAGAATCTGCTGCACCCGAGCACGAGCCACTGCCACTGGGCCCCGGGCATCGGTTCTCCCTTCGCGTCGAGTCTCCAGAACAAGATCCGAGAGGGGAATCTCTCGCATGTGTCTGAGCGTATGTTCGGCGGTAAGATAGTGTCCCCTCGGGCCGACCTCCTCGATCACGTCCAGGGCGAGCGTTTCATCATTCACCTCAAGGCCACGGGCAGCCACCCGGTCGCTGAAGAACAGGTCAGCGTCGAGGATGAGGTTCTCCAGGCGCAAGGTGGTCACGGATGCCATGCCCCCGAGGCCAACCACCATCTCGGACCCGAGGAGGGCGCTCAGCAGGCAACTCCGTCCGTGCTCCTTCGCCGACTGCCACCCTGGTTCGTGGGCATCGGTGCCGAACCCATTGCCCAGACAGGGGAGCCCCTGCGCATGAGCGAGCTCCATAGCGGCGCCAAACAGCGGGTCGGCCAGCGGGGTGTGCATGAGGTAGTCGGCGGTTCGAGGGTCCATGGTCGCGACAGGCATTGAATGAAAGACGGGTGCGCCAGGGTAGGCCAGTTGGATCAGCGTGATACCGCTTATGACCGCGGCGTTGCCGACCACGAGCGACCCGGCGGGGGTGGCAGGGCCGGTGGACATCATCGTGGGCATAGCCATGAAGCCGACGGGAAGGCCAGCCTGAGCAAGAACCAAGGCGGTCTCCAGTCCTTCCCTGTCCTGCCCGAGGGGATCTATGCAGCACACCAGGGCGGACAGGGGCGGCCGCTGACGGAGCGTCCCAGGGTTGCCGCTGATCACCTTCGCCATCTCGAGGGCGTAGCGTGCTGAGGTCTCTCCCATCACGCTTTCCGTTTGCACGTGTTTGCGGCAGTTCGCGAACGCGGCGTGCAACTCGTGCAAGGGGGCGCTGCGGCCGTAATCTGAGGCACTGGCCATAGGCCAATAGAACGCGACGGCCTCCAGCTCATCGGCTATCCGGGCGGACCTGACAACGTCGGCCTTGAGGGCGCGGCGCCTCTGCCCGGTGTCGAAATCTATCGCGTGGGGGAAGCAACCGTCAGTGGAGAAGAAGGTGTGATTTTCCCGTAGCTGAACGTCGTAGCGGGGGTCGCGGCCCGCCAGCCTGAAGTAACGGGGTGCGGTCGCCAGGGCTCGACTGACCAACTCAGGCGGGATACGCACCACTTGCGCGTCGAAGTCGACGTCGGCCCCGTGATCGCTGAACAACTCCAGCGCACTGCGAAGCGGGAATTGGACGCCGGTCTCCTCCAGTACCTCCAGAGTCGCATCGACGAGCTGATTGAGCTGGTCGTCCGTGAGAACACGCCACGGATGCCTGGAGCTTATGGAGGCGATGGGATCGTGGTTCTGCGTCATTGTCGATCTGTCTCGTCACGTGCCACGGGAATGGCACAACCCGGCCCGATAGCTCACGCTGGCCGGGTGAGCAAAGGAGCGTGACATCGTGAACACAGCAGGGGCCAGCCAGACCGATGGACGTGACTCTGAAGTCAAGATGTAGCGCAGAGATTGAGCGCCAAGGAACGGGCGCACCAAAGCCACAGCCCCTGCCTGACCTATCCTAGTTTCCAAATGGTCCGCCCCATCCGGCCAGCCCCGCTCCCCATCCGCGGTGAATGGAGAGCCAAAGCAGGCCGGCAGCGAAGGTGAAGGTGACCGCCATCGCGAGGAGGTCCGGGAGTCGCAGGCTCACATCGTCGAGGTAGGTCCTCTTGACCGGCGCTCCGAAGGCGCGGGACTCCATTGCGGCGTCCATATCCCCCGTCTTGCGGAGGAGCGAGAGAAGGAGGGGGACGAAGATGGGCGCGTAGCCCTTGGTCACCTTCTTGATGATGTTCATCTCGCTGGTGTTGTGACCGCGGAGCCTCTGGGCATCGCGGATCTCGTCGAAGACCTCCTGGACCAAGGGCGTCAGCCGCATCGCTGTGCCAAACACGAAGATGAACTTGAAGGGCAGCCTGAGGGCGGCCATGGCGGCCATAAGCGGCGAGACGGCGGTCGTCATCGTCAGGATCGGCGTCGCTGTGGCCACAGATAGGACCTTGATGGCCAAGGTGAGGCCGAAGACGGCTCCCTCGGCCCAAAACGGCCGGCCGAACACTCGAAACAGAGGGGTCTCTCCGGCGATGTAGAAGAACCCCTGGATGACAATCATCAGCAAGCCTACGATGGCCACCACGCCGAGCATGACCTTCATCCCGGCGAGGGGAATGCGAGCCAAAGCCCAGACGAACAGGCTGAAAGCAACCACGGAGAGCATCACTATGAGGTTGGATGAAGCGAACGAGACAATCCAGAGGCAGCCTACCATGAAAAGCTTCGCCAGTGGATTGAGGCGGTGTATCGGCGTGTCCAAGTTCAGGAACGTCAGCGTGTTCATGCTGTGATCCTTTCCTTCACACTGTCGCACAACTCTTGAACGGATAGGATGCCGCCGGGTATACCATACCTAGCCAATCGCTGCGCGAGCTGTGTTACTTGTGGTGGTGAGATGAAGGTCTCCGCCAGCCGGTCGACCTGTTGGAAGACGATGTGGGTAGGACCATCCAGCAGCACCCGGCCCTCCCCCATCACAATCAGTCGCTGGGTGTACTCGGCGATAAGGTCCATGTCGTGGGTCACCATAAGGATGGTGTGTCCGCTCTCGTTGAGCGCACGGCCGATGTCAGCCAGCTCACGGCGCCCCTTATAGTCCTGGCCGGTCGTGGGCTCGTCGAAGATAAGCACCTGCGGTTCCATGGATACGACGGCGGCAACGGAGAGCTTCCGTCGGTCCCCGAAGCTCAAGTTGAAGGGATAGATGTCGCGAAACGGAGCGAGCCCTGTGGCCTCGAGCGCGCGGTCGACCCGGGCTGCGACCTCCTCCTCGGAAAGGGCCAGGTTGGAAGGGCCGAAGGCTGCCTCCTCGGCCACGCTCATGGCGAAGAGCTGGGAATCGGGATTCTGGAGGACCAGCCCGACGGTGCGCGCCAGGTCCTCCACGGATTCCTCTGTTGTGTCCCTTCCGTCCACCAGGACTCTGCCGGAGGTCGGTTTCAGGAGGCCGATGATGTTTTTCACCAAGGTGGTCTTGCCGGCGCCGTTCTGACCGATGATGCCCACAAACTCACCTCTCTTGACGGAGACGGAGACGTGGTTCAGGGCAAGCTCCTCACTCTCCGGGTAGCGGAACGAGACGTCGTCGAGCAAGATGTAGGGCTCGTCCGGAGAGGGCGGGGCCGGGGCCGGGGGCTTTGTTTTCGGCGCGACGTCCTGGGGCGACCCCTGGGTCTCAAGCAGGTTGCTCAGCACCGCCGTTGCCTGCTCCAGTCTGATCGAGTAGTGATGCGTCTGCAACCTGTCCTTAAGCTGCCATTCCACGCGGGTGACAGCGGGTATGTGGACGTAGAGTTGGTCCAGCAGCTCCACCTGGGAGAAGACGTCAGAGGGCGTGCCCTGGGTGACGATCTCGCCGTCATTTAGCACAATGACCCGATGCGCGTATTCGGCGGCGTGCTCGCTCTTATGGGTGCTCACCACGACGGTCATGTCGAGTTCGCGATTCAGGTCTCTCAGGACGGAGAAGACCTCCTCGGAACCTATGGGGTCGAGCTGAGACGTCGGCTCGTCCAGCACCAGGATTGAGGGACGCATGACCAGCGCCGCTGCGATGGCCAGGCGCTGCTTCTGCCCCCCCGACAACTGCGAGGGGGCACGCCTGGTGAAGTCCTGGAGTCGGACGACCTGCAGGGCCCACTCAATGCGCTGCTTCATCTCATCGCGGGGGACGGCCAGGTTCTCGGCAGCGAAGGCGACCTCTGATTCGACGTTTGAGGTAAACAACTGGGCCTCCGGATCCTGCAACACCACACCTACCGTCTGGGCCAGCTCGTACACGTGATGCTGCCGCGTATCCAGCCCCATCACGACTACACTGCCGCGCATCTTGCCGCCGATGACGTGGGGGATGACGCCGTTGAGGAGGAGGCAGAGGGTAGTCTTGCCAGCCCCATTGGGTCCCATAATGGCTACGTACTCCCCCTTATCGATCTGCAAGTCCAGATCCTTGAGGGCCGGCACGTCCTTTTCGTCGGACGTCACTCCCTGCTGCCCGGGATAGACATAGCTCACATACTCCAGTGAGATTGGTGCTTGATGGGCTACTCCACTCATCTTTCCTCTCTGTGCTTATCTGCCGCCAGAGGCGGTGGCACTGTGCCTGGAGGCGGCGGCCCGGGAGACGCACAACGATGCGGTCGGGCCGCCCCCTCCCCGATGCGCAGCCCTGCTAGTTCTGGCTGGAACTGGTCAAGACGTACTGGACGACCAGCAGCAGGACACCGATACCGCCTCCGACCCACGCGACGGTCTGATAGTTGTCCACCTCCTGGCCAAAGATGGTTGCATCCTCAAAGCGGTAGGCTCGTCCTTCCACCCCGACCTCGGCCAGAAAAAGACCGGAGATGAGCGTGAT
>CAYVCX010000086.1:0-9621 GCA_964450435.1 uncultured Anaerolineales bacterium
ATCATCTCGAGCATGTGGTCGCGAAACGGGTACGCCTCCAGCGGGTCACAGAAGGTGCGCCATTGGAACGAGAACAAGCTCAGCGTGGAAGGAACCACCTCACTCGGGGCGCGGACCGTGTAGATGAACTTGGCGTTTGGAAAGGTCTCGCGTAACGTCGCTATCCTCCCGCTGTTGGCAGGGCTCTTGGAGAGAATGTGTTTCGTCGGGCCGTAGTCGTAGAGGGTGCGCTGCATAGATCGTCTGTAGAACGCTATGAAACGCTCTCTCTCGGCCGGCGGCACCTCCGTGTCGAAGTAGACATAAGGAACGAACTCCTCCATGAAAGGGAAAGGGAACACCTGAGGTGGATGGCCGAGAAGATGGGTATCAGGTTCAACTCGTCCTCATCAGGGTCCTGGAGCCGTATCCTGTGGTACGTGTCCGACCCCTGGAAAGCCTGCTCCTGCCAAGCGACAAGCCGGCGTTGGATCGGGCTGCCCAGCTGCCGGTCCAGCCTCGCGAGGGCTCGAGCAATCCTCCGCTGGGTGATGGAGGGCGCGATGAGGAGCTCCCATAGTCTTGCAGCGGCAAACGTCTGCTCGTCCTGCGCCCAGGACCCGCAGCAGGTGAGTTGAGCCGCTCCGGGCAACCTCCACGATGAAGACAGGCTCTTCAACCTCGACGCTCCGGTATCCGGCAAAGAGGATGTCGTCCAGCAGGAAGAAGAACCAGTTGATCAGCTGCATAGGGACGAAGACGGCATAGAAGGCCAGCAGGGAGAGCACTCGCTTCCTGGTCAACCGGGCATGGGTTCCCTGGGACTCGAATAGCGACACATAGGTGAGCCGAAAGAAGAGCCTGAAGTTAAACGGCATGACTAGATCACGGTTGCGTTTAGAGCGGGTTTCTTCAGTCTTGTCCAAAGTCCAATGGAAGGTGAGCGGCTGTCAACGGTCCTGGCTCAGCCTCCATCTTTGACTTCTCGGCCACGGAGAGCAGGTCGCCGAACATGCGGTACTCGTCCATACGGCAGGAGTTGACCAGCTGGCCCTCCCAGACTGTCATATCAGGGCAGCTATCACACATGTCAGCTCGCCCGTTGGGCTGCACATCGGGGGCCTGAATGATGCCGATGGTCTGTACCCGGACGCGGTCGAACAATCGTGTCGGGTGCCGCAACACGTCCTGGAGCCAGTTCCGCGCAGCCTTTCTCACGCTCTTGTCCCAGGGAGACGTCAGGAAAAGAAAGGGGGTCACGTGCATCTGGGTCAGGTAGGCCAGGTAAGTGCCGTAGAGTAGATGGTGACCGACCTGAGCCAGTTCCATGGTCTCCTTCCCGATCGAACCGTAACAGCCGTGCTTGGAACCGATCACAGCCCCGGTCAACCACTTGAAGGAATCATGCCGGATGGTCCCGCCCAAATAGCCAGCGGGATCATACTCAGGGCAGGTGTCTTTGATGCTCTGACATACCTCCGGGCTGGTGACGAATGCTTCATCAAATCGCTTGCTGGTGTAGCCAAGCTGATTCGCGTCCACGGCCCGGCCCTCGCTATCGAACGCAACGTTCGCTTCGGTGTCGAGTGCGCGATAGGTGATGAAGACCAGACCGTGTACCCGGTCGATGTTTGCCTGGCCCCAACGCACCACGTCAGGGATCTCGTGGAAGGTGGACGGATAGACAGTGGAGTTGAACACCGTGATCAGTCCGCCCTTGGCGGCGATCATGTCGGCGTAGTACTCGCGCAGCTCGTTATGCTGGGCCTCGCTCTTGCCCCCCCAGCCGGGACGGCCCTGGTGGCAGTCAATGTGCAAGGTGAAACCAACCAGGCCCGCTTTCTTCAACTCGCTCAGGAGCCCTGGAGTTAGGTTCGCGGCGTTGGTGAGCAGGATGGGTTTGATGCCATTCTCGGCGATGAAAGCGACGATGTCCACGATCTCCGGGTGGACTAGCGGTTCACCACCGGCGATGGATACGTTGTCGGGGTTGCGCCAGCGCTTAAAGAAGAGAATCTCATCTTTGATCTCCTCCAACGGTTTGTGGCCGGTCAGTCTCTGCCGGTAGCACCCCTCACAGTCCAGGTTGCAGATGTCGGTGACTTCCAGCCACGCAATGGGATTGTCGTTCTTGGACCACGGGAACCGATACAACTCACGCTTCTCAAGAGTCATGTCTGTCTCCTCAGTTGTCTGCTGTGCGCAGCTTCCTCAAGCACCCTCAAGCGATGAGCTCGGTTCCGAGGGGGCCCTCCCGTCCCCTGGACCAGAACTCACTCCTCCAGGAACGGTAACCCAGAGCTGGTCTCCTCAAGTCGGGTGACCTCCCACGTTGACGCATCCTTGGCTGTGGTCTCCCCCGCCGAAAGAGACTGGAGCAGTGACGAGATTGGCGCAGCGCACGGTATTCTGCTTACCACGCTGGTCGACGCGACGGTGGTCATCCATTGGATGATCCTTGATCTCCAGTGCGCGGGTTCTCATCACTCATTCGTACCTCAGCGCCTCAATGGGGTTCAGCTTTGCCGCCTGGTTGGCGGGGTAGATGCCGAAGAACAGCCCCACGGCAGCGGAGAAGCCTACAGCCAGCAACACCGAATTGAGCGTGACCAGCGACTCCAACAACCCCGTCAACGACACCAGTTGGGCCAGGCCCACACCCAACAGGATCCCAAGCGACCCGCCCAGCATGCTCAGCATCACCGCCTCCATCAGGAACTGCGTCAGGATGTCCGACCTCCGCGCTCCCACGGCCTTACGAATACCGATCTCCCGCGTGCGCTCCGTCACGGAGACCAGCATGATGTTCATAATACCGATGCCCCCCACCAGGAGCGAGATGCCGGCGACTGCCCCCAGGAAGATCGTCAGGATGTCCGTTACCGTGGTCATCATAGACAGCATATCGGTCTGACTCATCACGCTGAAATCCGCCTCCTCGCTGGCGTCGAGGTTGTGGCGACTCCGCAGCAGCGCATCAATCTGGTCCATGACAGCCTCCAGCCGATCCTCCGAAGTTGCCACCAGGTTCACTCTGGTCACGATGGGCTGTCCCAGGGCGTTGCGCCCCTCAAAAACCTTGGTCTGCGCCGTGGTGATGGGCACGAACACTGTATCGTCCGCGCTACCTATCATTGAGTCCCCCTTCTCCTCCAGCACACCGACCACACTTAGCGAGACCCGACCGCCACTTCCACCAGATAGAGCAACCTTAATCTTCTGCCCGATGGGATCAAAGCCGCCGAAGAGGTCCTGCGCTGCCTGATAGCCCAACACCGCCACGTTGGCCCGTTTATCCACGTCCTTCTCCTCGATGAAACGGCCGCTCGCCAGCTCCAGGCCGTAGGCACTCAAGTACTCGCCCGTGGTCCCCAGCAGCGAGGTATTGATGTTGGCGTCGCCAAAGATGACCTGCGCGTTCTGGGAATACTCCGGAGCGACGAACGCCGCGTCGGGCACGTTGGCAGGGTCGGCGATGGCCTCGGCGTCGGAGTAGGTGAGGGACGTGGCACTGCCGGACGCGCTGCTCACAGGACCGCTCTCAGAGGCACCGGGAGAAACGAAGAGCAGGTTGGTGCCGATGTTGGTGATCTCCTCGGTGATGGATGCCTGCGCCCCCTCGCCGATGGACATCAACGCGATGACGGACGCCACGCCGATGATCACGCCCAACATCGTCAGCGCCGAGCGCATCTTGTTGACTACCAGTCCATCCAGGGCTACTCGTACATTCTCCAGCAAGTCCGCCATCCACGGCCTCATTGCTTCACCTCACTGCGGTGCATCGCACCTGCTCCCCGGTCTACAACCAATCCATCGTAAAGATGCAAGATCCGCTCCGCCTGCTCACCGATCGCTTCCTCGTGCGTGACCATCACCACTGTGATGTCCTTTTCCTCGTGTAGCCGATGAAGGATTTCCATCACCTCGTCGCCCGACTTGGAGTCCAGGTTGCCGGTCGGCTCGTCTGCCATGATGATAGCGGGATTGTTCACCAACGCACGAGCAATGGCCACCCGCTGTTGCTCCCCGCCGGAGAGTTCGGTCGGCTGGTGGTCCATGCGGGCGCCCAAACCCACCGACTCCAACGCTTCCCGAGCGCGGCCCCCGCGCTCGGCCAGGGGAATCCGTTGCCCATTCCGTGTGAACTGCATCGGGAGCATCACCTGCTTCAGCGCGCTGGCGCGTGGCAACAGATTGAAGGTCTGAAAAACAAAGCCGATCTGCTGGTTGCGAATGGCCGCCAGTTGGTTCCCGTCCAGGGCGCCCACCTCGACTCCATCCAGCCGGTACAGACCCGCCGTCGGCGTGTCCAGGCAACCAATGACGTGCATCAGCGTGGACTTGCCGGAGCCGGAAGGCCCCATGATCGCCACCCATTCGCCCTGTTCTATCTGCAGCGACACACCGCGCAGGGCGTGGACCTCTACTTCACCCATCTGATAAACCTTGGTCACATTCTCGATCTCGATCATTCTAGTCGTCTCTACCCCCACCGAATAGGCCTCTGAGTGCGAACCCCTCTCTGGTGGAATCCTGGGTGGGTGCAGCGACCACGCTAACCAGCTCCCCCTCGGCCAGGCCGCCCGTGATCTCGACCTCGGTGTCGGTCACTGTCCCCAGCGACACCTCCACCTGCTCGGTCTGGTCACCGACCAACCGGTACACGTAGGCCTGGTCTCCCTCAGTGTGGACCGCGCGCAGCGGGACGATCAGCGCACCCTTATGACTGGCCGTGATGATCTCCACGTCAGCTGTCATGCCGGAGCGGAGGGGGAGTTCAGTTGGTGACAGTTGCACAGTCACCGGAAAGAGCACCACACCAGATTCAATCTGAGCCACCGGCGCGATGGACACCACCTCACCGGTCAGTTCCGCATCACGGAAAGCGTCCAAGGTGATCCTCGCCTCCTGACCCACACTCACGCCAGAGATGTCGGTCTCGTCCAGGTTGATTTCTACCTTCAACGTCGTCAGATCACCCAACGCGGCGACTGCCTGCCCCGCGTTGATTCTCTCGCCAACCTCCACATCCAAGGAAGTGACGGTACCATCCATAGGGGCGGTCAGGGCCGTTTCCCCCAACGACCGTTGCGCCGATTCTAACTGAAGCCGTGCTTGCTCAAGTGTGTTCTTCAATTGTTCCAGTTCGAGGGACTCACTCTCCGCAGCTACTTGAGCGTTGAGCAATTGCTCTTGAGCGCGCTTCTCTTCGGCCCCGCTGACATCGGCGACCGCCAGGTTGTAGTTCGCCTGCGCCTCTTCCAGATCGAGCTGAGCTCTCCTCAGGGCCTGCTCGGTGGACTCTCGCTCGGCCTCCAGGGCATCCTCTCGTCGTCTGTCGTAGAGCTCCCAGTCTCGGGCCGGATCCCAGGCCTGATTGTAGTCCTCCTTTGCATCGGCGAGCGCGTCCAGCGCCCGCTCCAGGCGGATGCGGGCGGAGGCAAGCTGATCATTGGTGCGGCGGGCGGCCACCTTGTTGTATTCGGCCTGCGCGGCCTCCAGGCCAACCTCTGCTACACCAGCTTCCACCCTAATCCGTTTCTGCTTCAGGCTGTTCTCCGCCTGGGCCACCTGGATCTTCGCCTCGGAGACCGCTGCACGAGCGTTGGTGTCGTCCAAGCGAACTAACGGGTCGCCAGATTTCACCACGTCGCCCTCCTCCACCAGCACCTCGATCACGTCACCTCCCGCCGAGAATGCCACCCGGACCTCCGACTGCGGCGCCACACTGCCCGTGCCTTCGACGGTCTCCCGCAGCGTACCGCGTTCCACAATAGCCGTCTCCTCTGCGGACACCTGGGGGACAGCCCTGCGGTCTTGCCAGGCGCTGTACCCCACGTACCCAAGGCCAGCGATCAGGATAACAACTGAAGCTACTATCCACCATTTCCCTTTCACGCACTTCCTCCTTCTTGGGTTACCTCTCTCCATCCTGGACAGGCGTGTCCAGCGCCCCTGACGTGTCCGGTGTCCCGACCGAATCAGCGGCCTGTCCATACTGCAGCCAGGGCGCCATCAAGTCTTGAGTGGTGAGGAGCACGCCATTGACGAAGACGTCACATACCTCACCCAGCGGGATACCTATCCGCTCGAGCGCACTCCTCACGGTTTCGTCTTGCCGCGGTTCCAGCGTGATCACGCTTTCCTCGCTGGCTCGTGCGGCTGCCGCACGCTCCCGTAGCTTGCCGCACAGGTGCACGTTGATCATAGTTTCCTTCTTCCTGATCGACCCTAGCTTGGAAGACCTTCTGCTTGATGCCGCGACGCGACCGTGTCCGCCAGCTCGTTCAAGGCAGCGAAGTCCTCGTCGCGCGGAAAGCCTTCGCAAAGGACCGGTTCCAGAAGATCGACCTTCAGGTTGGGAATCAGTTCCCCGATCTGCTCCACGACGCGGGTGCTCCAGCCGTAGGACCCGATCACTGAGGCCCAGCGTGCTTTGGGACGGAGGACGTTCGCCAGGTGGGTCGCGTACACCACCAGTGGATGAGGGCCAACATGAACCGTCGGTGTCCCGATGATGATGGTGGCTGCATCCACCAGGGCGATGGCCAGTTTGCCGATATCCGTCACGGCCAGGTTGAACTGATGGACTCGGACACCTCGCTCTGCTAGCGCGCTAACCAGGTAATCGACCATCTCCTGGGTGCTTCCGTGCATAGAGACGTAGGGCAGCACCACCTCATTCTTGGGTTCCTCGGAGACCCAGTCTCGGTAGGCGTCGACGATGAACCCCGGCTGGTCGTACACAGGCCCATGGCTGGGCGCGATGAGATCGATCTCGCGTTCCTCGATCTTCTCCAGGTTCTTCTGGATGACCCGCCGGAAAGGCATCATGATCTCAGCGTAGTAGCGCTTGGCCGCCTCGTACACGCGCCAGTCCTCGGTGACGTAGAGGTCGGTGGTCGCCAGATGCGAGCCGAAGAAATCGCAGGTGAAGACGATGTTCTCCTCACGCAGATAGGTCGACATCGTCTCGGGCCAGTGGACCCAGGGTGTGTGGATGAACTCCAGCGTCCGGTCGCCCAGGGAGACCGTCTCCCCGTCGTCGACCGTGATGAATCGCTCCTCCGGCGTGCAGAGCAGATCGATAAGCATGCCCTTCCCCTTGGGCGTCGTGATCACTTGGGCCTCTTCGTACTTGTCCAGCACCTGAGGGATGGATCCTGCGTGATCCTGCTCGGCGTGGTGCGCCACGACGTAGTCAAGGTGGGATACACTCCCCAGCTGACCCAGCAGTACGTCGGTCATCGTCGGGTCAACCGTGTCCAGCAGGACCGTCTTCTGGCTCCCCTCAACCAAGTAGGCGTTGTAACTGGTGCCATCGGGTAGCGGTATCAGGGAATCGAAAAGACGTCGGTCCCAGTCCACGGCACCCATCCATTGAACACGTTCTTTGATAGTTCTTGGTCTCATTGCTCCCCTGTCTGCCAACGACTTCTCCACTTTCCCTCTTAATGAGACTTGTTCCTTTGCCATCGATCCTTCACTCCTTTGTTGCTTAGCTAGCCCTCATTATCTCGAATCCACATCTAATCGGGTCTTGAGGACAGACCACCTTGCAGTCCGCAGAGTATGTGCGGTCCTCAGGGCGAATGATGACAGGGCCCTTCGGCGTATGGCTACCGCCTCCGTCGGACAGTGCTCGACGCACATCCCGCACCGGTCACACCGTTCCAGCTCGATCTCCGGCAATCTCGTTTTTTCATCATACAAAAACGTCTCTCTCCTTCAACACTATCGTAGCAGAAGGACATCCCACCGTATGTGGCAAAGGTCGCATCCAGCGCACGATTCAAGGGCATCAGTACCCCAGCACGCGGCCCCGATGATGGAGTCGGGCGGCAGGAATCAAGAAGACCACCAGCATGATCGGTAACAGCACCAGATCGAGCCAGGGATTCAAGAATCCCCTCCCTAACATGGCATGGTTCATCAGATCCTGCGCGTACGTTAGCGGCGAGACTTAGGCCAGCGCTCGCGCCCAGCCGGCCATCTCCTCCAGGGGCACGAAGATGCCACTGATGAACATCAATGGCCAACGCACGAGTGTGCTCGGTGTAGACGTTCGATTCCTCTGGCACCAGCCCCATCCGCCGCTTCGCCGGGTACGGTTCGCTCGCCAGGTCGCGCCTGTCGATCATGATGCGCCCCTCCGTCGGCTCCAGCAGCGTGGTGAGCATGCGCTGGGTCGTCGTCTTGCCAGCGCCGTTCGGTCCCAGGAAGCCAAACGCCTTGCCCTGCTCCGCCTGGAAGTCGACGTGCTCCACGGCCAGCAGGTCGCCGTACTACTTGGTCAAATCATCCACGTCAATCGCGCTGGTCATTTGTCGTTGTCCTCCTCTCCCGATTTCGGGTCTTCTGCGTCAGATAGTCCTCCAGGATGTGGTGCTCTTCTCGGGCCCCCGCCTGCGTCCGGTGGCAGCGGATGGCGCTCAGTTTCTCTTCCCAGATCGGCGCCACGTCGACCGTGAGCGTCACGTCCTCGTCTGCCACAGCGTGCAGGCCCGAGAACCGCAGAGCATCCGCGACGGTTTCGAGCACGACCATATGGCCGAGCGTCAGCGGCGCCTCCGGGCCCAGGTCATGCGCCGCTTCGAAGGCCAGCCGCGTCCAACGGCTCACCGCCACGTGATCGGGATGCCCGGAGAGTCCGTCCGGCGGCCAGGTGATCAGCACCTGCGGCCGCAGCTCGCGTATCACGTCCAGCACGTGGGCCATCCCCTCTTGCTCGTCCACGTCATGTAGCGTTCCGTCCCGGTAGTCCGAGCAGGCGCGGCGCTTCGACGCCCAGCGCCCGGCACGCGCAGCCCAGCTCCTCCTCGCGCACGTCGGGCAGCTCTTCGCGCGTGCACAGCGGAGGGTCGCCGCAGGAGCCGCCGCCACCCCCCCCGTCGCGGTGAGCGACTGCACCTGCACATCCCGCCGGGCCAGCAGCGCCAGCGTGCCGCCGCAGCGGAACGTCTCGTCGTCGGGTTGGGCGAAGACGGCCAGAAAAGCCCGCGGGCGACCTCGCATGGCTTTCCTCTTCATCCAGGCCCTAAGGAGCTGGAGCGCCTGCTGGCTCCGGAGCAAACTGACTCATGTATAGGCGGTGATAAAAGCCCTTCTCCGCCATGAGCGAATCGTGCGTGCCCCGCTCGATGATCCGTCCCTCGTCGATCACCAGCACCAGGTCGGCGTTACGGATGGTGCTGAGGCGATGCGCGATCACGAAACTCGTGCGGCCCGCCATCAGGTCGCGCAACGCTTCCTGCAATTGGGCCTCGGTGCGCGTATCCACGCTGCTGGTCGCCTCATCAAGGATGAGAATACGGGGGTCGGCTAGAAAGGCGCGGGCGATAGCCAGTAGCTGGCGCTGTCCCTGGCTTAGGTTGCTGGCGCGTTCGGACAGCCGGGTCTGGTACCCTTCCGGGAGCCGCCGGACAAAGTCATCGGCCCGGGCCAGTGTCGCCGCCTCGATCACTTCCTCATCGGTAGCGTCCAGCCGCCCGTAGCGGATGTTCTCCATCGCCGTCGCGGAGAACAAGAAGTTGTCCTGCAGTACGATGCCCAGTTGCCGGCGCAGGGAGTCCTCCTTGATGTCCCGGATCTCGTGCCCGTCGAGCCAGATATGGCCCTCGTCAATGTCGTAGAAACGGC
>CAYVCX010000087.1:0-9574 GCA_964450435.1 uncultured Anaerolineales bacterium
TCCCGACAGCGTAGTAGACCCCGAACTCCTCGGGCGTGAGCATCGACGCGATGAGTGCCTCAGGGACCAGCGATAGATACAGGTGGACATCTCTATTCACTGCCTTCATTCGCAAAGTGTCTCCTTGGTGAAGAAGCTCAGCTGCAGGCACATAGTTCTGTGTGCGTGGCGTGCAGCGTCCAGATGAGCGGTATGGTTCCCAGGATGACCTGCACTGCGATACCGATCACGTCCGTCCTTCCGGTGGATCGGTCCACTACCGTCGAGACGAGGCGCACGACACCGAAAGCGAAGTACAGGGTCCTCCGCATGCGCCAGGTTCCCGGGGGTGCCAACAACCAACGGGAGGGCACCGGCACCGGTGAGGCGACCGCCAAACACGGCGCGGACCTCGGTCACATCGCGCGGCCCCGCGGTCAGCAACCCGGTGAAGCCCTGCGCGGACAACCGATGGACGGGTGCCAGAAGGTCGATCGAAGCAGTGCCGACACAGGGAGTGATGTCTGGGACCTGCAGAATCATCTCTAAGTTCGATCGTTCTGCAGCGGGTTAAGCATACCGCTGTGCCAAGAAGCGGGCGGCGTACCGGGCCCAATCCGCGCCAGGGGCCTTCCCCCGCTGCTCGTTCGATGCGGCGACCAGGAGGTAGACGAGTTGGCTCTTGCTCAACGGGACGTCGAGCAGCGCCCGCAGCCGTTCCAGCGCGTAGTCGGCGTACCAAAGAGGCCAGTCTGGGTCCTGGCCGCCGGTTTCGATGAAGGCCTGGTGATGGGCCTCGCTGGCCTTGCGAAACAGATCCTCGAGCTGCTGTTCCAGTCTGGGATCACCCATAACGGATCTCCTGGCGAGGTATCAGCGGACGCACGTCAGGCAACGCTTCTGCCGCTCAAGCATGGTGCAGAAAAGACGGGCGGTCGGTGCCCACGACGCCCGCGATGAGGGTCCTGCCTGCCACTGGCGGGACCATAGTACGCTCCTCGGAGAGCAGCGCCTCCCACGTCTGAGCTTGTACGGCTGCTGGGTTCCCGCCGAAAGCTGCGGGCTTCCCCGATTGCTGCTTCTGGACCGTACGCTTGATCATCCCCGCACTCGCACCTGCCAGGGCGCCATTGCCCATACGCGTTCGCGGCTCAGGTTCCGGAGGAGGTCCAGCACTGCTTTCCACTCATTCTGGCCGTTGGTGGCGAATGACCGGGGCAGCATCTCCTGCCGCGGCGGCCTGGTTTGGACCACAGTGTAGTCCCTGTCCGGGTCCAGTTCCGCCAACTCCTTTGCCGTTGCCAGCGCTGTCCCGAAGCCCCCCAGCCGGTCCACCAGGCCGATCTCCCGTGCTTGCTCTCCGGTCCACACCCGGCCGCGCGCAACCCTCTCGACCGCGTCCTCGGTCATGCCGCGGCCCTGGGCCACAAGCTGCTTGAATCGGTTGTAGGTGTCCCCCAGCTCCCGGCAGACCTGCTCGCGCTGCTCTTGGGTGAACGGCCTGAACTCGGAGTAGAGATCGGCTCTTGCCCCTCGCTGGAACTCCTGATGTCCGATATTGAGGCCGGCATAGAGGTCGCCGAGGACGAGCTTGCCGCCCCAGATGCCGATGGAGCCGGTCATGGTCGTCGGGCGGGCTACGATGCGGTCGGCGGCTGCCGAGACGTAGTAGCCGCCCGAGGCAGCGTGTTCACCCATCAGGGCGACGACCGGCTTGTTCTCCCGCACCCGCCGCACCTCGCGCCAGATCAGGTCCGAAGCCAGAGACGACCCTCCGGGCGAGTCGACGGTGAGGACTACCGCGGCGATGTGGGGATCCACCTCGGCCTGGCGGAGGGCCCGGGCGACGGTCTCGGCGCCAGCCTGAGCCTCGACAGGGAGCGGGAGCGGGGTGGGCATGCGGCGGCTCTCGCCGGGGACGATCATGCCCTTCACTGACACCACGCCGATGCGCTTCCGGGTAGTCCACCGGACCGGGTGACGGAGCCAGCGCGCGGCGTTCTCCCAGGCGAGCACAGGCACCGGCGCCTCGTCGCCGTCCGGAGACGGCGAGCGCTGACGAGCCAGGTGCTGCGCCAACTCATCCTCGTAGAGGACGGCGTCGATGAGGCCCGCTCCAAGGGCGTCGTCGGGGCCCATGGGCATGGCATCGATGAGCTCCCGGACGCGCTCCTGGTGCAGGCCGCGGCCCTCAGCGACGGCCGCGACCAACTCGGCGAAGTGCGAGTCGAGGATGGCGTTGAGCATCTCTCGGTGCGGCTCCGTCATGGTGGAACGGCGGAACGCGTCGGGCGTAACCTTGTACTCGGCGATCGATTCGAGATCTGCCTCGATTCCGGCCATCGACAGGGCGTCTTTCAGGAAGAAGGCCTCGCTGCGCAGGCCCAGCACGTTGAGGCGGCCCGATGGGGGAACGATCACCTCGTCGCAGGCGGAGGCCAGGTAGAAGTCCCAGGTTCCTGCCGAGGGCATCCAGGCGATGGTGTGCTTGCCCTGTCTTCGCAGCTGGCTCAACATCCGCCGCAGGGTGTGGAGGGTGGGCGGACCGGCCCGGAGGGAACCCAAGCGGAAGATCGCGCCCTCGACGCGCCGGTCGCCGCCGATCAGGTCTAGAATGCGCTCCAGGTCCTCAAGGCTGAGTTCCGAGGGGAACAGAGGCAGCATCCTCACGGGGAAAGGAGCGCGACGCCGAGGTGTCCGTTCGGGGAAGGATCCCTCGAGGCTGACGACCGGGTAGTCGAGTCCCCTGCGCCGCAGCGAGCGGACGAGGTTACGGATGACTCGGATGGCGTTGAGCGGGAGATCAAGGGGTCTCACGGCTGGCTCCTTCGCCATTGAGATACGCCAGCAGCCCCTCGGGGTACAACGGGGGGCCGTCGCTCCGGAGCTCGCTCAGGGGCACCCACCGAGCCGGGAACACGAGGTCGTCCTCCTCGTGAACCTCGAAGTGCTCCTGGTCGTAGAGTGAGGAGTCGGCAAAGGTCGCTTCGTAGAGCTGCACAATCTCGTGGCTGCGTTCCCCGTTGTAGGCACATATGTTCTCCAGGGCACCCAGGTAGCGTACGTCGCCAAGCTCAACTGCGAGCTCCTCGGCGAACTCCCGCTGGAGCGCCTCGTCGCCTCGTTCCCCGAACTGGATCCCTCCACCCAAGGGGCGGTAGAAGACCTCGCCGCTGGTCGGATCGCGTCCCTCAAAGACGAGAAGCTCATCGCCGCGCCAGAACAGGCCCAGGGCCACCGGGCGAATGTGTCTGTTCATAATCGAGGGTTCTCCATCGATGCCAGTCTGGACGGTGCAGTATCTTCCTGCGAGCCCCAGATCCCGTGCACCGCGTGCCGTGGCTCGACGGCTACGCCAGCCTCAGCCCGGTCACGACATCCAGATCCCAGCCCGCCCTCTCTCCGGACATGAAGTGTCGGTGGGCGCAAGCGCCCACCATCGCGGCGTTGTCGGTGCATAGGAAGATGGGCGGGTAGTAGACGGGCACGGATATTCGTTCCACTGCGGCGTCGCGGAGGGTCTGGTTGGCCGTCACGCCGCCGGAGAGCAACACAGCGGTAACTTCGAACTCGTCTGCCGCTTCGGCTGCCTTGGCTGAGAGGACGTCCACGACGGCCGCCTGGAAGCTGGCGGCCAGATCGGCGAGCAGTCTGCCTTCGGGTGGATCGCTGTATTTCTGGACTTCACGCAGCACGGCGGTCTTGAGCCCGCTAAAGCTGAAATCATAGGAAGCGTCCAGCCAGGCCCGTGGAAAATCGAAGGCCTGCGGGCGGCCGTTCTGGGCTACGCGCTCGATCTCCGGGCCGCCGGGGTAGGGCAGACCAAGCAGGCGCCCCACTTTGTCGAAGGCTTCGCCACCGGCATCGTCGAGGGTGCGACCCAGATGCTGGTAGCTGCCGTGGTCGCGCACGAGGGTCAGCTCGGTGTGACCGCCGGAGACGAGCAAGGAAAGCAGAGGGAAGCTGAGGTCGCCGCGCGGTGTCCTCTCGCCCTCGACATCCAGCCAGTGGGCGTAGATGTGTGCCTCCAGATGATTGACGCCGATGAGCGGCAATCTGCGGGCCAGCGCCAGGCCCTTGGCGGCGTTCACGCCCACCAGGAGGGAGCCGGCGAGGCCAGGCCCATACGTGACAGCCACAGCATCCAGGTCGCTGAAGCCGAGGTGGGCCTCCTGCATCGCCTGTTCGATGATGGGGACGATGGCCTTGATGTGGGCCCGCGAGGCCATCTCCGGAAAGACGCCGCCGTACTCGGCGTGCAGCTTGACCTGCGAGGCCACGACGTTGGACAGGATGCGGCACCCGTCCTCAATGACGGCGCCGGCTGTCTCGTCGCACGACGTCTCGATAGCGAGTATACGTGTCATCCTGTCTTCCTGTCTTCGTGTGTCCATTGTACTCATCGATCCATCCGGGACAAGCCCAGCCTCAGGGACGCTGAAGCAAGCGCTCAAGATCTCAGTTGGCTGTCCTGTGCATTCGACCTGGCATCCGCCAGCGCCCAGCGGATGCTACATGTCTATGATCAGCTCTTTGGGAAAGTCGGTTAGATTGTGCACGGCGCCGTCGTCATCGATCCAGATCACGTCCTCGATGCGGACGCCGAAGCCCTGTTCGGGGTAGTACAATCCCGGCTCGCAGGTGAAGACGTGGCCTGGCTGCAGGACGGTGTCGTTGGTGGGATTGTCGCTGAAGCGAGGCTCCTCGTGGATGGCCAGTCCCAGTCCATGGCCCACGCTGTGCACGTACCCTCTTTCGGTGGTGCTGTCGCTTCCGACGGTGGGGTGTCCGCGTTCCTCGAAGAACTGGCATGTCATCTGCTGGAAACGGCGGGCCTCCTGACCGGTCTCGTAGGCGGCGATGAGCATGTCCACGGCCGCTGCCACGTCCCGGTACGCATCAGCAACCTGTGCCGGTGCGTGCTCCAGACAGAAGGTGCGGGTCATGTCGAAGAAATAGCCCCCACCCACTTCACGCGGGAAGATATCGAAGACGATCGTCTTTCCCAGGGCCACGACGTCCTCAGGGCGGCCTTTGCTGTGCGGCACCCCCGCGTCGCGCCCGATGGAGAAGATGAACCCCTCGGGGTCCTCGAGATGTTCTTCGGCGATGAAGCGGTTGATCTCGTCGTGAACGCGGCCGATGGTCAACGGCGACCGGTCGGGCTGGAGGAGAATTTCATCGGCCACCTGATGGGAACGGAGGAAGTCGATGGTGCGGCGTACGATGACGCTGGTGCGGCGGCCCAACTCCTGAATGCGCTCGGCCTCCGCGGCCTCCTTGGTTGCGCGCGCATCCTCGATAAGGGGGGTGTCGAAATCGCCGTACACCGTGACGTGCTCCAGCTGGGCGTCGAGGGCGTTGAGCAGCCTCCAGGCACGGCCTTGATCGGCGTTTCCGTAGAAGCCCACCCGACCGCTCACGGCCAGATCGGCGAGAATGCGGCGGTAGAGCTCAACGGTGGCGGCCAGTCGATCCTCTTTCTCGCGCAGGATGCTCACGAAGTCGTACTGGTTCAGACTTACGACGGTGAGGCCGCTGGCGGCGGCCTCGTCACGCTCTATGGGAGAGCAGAGCAGGATCGGCTCTGCGCCGCGCTTCTGGACGACATAGCCTCCGGTCAGGCTGGCGCCGTTGGTCATATAGTACATGCTCGGATTGCCGTGCGCAGGCCCGGCGACGACGAACGCATCCAGGCCTCGCTGTTCCATCAGACGATCGAGGTCTTTTTTCACTCCGGAGCCTCCTTCCTCGCAGGGCTACTCGTAGCGCTGATATCTCTGAAACATCTCACCGACGCTGCGGCCCTCGTGCACTCGCTGGATCACCTCTCCAAGGAGAGCAGCGACCGAGAGAACAGTCAGGTTCGTCGGGCGTTGATCGGGCGGCACGGATATGGAGTTGGTGGTGACGATCTCGCGGACGGGAAGGGCCGTCAGTGTATCGACGGCGGGAGGAGAGAAGACTGCGTGGGCGAAACAGAGAAAGATGTCTCCAGCCCCGAAGTCTCGCACGATGTTCACGGCGTTGGCCATGGTGCCCCCGGTATCCACCTCGTCATCGACGATGATCACGTCGTGGCCCTCCACCTCACCGACCAGCGTGAGGGCTTCGGTGTCCACGCTCACCCGTCGCTTCTCCACCAGGGCCAGGGGCAGGCCAAGCTCGGCGGCCAAGTTGCGCGCTTTCTTGGCGAACCCCAGATCCGCCGCCACCACAACGGCCTCTCTCAACTCCTTCTCTCGGAAGTAATCGGACAGAATTGAGAAACAGGTGAGCGCGTCCCCGGGGATGCTGAAGAAGCCCTGAATCTGGTCGGCGTGGAGATCGAGCGTCATGTAGCGATCGGCTCCGGCGACTCCAATGACGTCGGCCATGAGCCTGGCCGTGATGGGGACCCGGGGCTGATCCTTCTTGTCTGAACGGGCATAGGCGAAGTAGGGGATGACCGCCGTCACGCGATCGGGCGAGGCCCGCTTGAGGGCATCCAGGAAGATAAGCAGTTCCAGGATGTTGTGACTGACCGGCGAGGCCATCGTCTGGATAAGGAAGACGTCCTGTCCTCGTATGCTTTCCTCCAGTCGGACGAAGATATTCTCGTTGGGGAACTGGAGAATCTCCCGTGGCGATAGGGGTACACCAAGGTACTGGCTGATCTCCTGGGCCAGGTCGGGACATCCGGTGCCGCTGAATAGCTTGATCTCTCCGTGCATACCACCTCTGATTTCACCCATCACGGTCGAACTCTGATGCTAGGATGCTCATCAGGACCATATCGTGATAAACTCCTCCTCGGAACACGCTCTCTCGCAGCGTTCCCTCCTTCTGAAAGCCGGCCTTCTCATAGCAGCGGATGCCTCTCCCGTTGTCTGCGTGCACGCGCAGGGAGACCCGGTGTAGGTTCAGGTCATCAAAGGCCATTTGCAGCATGGTCCGGGTAGCGGCCGTACCGTAGCCTTTGTTCCAGTAGTCCTTGTCCCCGATGGTGACGCCCAGCTCCGCGTAGCGGTCCTTCCAATTGATGTCGAACAGGCTGATGTTCCCAATGTGGGCGCCCTCGGATGTTTCAATGGTCAACATGACCAGTTCTTGCTTCTCCAGGCGCTCCTGCACATTCTCGAACCAGCGCTCCTCCTGGGCCAGTGAGAAGGGCAGGGCCATACCCAGATAGCGACGCACCTCGGGATCACTGAACCATTCGACAAACACGGGAAGATCCTCGCGCTCGACGGGCCGCAGTCGCACCTTCTTTCCCGCGATCACAGGTCTTCTCTCAGGTGACAGGTGTCGTTGAGCAGTAGAATGCGCGGTTTCACTCGGTGGGGTTGGACGATGCTCAGTGAGCCGTTGTCGAAGCGGAAGGGGGCGAAGCTGATGGACAGCCCGAGGAGGTGAACCAGATAGCTGCCGAGGGTCCCGCCGTGGGAGATCACAGCACTCGTGCCTTCTGAGTGCTGTGATCTAATATCGTCGAATGCGGCCACCACGCGGGCCCGAAATGACTCTCTCCCCTCCTCTCCCGGGATGGTGAGACTCTGGGCATTGTTCCAACGCTCCGCTACCTCTGGATACTGTTGGACTACCTGGCGCGATGTGAGGCCCGTGAGCGCACCGACACCGTACTCGCTCAGGCGTTCATCGGCCGCTACCGAGACCCCCAGCCCATTCGCTATGATCTCCGCGGTCTCTCTGGCGCGCTGCAAGGGGCTCGAGTACAGAGTGGTGGGGGGATTCCCACGTAGTCGCTCCGCAAGCTTGTGGGCCTGATCCCGTCCCACGTCGTCCAGCGGGGGGTCGGCCTGGCCTTGGATGCGCCCCTGGGCGTTCCACGTCGACCGGCCGTGGCGAATGAGCAACAGGCGCATTATCGTGTCATGCCTTGGACTCATGGCTTGCACTCATGTCTTGCAGAGCTCGCGCGTCGCTGTATAGACGTCCACTTCCCTGGCGGCGATACGCTCTATCCACGTCTGCATTCGCTCATCGCCCACGCGGGTGACCACTCGATCGAGCAACTGCCGTTGGAGCACTTGGAGGAGCTCAGCCTCAGCGCGCCTCCGCTCGCGCTCGGCCAGGAGTCCGCTGGCGCCCAGGTAGTCGCGGTGGGCCTGGATGGCCTTCAGGACCTCGGGGACGCCGGACCCATCGAGTGCTACAGTCTGCAGTATCGGGGGCTGCCAGCGGTTGTTGTCTGAGGACGTATGGCGATCGACCACCATCTGCAGGGCGCGGGCTGTCCTCGAGGCTCCGGGCTGATCCGCCTTGTTGACAACCAGGATGTCGGCAATCTCCATCAAGCCGGCCTTCAAAGCCTGGACCTCGTCTCCCATCCCCGGAGCCTCGAGGACGACGACGGTGTGGGCTGTGCGCGCGATCTCCACCTCGGACTGGCCGGCTCCGACAGTCTCTATGAGCACCACGTCGAAGCTGACTGCGTCGAGCACTTTCACCACATCGTTGGTGGCCTGGGCGAGGCCGCCCAGGCTGCCCCGGGTGGCCATGCTGCGGATGAAGACGCCGGGGTCGCCGGCCAGATCCCGCATGCGGACGCGATCTCCGAGCAGCGCCCCGCCTGTGAAGGGGCTGGTGGGATCGACGCCGATGATGCCGACGGTAGCGCCGTCGGCACGCAACGTCTTGGCGAACTGGTTGACCAGGGTGCTCTTGCCGGAGCCCCCGGGACCGGTCACGCCGACCAGGTGGGCTTTGCCGGTGTGCGGATAGAGGGCTGCGAGCGCCTGCTGAGCCTCGGCTCCGTTGTCCTCGACGAGTGATATGAGGCGTGCCAGGGCATAGCGGTCGCCGTCCAGGGCGGCGGCTACCAGATCCACATCAAGCCTCGGTCAGCTGCTGGCGGATGAAGGAGCGGATGACCTCGGTGTTGGAGCCGGGGCCGAAGACTCCGGCTACGCCCAACTCCTTCAGTTCGGCCTCGTCCTCGGCGGGAATTATGCCGCCGACGAAGACCTTTACGTGGTCCAGCCCCGCCTCTCGCAGGCCTTCGAGCACACGGGGTACGAGGGTCATATGGGCACCGGAGAGGATGCTCAACCCGATGCCGTCAACGTCTTCTTGCAGGGCTGATTCCACAATCATCTCCGGGGTTTGGCGCAGACCGGTGTAGATGACCTCCATGCCCGCGTCCCGCAGCGCGCGGGCGATGACCTTGGCGCCGCGGTCGTGCCCGTCGAGGCCGGGTTTGGCGATCAACACGCGCAGCTGTTCAGCCATCGGACCCTCCCTTTGTTGGCTTGCACTTCTTTGACGCCGGAGATTATACAACGGTTCACATGAGTTGGAAAGAGTGTGGCGCTTTGATTGCCAATGGAGGCGGGGAGTATCGCTGCGGCGGCGTTGGGAATCCGGGGACTCACTCAGGATCGGACGCACGACTTGGTTGCCGTGGACCGCGGGGCGGGCCGCCTGGGGCGAGATGGAGTTGGGGAGCTTCAAAGGGCACAGCTGCCTGTCGTGGTCCTGTGCCGCTGTGGCGGAACGGAGGGGAGGAGAACGAGATCCGCTGAGAAACCGGATGACGGTCCTTGACAAACCGGGGGGATGCGCTATAATCATGGGCCCTTGAGGGGACAAGATG
>CAYVCX010000088.1:0-9282 GCA_964450435.1 uncultured Anaerolineales bacterium
CCGTTGCCGGTGATGGACCAGTAATGGCCGTCGTGATCGTGGTCGCCGGCCGCCACCTGGCTGGGGCCCGTGCCGACAATGCCGCTGATCTCGCTCCACGAGACGGTGTCGTCGATGTTGTCCATGTCGTCGTCAAAGCCGCTCGGTAGGCCGGTCAGGTTATCCCAGTGAACGTGTCCACCTGCGCCGCTGGTGTTGAGCTCCGCCTCGGTGTAGTATGCGTCGTCGTGGCTATGATCGGAGCGAGCGGCAGTGATGGCCGAACCGCTGCCGGCGAAATCCACGTTCAGCGTCACGTCGCCGCTGGCACCGCCGCCCGTGAGCCCTGTGCCGGCGTTGACGGCGGTGATGTCGCCCGTGCCACCGGCCACGCTCTGGCAGGTCACGGTGCCGTCGTCGTTGATGATGCGTATGGCCTCGTCCGATCCGCAGGAGCCACTGACTCGCTGCTGAATGGCAGAGGTGTCCACGCTGAAGACGCCGCTGTCCAGCGCGAGGCCACTCCCGGCACCGTAGCTGGTGTCGTCGTCGGTCTCACAGGTCACGCTGCCATCCTGGTTGACCACACGGATGGCGGAACCCGGACCGCAGATGCCACTCACCCGGCTCTGGATGGTGGAGGTGAGGACGTAGAGCGTCACGTCGCCGGACGTCCCGCCGCCGGTCAAGCCCACGCCGGCGTTGACGGCGGTGATGTCCCCGGCCCCGCCAGCACCGGTCTCGTCGGCGGCTGGCGCCCACTGTGTCCCATCCCACTTGAGCACCTGGTCGCTGACCGGATCGGCGGTGGAGACAGCATGGCCTCGGAGTGCGCCGGCCGATGCCGCGTAGAGCGCGTGCGGCGCCGCGGTCAGTTCCTGGCGGCCCAGGTCGGTGTAACTGCCGTCGCCTCCGCAATCCACCTCGACCCCCAGCCAGCGGCGGTCGCCGGCGAAGGCGGCCGCGCCGAAGTCCAGGTTCTCCACGGTGAAGTAGCCATCGCTGACCGGTTCATCGGGCTTATCCTGCGGGGAGCCCACCGGATCACCGTCGGCCGCGTCGTACAGGGTGAACCGAAAGTCGCAAGTGTCGCCGACGGGCTCGCCACTCTGAATCAACCGTCCCTGATAAGTGAAGCCCGTGCTCAAGGCCGCGCCTGGGCTCAACGGTCCCGTGTCCTGAGCCACAGCCACGCTGCTCACCATCAGTGCAGCCAGGGTCATCGCCCCGGCGAGAAGAAGAAGACGTCGCCTTTTCATCATGATTCCTCCTTAGATCAGCTATTAGCAGTCAGCCACCAGTGGTAGCTATCTGGCTTTTGGAACTCGAAATCTGGACATCTATTCATCAGCTCCTCCTCGTGCTGTAGGTTCCCGGTAAGTGTGTAGTGACCACTCGACATAGCCACCGAACCCCTCGGAAAGAGACCGAGATCTTTCCACAGGGCCCTCGCTAGGGGTCACCCGTCGCTGAACCCACTAACTCCAGCTCACCGGTATGGCTCTGTATGAAGCTCAGCAGGTCGTCCAGCGACTGAAAGATCAGGGTCTGGCCGCTGGCGGCGTGTTGTACGTACCCTCGCCAGAGCGGAACGCCATTGAGTCGGCTCAGGCCTGACTCCCACCAGATGCGGACGACGAACGAATGTGCATGTGCAGCTGACAACCTATTGTTTTGCATCTGGATCATCCTATGTTGTGGAATGTCAATCCTCAGCTTCCGTATTTAGGGTCCAAAGCACGTCCCGCCCCTCATGTCTGACCACAAACCACGCCCGCCCGGCGGCGCCCACGACGATGTGGCGAACAAAGCCCAGGCCGGGCACCGGCTCCGACACTCCTTCCCCCACGCGATAGACGGATCCAGCCCAGAAGAGCCAGCGCGTACCGGTCGCGTCGACAACCAGCTCATGTGGCGGCAAAAAGCCACCGAACTCCAACGCTTCTCCTATCTGCGTCCAGGCTCCATCCTGGACGCGGTAAAGCACGATCTTCCCATAGCAACTGGCCCCGCAAAGCACCATCGCCGGCCAGGGATCATCGGATGAATCCAAAGCGATGGCGTGTGCAAACCCGAAGCGAGTCCAATCCACCGGAGGCTCGGGCGGCGCGAACTCGGTCCACTCGCCAAAGGCGGGCTCGTAGCACCACAGGCTATCATCCACGCCGATCCAGATGCGCCCCTGGCCATCCTCCTCAATGACCGTCACGCAGCCAGTGCCGACGGGCGAATCGGCCCCATGCCAGTTCTGCCCATCGAACCAGCGCACGCCCTGCCCACCGAAAGGCCCCGGACCGCCCCAATCGCACTCACCGACCCAAATCATCCCCGAGCTATCCGCGATCTCTATGGCGAACGTGGCCCACAGCGCTTCGGGACCCACCTCTCCCATGCCCATCGCCTCCGGCGTGAAGACTTTCCACCGCTGGCCGTCGAAGAAGCGTACGTCCTGCGGCGTGGTGAGCCAGAACCCTCCCATGCCATCGCTCTGCCCCCACCCTATTTCACCATACCGTTCGTCCTCCAGGGTGACGGGAGACCAGCCCTCGTCGGCTCCATACGCGATCCAGGATGCGCCGTCCCAGGCTGTGTCCTGAGCTCGTCGAAGGGCGGTGATTTGCATCATATCCTCACTCGCCACCCAGACGCGTCCAGCAGCGTCTATGCCGACCAGCTCGCCGGTGAAGTCGGTAAGGTAGACGCGCCAGGTCCCGTCCTGCATCCTGGCGACGCCCTCGTCGGTGATCAGCCACAGCGCGCCGCCGGGCGAGGCGTGGAGGCGCTGGAACTGACCAGTGAGCACGTCCTCGACAGGGATGATCGGCCGGAAGACCTCTGGGGTAGATGCGGGGGTGGCGCTCGGCGTGTAAGCAGGGGTTGGAGTCGAGGTAGACGCGGGAGTGGGCATAGGCGTCCAGGTTGGTGTATGCGTTGGCGCAGCGGTTGGCTTGATTGTTGCAGAGGGAGGCGGAGCAGGTGTGGATGAAAATGTGAGAGAGGGCGTGAGAGCAGGCTGAGCCGTCGAGGTGTGAGCAGCGGGCGGCACGGTCGTAGCAGCCGTAGCACAGGCAGCTACGAGCAGGATGAGCGCAGTCAGGACGGCAGGTCCACACGATCTTCTCACTTGAACTCCCACCCCGGTCAAGACTCCGCTGGCATCTTGTGCTTTTTGAGTCCCAGCCACATCAGCCCGCCGCCGACCAGAAGCATGAGCGCCGCCCCGATGGCGGGGCCGATGGAGGAGCGGGAGAGGCGCTTCATGCACCTCTCTCGCTCTCCACCGCAGATGATCTCGGCTTGGACCGCCAAGGGATCAGCGGAGGACTGCACATTCCCCATAACAGTCACGACGTCGTCAGGAGCGAAACCCTTGAGCTTGACATGCTCCTTTACCATAACCTCGCGCGGATTGTAAAAAATGACGAATCCGCTGTGAACCCTCATCCTCT
Source organism: uncultured Anaerolineales bacterium (assembly GCA_964450435.1). Classification (GTDB taxonomy): domain Bacteria; phylum Chloroflexota; class Anaerolineae; order B4-G1; family B4-G1; genus SKLM01. The sequence continues at coordinate 3,429 of CAYVCX010000088.1, forward strand.
GCTCTCGCTCCCCGAAGAGCAACTCAAATGTGGGTTTGTGGTCGTAGTCGTAATTGTGTCGCCAATGGGACTCGCGCTCACCGTCCTCATACTCCACCTCGTGCTCCCAGCGCTCGTACAGGGCCAACCCTTCCTCCGCAACCGGCGCGTCCTGCGCGATGGGACCGACGACAACCACGTCGCCCGCTTCCCCCACAGTCTGTAGATCACCAGGCTCCCTGATCGATGCGGCGGCCTGCCAGCGACGAAATTCGGATTCCCCAACCAAGCTTGTCAATAGGCAGATGACACTGGCTACGAGGAAGATCGCACCGACGAAGACCAAACCGATGTCCCTAGATCTGCGCTGCACTGTCACTCGCTCCTTTGCTGTCGGCTTGTTGAAAACCCCGGTGTGCCCACAAGATCCCTCAGGTTGGTGGAGAGGCTCCTTGACACCAATCCGGTCGAGTAGCAAACTCGACCTGCATCAGGTTCCCCGCCTTCTACAGCATCTTATCACAGGGGTATCGCGAATGTATCGCGGTAGAGACAGCAAATGGGATGGAAAGGTGGATGAAGGTGGAGGAAAGAGGCGTCGAGGGGGCTCGTGTCAGGCGCGAGACCCGCGGGTGCGGACGGGGTGACCCTGATCGCGGAGAGCGGTCAGGTCAGAGCGGATGGTGCGGGAGGAGACATCGAGGGCGCCAGCCAGGTCGGCCACGGTGGGGCTTGCGCCCCCGGACTCGGCCTCGTCCAGCAGGCGCAGGATGCGGTGGCGGCGCAGGGCCACCTTGGGATGCCACTTGTCCCCGCCTTCCCGCTCAGCCAAGGTCGCGTCCTCATCGCCAGCGTCCACGGTCCAGATGAAGGTGACCATTTCGTCCGGCCCTGGGCGCCGGTGGGCGGGCACGTCGGCGCGGGCCAAGCGGACGCGCAGGCAGCCCGGCGGGGGCTGCTCGGCGATAGCCTCGGAGATGGCTCGGTTGACGCGCAGCCCGGTGCCGTAGCTTTCCCGCCAGTCTGGGTCACTGATAAGCTTGGCTCGCTCATCCAGGACGTTGGCCGCCTCCTCCAAAGCGTCGCGGGCAGCAGCCCAATGCCGGGTCGCCTGGGCCACGCGGTAATGGTTGTAATAGATCTCTGGGGGGCTCTCCGCATCCGGCCACTCCGCCGCCGCTTTGGCCGCTACTTCCTGGCTGTGCTCCCAGGCGGCGGCTTCCTTCCCTAGAGCTGCCTCGGCCCGTGCCAGGTAAGAGAGGCTTATCGTATGCCAGTCGAGTTCACCAAGCCTTCGATAGCACTGGCAGGCAACCTCCAGGTGCTCTTGGGCAGCAGCGTGATCGCCATGCAGCAGATGCACCTCACCTAGGATACTCCGGGCATATCCTCCCCAGGAGATGTCCTGCACATCACGGAGCGTCTCCAGGGCGGTCTCGAGACGGACCTGGGCAGCATCAAAGTCACCGCGCTGGAGCGCGACATGCGCCAGACGGACACGAGTGATCGCCCGCCGGCGTCGCTGCCCACTGGTCTCCGCCAGCTCCAGGGCCTGACGCAGATGAGCCTCGGCGGCCTCCATATCGCCCAGGTCAACGTAGCCCAATCCCACGCTGGAGAGGGTGTAATTGATCCAGCGGACATCGCCGGTGGACCTCGCCAGATCCAGGCTGTCCCGGCAATGCATCAGGCTGCGGGAAAGATCCCCTTTGTATTGAGCCACGCTCGCCAGCCCCATCAGGGATTGAATCTGCCCCACAAGATCGTCGACGGCCTCGTGGATGGGAAGAGCCTGCTCGAAGTACACGACGGCCTGGGGACAATCGTCGGTGTCAAGGAGGTTGCGGCCAAGCTGGTTTAGTAGACGAGCCCGATTGTGCTCATCCCCCAACCGGCGGTAGATCTCGAGCGCCGCCTGGGCGTCATCGTTGGCCGCCTCGTACCGCCCCTGGACCCGATGCCACTCGCTCCGACGATGCAACGCCTTCCCCAGCCGAGCGTCATCAGAGGTGGCCCGGGCTAGACGCAGCATCTCCTCCAGACCGCGACCTTGAGCCTCGCGGTCACCGATCCAGCCCAGCACCTCGACGCGGTCGCACAAGACGTCGTAGCGGGCCGAGCGGTCGCCGGGACGATCCAAGAGGTCCAACAGACGGTCATAGCAGGAGAGGGCGGTCTGATGGGCGAAGAGCTCACGGGCGTGCTCGACGGCGCGGTTCAGGTAGTGGATGGCTGGCCTTCGCTGCCCGGCGGCCTCAAAGTGGTGGGCAATCCGCTCGAACTGATCGGGGAAGAGATCCTCCAGGGCCAAAGCGACTTTTCGATGGAGACGCTGACGCTCCGATAGGCGCAGCCGCCCGTAGGCGGCCTGACGGACCTGCTCGTGGCTGACACGATAGCCAACATCGGCCTCCTCCAGAAACCCCAGGCGGAGCAGCTCGTCAGTGACCAGCAGGTAAGGATCCGCGTCGGTCAGCTCGGACTCAGGCGCGGGGAAGGCACAGACGCGAGCGAGCAGATCAAAGTCCACGTCGGCGCCGATAACCGCGGCCGTAGCCAAAACCTGCTCGGCAGTCGTGGAAAGCTGGGAAAGGCGATGACCGATGACGGACTCACCCACATGGGAAGGCAGCGCGGAGGCCGCCTCCCCGCTCCAATGCCAGGTTCCACCGGGAAGCCCCTTGCCTCCCTCGTCAGGCAGCAGATGTCCCTCGTCCCGCCACCCCCTGAGAGTCTCGACGAGGTAGAGGGGCACACCGCCGCTCTCCCGCATCAAATGCCCGGTCAGAGAGGCATCCTCCTCGCCCAGCAGATCGCGCACCAGGCAGCCGATGGCATTCCTGTCCAGGCGGGCCAGGGTATAGCGCGGGAAAGGTCCCGCTCGGTCTAGGGCCTGGAGCGCTTTCCAGACCCGGGGATCAGCTCGCAGCTCCGCGCTGCGGCCGGTGAGAAGGACAAGCCCCTGGCTCTCTCTCAGAGGAAGGGACAGGTGAGGTAGAAGCGAGAGCGTCTCTGCATCGGCATCCTGTAGATCCTCCAGCACCCAGAGCCAGGGCACGATGCGAGCCAGATTCAGCGCCAGGGCGGCGAGCGCCTCCTGAAGCCTTTCATGGGCCTGGGGCGGCGGAAGATCCAGGGGCGGGGAAAGATCCAGCGTCTCGGCGAGGGAGGGCAGAAGGGAAGCAGCGGCCCGCAGATGAGCTGGCTCCACCAGACGAGCCAGTTGCCGTATGCGCAAAGGGGTCAACATCGGGGAAAGGGCCGCCAGAAACAGCCCATAGGAGGAAGAAGCATCCGCTGGGACGTGAGCCACAACCACCTCCACGTTGCGCCAGCGGGCTCCCTCGGCTAGCTCCCGCGCGAGGCGGCTCTTGCCGATACCCGCCTCGCCCTCCAGAAGTACGACGCTCCCTCGCCCAGAAGCGGCGGCCTCCAGATGATGCAGCAAAGCCGCCCGCTCGGCGTCGCGACCGACCAGGGGCAAGTCGTCCAGATGAGGAATGGGAGAACGGGCCGGGGCAGGCAGGTGCACATCGGACACAACAGATGGAAGAGAGGTGCGTCGGTTCAGCGCCTGATAGAGCGCCTCGGTCTCCGGAGCGGGAGACACGCTCAGCTCCTCGCGCAGTATCTCACAGCAACGACGGTATTGAGCCACTGCCTCAGCATCCCTCCCCAGCAGATGATAGAGACGCATTAGCTCACGGTGCGCCGCCTCGTGGAGTGGCTCGACAGCGACCAAGCGCCGAGCGACGCTCAGGGCCCTCGAATAATCACCAACCCGCTTGTGATGCTCCAAGGGAAATCCCAACGCCTCTAGATAGAGCCCTCGCAGTCGCTCCCGCTCCAAAAGGACCCAACCGTGATAAAGACCGTCCAGGAAAGGCCCGCGGTAAAGAACAAGGGCCTTCTCCAAGGACTCAATGGATGCTGCCTCAAGCTCCAATCGGGAGGCGACATCCTCAAATCGCTCGACATCCAACCGACAGGGGAAGTCATCGTTGAGCCAGACGTATTCCTCGTCCGCCAGTACACAGTCACCAAGCACGTGGCGCACGCGCCAAAGAGTGTCGGAGAGACGACGCCGGGCCTTATCCTCGGGGAGATCAGGCCAGAGGACGCCAACCAGGACAGAGCGGGGGTGAGGACGGTCACGGAAGGTGATCAGATAGCCCAGCAAATCACGGGCCTTCTGGGTGGGCAGCTGGAGAGGCTGCCCGTCACGCTCGATACGGAGGCCACCGAAGGTGTAGAGATGCAGCATAGGGGTGTCTTTTTAGTTCAATGAGCCCACCGATCATAGATCGGCTTCGAGCGTACAGAGCACCGCATTCCCAGCGACGCCTGAGCTTCAATCCGACGCCGAAAACCTGGGGGCCGCCGGCGCGGCCCGCCTTCGAGCCAACTCAGCCTGGATCGCCCGATGGCGCTCGCGCGTCAGAGGATACCGCCAGGCGACGACGATGGCGCCGACCAGGACAACGCCCGGCACAACGGCAAGCAGCAGTCGTATCGTCATCAACGCCTCAGGGGGCTGCTCCGCCACCTTCCTGATGTAACCCGACCAGGCCAATATCGGGCCAATGGCAGCGAGCACCAGCTTAGTGGAGAGCTTGCGGACGAAGACCTCGAACCCGGAGTAGATGCCCTCCTGGCGCCTGCCGCTGCTCAACTCGTCCATATTGAGGGTATCGCCGCTCATCGCCGTCGGCAGGCCATGAGCGGCCGCGATGCCAGGGCCGACGAAAGTGACCAGAACGTTAAAACAGCCTCTCGCTCCCCTGGGGACGACAAGCACGCTCATCATCACGACAGCCCACGAGGCCATAGCAACGATGAAAGCCACCTTCTTCTCCCACCGGCGCGCAATCCACAGCATCAGAGGCAGGCACAACGCCGCACTTCCCAGGAGAGCCGCCTGCACCAGCGAGGCCTCCCCGGCCCTGTATTGATCCAATAGATCAGGAAGTAGGCCAAGAGGGCCGAAGCGAAATTCGCCGGGATCCAGCTCAGAATGCGCATCCCGAGCGTATACCGCCAGGGCCGATTGCGCAGGACGAACCTCAGGCTCTCCAGCAAGGGCAATGCCGGCTCGACCTGGAACGCTTCCCGCTCTCGGGTGCCAAGGGAAGTAACAAGTATGGAGAGGACGAATAAAATCCCGAAGGCAACCCCCATAATCAAGAAAGCAGTCCGCTCATCGGGATAGGCTTCGAGGATGAACGAGAACCCTACCGCTGCCATCAAACCGGTAGCGATGGATATGAACATGCGGAAAATAGTGAGCGAAGTGCGCTCGTCGTGATCCAGCGTCAGCTCTGGGGTCAGCGCGTAGTAGGGGCAACTGACGATGGTGACGGCTGTATCGAACAGGATGTACACCAGGGCGAAGTAGAGACACAGCAGCGTCTGGTTTTGAATCGGCGGCACGATCCACATCAACACGAAGGTCGCGCCATAGGGCAGGGCACCGAAGAGCAGGTAGGGGCGTCTCCGCCCCCAGCGGGTGCGCGTGTGTTCGGAAAGCGACCCAATCAGTGGGTCGTTGAGGGCGTCCCAGACGCCGCCGACAAGGAGGGTGAGGCCGGCCAAAGAAGGATCGAGATTGGCCACGTCGGTGAGGAAGAAGAGATACCAGAACGGGACAACGGTCCCAGGCCCAACCGACTGCGCCAGATCGCCCAAGCCGTAAGCGATCTTGGTCCAGAAGGAAAGTTTCTCGCTGCTCGGGCCCACGGGCTGTGCCGTACTCGCAACAGGCAATGGACACGCTCCTCATCGGCGGAGGGTAAAGCACCCTCCCCGAAGTTTTGCAACGCTCTCTCACTGGTCCAATTATAGCTCACTAGGGGGCAAAATACAAAAGGTGTACGGG
>CAYVCX010000089.1:0-9279 GCA_964450435.1 uncultured Anaerolineales bacterium
ACCGCCGGGAGATTACCGGTTTGATAGGCGGGAGGTGTACGCACAGCAATGTGTTGAGCTTACCCGTACTAACGGTCGAGGGCTTGATGCGTGATGCGGAGAACTTGGAGTTTTCGTACTGTTCAGTTGACAATTTAATGAGCTTCGATGAAGAAGTCTCTTGGTGATTCTAGCGGCGGGGGTACACCCGGTCCCATCCCGAACCCGGCAGTTAAGCCCGCCAGCGCCGATGGTACTAGAGGGGAAGCCCTCTGGGAGAGTAGGTCATTGCCAAGAGGCTTCTTTTTTTGTGCCTACGTCAGACGCATGGATGAGAGCGAGATGTTCGGCCAGGCGCGGCGGTAGATGCCTGGATGCGGCGAAGGGCTTCTGGGGGGACTAGCAGCAGGGCGCGGAGGATCGAGCGGCCCGTTCGTTCGGCACGTGGTGGCCCGACAGACGCACTACAAACGGAGATGACACTGAACGGCAACCACCCTGGTGTTTCCGATGACTCCAGGGTGGTTTTTTTGTACCTGTCTTCCATCTGCCAGCCCACTTTCCAGCGCCTGCAGGTGGATGGACGGAAGCGGTCAGGCGGCTTCCTGATTTGTCTCCTGGTCCTCTGCTTCGGGGTCCTTGCCCTCAATCCCCTCGCGGAACCCACGAATCCCCTGGCCAAGCTCGTGGCCAATCTTCGACACACGCCCCACCCCGAAGACGAGCAAGACGATGGCGAGGACGAGCAACAGCTCCATAGCACCAAGTTGTCCCAACATATCTTTCCCCCTTCTGCGATCCGGCTCTGATCCGGCCCTGATCACGGTTGAGCCAGATTATATCACGGGCATCTGGCAACTACAAGCACGGGGGCGGGTAGGCTTTCGAAGCAGGTCGGGAAGGGGAGATCAACCCCCGGAGACGAGTCGCGTTCCTCGGCATTTCATCGGGGATAGAGCATCGCGTCCGTTCAACAGTTCACCAGGAGGTGCTCTTCTTCATGTCAGTGTTCCTCGAAACCCTTTCTGTCAACAGTAACCCATCCGATCTCGGCCTCCCCGGGGAGAGGGGAATCCTTCCTCGCTTGGGGAGCTGACTGGCTACCAACCGGCGAAGGCTCGGTCTGGTGCGTAGAAGCGCGCGTGCGGCATCTTCCATCAATGCTTCCTGGTCGCCGCAGATCGCCCTTTTGGTCAGTATGTCCAGCTCGACCAGAAGTCGGCGTAGTCACGGTCTGGGTATCGCCTCAGGCCTGACCATTGAGGATCCTCCGTTTATACGCCTTGCGCTGGATCTCCAGGTAGGGGAGGAAGTCCAGGTAGAGACGGATCACCCTTGAGTAGTAGGCGCCTCGATCGAACTCCTCGGTCTGGTAGACGACGCGGTTCGGCCGCACTGCCTCGTAGGCGAGCACCAAGTCATCGCCGTCGAGGAAGACGAGGTCAACCTGGTCGAAGCCCGCTCGGGCGAGATCCGCCAGCATGTCCAGACGCTGCTCCCTGCAGGCTCTCGTCGCCGGGACTACGGCGAGATCCAAGTCGCTCTCTGCGTGCGTGCTGCCCTCAGCCTGGGACCCGAACAGATAGACGGCCTCGACGTCGGGGTATCCACGGAACACGTCTGCCAGTGACTCCATCTTGGGCATGGTTACTGCTCCTGTGGGTAGAAGTTGGGGCTACGAAGGGAACAGAACGGCATGCATCGAGGGTACAGAGATGGCACAGGGGACCACAGAGGACGGCGGCTTTGGGACAAGACCTGTCAGGGCCGGCGCGGTCTTTCCACCCCGCCGTTCCTCCCGTGAATCCCGCTCATCCTGTCAACCCCGTGCATGGCGTAGTTCGCATCTCACGTGTATCGCACTTGCCCAGTGCAACGCACCGTGCGCCGCCGTTGCTCGTCGCTGCAACCATCAGAGAGTCTCGTCGATGAGCTCTGGGTGTTCCCGGACCCAGCGCTTAAGCCCCTGCATTAGTTGCTCGACCTCGTCGAGGCGGCTGGAGCATATCTGGTAGAGCTCTTGACCTGGAATCTCGTGATAGAAGTGGACCATGCGATTTCGGTAGCCGGCCATATCCTCAAGCAGATCGGCTTCCTCGTCTGTCAAGACGTGTTGCCTGCGCAGCTCCCGCGCTATCTCCGTGTACTCGCTCACACCTTTCCCGAAGCCCTTGGCCAGGATATGAGGTCCAAGATCCAGCAGGGCCTCCAGCCCGCGACGCAGGTAGGACTCGGCGGCTGCCACGTTGCGACGGTCGGCGAAGAAGGCCTGCTTGCTTTCCAACGGGAGCATCCGCAGGCTTTCGACCATGCTCTCGATCCACCCGAGACGATCGGCGATTACGCGCCTGGATGGACGTTTAGGCATCATGCTTCCTCTCCAAGGATGAGGGCTATCCGCTCTCGCTCCAGTGGCGCCAAATCACCCGCCCGGCGCAAGACGTAGAGATCGTACTCATCAGCCGCGTACGCGTCCAGCGCGCACAGCCGCTCCCCACGGATGATGTTGGCTGCAAGGAATGGGTCCGCCTCCGGGAGGATCACGAGGTCGACGCGGCGGACGCCGAACAGGTTCTCCAGCGCCTGTGTCAGCTCGACCCGCTCCTTGGCAGGGAGGTCACGCCCGGGTGCCGGCAGGACGCCAATGTCCACGTCGGCCCCCGTCGCTGGCTCGTCAGAGTGGTTACCTCTGAGCCGCGAAGCGATCTGACGTGAGCGGCTGCCAAAGGCATATATCGCCACCAGATCGTAGCGCCCACACAGCTCGATCAGCGCAGCGCGCAGCTCTGTATCCCTTCGAATCCCTGGCTCGGCGGTGTCCGTTTGCCCCATGAGCTCTGCTCCCTTTCTGGGATTGTAGCACGGGACCTTGGGGCGTCAAGCCCATGACAGCGAAGACAGGATATAGGTGGACACAGAGGGCCCGGACGAGGCACAGAGGCACAACAGCTGTCTCGGAATGCGGGGCTCAGACAGGTTCCGTTGTTCAGGTGCTAATCGAATACCGGTTCCCTGGGGCTTCGCACAGGCCTGCCGGAGCACCCTCAATGCAGCGCGGCCTTTGCTGCCCCCGTCTGCGCCTGACCTCGCTTCTTGCCTTGACAAACACGGGATGTCTCGTCCGATTGTGGAAGCCGATTTCCCGTCGTCCTTCGCGATCTCGTCTGGGCAGTGGTCATCGCTCAAGCTATCACCGAATAGCCAGGGCTCATTGGTGTAGTTGGTCCAGGCCCAGCTTCACGCTATTGAGTGCCTCAATTCCCGTCGGAGACTTGGTGGCGATGACGCAGCTGCTGCGCTGCATAGTGGGCCCGAGCGCTGGCATCGACCTCCACGCCCTGCGTCTGGCACCATGCGAGCAGTTCCTCGACATCCACGTCCACCTTCTCGACACGCATCCCGGCCTCGCGCATCCCTTCAATCGCCCTCTCCGCGTTGCCCACCCACTCCTCGTAGCTCTGCTCCAGCTTCTCCGGGTCCGAGGAGATCTCGCGCAACCGCTGCCATTGGTCTCTCCGGTACCACGCGCAGCCCACGGCAACCGCGGACGCCGCGGCTTGGCTGGCTTGCTCGTCCAGCATCTCCCCGGTCCACCGATCGCGGCCTTTCCAGTACGGGCACTCCGGACAGCTCTCTCCTTCCGGGTAGTCGATCCCCTCCTCGTGGGGACAGCCGATTGGGCCGTCCGTCACAACCACCGACTTGGCCTCGTGCTGGTTGATGAAGTCGACGATCTCCTGGTTGATGGCGGGATCGAGGCGCACGTCCGAAGCTTGCGAGTACCATCTCTCCAGGGCGGCGAGATCTTCCCCTTCGTGTGGGATGATGCCTACCGCTACCTTCGACGCGACCTGGTCATTGGGACCGTAGTACGCCACAGTCGCGATAGGATGCCCGCGAAACCCCCTCCGGGCCCGTCTCATCAGCGCAGACTTGGCCCGTGCATCCCGACGTCTCTTGCCCACGTGTACCTCCTCAAGTCTGATGGGGCGCCAGCTGCACCCAGCCGCACCGCCCACAATGGTCGAAGCTCAAGCTAGAACACCGGATAGCATTAGATCATAATCATCCCCGCCGTGTTTCCGCAGGGCTCGCACGGCATGGTGACGCGATACGTGGCCTCGTCGCACTCCTCGCAGGGCCACTGGCGCCAGAGGCGAAACTAGGGGCAGCGCTCTCAGTGCCAGGCGCAGGCATCGCCGACAAGCGCGTCGAAGCAGAAGGAACACCAATAGCAGGCGTCACACTCTCCACAGCGATGGTTCCCGACGAGATCCTCGAGCGGCACGGCGCCGTGCCGCCGCGCCAACTCGCACCGTCGCTGCAGCTCCTGGCTCGTGAGGCCCTTGACGATGTCGATGTTCTGAATAGCGCAGAGCGAAAGCCCCTGAATGCTCGCATCCTTTAACGGACCCGTGCAATCGACGCACGTGCACGACTTACCGCGGGACTCGCGGTTGTTCAGACAGCTGCAGCGGACGGTATCATACCCGGTCGTGCAGCCGCAGTGGTGTTCTTTTGCCCTCTCATCTTCCTTCGCATTATCCAAACGGGCGATTCTCTGGATATCTCCGACATGAGCGAGTGCTCGTGACCTTGGCCCGATGGCCTCCGGCGACCGCGGGTATCTCGCCCAGTAGTCGAGAGGAGCCACGACGGTGTTATCAAAGACCTAAATCACCTGGATGGCGTCGGCCTGCTCGGGAGATGCGCTGACACCTGATCATAACGGTGAGAGTGTAGCATCGTCTGTGAGGGCGTCAAGCGAGCGCCGGGCAGTAGTGCGCGACGACCAGAAGATCGACCCATCGGACGAAGGGCCACCAGGCACGGCGGGCGGGCGCTTCTCCTGGTCTTGCGGCGGAGAGGCATTGTATCTCTCCAATGCCTGAGTTGCCGCTGGGCAGGCGGATAAGAGAGACCCTTCACGTTGACGAAGAAGCGCCATGGGAGCCTTTTCTGTCTGCAGCCTGGAAGCGGGAGTTGCAGCGCGGCCCCGGAGTCGATGTGCCTCTCGGCCGGAACCGGCCCACGGCTCGATTCGGCCGGGTTACATCGTCCGCTGCGAAAGCGCGGCTATTGAGCTTGCCCGAATCGGTCGAAGATGATAGACTACTGAGCACATCCAGGGGAGGTACTGATGACGGCACAAGCACTGTATCGTAAATGGCGCCCGCGGACGTTTGAAGAGGTTGTGGGGCAGGAGCACGTCGTCCGGACGCTGCGCAACGCGCTGGGCTCCGGACGCATCCATCACGCGTATCTCTTTGCCGGCCCTCGGGGCACGGGCAAGACGAGCACCGCCCGTCTGCTGGCGAAGGCCGTGAACTGTCTGGGTCCCCAGGGGGAGCGCCCGTGCAATCAGTGCAAGATCTGTGTCGCAGTGAACGAGGGGCGCTTGCTCGATCTCATCGAGATCGATGCCGCCTCTAACACGGGCGTGGACGATGTTCGGGAGCTTCGAGAGCGGGTGGGGTTTCGACCGAACGAAGCGCGCTACAAGGTCTACGTGATAGACGAGGTCCACATGCTCTCCAACGCCGCATTCAACGCGTTGCTCAAGACGTTGGAGGAGCCACCCGAGCACGCGATCTTCGTCCTGGCGACGACTGAGCCGCACAAGATTCTGCCCACGGTGCTGTCTCGCTGTCAGCGGTTCGATTTCCACCGCATCTCGGTGGATGACATCGTCGGTCGTCTCGAGTGGATGGCGGAGCAGGAAGGTCTGCGGTTTGAGAGGCAAGCCCTGGAACTGATTGCCCGTCAGGCGACGGGAAGCATGCGGGACGCCGAGAGCTTGCTGGATCAGCTTGTCTCGTATGACGACGGGAGCATAACCGTCGAGCAGATGCGGGCCGCGCTGGGGATTGGGGCGAGCGAGACGGTGATGGAGATCACGGAGGCGCTGGCTGAAGGAGACGTAGCCGCGGGGCTGGGAGCCATCAACTCGGCGGTGGATATGGGTACGGATCCGCGTCAGTTCGCGCGGCAGATGGTGGAGCATCTGCGGGCTCTATTGCTTATGCAACTGGAGTCTGGCGTGGTGCCCCCCCACGTCCCGGAGGGGGCTCTCGTGGTGATGGAGGATCAAGCGGCTGCTTTCTCGCGCCGGCAGCTGGTGAAGGCGGTGCAGCTGTTCAATCGGGCGGCCCAAGAGGCGAAGGGAGGCTGGCAGCCTCAGCTGCCGCTGGAGATGGCCTTCATTGAGGCGGTGCTGCAGGAGGAGCCAATAGGAACGGACGATGGTGGAAGCTCATCCACCAAGGCTTCCGCCGCATCAGATCCGCGAGCGCGTGCGCCCGGGTCATCCTCTGGTAGCGACTCATCGGCCTCGTCGCGGGGGGTGACACCCGCGCCGTCTCGGGTGGAGGGGGACGAACAGGCCGAGGAGGTTGAGCAGAGGGCTGAGCCAGATCGTGTGCGGGAGTCGGCAGGGGCGTACGAGGCCGGAGAAGCGATTGATGGTCCGCTCACGCCCCAGCGGGTTCTTGAGTATTGGCCCAGCGTCTTGAATGCGCTGCGCCCTCACGATCTGTCGCTGGAGGCGTTGGTGCGGACTTGCGAGCTGGTCGACGTGGAGAAGGACGTCATCGTGTTGAGCTTCTCCCACAAGTTTCACCGGGGCAAGGTCGAGGAGGAACGGAAGAGGCGCATGGTGGAGGATGCCCTGAGCGACGTGTTCGGGCGTCGGCTGCGCATCCGGTGTGTGACGAACCGGCATGGCGAGTCGGGTTCGCGAGGGGAGAACCCCGAGACGGCTCAGGAGAATGCCCTGTCGGCTGCATCGGGTCCCTCTGAGGATCCGCTGGTCCAAATGGCGGTGAATGAGCTGGGGGCGGAGGTGGTGGACGGCGGAGCCACTCCGTGTGAGGGTTGATCGGCGGGCTCTCGGTTCGAGGCCGCTGCGGGTGAGAGCCTGGAGGCGGCCAACGCGGCACACGGAGGTTTGAGATCAGCCGCCGCACAGGGCGCGGGGGTGGGCATAATCGGCGATCTGCCAGCAGAAGTCAGTGTCAGGAAGAGCGGAAAGACGTCAAGGAGGTTATCTTGGGCAAGAGACGGGGCAAGAGCGTGAGCCCTTTTGATGCAAGGAAGAGCATGTCGAGAGGCGGGTCGCGGTCCGGGGGAGGGCCTCAGAAGATGCTTCAGCAGCTGCAAGGGCTCCAGCAGGAGATGCTTGAGGCACAGGAGGAGATCGCGGAGGAGACGTTTACCGCGACGGCGGGTGGAGGCATTGTGACCGCCGTCGTGACCGGAGAGCGGCGGTTGAAGGAACTCGAGGTGGACCCGGAGGTAGTGGACCCGGAGGACGTCGAGATGCTGCAGGACTTGGTCATCGTTGCCGTGAACAAGGCGATGGAGAAGATTGAGGAAGCGACGAGCGAGCGGATGGCGGACCTGACCGGCGGGCTCGGCGCCATTCAGGATCTGCTCTAGGCGAACCGTGGTGCGGACAGGGTCATCATCAATTCCCCCCTCGGTGACGAGGCTGATCGAGGAGTTTTCTGAGCTGCCGGGGGTAGGCCGCAAGACGGCGGGACGGCTGACGTATTTTCTTCTGCGCGGCAGATCCGATCTGGCTCTACGTCTGTCGGAGGCGCTCCAGGATCTCAGCGAGCGCACGCGGTTCTGCTCCACCTGCTACAACATCACGGAGGACGATCCGTGTCCCGTGTGCGCGGACGGCACGCGGGATCATGCGACGATCTGTGTGGTTGAGGAGCCCCTGGACGTCTTGGCCATCGAACAGGCCGAGGTGTACCAGGGTGTCTACCACGTGCTGCACGGCGTGCTGGCCCCCTCGCAGGGGATGTTTGCTGAGGATCTTCGCATCGCCGAGCTGATTGCTCGGGCGCGAGGGAGTGAGGTCGATGAGATCATCCTGGCCACCAATCCCACCAGCGAGGGCGATTGGACGGCCTCCTACCTGCTGAGCCGGCTGGAGTCGCTGGATGTGCGCATTACGCGCCTGGGGCGGGGCCTGCCCATGGGCGGGGATCTCGAGTACGCGGACGCGGTGACCCTCAGCCGGGCGCTGGAGCGCCGCGAGCGCGTGTGACACTTCGCCGGGGCCGCGTCCTCCCATAGGGACAAGTCCTTCGCGAGGCTCGGCCGGACCGGCCGGCTTGAAGCTGCGGATGGACGGGTGACCGGGCTGCTGGGCAGACGGAGGGTGGGGGCTACGTCAACCAGGGCGGCCTGGGGCCCCGGGGCGCCCCGCACGATGGGCACTGGACGACATCCTGTTCGTCCACGCCGTAGGCACGGCCACACCACTCGCAGTGCGTCCAGGCTCGCTCAGCTTCCTCGCGCTTCCTGTCTGAGGCTTCTCTCCGGCGCTGCTCCTCCAGATAGGCGCTCTCGGCTGCTTTCCCCACGCGGTCGATGATGCTCCATACACGCTTTGGCAGGGTGAGATCCTGGATGGTCCCGCTGACGTCCTCAATGCCCTCCACGAGATTGCCAGCCGCATCGAGCATGCCGACGAGCCCGCCCCGGCGGACGAGCAGCTCGCGGCTCTGGCGGAGGGCAGTTCGACCGAGCGACCCGATGGCCCCTCGCCGGGCGTCCGGGCTTAGATCGCCCATCGCCACGGTCAGGATCTCGTCGGTCTCGATGAGCGTCACGGTGAGGGCGGCGGATAAGCGCCCGTCGGGTCTCTGGCTCTGCAGCAGGGTGACGATGCTCGTCTCCTCCGACTCGCTGACGGCGACGCGCATGTCATCGCCAGCGAACTCCGACCTGAGGGCGTTGACTATGGTCGAAGCCCTGCACCCCTCAAAGGTTGCCGGGTTGGCGTGTCCCGCGGCGGCGCCGGCCAGGACGCCAGCGCCGAGGCCCAGCCGGGCGAGGATGTCGCTGGCTGGCGCCGGCACCTTCTCCGAAGCAGGCTGAGGTTCAAAGGTGAACCCCTCCTTGAGCCGCTTGCGCTCCTCGGCCAGCCATTCCTCACGGCTCTGTTCTTTGTCTGCCATACGCTCCTCTCCGGTGAGCTGACTGCAGTTCGCATCCCAGGGTGCTGGTTTGCCCATCGTGCATGCGGCCCGACGGAGCGGGCCTCTCGACGCGAGGCATTCTAGCACATCCGGGCGCGCCCATCAACCCGTGATTGACCTCCGCGGCGAGTTGAATTATACTGGTCTGAAGCTGCGTCAGTTGTTCATTCTGCTTGTGGAACGCCTCGATGACCCTCGTCTACGTGGGTGCTGCCCGGACGGCTGGGATCGCGCTTGCCAAAGCGGTGTATATTCCGTGGCAGGTGCTACTGCTTCTGGGCATGGCAAGCGGGCTGGGCTTATT
>CAYVCX010000090.1:0-8635 GCA_964450435.1 uncultured Anaerolineales bacterium
CTCAATGGCTCCTCGCCAGTGGTGGCCTCCCGTTCCGAGTCGGCGCTGCGTGCTGCCGACTCCATCTGTCCGTCCCCTGCCTGGTCGAACCAGTCCGGCAGTTCGATGTCCGTCGGTTCTTCCTTCTCAGGTGCTGGCTTGCCAGATGTGGCTTGGCTTCCCTCTCCCGGGTCTTTCATTTCCCCGCCTGCAGAAGGGATCTCCTGCCAATGATCCGAAGGCTCCCGGACCTCTGGTTCGTCAACGTGGGACTCTTTAACCCCGGGCTGTTCTCCCCCGCGCTCCTCTGCCCCCGACTCCTCCGTCTCAGACGCGTCCTCGCTTGCCTCATCGGCCGCCAGTGGCTTCTCGTCGGTTCGCAGTTCAGTCCTCTCTGTGTCTCCTCGCCCATTGACCGGACGCTGGGGCCCTTCGCCCTGCACCGACGACGATTGCAGCTCCATCGGGGAAGCTCCTGCTTCGGAGTTCTTGTCCTCCGGGACGGCTGTGCTGGGCGGCTCCTCAGGCGCGTATGCGCCTTCCTCCGTTTCCTCTGCGCCACCGTCTTCCCTGGCTTCCACGCCTTCGTCCTGGTTCCGATATGGTGAAGAACCGTCTGCGCTCGGAGGAACGTGGGATTCATCGCTAAGCGGCCCCATGTCAAGCAACCAGTCCGGGATGTCGGCTGGTCTCACGGGGTCTGCCTGCCCATTACTCTGCCCGTTGTACTCCGCTTCCTCTACCGTGCCCTGCGTCTCGTCCGTCGAGCCGCGAAGCTCACTCAGCCAATCGTCGGTCGTGGGCTCTCGCGGGACAGCTTCTGTGGCGTCTTCGGCCGGCTCTTGCCGATTCACCGCGTCCGTCGGCCGCGAAGGCTGGCCTCCCGGCTGTGCCTTTTCTTCCTCCTGTCCCTTCTCAACGGGAGAAGTCATCGGTACCAGGCGCGCGTTGCATTCCTGGCAGTGGGTAGCCCCTGTTGGATTCGTGGTGCTGCACATTGGGCACTCAATGCCATCGCTCGGCAGCTCCTGGTCGCACTCAGCGCAGAAGCGGCTGCCTTTCCGGTTTACTGTCCCGCAGTTTGGGCAGAGTGTCATCAGCGTGCCGTCAAGAATCGCTGTACGGACGGTCTTGGGTCAATAGGATCCGCAAACCGGTGATGAGGATCCCCAGCGCAATGCCCAGCACCAGTCCCCGCATTCCGGCCATCCCCGGAACCCCGATCAGCCAGGCGCGCACGTCGCTCAGCCACGCCATCCCCGACAAGGGTGTAGTCCCCAGGAGTGTCAGGGCGGCGGTCACGATAAACAGCACCGACCAGGGGCTCCTGCGGTTCCGGAGCAATCGAAAGGCTGCGAATGTCAACGTAAAGACCAGCAGCGCGGCCAGGGAGGCTCCCAGCGGGGCGATGACGTAGTCGATGGTGAGTTGCGTGGCTCGGCCGGCAGGGCCGTGGATCACCGGCGGAATCCAGGACACCAAAGCGGACACCAGAAGCACTAGGCTGAGGGCCTGTCCTTCTCCACGCGCGACCACTCGTCGACTGTGAACGCTGACCAGATTGTACAGTCCCAGGAGGAAAGCGAAGGCGCCGACGATGATAGCCCACTCGACCAGTTGGTCCCGCCAGCTGCCCAGTAGCGTGGCAGGAAACAGGTAGCCCGCGAGGGTCACCCCGCAGGCAGCCACTGCAGCGAACAGGGGAATCCATTTCCTGACAATCGACCTCATAACTCTCTAGCCCCGCGTCGATTCGTCTCGTCGACTCCCATACTGCGTGGTCTTGTCAGATCCAGAACCACCTTTAGCGATGCCCGCAATCGCGCTCCTCGTATGGAACTACCTCTCCATGTGAGGCCTGGTCATCGTTGCTCTCCCATCGGAGCGTCCCCACAATCGCTAACGCCCGCCTCAAATGGCTCCCTTTGCCATCCACGCAGATGCCTTGGGGTCGCCAATGTGCTGCCTAACCTGCAAACACGGCCAGAGCCACTGCCCCCAGAATAGCTAGTACTGCAACAAGTCGTAACACATCTTCGGCAACAAGGCTCTTCGAGTATGTATCTCTCTCCGTGACCTGGGCCCCCAAAGCGTAGAGCTCTTCTCCCATCGCCAGTCGGTGGGTAGCAGGATAGAGGGCACCGATAGCCTGCGCGTTGTCGACGCCAGCCCACTGGACGACTTCTCGTCTGGTGTTGCCGTCTGCAATCAGAGAGACCTCAAAGCCGTAAGCGCCGGCGGCCACACTCGCCGTTGTGTCCTCGGGGGCGCCCACAGGATGAGCCCCCGCTGCATACGCCAGTGGCGCGGGCGCCACAAAGCGAACCTGGGTTGGGTCATACAGGTCCAGCACCCCTCGGCGCTCATAGGCGCGGCGCAACGTATCTTGAGCCAGTGGAACCAGTGTCGGGTCGCCTACGGTGATTATCGGTGCGGCATCGCATGCCGCTGCCGCGCTGACGAGGCCTTCCAGCACCTGCAGCCCTGCCAGGGAGGCGATTGTCTCCCCGCTGCCCAGTGCTCCGCTGCCCAGCGCGATGTGGATCGGTCTGCCGCTCTCGGCCGCTCGCGCCATCTCGTGTCTCAGCTCTCCAAACTCGGCGAACTCCCGCAGCTCGAAGTGCGCTGTTCCACGACGGCGCAACACGTCGAGCAACGTGAGCACCAGTGCACCGAGGACCAGAAAGAAAATGCCCGCGCCTGTACGGCTGAGTAGGATCGTCAATCCCTGCTCTCTCCTTCGGTCATCCGCCTTCTGGGGCGAGTCGCGAGACCGCTTTGGTTCCCATGCTTGAATGCTGGGGTGATCCTGTGCCCGGATGTGCGAGTTGGCCTCAGACGCGGTCCCTGGGCGATCTATCCGTGCTTTCCTGGAATGCATCCTCGCTTGCTCTCCACCCTCGGCAACAGGGCGGAGGCCGCACCCGAGAGACTCGTCCTGTTCGATCAGTATAGCACGGTTGTCAGGCCATGTAAAGCCCTCTCACAGCGAGCTAAGGGGTACTATTGTCCCATGCTGATGCTGTGTGCCGCAGATTCCTGGATGGCTCTTTAGTACCAGAACCGCATCTGTCGTTCTGAGGCGCGGAGCGACGAAGATTCTCGCTCACGCTGGCCAGAAACAGTTCACACGTGCGCGCTCCTTGGCCGTTTAGGAAGCTCTGATTGCCCATGCGTGGTTGTAGTATCAGGTGATGGCAGCATAGTCCTGTAAAAGGAAGCGCTTGACCCCGGGGATCTCGTTCTACATCGTCCTGCTCGCTGCTCGTCACTTCCTGGGCCGGCCTGCTTGAAGCGTGGGACAGTTGTCATCTCATCGGTCTGTGCTATGATATCGCCTGTCCGTGCTCAGCTATGACTCAGGAGTCTGATATCTCTCCCTTGTCGCAAGAGCCCCGTTACTGCCCTGGCTGCAACATGAGGGTCGCCACCAAGGCATCGGTATGCTTGATGTGTGGTGCTTCTCTTGTTGATCAGGAAGAGCCCCACGAGGAAGAGAAGGAAGAAGAGCACGACGTAGGCCGAATACCCGGCTGGGTCAGCTCCGTTGTCGTATTCCTGCTGGCTGGGCTGATCTTGGCTGGCGGAGGCTTCGGATTGTACACGATGCTCGTCGTCGGACCCGACCTGGAGCCAACGGCGGCCCTCACGCTGACACCAACGCCCACCCCGACCGAGACTCTCACACCCACTCCCACGCCGGTACCCACAGCGACGCCCACACCTCTCCCGCCGCGCGCTCATAGCGTGGAGGAGGGAGAGACGATGAGCGATATCGCCGTCTCCTACGGAGTCACGGTCGACGAGATCCTGTCCTTGAACCCTGATGTGGACCCGGAGGTAATCAACCCTGGTCAGGTCTTGCTCATTCCTCCGGCTGCCCCGCCGACGGAGGACGTGACAGTTCATGTGGTGCAGGAGGGGGAGACTTTGGGCTCCATCGCCGAAGAGTACGATGTCTCGGTCTCTCTGCTCCGTGCGGCCAATGATCTGTCGCCAGAGGATGAGACCATCCGTGCTGGCCAGTCCTTGATGGTTCCCGTGAGCACGCCTACGCCCGACCCCACGCGCAGTGCCGCTCTCAGTGCTACCCCGACCCCGGTCCCGCCATACCCGCCGCCGCCCTTGCTCTATCCACCGGACGAGACGGTCCTTATCGGGGGAGATGCGCCTGTCCTCTTACAGTGGGCCTCAGTCAGTCTGCTCCACGATGACGAATGGTATGAGCTGTCTGTTGCCCTGTCGCCGGGTGGCGTGATATCGGATACGGTCCGGACCCGGACCACTGCTTGGCGCGTGCCGTTGGATCTGCTAGAGGGAGCCACCGCCAGCGCTCCTCGGTTTGAGTGGCAGGTGCGAGTGGTCCGCCGGATTGCAGAGGGGCTTTACGAACAGGCGGGGACTCCCAGCGAGGTGCGCTCCTTCACGTGGCGGAGGCCGACGCCGACCCCGGGCCCGAGTCCTACTCCCTAGGCTTCTTGCTTTGTCCCTCGTTCGCCTATCATCGCCCCTCGTGACGGCCCCCCTCCCGGCTACTTGTCTTGCCTGTCAACATTCCATTTTCTTCCTGCTGATCACCCCTGTCTTAGCGTTTCTTGTCCTCAGTTGACGGAGACGGGGCCGCAAACTATAATCCATACTGTCTTGTCCGGTCGACTGCAAGGCGTGGCTCGGGCGGACGTGCGTCAGTGAAGCACGACGTCACGACAGATGACTCTGCGAGGCGCAAGTGGGAAGTGATCGCCGCCAACAATCGATTGACCCTGAGCGCTACGACCAGGCCTATTTCCTGACCGCCTGTGAAGGCCACACAGAGTTCAACACCAGCGAAGGCAGGCATCTTTCACGGCGGCTCGAACAGGCTTTCGAGGTTGCTGAGGTCGCTGCTGGCATGAAGGTCTTGGACGTTGGCTGTGGACGAGGCGAGATTCTGCGTCATTGCGCAGAGCGTGGTGCCCGGGCGTATGGCATCGACTACTCGTCCGTTGCCGTCCGCATCGCGTCGCGATTGTCAGCCGACGCGGGTGGAGGCGCCGTCACCCTGGCCGATGCTAAGGTCTTGCCCTTTGCCAGTGCTGCTTTTGACCGCGTGCTGATGTTTGACTTGGTCGAGCACTTGCATCCTTGGGAGCTGCACCGGGCACTCCGCGAGGCGCGTCGCGTGCTGCACCCGCGGGGCAGGTTGGTCGTTCATACGGCACCCAACGTTTGGTATGACCGCTATGCTTACCCCGTGGTCCGAATTGCACGCACATTGATGGGGCAGGGCGAGCACTATCCCCGGGATCCCCGTGCCATCACGCCGGTGAACCTCGACGTTCACGTGAATGAACAGAGCGCGCTGAGTCTCTGGAATTCGTTGACTCGTGCGAGTTTTCGCGCCCGTGTGTGGCTGGATACGCCGCCTCAGAATCGTAGCGAGGGCCCGTTGTTGCAGATCGCTCGGCATATCTTGTTCAACTGGCCTCCCTTTCGCTGGTTCTTCGAGCGCGAGGTGTTTGCAGTTGCCAGAATTGACCATGGGCGTTAGAGACTCTGGAGCTGTGCCTCTCTCTGGGGCTGATGGGCTCCGTTGCCCGATGTCTGAGGCAGCAGCGGAGCGAGCGCAGCCAGGATATGAATGGTATCGTGAGGGATGGGGTGAAGGACCGACGGTCTGTTGAAGAGCTGTCCTTGGAGGAGTTGGAGGAAGTCCTCCGCGTTCGGAGGCGGAAGGCGCGTTCGGATCGCCTCCGCCGACAGAACCAGCCGGCCGAGGGCCTCGACCCTCTGGCTCCACCCAAGCCGCCTATCCCGTCACAGCCCGCGGAGCATCGACGATTTTCGGATGTCGGGGCCACGGCACGGTATCGCCCCCGCGCCGTCGATGAACCGGCTGCCGATGCGGATGCCGAGACATCCCGTGACCGGCTTTCTCTTCGCTTGGGTTGGAGCTGGTTACGGGACAAGACCTTGCTCGTCGTGGAGCTTGGCATTTTGCTTGCCCTGAGCCTCGTCCTGCTCAGCTCTCTGGCGACGTTGCGCCAGATCAATGAGTCTTCCAGCCAGACTAGCGCGTCGCCGACCGCGACCTCAGCCATCCAGGTGCTGCCTGGAGGCCACGCACCTCCAGATTCTCCGGGTGGGCCTGCCCCGGACGAAATACCACCTCACCTGCGAGATCTAGTGAACGCCGTAACACCCTTGCCCGTGCCGACCCGTGGACCGGAGCAGGCCGTCCGCATCCAGATCCCGGCTATCGATGTCGACACACCCGTGGTCGAGGGAGATGATCCGGACAGCCTGAAGCGGGGCGCCGGCCACCACGTGGGCAGCGCCAACCCGGGGGAACGGGGAAACTGTATCATATCTGCTCATAACGACGTCTTTGGTGAGATCTTTCGTGACTTGCCGGATCTCAGCTTGGGGGACGAGGTCTTGGTTCACACCGCAAGCCGGGTGCATCGTTACGTCATCACTCAGAAGCGCATCATCGAGCCGACGGAGGTCAGCGTGATGGAAGACACTTCATCGCCGGTGCTTACGCTGATATCGTGCTATCCATATGGCATCAACACCCACCGTATCGTCGTCATTGGAGAGCTGGAATCATAGGAAGGGTAGGAACATGGGAAACAAGTCGCGTCGCGACGCCGAACGCGAAATTCGTCTCTCCGAGACTCAGATGAGGCAGCCGGGAATGGACGAGATGGGTCGAGCCGAGATTATCGCCGATGGGCGGGCCCCGCAGGAGTCCACCCTGGCTGAGGAGTACTACTATGTCGTGGATGACCTCAGGCGCATCGCCCTCATCGCTGCTGTGATGCTCGTCGTGCTGATTGGGCTGGCGCTGCTCCTCCCCTAGCTCCAATGCAGCGCCGCTTAACGTCTGTCTTGAGCCTGGCCTACGTTCAGTGGCAGACGGCACGGCGACGCATATACCTGCAGGGTTTCTGCAGAGCTCTCTTCAGCTGTGAGTTGCGATGCTGGTGGCGTTCCCGCCCGACGACATGCTATATCGCTCGTGCAACCCGCATGAGACAGCTGAGTGCACCACCATAGTCAGCCACAGATTCTGCGTCTGCAGGAACAGCAAACTGCTCACTACAGCCATCGACGCGCGTAGCAGCAGACTTGACGCTTGCTTTGGATTGCTCATCCTCTGGCGCCACATCGGGTTAGCCAATGCCTCCGCAGCGACCGCAGCGAGCCCCATCCAGACCCCCCAATACAGCCCAAAAGCCACAATCGGGGCGTTGCGGTAGAATGCCCAGTGGATCTCGTGGTAGATTGCCTCCCGCACGGTTCGCCAGCTTGGCCTTGCTCGGCCTGCATCGTCCTCTCCAAGACTCGAAAGGGCTCGTCTCCGGGCCCAGGCAGCCAGCGAGAGGAGACCCCACGATCCCAGTCCGAGAGCTGCGGCCCATCCCAGGTCTTCCAGCCAGTTGAGCCAATTCGTGCTCAGCAAGTCGCTGTGCTGGCCGCCGCCGGGCACGGGCAGAACCAGTCGCTGCAGACCGAAGAGACGGGCGACGAGGGCGTCCCGGCCCCATAAGAGCGCGGCAAACGGTAGCCCTACGTAGTACAGCAGCCGGAGGGTCTGAAACGAGACAGAAGCGAAGCGCCAGTTTGCAACCTCAGCGACGATTCTCTCCGCTAGGCTGCCGAATTCCCCACGGCGTCTCTCTGTCTCGAGCCAGGGCGAGAACAACCACACAAGGTTGCTCCAAAAGATCGCCAGAAGCAGCGAGGCTCCGAGCCAGAGCCATCCCTCGCTGAGCGTCCTATCGAGAAGAGGCACAGATCACCCCGCCCATCCGGTCGTTGCGAGAAGACCCATGGTGTGCTTGCGCACTGCTCTAAGTGGAAAGATAGCCTGTGCCTGTCTGTCCGACTAGGACGGAGCAGAGCAAGGACGAGGGGGTGAACCTCGAGCGGCTCGGGCAGCGAAGCAATCTGGTTCCCCTATGGGCAATGCCCGACCAGCAGTCGACTCTCTCTACCCGCTACCCCTGGCCCTGCCTCCAGGGCTCACCCCATCCGGCTTCTGACCCAATCAGCCAGATCCCACGCGGATCTGCTCCTGTTCCTCCAGGAGCGTCCGCATGATCAGCAGAATGCGGAGCCGTTCGTCTTCGGGTAGCTCGCGAAACAGATACAGCGCCTCTCGAGTCTCCGGCGAATCGTCAGAGTAGTCAGGCAGCAGCCCGGCTTCACGGAAAACCCTCTCTGGCGGGACTCGAAGTGCCTTTGCTATCCGGCGGCAGAGTGCAGAGCTCGGGTTCCGCTTACCGCTCACAATCCTGGAGATCGTGGACTCGCTCACTCCGGTCTGTCGGGCCAACTCGCGCATCGACCAGCGCCGGGTATCCAGTTCATTCAACAGCCATCTACCGAAGGCAGATCTCTCCGTCATCCTCATCTCTCCCCTTCACTCAACGCATTCGTCGGCGTCACGTATCGAGGCGATTCTGCCCCGTACGACGAGCTTGCCTTTGCAGACTGCCTGGCCGTCCACTCTGGCGTCCTGAATCACCCTCTCGGTAGGATGAGCAGTTACGTGAGACAGGCCCAGTCACTGGCGAATATACCGGGTTTTCCAATCTGTGTCAAGTAGTTTGACAAACGATCAGGGTTCCATCATTGTGGTTGCCCCGATAGCCTTGGCAATAGTGCT
>CAYVCX010000091.1:0-8560 GCA_964450435.1 uncultured Anaerolineales bacterium
AGGAAGTCGCGCAGTTGATCCGGAGAAGCGTATTATGTATAGGGAGGAACACTGATGTTATTCTTACCCCGTGAAGAGGGGCAGGGCCTGGTGGAGTACGCGCTGATTCTTGTTCTGGTCGCCATTGTTGTGATTGCGGTTTTGGCGCTCCTGGGCCCAGCCATCGGGAACGTCTTCAGCGAGATTATGACGGCCATATAATCGCAACTCACTGACGACGGCGCTGTAGCGAGAGGCCCCGCATTGTCGGGGCTTCTCGCTTTTGGGAGGCTGTCGGCCTGACCGGACGGGCCCGAGGTCGGCCGCGGCAGCGACGAGAATATCGCCGCGGCGGGTTCACCGTCTGACGGCCGCGAGAGTCCTCCTCTCAACTGCGCTCCGGTTCGCTCCCATCGGCATGACAGGAGCGGGTGAGATTCCTCCACTCCTGTCCGCTACAAACGCCAAGAGGCGCCGGCGCGTCAGGCCATCTCCAGATAGCGCTCCAACTCCCAATCGGTGACCTGGATGCGGTACTCGCCCCACTCGGCCCGCTTGGCACGCAGGAAGACGTCGCTGATGTCCGCGCCCAGGGCCTCTTTGATCACTTCGTCCTGCTCCAGCGCGTCCAGGGCCTCGGCCAGAGTGCCCGGCAGGGTACCGATGGCTCGTTCGTCCAGGTCGTGCTGCTTGAAGTCGTAGACGTCCTCGTTGACCGGTGCCGGGGGCATCAGATCCCGCTCGATCCCATCGAGCCCGGCCACGAGCATCACGGCAAAAGCCAGGTAGGGATTGGTGCTGGGATCGGGGCAGCGCAGCTCGATGCGCGTCGCCGAAGTCTCCATCCCGTGGGCTGGCACGCGAATCAACGACGAGCGGTTGAGCTGGGCCCAGCAGATGTAGGCGGGGGCTTCATAACCGGGCGTCAGGCGCTTGTAGCTATTCACCGTGGGGGCGACGACGGCAGCAAGGGCCCGCGCGTGCTCCAGTTGACCGGCAATGAAGTTGTAGGCCAGCCGCGACAGCTGGTGCTCATCACTGCTATCGTGGAACAGATTACGTCCCTCGGCATTGAAGAGGCTCTGATGCGTATGCATGCCCGAACCATTGATGCCGAAGATCGGCTTCGGCATGAAGCTGGCATACAGCCCGTGGGCGGCAGCCACCCCGCGCACCGTGTACTTGAAGGTGACGGCGTTGTCGGCGCTGGTCAGGGCATCCGCGTAGCGAAAGTCGATCTCGTGCTGCCCGGTGGCCACCTCGTGGTGGCTCGATTCCACGTGCATGCCGAGGGCTTCCAGGGCCAGGATGATCTCGCTGCGCACCTGCTGGGCTTCGTCGCGCGGCGAGAAGTCGAAGTAGCTGCCCACGTCGTGGGGCACCGGACGGGTCGGATGGTCCTTGTTCGGCTCTCCATCGCGCCTGAACAGGAAGAACTCCAGCTCTGGTCCCACGTTGTAGGTGTATCCCAGCTCCTCGGCGCGTGCAAGGGCGTGCTTCAACACCTGCCGCGGCACGTGGAGCGACGGCCGACCGCCGGCCCCATAGACGTCACAGATGATCCGCGCCCTGCGCCGTTCTGGCGCGCTCCAGGGCAGCACCCGGTACGTGTCGACGTCCGGGATGAGCCGAAGATCGCTCTCGAAGATACGGGCGAATCCCTCAATCGAGGATCCGTCGAACCAGACCCCCTCGTCAACAGCGCCCTCCAGCCGGCCAACGGGGATCGTGACGCTCTTGATGGTTCCCATCACGTCGGTGAACTGGAGACTGACGAACCGCACGCCATCCTTCTCTACACGCTTCAGCAGATCGTTTGCCATGGCTCCTCCTTGAATCTCAACGAACCCATCCTGCTTCCCTACTCCACAATGCGTAGGTGCAACTCATCCAACTGATCTTGCTCCACGGGCGAAGGGGCCCCGGCCATGAGATCCTTCGCCTGCTGCGTCTTGGGAAAGGCGATCACCTCGCGGATGTTCGGCTCCCCGGCCAGCAGCATCACCAGACGATCGATGCCGGGTGCGATGCCGCCGTGGGGCGGCGTCCCGTACTCGAAGGCTTCAAGCATATGTCCAAACCGCTCGGCAGCCTCTGCCGCCTCAAGGCCGATCAAGTCGAAGATCCGCTCCTGCACGTCACGCTGATGAATACGGATGCTGCCGCCGGCGATCTCCTCGCCGTTGCAGACAAGATCGTACTGCTGACCGCGGGCCGCCCCGGGCTGGGACTCGAGAAGGGGCAGGTCCTCCGGCATTGGGGCGGTGAAAAGGTGATGGCTGGGATCCCAGCGCTTCCCCTCCTCGTCCCATTCAAATAGAGGGAAGTCGACCACCCAACAGAAGGCCATCGTGCGATCGGCGTGGTCCAACAGGCCCAGCCACGCAGCGACCTCGAGACGGAGCGCTCCCAGGGTCGAGTTGACCACGTCACGTTCATCGGCAACGAAGAGCAACAGGTCGCCCGGTTCGGCTTCAGTTCGCTCGATAATCCGGGCAACCTCCCCGTCAGTCAGGTGCCTGGCGAACGAGGATCGAATCTCCTCGCTATCATCCAGGGCCAGCCACGCCAGGCCCTTGGCCCCCTCGTTCCGGGCCAACTCGGTCAACTCGTCGATCTGGCTGCGGCTATACTCACCGCAGCCGGGGGCGCAGATGCCCTTCACCAATCCTCCGGAGCCGACGACAGCGCTGAAGATCCGGAACTCACTCTCGGCGACCACGTCCGAGACGTCCACTAACTCCATCCCAAAGCGAACGTCGGGCCGGTCGGTGCCAAAGCGATCCATGGCCTCCGCGTACGAGAGGCGTGGGAAGGGCTGGGCGAGAAGCTCGCATTCGGAGCACTCCTCGACGATGCCGATCATCAACTCCTCGGTCAACGCCATCACGTCGTCGCGCTCGACGAAGCTCATCTCCAGGTCAAGCTGGGTGAACTCGGGCTGGCGGTCGCCGCGTTGATCCTCGTCGCGGAAGCAGCGGGCGATCTGGAAATACCGCTCATATCCGGCGACCATCAAGAGCTGCTTCAGCTGCTGTGGCGATTGAGGCAGGGCGTAGAAATGGCCGGGGTAGAGGCGGCTGGGCACCAGGTAGTCCCGCGCACCTTCGGGCGTGCTCTTGAACAGAATCGGCGTCTCCACCTCGACGAAACCAGAGTCATCGAGGTAGTCGCGAATGTACTTGACGACCCGGTGACGGAGCAGAAGGTTGCGCTGCATACGCTGGCGACGCAGGTCCAGATAGCGGTACTGGAGCCGGAGCAGCTCGTCGACGGGATGGTCATCGTAGATGTAGAAGGGAGGCGTCTTGGCTGGATTGAGTATCTCAAGCTCGTCCGCCACCACTTCGATCTTTCCGGTGGGCATCTCGGGGTTGACCAGGCCTTCAGGTCGAGCGCGGACCCTGCCCCTGATGCGCACCACGTACTCGTTGCGTACCTCCTGGGCCGTCTGGTGAGAGTCCCGATCGACGTCGGGATTCGTCACCACCTGCACCATCCCCGAGCGGTCGCGGAGGTCAATGAAGACAAGTCCGCCGTGATCGCGGCGACGATTCACCCAACCCGCAAGCACAACCTCTCGCCCCACGTCTTGAATACCCAGATCTCTACAGTCGTGCGATTTTAGCATCATCGACTCCTCGGCATCTCCGTCGCGCTGCTCCTCAGACTGGTACGTCCAGCTGGCCCAGATGAACACTCACAACAAAAAACCGCCCAATGTTGGGCGGCTTACCTTGACGCACTCAAATGTCATAAGAGACACATCGTCGACCGCCCCCTGTAGCCGGGGTTACGCTGATCACCCTGCTGATTGCTATCGGCGACCGACCGAGAAAGACAGAACATTGCTTTGCCTCCACGGCGGAGTATAGCATGGATCCGAAGCGTGTCAAGCAAGACGTCCTTCTCCGAGGCATCACAGATCCAGAATGCGGCGAGGCCGTCGGCACCTCGACGACCCTGCAGCGGGCCCTGTGGGGCTGCAGGTATCTCTCACGCTCCGAGGCGGGCACACCGGTAGTGCCGATCACCGGGAGCGAGGGAATGATGAGGCCTCAGACCGTCTTCGCCTACGGAGCATCAACGGTGACGTCGCCCAGTAGCACGTGATCGCCGATCGCCTCGCCGTCGACGGCCGCGGGAAGGCGCTCGCCGGTGACCGCGTGGTAAACAGCAACGACGAGCGAATACTGTCCGGGCGGGAGAGCCTGGGGCAGCAGGATCCCGTAGCGATCGATGAGGACCTGACCCCGCTCCCAATTGCTGGTTGGCGCCAGGCCGTCGCGAGGCACCGTATCGACCTGAGCCGAGAGACTCCCTTCATTGTCAAGGATCTGGAGCGTAACCTTGTACGGATCCTCGATGGCGGTCCCCGCCTCCCAGAAGAGCGTCACCGGGACGACATCGCCAGGCTCAAAGGGCACGACCTGCGCCACGGCGTAACCCTGAAGCAGGATGAGCGCATCACCCCCGGCAGGCGAGTCCGCAACCGAGCCCCCAAACCAGACATCCAGAGCTGTCTGGGGACGCCCGGGAAGAGGGGCCACACCGTAGGTGGCCAGGCGCACGTCGCCATACCACCGCTCGCCGGATTTGTATGCGTGGTCAGCCAGCGACGACTCGACATACCTGGCCGGATCGGCTTCTGCATGGCCCCAGTAGAGCACGAACAGGCGTTCATACTCTCGCAGGATAGGGATGACGAATCGTTTCACCTCGTCAGATGACGGGCGATAAGGAGCCGGGTAGACGTGGCGATCGGGATAGTAGTAGGTGAACACCTCCCACTGGTTGGGGGCGTTCAGGATGACGGCATCGCCGTCACGCCGCATATCCTCGATGTCGGCAGCGATCTGCCGGTAGTCGTCGCGATAATAGGCGGGGTTGAAGTAGAGGTTGCGGAGGGAGGGATAGACGAGGGCAGCGACGGCGAGGGCAACGAGGGCCCGAGCCGCGGGACGGAAGCCAACACTCCCAGGATGGGATGGGCGAACCAGAGCTCGCAGACACGAGGCCAGAAGATCTCCCAGTCTGCGCACGCCGCGAGCGACTAGGATGTGAAAAGGGAGGAGGGTGACGATGAGGAACTTCAGCCAGGCCGGTTTGTAGAGATCAAGGGCGAAGAAGAGGGCCAGGGGAATGAGAAGGTATGCCAGAACGCCAGCGGTAGCTGCCTGGTCCGACAGGCCGAGTCTCTGGCGCGGGCGATCGCGGGTCCGCCAGGATCCCACGCCAAGCAAGAGCAAACCGCCGGTCACCATAAACGGCACAGCGGCCTGGTTGAGGGGCAGCGTCACGCCGACGGTCAGGACGCGCAGCACGTCAAGGAAGGCGGACCCCAGATGATACCCGCCCCCGACAGAGCGCCAACCGGCAGCCGCCAGCGCCCTGGGCAGCCAGGGGAGATAGCAGACGAGCACGGCTGTCTGCGCCCCGGCCCACGCAGCGAGAGACCACCAGGAGGGACCGCCGCGCCGAAGCCGAACCAACCACCATGCACCAAAGACGACGTTGTGCGCAACCACCACGAAAACAAAGGCATAGTGAGTATAGAGACCGGCGGCGTTAGCAAGGACGTACCCGATCAGCAGGGCCGGTTTCATGGAGCGCGACGTCCATCTTGAGCTGGTCAACGGCAGGCTGCGGAAGGCAAAGAAGGTAGCCAGAGCGGACAGGAATCCCAAGAGGGCGTACATACGCGCCTCCTGAGAGTAGTACACGGCGAAGGGAGACAGAGCAGCGAGGAAGGCCGCGATGAGCCCTGTGGACTCGTCGAGGAGACGACGGCCGAGAAGGTGCGTGAGCACGATGAGGGCCAGGCCGGCCACGGCGGAGAGAGAACGGAGGGCAAACTCGCTCTCCCCGAACCCCGCCCGCCAGTAATGGAGCAGGAGATAGTAGCCCGGCGGATGGATGTCTCCGGCGGCCCCCTCCACGATCAGATCAAGCGATCGCTCCGCCATACGGGCTGCGTTGCCCTCATCGTTCCAGAACGACTGAGCATCGAGACGATAGAAACGGAGAAACGCTCCCAGCAAGAGGACGGCCAAGAGCAGGACGTGGGCACGGCTGAAGGAGAACGACAGAGCGGTTCGCCGTCCGCGGCTCATCCCCGGAGCACGACACAGCCCAGAAGCCAGGCAGCCAGCAGGGCGGCTCCCACCGCACCAGCCAGCAGCGGGGCAGAGGGCCGCCAGGCCCCTGTTACGATCAGTTGGTCCACACTGACCTCTCCTTTGGTTGCCCGCAGGCTGACCTCACCCCGGGTGAGACGCCAGCCTGCGGCCAGTCGCACGGGCTGACCCTCTAGCGAGATTCGACGAGGGGGGCCGCCGTCCAGGCTCACCTCAATCTCACCACGACCTGGGCCGGGCACCAACTCCAGGGCCCGTCCCGCAAAAGCAAAATCGAGCATCGCCCCGGGATAAGCGGCCCTCATGTGACCGGGCCCGTCGCCGCCCGGGTCAACAACTCGCTCCCAGCCATCGTCGTAGCTCAACGCCCAATGGTTCGCCTGGTGGGTGCCGGGGTAAAGCGCAGGCGTCACATTCGTCGCGTATTCCTTCATTGTCTCGTAGACGGGCATCGGAGTGAAGTCCGGGTCGACCATACGGAAGTAGTACATGGCCCGGTTCAACTCACGCTCGTCGGCGCGCTTGAAGAACCAGAAGTTGGCCACGCCAACCCACGGCCACTCCTCAATGATGCGCTGGTAGGCCAGGCGTGCGTACCGCGCCTGTTCCTCCAGGGTCACTTGACCGTAGGTGCCCAGGTCGGCGATATCTGGATCATCCGGCACGGCATTGGAGTTCATCTCCGCGATCCAGATGGGTTTGTGGGCATCGCCATTGGCGACCATGATGTCACGAACGTACCGAGGCCGTGAGAAATTGACGTTCAAGGGCCGCATACGGCGGTCGGTTGGACCGGACCAGAGCATGTAGGCATTCACCGAGAAGATGTCGAAGCACGCCGCGGCGCCGGCGTCGTACATTCGTTGAAGGAACACGAACTCATTCAAGCCGCGCGCTGGGCCGGGGCCGGGGTCTAGAGACACGGTCTGGGCCAAGGCCCCACTGATGATGACGGCATCCGGGTCGGCCTCCTTGGCGCGGCGATAGCCCTCACAGAGAAGCTTCGTGTATCCCTCCGGGTCGACCGGCCGTTCCCCCCACTCCGGATAGACGTTGGGCTCGTTCCACAGCTGATAGTAGCGGATCCGCCCTTGGTAGCGGGAGACGACGGCGGAGACGTAGTCTCCCCAGTCGCCAAGGTCATCGGGAGGAGCATAGGTGCCGACTGTATCGGTCAGCTCCCGAGTCCACGCCGGGGGATTGCTCAGGCGGGCGATGACTTGAAGATCGTGCCGTTCGGCCAGTTCCACAATGTTGTCGTACTTGGCCCAGGCATCAATGGGATCCACCTGGCCGTCGCCGGTCAGATCGTTGCGACGATCGACGAAATCTCCCTTGCCGTGAACCTCGATGTCCTCCCAGGGGAACTCCTGACGAACCCACCGGAACCCTGCGTCGGCGATCATCTGGAGGGAGCGGTCACGCTTCGCCTCTTCGACCTCCTGATTCAGAAAGACGTTGATGCCGAAAGGATTGACGCCAGCGTGGGCCATCGGGGCGTAGTCCGCTGTGTCAGGGCTGGGATGGAGAGGATTGGCGGCCCATTGGAGCAAGCCACGAGCCTGGCTGAGGAACTCCTCCTCGCCTGTGCGCTCGAAGGCCCAATCGTGAATCGCGCCGTCACAGGCAGAAAGAAGCGTCAGCGCCAGCAGAAGGACGGCAAGAAGCCGCCCGTGCTTGCGACGGAGGTCAGCACTCATCGATCAGGAGAATGCAAGATGCAGAACCGTCTCCAGACAGAGTGACCGCTGCTTCTAGGCGGCCGCTTCCACGGCCAGGGCGGCCACCGGCCGCGGCACCTCATCGGATGCAAGGTACTCCCGAACCTCCCGGCGCTTGTCCTCGAACAGAGCGATGAGTTCCTCGTCGGTTCCCTTGAACCCGGACACAGATCTTTGGGCACAGGTGCAGCAACCAAGAGTAGCGCGATAGCTGTCCAGGTCACAGGTAAGGCAGCTGGAGAGGTCGACAACCGTCAGTGAAAAGCCAAGGACCTCGATGTGACCGTCGGGAAGCCCAGCGATCCGGCCAACCAACTCGTACCATCTACGGCCCCGCAAATCGCGCAGTTGTGGAATGCAGTGCGGGGCAAAGAGAATCTCGCTGTCAGGGTACATTTCCCTCATCCTGTGTCTAAGATCCGTCGGAAACCATTCTGCAAGGAGATAATCATAACACGAAAGCAAGCCGACATCAAGGAAACCACATCTGTCCCGTCACTCTGGTCGGACGCGGCGGATCTGACCACGCACGGCGCGGAAGCGGAGATCCCGGCGAAGAGCCGGTACGTAACAGTCCCCCGAGAGCGAGCGCGCGGGCCGCGATTCGCGCCGGGCGACTCCGTGGCTGGCCGCCTCTCCAGACTGATTCCGGATCTACCGGGGCGGGGCAGTCGCCCCGGGTGACTGGACACGGGTAAGCACGCAGTCTATAATGGGCACATC
>CAYVCX010000092.1:0-8541 GCA_964450435.1 uncultured Anaerolineales bacterium
TGCTGGCAAGCAAACGGCTTAGGGCTGGCCTGCGCCAGCTGGCCGCACGCTGGGCGGGTGGAAAGAGGCATTGATCATCGTGAAGCCTGATACCGTGCTGCGCTGGCATCGCGAGCTCTTTAGACGCTTTTGGAAGCGTAAGTCAAAGTCCCAGGCCAAGCAGGGCAGACCGCTGCTGACTGAGGATCTTGTGGCTCTGATCAAACAGATGGCGGCAGTGCGGGCTGCCAGGGAGAACGCAACTTGGGGCGCAGAGCGCATTCGTGGAGAGCTACTCAAGTTGGGGGTTCGCGTCAGTAAGAGCACGATTCAGCGGTACATAGAAGAGCGTGGATCTCGTTCATCGAATCAAACGTGGCCGACGTTGCTACACAACCGCGCCAGCCAGATCTGGGCCTGCGGCTTCCTGCAAACCTACGACATCTCGTTCCGCGTTCTGGCTCGTGTCCCCCCTGCCAACCCGCTCCCGTCCTGTCATACCGATCAGCTCGACTGACGGCACGGATTCTCCCTGCCTCTCCTGTGGCTCATGGCTCTCGGGACTCGACTGGCTTCTCTCACAGACCACTCGGTCCTCTGCTATTCGTTATTGCTGGCCATTTGGTGCACTCCTTGACGTCACTGTATGGCGACCTCCAGGCAGATGCCGATATCCAGGTTCGGCTTGGCGTCGCGAGCCTCCTCGACACAAATGCGCACCAGCCGGCGGCCTATGTCATGCCTGGAACAGAGCAGCTACAGAGACTCTGGGACGGGATCAGATGAAGTTACAGCGCGGTAGGGCCTTAGCGTAGGCGGCGACCTAGATGGATACTCAGCTCCCCATCCTCTTCGATGATTTCCTGCGGCCTCCATACTCGCTCATCGATAAAAGTCCCTTGATAAGTTGTGTACGCCTCGACGAAGTGGACTCTACCACTCTCTGTGTTATGGCGAAGCATCGCTGCGGCTGACGAATCGTCGGCGAAGAGAAGAATGACATCGGCGTCCTTCTGTGCTTCATATCCCTCACTCTGTGTGCGGAGCCACAGGCCAGGGAACAGATGGGAATACGGGACTTCAATGAGCAAAGGTCGCACGGCAGTGCCTATCCTCCTGCAGTCACCTTTTCCTGGTGTTGCTCCTGCCAAGTACTCGAAGCATTTCTAGGCGAGCATGCAGCAGCAGACCAAGCGGGAAATGCTCAAACTACGAGAGTGTACGGCGGGAGAAACCAGGGGAGTTCGGTACCTGGTAGCCACACGTACTGAATCAGACTCCGGCGCCGAAGGAACATGTGTCATCGCGTTAGTGCCGGATGGCCTGGGTCACGGCCCAGTGCCTCGGCGTCAGTCGGGATGATCTCGGCTTGCACCGCTGACGTTACCCCCATGATATGTACCAGTTTGAAGGTGTGTTTATTGTGACTCTCTGGACGCCTCGAGGAGCCCCGAGAGAGCAGGGCTCCGTCGTCGTAGGATCCCCAGTCCCCCGACAGCCCGAACAAAGATCGCCGCGTGCGGTTCAGCACTGGTGCGGGTCGGGCGTGCGGCACGCCCACCGTAGCGTGGGTGCCGTCCGTCTGCTATCTAGACGTGCCACACTTGCTATCCGATACGCGGGCTTCTGCGGGATTCGGGTGACCTATGCACTAGAACCGCGTAACGCCACGCCGGTCCAGATTGCCCCCAGTAGGTCGATCACGCCAAAGAGAATCAGCATTGGCTTGGCCAGGCCCAAGGCAACCAAGACAACGAACACGACGAAAGCCGACGGGCGGCAGTATAGCGACCATCGGAACAGTGGCTTCAACTCGGTGCGCCCCGCTTGAATGTAGTAGAAAGCCAAGATCAACACGAGCAATCCCACGACGCGAATCCACGGTTCGCTCGTGGTTGCAAAGCCGAACAGAGGCAGTATGGCGTTGGGAACTACCAGGAAACCGAGGCCTACGACCGCCATATAGATCCCGAATACGAGGATACTCTTAGCCGCGTTACTCGTGTTGCCTCCTTTGCTGCTGTAGCGCTTCTTGCGAGATGTATGGCACCCAGCTTGTGGCTACTTGATAGTACACTCCTTGTCGCTGATCCTTGTCATCGTCGGTCACGTCGGTCGGTATCGTCTGGGACAGCCCTTGCCCTGTCCCCGCTTGTGCCGGTAGAAGTAAGTGGTGCCTCCGTCCATTCGCTTCACGTGCCGCTTCCTGACTTGCGTGCCGCAGTCCGGGCAAACCGCTGTATCGGGCGCATCCGGCCCGGCGACCACGCGCTTTCCATCCGCTACTGCTTCCTTCATTGGCGGTTGTATCCTGTGCAGCGATGCATGCTCCGCTACTGTCCACCCGAGCCCGGGCCGTCCAGGTTCGTCTCCGGACCGTCCAGCTGCACTCGCTGCCGCTGCAAGATGGCAAGTTTTCGGAATCCAGCTCGCTCCACCTAGTCCCTCCGAAGAACAGGCAAGTAGGTCCGCCAGGAGTGAAGCTCGTACGCCCCCATGTCGCACACGGCTGCGCCGTCGTGATCCCCGTCGAAGGGTCTATCCCAACCACGCTGGTCCACGACCGGGCAAGCTGCTTGGCTGCCAGCATCGATGGCTGGGCTGGAGAACAGGAGCGCGTGCGTCCACGATGGGCCGCCGTTGTCCCGTAGGGGGCCAAGGAGAGCCTGCGTGTTGGTGATGTCGCCGGCGGCACTGAGGCCGCAGGAGTCGCCGTCGTCCAGATTGTGACCCAGCGATGTGACGGGCCTGTGGCAGTTAGCGGGCAGGTTGTCCGCCAGCAGCGTGTTGGCCAGGGTTGCGGTGTAGTAGTTCGCGATCGCTTGCGCGCCAGCGTTGCCGGCGAACGTGCAATTGGTCAGCGTGATGATCCTGTTGTTCGTCAGGCCTGCGCCATTGTTGGACGCATAGTTCCCGCTGAAGGTCACATTGACCAGCGTTGCGTCCCCATAGTTGAGCACACCTCCTCCTGCACGGGCAGTGTTACTGTAGAAGAGGGTGTTTGACACGTGGAGCGCGGAATTGAAGAAGACGCCGCCGCCCCTATCGGCCGTGTTGTGGCTGACGACACAGTTGTCCAGCCTCAGTGCGCCACCGCCGCGGCCCCCGGGCGATATGGCGCCCCCGACGTCACTGGACTCGGTGCCGCTCACCACGTTGTTGATGAGAGCGACGTTCGTCAGCGTGAGGGCTCCGCGGTTCCAGATGCCTCCGCCACCGTAAACCCCTGACGCCGCGTGACCGTTCTGTATGGTGACGTCTGAGATGCTCACCCTGACGTTTGTCGCGATGGATATCACGCGTTGGTTTGTGACGTCTCCGTTCCCGTCCAGGGTCGTGCTGACCATGCCTGATCCGTGCATGACCAGATCTCTGTCGATGGAGAGGTTCTCGGTGTACGTTCCAGCCGCGACATTGATCGTCTCGCAGCCGGAGTTGCCCACGGCAGCCGCTACCGTTGTGTAGTCTGCCCCGGTCTCGCTCGAGTCAACGGTGCAGGCCGGACCGGACGCCAGATTAGCGGCCCGCGTCAACCCTCCTGTGACGGTTATGCTCAACAGAAGCGCAAGGAATGCGACGGCTGCGGCAGCCAAGATCCTACTGTTCATCTCAGACTCTCCTTGTTTCTCACGCCAGCTTGCCGAACCAGCCGCTGGCGACGGTTCCCAGGCATTCGAACCCCATAACAAGCGGGGTCATCAGGCGTCCCTTCTGCATCGAGGCCTCCCTTCGGGCCTGCCCCCCAGGCGTCAGCCTGGCGGGGCATGCGGAGGCTATTGGCTATGCTGAGCGGGAACGATTAGATGGTGAGCCGCGGGATCGATGCGGCGATCCCTCAAGCGGCTGCGCGTTCCTGCGGTGCGGCCGGGTGATGCTCCGTCGGTTCTTCCTCGGTTCGTCGAGGCTCACTCACAGCTAGTATATGGGAGGGTGGATGAGCGGTCAAGTGACCTGGCCGGGGCTGGGTCCTTGTCCGCGTCCGCAGCGGAGGTAGAATGGCCGTATGTCTCGCCAGTTTGTTCAACCAGCGCGCCTGCAGGAGCCGGCAGGAGACCACGTCCGCTGCCTTACCTGTGAACGGCGCTGCGTCATCGCCGAGGGCGAGCGCGGCTGGTGCCGCACGCGCGAGAACCGCGGTGGCACCCTCGTGGCGCTCATCTACGGGGCGGTCTCGTCGCTCTCGTGCAACCCCATCGAAAAGAAACCGCTGTATCACGTCTACCCCGGTTCGTTAGCCCTGACCGCCGGGTCGTGGTCCTGCAACTTCGACTGTCCCTGGTGCCAGAACTGGCACATCTCCAAGAAGGAGCCCCCGGGCGGGCGATTCATGGCGGCGGACGCCTTCGTGGCGCGGGCCGTGGAGGAGAGGTGCCGGGGGACGTCCATCAGCTTCAACGAGCCGACGTTGAGCCTGGAGTGGTCGCTCGACGTGTTCTGCCTGGCCCACGAGGCTGGCCTGTACAACACGTTCGTCACCAACGGCTACATGACCGAGGCCGCGCTCGATCTGCTGATCGAGGGTGGTTTGGACGCGATGAACGTCGACGTGAAGGGGGATCGGCAGGCGGTCCGACGGTGGTGCAAGGCGGGCGTGGAGGTGGTCTGGCGCAACTGCCGGGTGGCTCGAGAGCGAGGGGTCTGGGTGGAGATCACGACGCTCGTGATCCCGGGCGTGAACGACGCCGAGGAGGTACTTCGGGCCATTGCCGAACGGATCGTGGAGGAGCTGGGGCCGGAGACGCCGTGGCACGTGACGCGCTACTTCCCCGCCTGTCGATTTGATGCGCCGGCAACGCCTGTTGCCACGGTGGAGCGGGCGAGGGAGATCGGATTGGACGCCGGCCTGGACTACGTGTACCTGGGGAACGTGGTTGGTCGCCCTGGCGATCAGACACGGTGCCCGGACTGTGGGGTTGTGGTGATCCGCCGCGGCCCGCTGCGCGGGACGAGGTGCGACGTGACGGGCGATGGACGCTGCCCGGAGTGTGGAAAGCGCATCCCGGGAAGGGGCCTGGGCGACTGATCCTCGGCTCCGAGCGCCGGTCTCCCGGGCGTTGGATGCTTTGTCGGTCTCCCGGAGGCGCAGTATAATCTGCAGCCGACAACAAGGCCGAGCTCCGTCCAGGTCGTTCATCCTTCCATGGGCTCAACTAGCTGCCTTTCCTGAAAGAAGGTCCCAGAGGCAGGCTCGGCGCGCAGATCCGTCCCCGCTGACGGTGGCTGCGAGAACCTGGTTCGTGGGAGCCAGGGGTGAGACTCTCAAAGAGAACTGAAGGAGGCTGCGATGTCCTATCACGACAGAGTCAGGACGCTTGTGCAGGACCCGGAGCGGCTGGAGCAGGTCTATGCCGAGGCGCGCGAGGCCGGCGAAGGCGACGCCTTCAGACGGGCCATCGACGACAGCCACGCATCCGCGCCCGACAACTTGCTCTACGCCGCCTGGTTCTACCGCCTGAGGTACGCCGCCGAGCGTGCGAAAGGCTTCGTCGTTGCCTGGGGGTGGGTCATTCCACTGGCGCTGGTCAACGGCCTGCTCTTCTGGTGGCTCTCCGACGATCAGCGTTTCATGATCGAGCTGGC
The DNA here is from genome assembly GCA_964450435.1 of uncultured Anaerolineales bacterium. Lineage (GTDB taxonomy): Bacteria > Chloroflexota > Anaerolineae > B4-G1 > B4-G1 > SKLM01. The sequence goes on from CAYVCX010000092.1 coordinate 5,560, forward strand.
GGGTGCCCGCTATGTAGACTCTCAGGACTTCCTGCCTGTCGTCTTCCTGTTGGCAGGTCCCCTGGCCGCCACCTTCGTGATGACCTACCTCACCGTCGTGGGCCGCAAGCGCTGGCCGCTTACGGTGCTCCTGGAGGTGGTATTGGGCGCTGCCAGCGCGTACTTGCTCTTGACGTACCCGCAGGCAGGGCCACAGCCGTTCCAGAGGCAGTACCTGAGCCTGATGATCATGCATCTGGCGCTGTTGTCCTGGGCGGCCGTAGGCGTCCACCTGACTGCAGAGCACCGCGACCCGGACAACCGCTTCGCGTTCCTGATGAAGTCGCTTGAGGTTGCCGTCACGGGCGGGTTGTTCGTCATCGCCGGCGGTCTGTTCACGGCGATCACCATGGCCCTTTTCAGCGCGCTCGACATCCAGCTCCCCGAGCTGGTGCAACGGATGTTCATCGCCGGCGGGGGCGGGCTGATCCCCGTGGTGGCGACTGCCGTGATCTACGACCCGACGGTCTCACCGGCCCGGCAGGCGTTCGACGAGGGGCTGAGCAAGTTGGTGGCCTTGCTTGGGCGGACGCTGCTGCCCCTGGCGCTCGTGCTGCTTGTCGTCTACCTGGGCTTCATTCCGTTCAACTTCCGGGCACCGCTCGACAATCGCGAGGTGTTGATCACCTACAACGTGATGCTGTTTGCCGTCATCGCCCTCCTGGTGGGCGCGACCCCGGTGAGGCAGGCCGACGTCCCTCCTCGCCTGCAGAGATGGCTGCGCAGGGGGATCTCGGCCGTGGCAGCCTTGGCGCTGATCGTCAGTCTATACGCCCTGGGCGCCATCCTCTACCGCACGGCCCTCGATCGCATCACGCCCAATCGCCTCACGTTCATCGGCTGGAACGTGATCAACATCGGCCTGCTCTGCCTGGTCCTGCTCCTGCAGGCGCGAGCCACAGCGGCACGCTGGCTCCAGGCGCTGAAACGTGCCTATCGCGTGGGAACGGTCGCTTACGTCGTCTGGACGGTGGCGATGATCCTGGCGATCCCCTGGGTCTTCGGCATCAGACAGGGGGTCGTCGAGGCGCTGCCTCGCTCCGCGCAGAGGATCATCTATGAGCAACCGAGCCCCATCCTGCTCACCTGTCCCGGCAGTCCGCACATCTACCTGCTTCAGAGGGGGGAGAAGCGGTGGATCGAGGACATCGACACGTTCGAAGCGGGAGGATACACGTGGCGGGACGTCCATACGCTTCCCTGCGACGACTTGCGGGCGGTTCCGGATAGCACGCCGATCCCGGCAGACGCCGGTCCGCCGCCACAGCCGTAGTCCGTCTGCAGGCTCAGGTCCACTGTCTCCAGCATCAGGAGCCGCGATGGCGGGCAGATCGAGGCAGCCTGGCGGGTGGGGTCGACGTCGGTCGCGGCGTTGGCCTGCTCGAGGGTGATTCAATGCCACAGGACCCGCGGCGGACAGAGCTCCCGGGATAGGGTCATCCAGAGTCTCTACTGTCGCAGCACCCTAATACCGACTCCCACGAATGGGGCAGCGGTGGGCTGCGTGGGGACATGCTTTCTTGGCGCTACCCCTTCAGCGAGTCAGCAGCCTGCGTACCAGCCCTCCGACTGCACCGCCCAGGAATGCCCCCACCACGATGCCCCCGATGAGTCCAATTCCAAGCGCCACAGGCCCGACAGAGTCGATGTCGCCACCCATATGGCCGACGATAACCACAGCACCGGCACCCAAGGCCGTGCAGAAGATTGTGACCAGCACCGAGACACAACCACTCACCTTTCTAGCCAGCGGCGATACCAGCCGATCCTCAACTTCGGCGTTGACGGCGCCCTTTGCGACGCCTCGTGCAGAGTCCCGGAAACGGTCACCCATCGGAATCCTCCTGTGTTGCCTCAGAATGCCCGCCTGTTTTTCTGAGACAGACCCCGACCGCGGTGGGAGTCTACCGACGTCGCCAGACCCAACCAACAGCCCATAGAACAGGGCCAGCGGACTTCCGTGCCGCGAAGGCCGGGCATCAGCTCACCAACACAATTCAGCTCGCTGTCGACGAATGTGCTTCTCGTGCCAGCCTCCGCCTGCATTCGAGGCTGGCTTGGCCGCGGGCTACTCCCGTCAGTCAGACCTGATCACCACCGGCAGGTACACCTTGAGTCGCTTCTCGAACAGACCAAAGTCGCTCAGGTGACACACCGGCACCTGCAGCCAGTTCTCGGCCTCGTTCCGCGCGCAGGCGCCGCATGCCGCGTCCTCCCAGGCACCAGTCTCGGTGTTCCACCTCTGCAGCGTTAGCGCCGATTCCGTCAGCCCAGCCTCGGTCACAGCCTCGTCGCTGTAGTGGACGGTGATGGTGATCGGCGCATCGAAGGCAATGCCCGGCTCCACGGACCCTGCCACGTAAGCCTCCAACGAGAAGGCCCGTCCGGCGAAGCGCAGCGTGGAAGGTACCGGGTGCCCCGGATCGTCCAGCGGCTCATAGACCAGGGCCACCCTCTCTGTCACGGCGCCCGGCGGCACCTGCACCGATGTGGTCAGTCCCACGGTCGAGGTCACCCCGCCGCCGGCCTCGGGATCGACGAGTGCGGCCTCCGCCTCTCCCGCTTCGATGGGCAGCGTGGTGTAGTAACCATAGTCGGAGTGGAACTTGCGCCCCCCGACGTCGGCCAACCACACCCCCTTTAGGTATAACTTATCCTCATCAGGCGAAAGCGGCAGGAAGGTGACGCGGGCCAGGTCGCCGTTCGTCAGGCCCACATCTCCGCCCAGGCGCACCACAGCGGTATCGGTGATCTCGCTGATGTGGTTGAAGCCAGCAAGCGGGTTGTGTACCTTGGACGTGCCGTGCGGCCCCGCTAGATCCGGGGCAGCGGTGACATCGAGCAGGAAGAGCCGGTCGGGTTCCCAGCCGTAGTAGTTGTATTCCAAATCGAACTCCACCCCGTAGATGGGGCGCTCCTCAGCCCCTGCCAGGCGAAGTGTCA
>CAYVCX010000093.1:0-8371 GCA_964450435.1 uncultured Anaerolineales bacterium
CACGATCCAGCGAGCCCAGCGCATGACGCGGGTGTTGATGGAGAACGAGATCATCCCGCCAGTGCCGGACGAGTGGTCCTGAGGAGGCAGATCCAATGTACGAACTGATCATCATCGGCGGGGGTCCCGCGGGGATCAGCGCCGCTGCGATGGCACTCAACCAGCGCATTGAGACGCTCATCATCGCCGAGCAGTGGGGCGGCCAGACGACCTATAAGATGCGGCTCGAGGACAAAGAAGCCCGCGGCAGCATCAGCGGCGAGACACTCCTGGAGGCCTTCCGCCGGCAGCTCGACTACCTGGATTTCGTGCGCCACTTCGACAGGGTGACCAGCGTCGCCCCCAAGGAGGATCACTTTATCGTCGAGACCGCTGACGGCGACCGCTTCAGGGGACAGACCCTGATCATGGCCACCGGAGCCAAGCCCGAGCGGCTTACCGTGCCGGGGGCGCAGCGTCTGGCCGGCCGGGGGGTGAGCTATTCGGCCACCACCCACGCGGGGCTCTTCCTGGGCAAGGCCGTGGCCGTGATTGGCAACGGACGTCGAGCGCAATGGGCCGCCGCAAGCCTGGCTCGGAAGGCTCATCGGGTTCATCTTCTGGCGCCGGAACCGCTGGCAACGACACCTCTGGCCGAGAAGCTGCGCGGGATGGAGAACCTGGAGTTGATGGAAGGCGCAGTCGTCAAGGAGATCCTGGGCGACCAGTTCGTGAGCGGCGTGGTTGCCGTGACACCCGAAGGGGACACACGCGAGATTCCGGTCAAGGGGGTATTCGTCAAGCTGAAACGCCTCCCGAACTCCAACCTGGTGAAGAACTGGATCGACTGCGACAGCCGCGGCCACATCCTCGTCGACCAGTGCAACGCCACGAGTTGGCCGGGTGTGTTCGCCGCGGGCGACGTAACCTTGATCTCGGAACAGGTCTTGGTGCACATCGGCGAAGGCGTCAGAGCTACGCTCTCCGCCCAGCAGTACCTGCTGATGCACTGACGGGCCTCGCACTGACCGCGCAGCGGAGGCAAGCGCAGCAGGGGAGCCTGCCTCCAGGGGAGCGAAACAATCCCTCCCAAGACCGGTCCGCGGGCTGGCCGAGCGCACCTTCACGGATGAGAGCTGCGCCGTGCACGGGAGCCACACATGAGGAGAGCGGTGCTGGAAAGAGCTCGAGAGATCGAAGAACAGCTTATCGCCTGGCGGCGAGACTTTCACAAGCATCCTGAGTTGGGCTTTCAGGAGACCCGCACCGCCGCTCGAGTGGCGGAGGAACTGGAGAGGCTGGGGTACGAGGTCCAGACGGGAATCGGGCACACGGGGGTGGTGGCGGAAGGGGGAGCAGGCCAACCTATCGTGGGTATTCGTGCCGATATGGACGCCCTTCCCATTCAGGAGGAGAACGAGGTCCCCTACGCCTCCCAGAACCCGGGCGTGATGCACGCCTGCGGCCACGATTGCCACGTCGCCATCGCCCTCGGCGTGGCCACGCTGCTCAGCGAGGTCGCCCTCTCCGGCAGCGTTCGCTTCCTGTTCCAGCCGGCCGAGGAGACCGTCGACGAGGAGGGAAAGAGCGGTGCGCAGCGCATGATCGAAGACGGAGCGGCTGACGACATTGACACGGTGCTCGCCCTGCACGTAGACAGCAGCACGCCCGTTGGCGACATCGTCGTGGCAAAAGGGTCCGCCAAGGCCGGCGTCGACTCGTTCCAGGCAGCGATTCTGGGCGACGGAGGGCACGGGGCCTACCCTCACACGGTCGTCGATCCGATTCACATCGCGGGCCACGTGATCCTGGGCCTCCACGCCATCGTGTCCCGTCAGATTCATCCCACGGACGCAGCCGTGATCAGCATCGGGTCCATCCACGGGGGAGGAGCGGAGAACGTGATCCCAAATCAGGTGGAGCTGTCCGGAACGATCCGCTATGTGGAAGCTAGCGTCCAGGATAAGCTGCACGCCGAGATCGAACGAGCCCTGGGGATAGCGCGGGCGATGGGCGGAGACTACGAGGTGGGGATCAACATCGGCTACCCTCCGATGTCGAACGACCCACGGACAGTGGACATCGTCAAGGAGGTAGCCGTCGATGTGCTGGGGGCCGAGCACGTGGGATCGGGCCGATTGGAGATGGGCGCCGAGGATTTTGGGTTCTTCAGCTCCCTGGCCCGCACCGCCATGTTCGACCTGGGCTGCAAGATCGAGGGGGACGAGCGGAAGCACCACAATCCGCGCTTCGACATCGATGAAAGCTGTCTCCCCATCGGAGCCGCCATCCTGGCAGAAGGGACGCTGCGCCTGCTGCAGGGCTGAAGGGCCTGGAACTGCCTTTCCGGACTGCAGTGCCCGCGCAACGTCGGTCCGGCGCCGGAGGCCAAGCCTGCCCCCGGCACCGGCGTGCGGCCGGGCGACTGGCGGCGCTCAGCGAGTAGCTGGGAGCCGACGCGATGCCCATTCATGCGCATCGCCCCGACCGAGTCTCCTGTCGTCTCAGCCAGAACTCAACACGACGGCCAGGAACGTGGCCACGAGGGCGACGAGGACCCCGACAAAGACGAAGGCCACAATCGTCCGCTCCACACGGTCGCGGAAGCGGCCGGTAGCCCAAAGGAACAGACCAAGGGCCAGCGCGGCGCCGACCAGGACGCCCGCGGTGTAGGTGAACGCCGTCGCCATCAAGGCCGGCAGATCGACGCGGACAAGCAGCCGTCCGAACACGCTCAGCGCGAAACGGCTCCCCAGGAAGGCGTAGCCGACAGCAGTCAGCAAGCCGACCAGGGTCAGCGCCAGACCCTGCCAGCGGCCCCGCCCCCGCTCCAGCCAGATGGTGACGAGACCGAGGACCACGAGGGCCGCGGCGAACGTCAGGACGATGATGGAGATCAACTCAATCACTGGCACTGCCAGCCTCCTGGAAAAGCTCCTTCACACGCCTGGTGGAGAGCCTAGAACAGCTCCAGCTGCTCAGCCTGGAGTGGCGGTTCCGACTCGGCGATATGGGGCGCGCGCTCCATAACGTCGGGGATGCGGCGCATGTCCGCCTCGACGGTGCTGCGCAGGCTCGGCCGGTGGAGCGCCGCAGCCGGATGATACATCGGGTAGTAGACGATGCCCTCGATCTTGCGCGGCTCTCCGTGAATCCGGGAAATCCGAGCCTGGGGGAAAGCGCGGGCCATGGAGAAGCGCCCCAGCGTCACCACAATGGTGGGCTGAATCAGCCCTATCTGACGATCCAGATACGGCTGACACGCGCTGACCTCCTCGGGCAGTGGATCCCGGTTGCCGGGCGGTCGACACTTGATCACGTTGGTGATGTAGACCTCCTCCCGGGTCAGGCCGATGCTGCCGAGAAGCTCGTCCAGAAACTGGCCGGCCGGGCCGACGAACGGGCGCCCCTGTTGATCCTCGTGGAAACCCGGCCCCTCGCCGATGAACATAATGTCTGCATCCTCCGGGCCCTCTCCGGGCACAGCGTGCGTCCTGCCGCGATGGAGCAGGCACCTCGTGCACCCGGCGATCTCTGCCGCTAGTCTCTCCAACTCTGACACACTTCCCTCCTACCACCCAGGCTGTTCAAGAACGCCGTTGCATCCTCGCGGTCACCTTTCAGCGCTGCATCCAGACGCAACGTGGGCCATCCCGTCTGAGACGCACGAAGATTATAGTGGTCCATCATCGTTTTGTCCAAATTCGATCCCCTCGCGGCGAAAGCGCTCCTTCAAGGCCTCGCGCCGGCGGGCCAGGAGCTGCCGGTAGTCCTCGCCATCCAGCTGCACCGCCATCACCCAGGCATCGTCACCGTCCTGGTAGTAGCGGTACCTTCTCGCCTCGACGTCGAAGCCGTACTTACGGTACAGTTGGTGGGCCACCTCGTTGGACGGCCGCATCTCCAGCGTCGCCGCATTCACCCCGCTGCTCACCATTCTGTCCAGCGCCACCCAGACCAGCAGCTCTCCCAGGCCCTTTCCGCGCCAGTCAGGATGGACGGCAATCGTGGTGATGTGCCCTTCGTCCCCCTCCCGGCGGAAGCCGACGTACCCCACGATGCGGCTATACTCCCCCAAACCCAGGAAATCCCGCAACCGATCCCCCCACCTCCGATGAGACGGCGCCCGTTCGTCGCTCCTGGGCCGGAGCAGGACGGTGTACCATGCACGCTCCCGTTTCAGCTCTCGCGCGAAGGCGGCAGCGGGCCAGGGGGTGGGAAACGAAAGACGATCGATGGCAGCCACCACCGGGATATCGGCGGGCTCCATGGGGCGCAGCGTGTAGGGCATCAAAGAGGATGCTTCAAGTAGATCGGCGTCACAGAGGCCAGGTCGTCGACGTCCCCCCGGTTGAGCCGCTGCCAGGCGAGCTCCGCCAGGAATCCAGCGCGGCGCAGGCGCCAGGCAGGCGGGAGCAGAACCGCCCGATCGCCGAGAGCGGCAATCACCTCAGCCCCCTCCTTGTGGATCTCACCACAGAAGAGGGTTGGTTGAGTAATCTCGTCCCTCATACGGGCCCACGTGGTGAGACGCGGCCCGTCCTGCACCTGCCATTCACCGAACTGCCAGCGGTAGAGCGCAACACTGATCCGTCCCCGCCCCGCAGGCAGGATAGCGGCCAACTGGCGTCGATCGCGCCCCTGTGCGGCGGCCACGACATCAAGAGTGGGCACGCCGACGATAGGTATCTGTTGAGCCAGAGCCAGGCCCTTCGCCATCGACATCCCGATACGCAGGCCAGTGAACGACCCCGGGCCCTTTGTCACCGCCACGCCGCTGAACTGCCCGCGCTTGAGCTCGAGCTGCTCCACGGCAGCGGCCAGGCGGGGTGCTAGCTCGGTGGTGTGCCGGCGGGGCGCTTCCCAGGTATGCTCCGCCCGCACACGGAAACCATCATGCAGGGCCAGGCTTGCCTGATCCGTCGCCGTATCTATCGCTACTAACATGGTCACTATGCTCCAAAGGCGCTCCGGCGGAACTCCTGCAGCAGCGCCTGATGGCGCCGTCCGTGGGCAGAGAACCACAGATGACGGCAGCTTCCGTTGACGGGCGGCACGAAATCCAGCTTGATCCAGAGATGCTCGGGGGGGATAAGGGATGTGGCTCGTTCTGCCCACTCAATGGCGCTGACGGCGTGCCCGCGCCCCAGGAAGTCGTCTACCCCCAGACTCCAGACCTCCTCGGCGCTGGCGATCCGGTAGAGATCGACGTGATACAGCCTTTGCTCATCGCCAGCGCGCGTATACTCGCGGACCAGCACAAAGGAGGGGCTGACGACCTGCTGCTGCGCCCCCCACCCCCGGCCGATGCCCTGGGTGAGACAGGTCTTTCCGGATCCCAGAGCCCCCTCCAGGCAGATCACGTCACCGCCCTGGAGAAGCGTGCCGAGACGCGCACCCAGCCGCTGCGTCTGCTCCACGCTGCGGCTGATGAACTCCAGCATGTGCTCTTCGAGCAAGACCATAGCGTCGCTCCCGATGAAGCTAGAATCGCACCGGCGATTATACAACCGTTGCCCGGGTGACACAAGCAACCGTCAAGAGGCAGAGCAGCTGCCAGGTATCTCGCTGAAGAGATGGGTTGCTTGCATGCTGAGTGGTGCGCGGCCTGAACACCCGAGCCGCGGACCAGGGGATTACTCCGGATGGGGGGCGAGCGGGCGAGGGGCAACAGAGGGTAACGGGCCGAGACCCTCCCGATCCCCGGCGCCAGCAGCCTCGACTGCCCGGGAAGGAGGAGGCGCCTCCCTGCACTAGCACAAAGCAGCAAGTGACGATATAATCGACCGACGTGCCGCACGTACGAGGCAACGTATGACAAGTCTAATGAATGATGAGGAGTGACGACACCGTGCTATGCTTGGTCATATCGGACATCCACGCCAACCTCGCGGCTCTCGAGGCAGTCTTGGACGACGCTCCCGAGTTCGATGAGCTATGGTGTCTCGGGGACCTGGTGGGGTACGGACCTCGACCGAACGAGTGCGTCGAGCGCGTGCGCAGCGTCCCCCACACCAGTCTGGCAGGAAACCACGATTGGGCCGCCCTGGGGAAGCTGAGCCTGACCAGCTTCAACGCCATCGCGCGCAGGGCCAACGAGTGGACGCGGCAGGAGCTGACGTCGAGCTCGCGCAGCTATCTGAACGGGCTGTCCCCCAGTTTGCAGCAGGGGGACTTCACCCTGGCCCACGGCAGCCCGCGCGAGCCGGTGTGGGAATACATTATGGACGCCAACGCCGCCTACCAGAACTTCGAGCACTTCTCCACGCCGGTGTGTCTGGTCGGCCACACGCACGTGCCGGTCCTCTTCGAGCTGGACGAGGAGCGGGGCCGCGCTCGGGCCGTCCTGCCTCCCTTCCCACAGCCGGTGGCGCTGGGCCCAGAGCGTGCAATCATCAACCCGGGCAGCGTGGGGCAGCCCCGGGACGGCGATCCTCGGGCAAGCTACGCAGTACTGAACCTGGACGAGATGACGTGGGAGCTGCGCCGCGTTCGCTACCCCATCGAGATCACCCAGAAGCGCATGCGGGCCGAGGGCCTTCCCCAGCGCCTCATTGAGCGGCTTGAGGCGGGGCGTTGATTGGAACTTCTGCCCGCGTTTCTGCGTCTAAGAGATGATGGCAAGAGATTCCCGAAAATCAGTCCAAGGAGGAGAACATGGGTAGGAGAACTGCATTCGTGATCGCCGCATCGGTAATGGTGCTGACCGTGGCCGGTTGCGCCGCTGCGCCGCTCCCTCAACTGCGCGAGGCAGAAATGGCCGAGGTGCCCGCCGAGGCCGGCTACGCCCCGGCCGAGCCAGCCAAGGAGGAAAGCGCGGCAGGCTCGCGCGCTGCGGACGCTGCCGCTGCCGAACGCCTCATCATCCGCAACGCGACGCTGGACATCGTGGTGCGCGACACGGAGGAGGTGGTGGACGAGCTGACCAGCATGACCGAGGAGCTGGGCGGCTACGTTGTCGAATCGAGTCTGCGCAACTACCAGGAGGGTGTGCGGGCCCATCTGAGGCTCCGCGTGCCAGCCGAGAGCCTGAACGTGGCGCTGGAGCGGATTCGCGACCAGGCAGAAGAGATAAACAGCGAGAACATCACGGGCCAGGACGTGACCGACGAGTACGTCGACCTTCAGTCGCGCCGGCGCCACCTGGAGGCGACGGAGGAGCGGCTGTTGACGTTCATGGACGAGGCCGAGGACACGGAGGCCGCGCTGAGCGTCTACGACCGCCTGCAGAACATCCAGGCCCAGATCGAGCAGGTCAAAGGACGGATGCAGTACCTGGAGGAGTCGGCGGCGATGGCGACCATCACGCTGGACATCACCCCCAGCAAGCTGGCGCAGCCGATCCAGGTGGGCGGGTGGCACCCTCAGGGCACCCTGCGCGACGCCTTCGAGTCGCTGATCAAGGTCGTGCAGTTCCTGGTGGACGCGCTGATCGTCATCGTGGTGCTCATCGCGCCGGTCATCGCGTTGATCGCCCTGCCTCTGGTCGGACTGTTCCTGTTGATCCGCAGGGCCGTGCGGCGGCGGCGAGATAAGAAAGAGAGCCAGAGCGATCAGGCCAGCTAGCGGATCCGAGCGACGCTCAGTTGAGTCTGCGGCGCCGATTCAGCCCCAGAAAGGGCTTCCTTTGCAGGAAGCCCTTTTTCCATTGCTCTTCGGTGCGCTCTTCGGTGCGCCACAGTCTGGCTGGAGGCGTGCCGCTTTCGGTTGACCGCATGGTACCCTGTGGTGGTATCGCCGCTGCGTGTATACGGGGCGTAGCATCGAGGAATGCAGCGGGCCCCATCTGAGGGATGATACGACAGGGTATATCGGCAGCCATCGAGCGGACGCCAGGTCAGCTCGGAGGGGTCGTATAGGGGGACTCAACGCGCAGATGCCCCGGCGGCTGGACGCGGCCCCCGCCGCACACATCACCCACGCATATCTGTCGCACATCTAGAGGCGTCCTCGTCAGGACGGGCCACCGTCCGTCCCAGCAACGCAGGGTCGCGGTAGCGCCCGAGCTGGGTCGATGGAGGGGGCCAAGGCCCGGAACTTGTCCACGCCCGCCCTCTGTGATAGACTACCGGTCATCTGCTCAGTGTGAACCCTCCAGGAGCCGCCTATGCTCGCCAAAGTGACCAGTTGTGCCCTGCAGGGCCTCGACGGGGTCGTCGTCCAGGGACCACACCAGCGGCTTTGTCCCTTCCGATGCGTTAGTATATAATGCTGGAGAGACATCCTACACCCGCTTCTCGGCGGGGACGAGGGCATTGCGCGGACAGAACGCGTAATGGAGAGCCAGAAGGAGGGATCTGCAGAGAGAATCCTTGATAACATGCCATCGAGCAATCTTGGCTCCCCTGAAAGAACCTAGCCCAGGGACGCGATAGCCTGCCAGGCGTGACGG
>CAYVCX010000094.1:0-1843 GCA_964450435.1 uncultured Anaerolineales bacterium
CTTGAATACAGCGTAGAAATCCCTGGTCGTCTGGATGCTTTCGTGTCCCATCAGATCCGACAGCGCGGCGAGCCGCCGTGGGCAGATCCCCGCCGTTCATCAGATACTGAATTGCGAAACCGTGCCGAAAGGCGTGGGGATTACACCGCCCCTCAGCGCCCCCGCGTTCCTTCAGCCGCGTGAGTAGCTGATTGACCCCGTACACCGTCAATTGAGCCCCACCGTGATGGGGCAGAAAGACCCAGTCACCCGCTATGTCCCACTCAAGCCGCACCTCCACCCAGTCCCGCAGAGCTTCCGCCGTCGGCGCGGAGAAGAATACCGATCGTGACTTGTCAAACTTCTCTGTCACCATCGCCCACTCCTGCCCCACGTGCAGGTCAGCCAGTGTGAGCCCGACTAGCCCCCCGACCCGGCATCCAGTGTCAGCCAGGAAGAGCAACAGCGCCCGATCCCGTTCGGGACACATCGAGTCTTCCGCGGCCCCCAGGAGTTTCTGGAAATCCTCGAGAGTGATCGTCTTCGGTGGCCTGTCCTGGCCGAAGAGCACATCCGCCGCAACAAGGGCCGGCTCATAATCGCACCATCGGGCTCAGCCTTGCCCCGCTGTCCTACCTCCGCCGATCGAGACTGCCTCCGGGAGAGTCCGCAGTCGCAGCATCGCCAGTCCCCCGAGGAGGGGGCCAGGCGCCAGGAACGCGAAGGCCCACTCCCATCCGAACCTCTGCTGCAGGATGGGGATCAACCAGATCGTGGCAATCGAGACGGTGAAGCCGGATGCGAGCTGCAGGGTCAGGGAGGTTCCCACATGTGACTGGTCGGCCGATTCGGTGACCATCGTCGAGAACTGAGCGGAATCCGCCACCACCGTGAGGCCCCACACCAGTCCTACCAGCAGCACTACCCAAGGAGACGATCCAAAGAGGAGCCCGATACTCACGGCGCAACCTCCCGACAGCACCATCATCAGCAAGGCTGTCTCGATCCTCCCCCAGCGATCTGCCAGGAGACCGCCCAACCAGCACCCCACGGCCCCTGCGACGAAGATGGCGAAGGTCCCGTAAGCAACCACGGTCCCCACCGGCATCCCGCGCGCGACCAGGGCGTCGCTGAAGAAGGCGGAGAACCAGGCGTACATAGCGTACAACTCCCACATATGACCGACATACCCGAGGGTGGCCAGCCTGAACGGGCGATTGGTGAAGATTCGCCCCGCCTGGCGTGGGTCAAAGGACGCTGGGGGGAAGGGATACGGCCCGGCGCGGACCCCGAACTCCGCCAGCAAGCCGCCCGCGAGGGTCAAGGCAGAGGTCACGAAGATCACCACCTGCCAGTCCAACCCACCCAGTGCGTTCACGAGGTGCGGCGTGCCGTTTCCGATGACGAGTGCGCCCACCAGAACGCCCAGTGCCAGCCCGCGGCGGCCCAGAAACCAGGTGGACAGCAGCTTGCAGGCTGGCGGGTAGACTCCGGCCAGGAAGAAGCCTGTCGCGAGACGGAGGGGGATTCCCAGGGCCGCCCCACCCGCGGTTTCCAGCAGGGCGTTGACGCCGGCAGCACCAACGGAGCCGCCGAGGATCAGGTGCTGCGGCGCGATGACGTCGGACAGGTTCGTCAGGCTGGAGACGATGGCACCGCAGACGAAGCCGATCTGGACAGCGATGGTCATCCCCGATGCAGCCGGCGGGGAGAGATCCCACGTTTCCCGCAGCTGAGGGACCACTGCCGAGGCCGAAAACCAGGTGGACATCGACAGGATCAGGATGACGGCCAACAGTCCCAGTGCCCGCCATCGGTCGCTGCCGTGCTCGGCTCCCGACCGGCCAACCATAGACCCCCCTGC
>CAYVCX010000094.1:1943-8135 GCA_964450435.1 uncultured Anaerolineales bacterium
CCCCCCTGCTGCCCCATCACGCGAGAGCAGGCCGCGGCCGCCGCACGCCTGCTCTTGATGGCCACGGCCTCGCTTCTCCGGCGCCGTCGCATGTCCGTATCTGGTTCTCCGGACCCGGATTCTACCATGCCCGGGCTTGAGTGCAATGGGTGCCCGCCGCGGCTACCGATAAGGAGGAGTACAATGCAGGGCGGGTGGCCGGCATAGTGGAGGGGTTTGTCCTGGCCGACATGGAGACCTGTTCTACAATCGTTCCAGAAGCGTGTGCCAATGGCCTGCTCTGTGGTACAGACCTGGCGTGCAGACGATAGGCGGAAAGGGGAGTATGAGCCTTCTTCATCTCAAGGCTCTCCGTTGAGCGGGTTGGGTTGACATGTCTGACGTGGTCAACTGGAGTCCACAGCGATGCCGAATCTGTCAGAGCAGGGATGTCTGTGCAAACGGACTGGCTGATCCCCCACTGAATGCGCCGTATGACGGTAGATTCCGCGCCATCCGTGGTCAACCGCTGGGATGGATGGACTTCTCGGCCAGGACAGAGGACTGATGAGGCAGCTTCGGAGAATGTCTCAGCTCTTGCCGCGTAACAGGTCCATCCACCGCTTCCAGCCGGCCCTCCACTGGAAGGAGCGCGCCCGTACCGTACCGACGATGCCGAAAGGAAGGAAGATCACGATCAACATGAAGATAATGCCGTATACCAGCGTCCACGCGGAGCCGAACCATCGCTCGAGCCAGTAGCCAAGTAACTGAACAATCGTTGCCCCGATGATCGGCCCGATGAGGGTCCCGACGCCGCCGATGATGGTGATCGCCAGGGCATCGATCGTCTTGAACGTCCCTAGAACCGCCGGCGTCACGCTGACGTTGTAGAGGGCCGAGAGCGCCCCCGCCAATGCTGCGAACACACCCCCCGCGACAAACGCGACCAGCTGGTACCAGAAGACGTTGTAGCCCATCATCGTAGCCCGGTTTGGGTTATCGCGGGTGGCGATCATCACCCGTCCGGTGGGCGAATTGACCAGCCGTCTGGCGGCGAGAAAGACAATCACAAAGAAGATCAGCGCCAGATAGTAGAACCGCGTGCGGTGGTCGGTTGCGCTGAGATGGGCCGGCACCGGAAATCCGTGCAGCCCGTCGTCGGCGCCGGTGTACTTACGGAAATCGCCCGCCTCAGCGAGGATGAAGAACATCTCGGCGAAGGCCAGGGTGACCATCGCCAGATACACCCCCTTGACCCGCAAGGACAGCATGCCGAAGATCAGGCTCTGAACCAGGGCAACGCCGACCACGGCCAGCAGAGCCCAGCCGAAGGGCCAACCGATGTGCCGTCCCATCAAGATCGCTATGGTGTAGCCTCCGGTGCCGAAGAACATCGCGTGACCGAAGGAGAGAATCCCGGTGTAGCCCAGAAGGATATCGTAGCTCATGGCGAATATGCCCAAAATAAACATCCGGATGAGCATCCCTTGCCAGAACTTGGCGTAGCCACTCTCGGCTCTGTGTATTAATGTTCTGAAGAACCGGGTGCCTTCGGGTGCTGTCCCCGGATCGCCGATCACCAGCCCGGCCACGAGCGGGAAGAGCACCAGAAGGGCCAGCACGATCAGGTGGGTCCGCCACTGAGTCCACCACCGGGTAAAGGCCGGTTTTCGGCCCAAAGGGTCAGACGACGGGATGGTTGTCATACGACTACTCCTTCAGTCAGCAGCTCAAGACGATTCCTTCTTGCCAAAGATGCCGGCCGGCTGCACCAGCAGGACGACGGCCATAATCAGCGCCGTCGAGGCCTTGGCGATAGCAGGGCTGCCCCTGACGGCTGCCTCCACAAAGGGGACGTCGATCCCTGCGGCGACGAAGTGGTTCCCAAAAGCGCGCGCCAGACCCAGGAGCAGCGTGCCGAGAGCTGCACCAGGATAACTCCCCATTCCCCCAATTACCACCGCGATAAAGGCTTGCAGCTGGAAGGTGGACCCGAGTCCTGGGTAGACGCCGAAGAAAGGCGCCGCGATCACCCCGCCCAGCGCCGCCAGTCCAGAGCCGAGAGCGAAGACGAACGTGAACACCCGGCGCACGTCAATACCCAACGCCTCCACCATCTCGCTGTCCTGAACTCCGGCGCGGATGATCATCCCAATGCGGGAACGCCGCAGCAACAGGCCAACGACCACGAATACGGCGACACCGACGCCGACGATGAACAGACGGTAGGTGGGGAAAGCTCGTCCCAATACGTTGACCGATGCGCATTGTTCGGAGAACCAGGCCAGAAGGGTCGGAGACCGGCAGGACTCGGAGAAGAATGAAGGCGTCTGCATAGGGGGATTTCCCTCCCTGCCCCATACCCCCTCGATGACATCGATGAATGCTATGGACAAGCCCAACGTCAAGACGAGCTGCGTCACCGGGTTTCCGTAGAACGGGCGAATCAGGACAATTTCAATGGCCGCTCCGATCAGCGTGCCCGAAAGCGTCCCTATCAACAGCGCTATCAGAAAGCGAAGGTCCACCGACAGGCTGAAGAAGAATTGCTCGCCTGGTCGGCGGAGGACAAGGATCAGGTAGCCCAGAGCAAACAACACTGCACCAAGGACGATGGCCCGCGAGGCTGGGCGCCGCGGCCTTTCCTCCTGACGCTCCCTTGGCGCTGTCAAGATCCCAAGCGGCAGACCGCTGATAAACAGTATGATCATGCGTCTGATCATCACACCCAGCAGCTCCTGGGCTTCGGCGGTGGGCACCGCGCCGCCGACGGCGGTGACGTTGAACGCATTGAGAGCGCGGATTGGAAAGCCCCGCAGGCCCAGGACGATGGTCCCCATCCCCAGGGCGAGCAAGATCCACCAGAGTGCTCGCTGCTCCTCCTTCCGACGAGCGCGCCGCCAGAGGTGTACGCCCAAGGTCTCTGCAACGATGACTCCACCCGCCACCGCGAGGAACAACGGCATGGTATTGAAGAGTAGTCGCGGATTGTCGAAGGCGGACAGTCCCATATAGGCCCCCAGCACGAAGATCGCGCCATGGGCGAAGTTCAATACGTCCATCAGGCCAAAGATGAGGGAGAGGCCTGACGCAACCAGGAAGTAAAGGGCGGCGAGGGTCGCGCCCGACAGGAGAATAGAGACCCACACCTTCGGCTCCAACCCCCGAGTGACAACGGCGACGCCCGCCACAGCGATAGCCAGAGTTATGAGCAGAGCTCGATTACGCTTCCAGAAGCCGGTCATGAATCGCTCCTTAAAGTCGTCGCGCCCAGGTAGCGACGGATCGTCTCTTGATCCTCCACCAGATCGGCCATCATGCCACTTTTGACAGACCTGCCTGCCTCGATGATCGTATATCGATCGGCCAGATCGCTCGCCATGACGAAGTTCTGCTCAACCAGCAGGATCGTCGTGCGGACGGAAAGCTGCCGCACGGCTTCCACGACCTCTTCAATGATGACTGGCGCCAGACCCTCGCTAGGCTCGTCAATCAGCAGCAGGCGGTTGTCTGGCACGAGTGCCCTGGCGATGGCCAACATCTGTTGTTGCCCGCCCGACAGGTTTCCGGCGGGCAGCTTGATCAACCGCTTGAGATCAGGGAATATGCCGAATATGGAGTCCGCTCGCTGAGCCAGATCGCCCCGCCCACGTTCAGCGATCCTCAGGTTCTCCTCCACACTGAGATCCCGGAAGATCGCTCGGTGCTCGGGGACGTATCCGATGCCTTTGGCAGCAATCTGGTACGTGAACTGCCCTTGGATCTCCTCGCCGTTGAAGACAATGCGCCCTTTCCTCGGCGGTGTCAGCCCCAGGATGGACTTGAGCGTGGTCGTCTTGCCCGCCCCGTTTCGCCCCAGTAGCGCGGTGATACTGCGTTCCGGCACCTTCAGCGAGACGCCCTCGAGGATGTGAAACTGCCCGATGAAGGTGTGGATTTCGTTGACTTCGAGCACGTTGGTCATCACGCCACCTTGAGAAAGTCGTCACTCAGTTCGCCCAGATAGGCCGATTGGACCGCTTCGTCCGACGCAATCTCATTCGGGGTGCCTTCGGCCAGGATACGACCATGATGCATCACTGAGATCCAGTCGGAGACGTTCATTACCAGGTCCATCTTGTGCTCCACGAGTACGATCGTCTTGTCCGTCTGGCTCCGGATCTCTTCGATCACCTCCATCAGAAGCGGAATCTCCTCTCTGGCCATACCAGCGGTAGGTTCATCCAGCAGCAGCAACTCCGGATCTGCAGCCATCAGGATGGCCAGCTCCAACTTACGTTTGCCGCCGTGGGGGAGTGTGCGGGCCGGCGCGTCTGCCTGATCGGTCAAACCGACCTGGTCGATGACTTGTCTGGCGTGCCTCTCGTATTGGGCAAAATGGCGGTGGTCGCGCCAGAACTTGAAGTTGTCCCTGCCCAGAGCCTGCGCCGCCAGCCGTACGTTCTCCAGCACGGTCAAGTTCGGGAAGACGTTGGTGATCTGGAAGGAGCGGCCGAGGCCTAGATGTGCCGTACGATGCGCGGGAAGACCGGTGATGTCACGCCCTTTGAAGACCACGCGCCCGCTGGTCGGCTTAAGGTTGCCACTGAGTAGATTGAAGAACGTGGTCTTGCCAGCACCGTTAGGACCGATGATCGAATGGAGCGAGCGAGCTCTGATCTTCATACTCACACCGTCCACTGCGACAACCCCCCCGAAGTCCTTATGTAGCTCATAAGTTTCCAGAACGGTTGAGTGCTCCATAGACCCTGTCTCCCTATGTCCCTGTATGGCCCGATTCAGACGTTGACGCCGCAGCCAGAACTGCGCCTTCCCGGCAGCCCATCGCCCTCACTCTGTCTCCGTAGACCTCGCCGCTGACAGAAGCACGGCCTGTGCCGCCGAAGTACCGTGCGCCGGCCCGACCAAGCCCGGCGCCAACAGTGGGGAGAGATGCGATGCACCTCTCCCCACGCTCGATAAGCATGCTCACGGACAGCGATCGCTGTATTCCGCCGGCAGCTGGCACGGTGGAGCGGTCTCTTCCGGGGCGAACTCCCGGATCAGTTCGACGAATTTCATCTCCGGATCGGTCACGTTGTCGACGCGCACGAAGTAGAGCGGCTGGAGCGCGACGTGATCGTAGGGGCGGATGATAACCTCCCCCTTGGGACCGTCAAACGCGAAGTCACCCTCGTAGGTCTCGATCAGCGCGTCGGCGCTGGCATCGCCGTCGATGGCATTCACACCCTCGACGACCATGATGGCGGCCATCATACCCCCCGCAGCCCAGAGATCGGGTGGCGAATCGTACTCCTCGTAGTGTCGCTCGACGAGCCAGTCGTTGATCTCGTTGTCGGGGTGGGTGTAGTGGTAGACCTGGATGCCCACTGAGCCGATCGCATCAGCGTAGCCCGCGGCCAGGGTCTGGTTGTCGCCCACGCCGGTGCCGATGACCATCTCGTCGAAGACGCCCAGCTGGCTCATCTGCTGGAACATCGGGGCGAAGCCCGCCCCGGCCCAAGTGACGATGAGCACGTCCGCCCCGGTATCCAGGATCTGGTTGATGTAGGGCGTGAAATCGGCTGTGTCGATGGGAGCGAAGATTGTCCCGCAGCCCTCCGGCGTGTCGTTGATCAGGAACTCTCCTCCACCCTCTTTGACCACCGGGTAGAAGGAGCAGGCGGACCCGTAGCCGAAGGCGTAATCGGGGGCGAGCTGGACGAAGGTGTCCCCCATCTCGAGCAGACCCTGGCCCATCACCAGAGCGTCCTGAAAGCTAGTGCGGCTGGTGCGGAACGTGTTCGGGCTGAAGTTCTCGCCGGTGATCTGAGGTGCGGCGGCAGGTTCGGCGATGTAGATGACGTCGTTCTCCTCGGCGACGGGTATCACGGCCAGGGCCACACCGGAGCTGACGTTGCCAACCAGGATCTCGGCGCCCTCCGCCTCGATCAGCTCGCGGGCCTGTGAGACGCCGGTCTCGGGGTCGCTGCTGTTGTCCCTCTCGATGACCTGGATGGGACGGCCGGCGACCTCCATCGTGCCGTCCGTAGCGTACTCCAGGCCCAGGTAGAAGCCCTGAGTCTGACTTGGTCCGTAGACCGCCAGAGCCCCCGACTTATCGGTCATAAGGCCGATGACGAGTGGCTCTCCCTCAGCAACCTCCTCCGTCGGTTCTTCCGTCGGTTCTTCCGTCGGTTCTTCTGTGGGTTCTTCCGTGGGTTCCTCGGT
>CAYVCX010000095.1:0-7484 GCA_964450435.1 uncultured Anaerolineales bacterium
CGTCAACCCCATCAGCGCGATCCGTGATCCGCGGCGGCCGAATTCGGAACGCAATTGTCCTGCTCGACAGAACAAGCGCACCAGCAGCAAAGCTGCCAGCAAGTACAAAAAGGGCGTCAAAGGCATGATCGTGCGTGCGTTCCGCACCACAAACCGGTTGATGAAGATGAAGTAAGTCAATGGGAAGACGCCGGTCAACATCGTCTCGCGCCGTCGGTGAATCGCTCCGTCCACCAGTTCGCCAACAGCCAGGAGACACAACGGTCCCGTGCTGGCCCACAGGTACCCCGCATACCAGCGCAGGGTATTCCCCTCCATGCCTGCGTGACCACGTAGGTAGTGCTGGGCTTCGAATCTGAGATCGTCGATGAAGGTCGCGAAATCCAGCACCGCGAACGGCGTCGTCGCGACGAAGGCGAACCCACTCAGGAACAGCCCCACGTACAGGTCGCGGCTCCCGAATCCTTTCGATCCGCTTCGCAGGAAATGCGCCCCCAGCAGCGCGGATACAATCAACGCCCCATTGTACTTGCTCGAAGCCGTCAGGCCTATGCAGACGCCCGCCACAGCATAGTGCCACGTTCTTCCCTGTCGCAGTACGAACACCGATGCTACGAAGCTCGCCAGAGCAAAGAACGTCACCAGCGTGTCGGGCGTAATCCAGCGGTTGTTCCATACATTGACCGGCGACGTCGCCATCATACCGGCCGCCAAGAGAGCAACCGCGCCCTTTTCTGTCAACACCTTGGCAGCCACAAACGTCAGCACCACACATCCGACGCCAAACGCCAAGGTGATCATCCGCCCCATCAGCACCGTCGTTGGCATCGGCGATTTTACGACGCCCATGGTCAGCCGGATGGGAGCCAGGACGTCTTCTGGGCTGTTGAAAGGTCCTAGGTAGCGACCCAATAGGTAGTAGGGGACATAAGCCGCTGCGTGGATGTAGAAGAACAGCGAGGGATAGTTGAAAAACCGAGGATTCAAGTCCCCTGTCTTGAATATCCTCTGGCTGATCTCCACGTACACCGGTTCGTCCGGGTGGTACACGTATGGGAGGTCATAGCCGATACCCCAAGCCCTTAGGAACACGGCCGCCACGAGGATCAAGACCAGGGTCAGCCTAGGCCAAGCTTGCCCCATCAGAGGGCCCGATGGCCCATTCGCGCGCACTCCTGACCCGCCCCCTGAAGCCATCCCTCCTGTTCCATCTATCGGCACCGGAACAGCCGCCCGGTCGTCTTCAAAACCACAACCTATCGCTGCCAAGCAGCCAGCTAGACCGTCATCTTCTACGCGACACCAGTGGCAAGAAGAGCTGAGCCTCTGCCACCAGTATGACTCCCTCCGCTTCATTATTGGTCGCATCCGTCTCACTGACTGCACCCTCCGGATCGACCACGGCACGGACGACGTGAGCCCCCGGCGCCACGTTCTGCCAGGTTACCGTGACCGAACGCGTGGTGGCGCACCCCGCCAGGGCCTCGGTGACGACGACATCGTCACCAATCCTTCGTCCCTCCTCGTCCAGGAACCGCACGGTTACCGGCTCCGTCAGAGCCACATTGCCTGCGTTCGAGATTCGCGCCCTCAACGTGACCGTCACAACCTCTGTCGGAGACAAGGGCGCAGGGCCCACCTGCCCCACCTCCACAGCCACAAGATCGACACCTGGCGCTATCGCTCTCGTGTAGTCGGCCAGGCTCACACCCAGCGCAGTCGCATCGTAGGTATACGGATCGAACAGCGGCCCACCATAGTCCACATCGTCCAGGCTGTACCATATCCAGCGCTGCACCAGCCGGTTCTCGTCGGCGGGATAACCTAGGCCTATGTCGTCCTCCGTAAGGAGGAAGTCAAAGGTGCTGTACATGAAGTCCCGCGCTCGATCCTCATCAAACGGATTCCCTTCTGAATCTCTGTAATACCATTCTGGGTCCAGCCCGTAATAAGGAAGAAGAGTGCCATATTCGGTGATGAGCAAGGGTGCATTCCGGTAACCGCGACCATACATCCAACGCCGGAAGTCCACAATACGCTCTCGGAAGATTCCGAGGTCATCGGTCTCACCGAGTTCGTACACTTCACCCTCGTCAGCCGCACTCCCGGGTGGGATTTCAGCGCCCCAACCGTTCCGCTCTTCATTCAGGATGTACGTGTGTATGTTCCAGGCGTCGGTCGGCAGCGGACGGTCATAGCGCGAGACGTAGGCATCCAGGACGGCGTCCAGATACTCCAGACGGAGCGGAGTTGGCTGGACAATTCCTCCGACCGACACCTTCGCTGTGGGGTCCGCCGCCTTGATGGCCTCGTAGGCTTCGTGATACGCAACAGCGTAGTTCTCAGGCAGCACGTTGTCCTGCCATATGCAATCTGGCTCATTGCCTACCAGCCACAGAGAGCCAGGATTGGCCTCGACAATCGTCCTCAGCGCCTCCCCTGAGGGCGAGTAGGTCACGGGCCCCGGGTGTTCCCTTTCGCCATACCTCGCTCCATCGCTAACGCGAATCACCTGCACGTACTCCATGCCCCCCGGTCGAGATGGGGTCGCCTCGGCCCTCCAGTTTGCATACCACCCCAGGTTGAGGGGTGCCAAGTTATAGGCAGTCACAGGATTCACTGACTGCCCAGCGCCAAATCGGCAGTTCAGATACGCAACCTCGTCCGATGCGGCTGGCCCAGCGGTCACGCTGCTTCTCAGACTCGACCCAGGCACAGCTTGGGACACACCTTGATTGGCTCTCACACCCTCGCCGCCCACCTGAGACAAGAGGACCAAAGCCACAACACCCAGAACCAGAGGCTTGGCCAGCACAACCCTGGTTACGCCCTGTCTCACCCAGCGAACCATCCGCTCTATGCCTTTCATCATCGTTCCCATCATCGATTGTACACCAGGAAAAGGGGACTGCCGCTCACCTGAACCGTGATCTTGCCATCGACGACTCCGTCCCCATCATCGCGGTACTCAGTCTCATGCCCAAACTTCCTCACCACCCGCAGCGAGCTAGCGCTCACGGTCAGCGGCAGCGAGGGGTCATCATCAGTGTCATAGGGTGTGTCGTCCTCCACCCACACCACGTCCAGCCGCCCGGCACAAGTCTGGAACACGTACCCTTCAATCCGTTCATCCCCGGTCTCCGTCGACGTCAGTGGCCGCCGGTACACAGCTCCTCTCAACATCGCCGTCGTGGTATCGAACGCTTTGTAAGAGTCTTTCGGATCTCTGTTCACGTCTAGCAGTCCCGGCCCGCCCCCGCTCCCGTCTCGAGCCCAGAACCAAGTCACCACATCCAGGTCCGCCGCCATACCCCGGACGTACGCCTTCACCACGTATCGGCTCTGCAGCTCGTCGTTGCCCCACGCAGCATCGGAGTACCAGCTAGTTTCGGTGCAGATCACCGGCACGTCGGCCCGGCCGTAGTTCTCCAGTCTCTGTCGCACGTAGTTGGCTTTGCCGATGATGCTCGGACCGTAAGCCTCCCAATTCGAACGAAACGGAGGATAGTAGTGGAAGTTCATAACGTCGAAGCAATCACACCCCTCGCAGGCTGCCAGGACCGTGTCGAGGAAGCCGCTGTCAAACGGCCCATCGGGCGCATACCAGTCCAGCGCAAGCCCGCCGAAGACCAGCTCCGCCCGGGGATTGGCCTCCTTGACAACCGGATACAGCGTCTGAAGCAGAGCAGCATAATCCTCCGCATCGCCACAACCCGTAACGTGATTGTTGGCGTCTCCCCAGCACCCCCACCCCCCATGCTGCGCGTTCCACGGATTGCCGTTGTCCGGCTCGTTATACAGCTCGAAGTACGTCACTCTCGGCGAACCAGGTGCATCGTCCACTCCGTCCCCACTGTATCGCCGCACCACAGCGCCGAGGAACTCCTCGATGTCTTTCGTGTCGGTCACCGGGCCTTGCTCATAGACTGCGGCCCAGGAGGGTTGCCCAGCTAGCGTCAGTATCAACTCCACCCCTTCTTCCGCAGAAGCGGCCACCGCCGCATCTAAGCTCGACCAGTCATAGTTCTCCGGCGTCGTGTTGGTCGGCTCGATTCGCTTCCACGAAATCGGCAGGCGAACCCAGCTGGCCCCCGCATCCGCTATCTCCTTGAATCCACTATTGGCGCCCAGCGATCCGTAGAATTGGACCCCGAACGGCGGCACGACATCTCGATAGCATCTTGCGATGGAGGGAAGATACACCGTGTGCGTCTCGGTACCGGAAGTCGGTTCAGAATCGGGCGCCGGATCCCGCTCCAACGGAAGAGACATCGCGCCCGGTGGATGCACTGCGGCAAGGAGCAGCAGAACCAACACCGCGGCTGTCCCGACGCCAGCCAAAGGTACGATGCGCCAGATCTCAGTTGTGACCGATTTCCCTGACAAAGCTATCCTCCTGACCGTGCAATGAGCGGCAGATGGAGCTTGTACGGCCTGGATGCGAGCACCCATACATCGCCAGCCCCGTCCGTCGCGATACCCGTTGGCATCAGAGCTGCCACGGGCAGCGAGTAGTACTCAATCCCAACACCGGGTACGAAACGTCCGATCTGGCCCGCCGCCCACTGGGTGAACCACACCTGACCGCTGCTGCGCTCCACGGCCAGTCCCATCGGCACGCTGTGGCTCGGCGTCAACGTGCGGGGAATAGGTAGTGGCAATGTTCCAGGCTTGAACTTGGTGATCCGGTTCCCGTCCCGCTCCGTCGTCCACACTTCATCCCACTTCTCCAGAGCCACCTTGTAGGGTCCATTCGGCGCATCAGTGGCTCCGCTGGAATCGTATAGGTGTAACCAGCTATTCGGAGGCGTAAAGCGGCTCACTCGGTCGTTCTCAGTCTGCGCGAAGTATACCGTGTTCGTTCCCGCTACGACCAGGCCGTATGGCCGGCCGCCAGCCAACGACTCGTCGAAGTACTCTTCGACCACATAGTCGTCAGCAGCCGTAACCACCAGCCGCCCAATCCCGTCACTCATCATCATCGTGAACCAGATGCTTCCGTCCGAGGCATAGTCAAGATCAGCAGGGTACGCCCCGACCGGAACCTCAAACTCGTCCACTTCCCCCGTCGCCATATCCAATCGCCCGATGCGATCCCTGCGCGGTTCGGTGAACCAGACATAACCTCCGCCGATCACTAGATTCTCCGGCGAGCTACCTTCCGCCAACCGAAACTCCTCAAATCGGTAATCGGTCGTATCCGTGTACGTCAGCCTCCCGATCCGGCCAGCTCCCGACTCGGTGAACCAGACCTCATCTCGATCCCCGGCTACCAGCACGTCCTTGGGGTTGGCATCCGCCGTGGGAATGCGGAAGGTGAAGACGAAGGTCTCGCTCACCGAATCGAACAGATAGACAAAGGCCTCGCCCTCCGATGCTGCGCTTGAAGAGGTCACTGGCGTCGCCGCCGGCGACTCATGCCCGATAATAAGGGTGAGAGCAACGGTGGCTAGCCCAACCAGTCCCGCTGTAACCAGACTCTTCCACACTCTGCCTCCAGCCATGATCAACCTCCTCATCCAGTGTAACCGACGCGTCCTAGGGTGATGTCCTGCTCTCCGTCTTCAGGTACCACAAGCCCGCCGCGTATGGACTGCGTCGACGCCGCCCCACAGCGCGAATCTACCCATCAACAGCGGTACCGGCAGTCCCGCCAGTACCAGCCACATCCACGCCTTCCTCGCCGTCTCCTGTGAACCTGAGCTCAAACGCCAGATCTCGATCCAGCACCGCCTCGAATACTACCCACCCGTCCTGCAACGACCGCACCTCGGGTCCCGCGTGCACCAGCTCGCTCCCCTCCGGCAGCCGCACCCGCACCGTCAAAGGATGAGCCCGCTTCCCCGGCTGCTTCTGCGCCCTGAGCCGGTAACGTCCCTCCTGCCCTTCCCATCCCACGACGTCCGACGGGAGCGTCCACGTGAAGTCCCGCGTCTCCACACTCCCCGGGGCCAGCACGGCCATCACGCCCCACGACGTCCACCCCTCATCGTCTGTCGTGCCGACAGTGACCTCGCCCGAGTAGTCCTCCCCGCTCCACAACATCTCGCCCGGCACCGGGATCCGCGTGGCCTCCATCAACTCAGAGCCCTCCCGCGCCAACACCCGCGCGTACCCCCAGTAGCAGCGCTCCATCATCCCCTCATAGCTCGCCGCGTAGCGAGTCTCCGGCCGGCACGCCACATCCGCTGTGCTCGTGTGCGTATATGTCAACGTCAGGCTCGCCTCCGGCGGCGACTGGCGCAGATCCACCTCATAGATGGCCTCCTGCTCCACCCTCGCACTCGCCTTATTGTAGCCCATGTTACTGTCCACCACCATCAAGAAGTCACCGCGCCCCGGTCGAACCGCCCCGTCCCAACCCTGCTCCGCCAGCACCTCGGCCAGGGTAGGATCGGGCACGTACACCAGCAGATGCTTCTCCTCCAGCAGGCCCAGGACAGACCGCGCCAGCGCGATCCAGTCGACGTCCCCCTCTTGGATCCTCGACCAAAACGCCTCGGCCGTCGCGCCCATGAACGACTTCCGCTCCAGCCACCACTCAGCGCTCCAGTCCTCGCTGCCCGGCGCCCAGGCCTCCTGCATGTACCCGAGAACCGTCTCCCCCGTCACCGGCTCCTCAACCCCTTCGATCGCCACAGGAGCCACCGCCCCCACCAATCTCTGCACCGCCTGCTGATCCAGGGCCACCACGCCATCCACCGACACCGGATATCCGGGGCGGTAGAGCGCCACGGCCTGCTGCGCCGCTGTGGGGAAGTCCGGCGACCAGTTGCTGTCGCGGAACACCCACAGCTCGATCCCCATGTAGCGCTCCATCGGCTCGGGTGCATCGGGGTAAGGCTGAGAGAAGTCATCCACCGCGTAGCTGTCCCGGAACGTCATCGTGACCACCCGCCCCGCATCTACCCGCACCTCACCCACGCCGCTGATGAACCCCCCGCCCGGCCGCAACTCGTCCTCATTCAATGCCAGCACGAGATACGTCCGCGGCTCATCCGCTCCCAGGAGATCCGGAGCCGCCAGCGCCGCCGATAATCCCCCTCGCAGCAGCGGCAGGCCACGATCCAGCAGCGTCGCCCTTTCCGCCAGCCGGCGGGACAGATGCTCCGCATCCACCCGCTCCCACGCCCCCTCTGCCCTCTCCACCGCCGCCAGCGCCAGCTCCAACTCCGACCGGCTCCCATGGAGAACGTCGACCAGCGAGCTCGGCGACATGTCGCCGGCCCCGGCCCCATCTTCGCCGCCCAGCATCGGCCCTACCACCCCGCAGCCGATCGCCCCGGCCTCCGTCAGTCCGCCGCCCACCGTCAACAAATGCGGGGCAGCTCGCAGGTCTCCTCCGAACCGCGGCAGCCAGCCGAAGACTGGTCCCATCCGCACCAGGCCCCCGGCCCAACGCTGGAGCGCCACCACGTCCTCGCGCGCTCCCCTCACCGTCGCGCACGCCGCTTCCGGGTCGCCCTGCTCCGGGGCCTCCGACC
>CAYVCX010000095.1:7494-8107 GCA_964450435.1 uncultured Anaerolineales bacterium
ACCACGACTCTAGCTCCACCAGATGCCCCCGCAGTGAAAGCGCCGTCCGCCCCAGGATCACGCCCCAGATCAGCAGCGCCATCACCCCTGCCAGGAGCAGGGCCCAACCTGCGCGCTTCCGCGTCACCTTGTTCCGCATAGCGTCGCATCGTACCACACCCATCCCACAATGCAAGAAATCACCCTCAGGCGGAATTGCCCTCTATCTGCTCATTCCGAGACGACAACCACCGGTCGGCCCGTCTGCCGAGCCGCAGCCTCGGGCGAAACCGATTCCATCCCATCACACAGCCCCAACGCCGCCCCCACCGGCCCGCGGTACGCCTCATCATACCACAGATCCCGGTCGACCACCGCCACGTCGGGCCGCCACCCCAGCACCCCTTGCGCGTACCACAACGTGAACGTGTGCGCGTCCCTCTCCGTCAGCACAACCGCATCCCCCGGCGCCTCGTCCAGCACCCTCGCCGCCCACGCCATCGCCGTCCGGTCCCCGCTCACATCCATCCCCTCCCAGAAGACCATGCCCTGCAGCAGTGGGATCAGCAGCAGCACCGCCGTGACCAATCCCTTCGTCCCCCGTCGGCCCCCGGAAGCGACCCGTCTCCTCAAC
>CAYVCX010000096.1:0-7943 GCA_964450435.1 uncultured Anaerolineales bacterium
CGTCCCGCAGTTCAACCGTGTCATCGTCGATAAACAGATACACCGGCTCGTCACTAACGCCCTCCAGGATGATGGAGTCGTAGCCGGCGTACTTGATCTCGGCGACCGATAGAAAGGCAATACGCAGAACTGTGAACCATATGCATCCAGACGCATATAGACTTGCAAAAAACACTCGCAAGGACAGACGACTCCCAGGAGTGCTCGCTGCCCTTGGGGCAGTGAGCGTCTTGTTCCGCGGCACACCCCGCGCCAGGATCGAAGACGAACCCTCCGGAGTTGAGCACGGGATGCGCCACAGCCTTCTTGCCTCCAGGAACTAGATAGGATCCTCGTCCATCAGGTGATCCAGCTCCGAGACGGCGGTGATTTCCAGCTTGACGAGCCAGCCTTCCCCTTCGGGATCGTCATTGACCAGCTCCGGGGTCTCTGTCAGTGCGGTGTTTACTTCAGTGACCACGCCGCTCAAAGGCGCGTAGAGGTCCTGCGCGCTCTTCATGGACTCCAGGGCCATGAAGGCTTCGCCCTGTTTGACCTCTTTCCCGACATCGGGGAACATGATCTCGACGATGTCTCCCAACTCATCAGCTGCGTACTCGGAGACCCCAACTGTGGCGACCTTCCCTTCCACGTTTGCATACTCGTGGGTCTGAGTGTACTTCATCCTGGCTCCTTCTCGCTGCTGTCCTTGGCACACCAGCGGTTGATAATCGCCCCAATAGGCAGCTCTCATACTGCTCACACGATTGCCATCCATGCGGGATCAGCAAGGAGCGAGCGGGCAATGCCCGCT
Source organism: uncultured Anaerolineales bacterium (assembly GCA_964450435.1). Classification (GTDB taxonomy): domain Bacteria; phylum Chloroflexota; class Anaerolineae; order B4-G1; family B4-G1; genus SKLM01. Next base: position 794 of record CAYVCX010000096.1, read on the forward strand.
CGCTCCTTGCACCCTTGTCAGGTGATCGCTTTCTCTTCCTCGGCGATAAGGTCAACCAGCTCCGAGTAGCTGATCAATGGCACGGCAGCGGCTGCTTCTGGATAACCGCGAGCGCAGAAATCCAGTTCGAGGGCATACACGTCCGCCTTAGAATCCCTTATCTCGTCCGTGCTCGCCCAGAAGACGCCATCCTGAATCAAGACCAAAGAGTCGTTCTCTCCTGCGCACTCGATCTTGATCCTTTCGATGGGGTGATGGACTCCGTACTTGATCAATACCAGCGCCATATGGCTCCCTCCTTCAGATGAAAACCACATTGTCAAAGCTGTGGAAGAACTCCGACAGCGACGCTTCACCCAACATCTGCGCCTGGTATCCAGGGTCGATGTCCTCGATTCCGAATCGCTGCACGTCGTCCTCGACGGCATAGACTGGCGTCTCAAAGCGCTTCACGAATCTCTGGACCATCTTCACTGGCAGCAGATCGCACTTCTCGGGCAACGTCTCATGAGCCAACGTGATGACGGCGGCGTCCATTAGCAGCACAGCTGGCTCAATGTCCTCTCCATACATACCGAACGCAGTTCGAAAGGCCTCGTTGACCCAGATGGATCCCACGGGCGCTTGATACACCACGAATAGGACCTTCTTGTCCATAAGATTGCTCCTTTTATGCCATCAGACTGATGAACCGATCACTTGTGCTCACCAATTCGGCAAGCTCAGGCAACCCTGAAGGAGTAGATCCTTCAATGATCATCTCTTTGGTAACGCCCCGATAGTCCATACAGATGCCGCAGATGTCGACCTTTAGTCCCTTCTCTGCGATCATCGTACTCAGAATTTCTGGAATGTTGCGATCACTCCGGACCGGCTTCACCTTGGAGTTCGCTGCCAGGACTGCATCGCTGAACAAGAAGATCCCTACCTCGTGCCCCTTGTCCAGTGCGGCATCCGCAATCTTGATGGCTGTATCCAGATCCTGCTGCGTGTACGGCTGCACCATCACTTGGATTGTGATCTTCATGGGTCTGCCTCCCTAATCGTGGAATAGAATCCAGGCCATGCCCCAGTTGCCCAATATGAAGAATACGGACGCAATCAGAGACGAAATAGCCAGCTGGGGGACGCCAGTGAGGAAGTGCCCGATATTGCATCCGCCCGCCGTCACAGCCCCGAGTCCCATCAGCATCCCACCGCCGAGAACCTGCACGTACGTGATCGGCGACCTGGGCATCCGCAGCTTGAACTCATTGGTCAGCGCGGCGGCTACGCCGGCGCCGATCACAATGCCGATGATCTCCAGTCCTTCCCAATTCAGCGCGGCGTTGGTCAAGAACACCTGGAACAGATTGATCCACCCACCCGTGATGCCCAGCCCGTATATTCGACCGGTCGAGCTGCTCGCGATGAACGCCACCCCCGCCAGTAATGCCAACAGCACCGAAGCCAGCTTCCAGTCGAGCTTAGTCTTTCGGTCCGTCGTCTTGACGACAAACGCGTACACCAGCAACAGCGCCACCACGACGAGCCCTGGCACCCACGGATTGAGGCCCAGCGCCGATGCGAGGGTAGGTCCAGATTCCTCCATGTAGTAAGCTGGGTTGTTGCTAGCCTTGATACTGAACTGCCCCAACCACTTGCCCAACCAGCTGAACACCCCGGCCTTAGTAGCGTACGCAGTCAAACCGTACCCGAATGCCGCGAACCAGGCGGTCGTCATACCCTCTCCCACCCGGTAGGTGGTTCCCGATGCACAGCCGGCGGCCAGGACCATTCCAACCCCAAAAATGAGCCCGCCCACGATATTCGCGGGCACGTTCAGCGGCTTGGGGTTCATCACCATCCATCCGAACTGGGCAAACAGCAGGAAGACGACAACTTCCAGTGCGAGCGTCAGCGCTGCCAGTTTCATCAGGTAGTTGTCGCGAAAGATGAGCACGTCTCTGAAGGCTGAGTTAAAGCAGATGCGCCCTTGCTGCAGCAGCGCGCCAAACACGAGACCAACGATTAATCCTGTCCAAACCATCTTGCGTTCACTCCTAATCTTGTCAACAGAATCGAATCAGATCGCGGAAACCGCCACGCAGGGATCCACGCTTGTCTAAGCGCCGTCCCGGACTCGCCCCATCTGTGTATCCCTGCGCGCAATACAATTGCGTAGGTGTGCTACAACGCTACTTCACCACCTTGATGTAGATGTTCCACTCGGAGTTGCCCGCCTCTTCAACCTCAAGGACCTCGCTTCCTGCCTTTCGCACTGTCTCCGGGATGCGCTCCTTGGACATCGGGTAGTCAATCTGGATCTTGATGATGTCCCCGTCCTTGCCCTTCTTGACGGCTCTCTTCGCCTCCACGTCAGGGATCGGGCACACCTCACCGCGTACGTCAATCGTCTTGGTGGGTTCATACGTTGCCATTCTGAATGCCTCCTGTCAACTATGATATTCTGATCGTTCATGCGCGTTGTTGTATCATCACCCGCTCGTGCTCCACGGTCCTCTTTCCATCTTCACATACGCTACCCCCCATCAACACTCAGGTGCATCGGCACCTTCGGCCTTTATCTCGGGTACTCACCGCCGGGCTGGGGACAGAGAGAATCCCTTCGCCCCGACAGTTCCCCTTTCTACCCGAGAGCATTTGACACATCCACAATGCGGCGAATTATACATCTAGAATCGCATTCCTCCAAGTCAGACGCTCGGTGCCCCGGCATGCTGTGGCCTGAACGGTGAGCCAGGGCACCTCCTACGTGACCCTTGCGCTGAAGTCCAACATTCCTCGGCGCCAATTCCAGGCCCGACTCAGATTCCCTATCGTTCTCATCCGATACTCATCGCATCAAGCCAGCGGTGGCCACCTCAATCCCTTCGCCCTATGGCAGGCAGATTCTCCCCCACCATTCCCCGCAGCTGCGCCCACTCTCCGGCATACTCCGGCTCCTGCATTATCGGGCACTCGTCCAGCTTCACCTGTCCCGCCGCCAGTTTCAACGCGAACGTGTAGCACGTCGGCTGTCCGCAGGCCTTACAGTTCGTCTGCGGCAGCAGCTCGTAGACGTCCAACGGCCCGGGCCGCTGATGCATCTCATGGTCTGGCTCGATCTCACCGCGCCGCTCCCAGGTGCGGTTGACCAGCTTGACTAGCCCCCCCATCTCCCCGATTGCCTCCTCCCGATCCTCGACGTTGCTGACCGCGATCTCATAGGGATGAAAGGCGACGTTGTGGCCGCCTTTCTTCCAGGTCAGACCCGGCGCAGCCTTGTTATACACCGCGCCGCGCAAAAAGGCGTTCAGGTAGGGCAGAACCTCGCGGATGTCCGTCACCAGCCGGGCCACGGCGCTGAAACGCTCGGCCCCGGGTTCGCACGGCGGGGTGGTCACCTCCAGGTCGTACTCCTCGATCAGCATCGCAATCCCTCCTTTGGTACTACAACGCGTTAGTCAGCAGAGCTTCCTCGTCCGGCCAGATCTGGGAGGCGCTGTGAAACCCGGCGCCTGCAGATGTTCCTCGACCCGGCCCGCCGACAGCCCGTAGCGCCGGGCAGGACCACTCTCTCACCGAAGCATCGGGTCTCCAGTCCGGAGCGGCGATACGCGGGGAGCCTCACATGTTCGGGATGGCGACGAACTCCGAACCAGTTGCGGGGAGCTACGTCGTCCGCTTCGACTCGGGCTCCGTCTCCAGCCGATATCGTCTCTCATACAGTCCTGCCTCGTACGGCGCCTTCCGGCTGGGACACCGCTCTCTCTGGCACAATTGGCAACTCTCGAACGTCTTCTCCACCGGAAATCTGATCCCCGAAACCGACTTGGACGGGATCATCAACATGCTCTCCGTCAGCCGTACTCCGATGGCCTCCTCAGGATCGCCAAGTAGGTCAAACAGGGGCCGCTGTTCCTGAATGGGCCAGTCCTCCAGAGAGCCGGGCGACATCGTCGAGGTGCGTCCCAGGCCATGTCGGCGCCTCAGGTAATCTTTCAGTGCCGCCGATGCCTGCCTTAGAGCCGTCTCGCTGATAACGTCGGCATAGTAGCGCTCCAACAGGTCGTCGTGAGCCTGCATCCACTCGTGCAACTCCTTTCCGGCGGTCGTCGCAAACGGAAAGACACGATGCACGTCATCGAGGTTCACTCGAAGGACGCGGCTGTGGAACGTGACGCCATCGATAGTGACGCCGCGTTCCTCTCTTCCCTCAATGTAGGTGACCCTGTACATCGCCCGCGGCCTGGCGATGGCCTGCGCTTCGCCGACCTGGGACTCGAGTTGGTCCGCGTAGTGGCTCCCCTCTTTGATGCGCAGCTGCCGCATCAACCTCTGCAGGCTTGGCCGGAACGCTATGTCCTCCAACACCACCGCCGGAGCCGCACGGGAGGTCCTCGTCTCCCGCCGGGTCCGCGGCTCCGTCTCACTCGAGCTCGACCCGTAACGCACACTCATTGATTCATCCACTCCGGATCCCATGGCTCGTCGAGCAGCGTCACCTTCGCCTCCGCCACTCCCTCGACGCTCGCAGCCGCCTCCCGCACCTGGTCGGTGATCATCCCGGCCATCGGGCAGAAGGGCGTCGTCAGCACCATCTTGACATCTACGCCGTCCCCCTCGACCTCCACCTCCCGGATCATCCCCAGGTCCACAACGCTCATTCCCATCTCTGGATCCAACACCGAACGTAACGCTTCGCGTACTCCCTCTTCAATGGACATATCGATCTCCTGATTCTACTCGTCTTCCATACCCAACAACTCCGCCAGCCGTCTGCCGCCCTCCGCGTATCCCTCCTCTCGCAGGCGCGGGCATTCGGACGGCTCGTGCTTGTCCATCAGTAAGCCAAAGGCGAAGGCCATACACGTGGCCTCTCTGCACTCTCCACAGTTCAAGCCCGGCAGCAGCCGATACACGTCCAGCGGCCCCAGCAGCTTCCGCCGCTCATACAGCGGTTCGATCTCCTCCCGGCGCCGCCAGGTATCGTTGCACAGCTCCCTGAACCACTCCAGTTGATCCCTGGCATCCTCGGCCCCGGCCACCTTCGCCATCTTGGCCACCCGCGGATAGAAGGTCAAGATACGCTCCCCCCGCTTCACCGTGACACTGTTCGCAGCAGGCGTGTACATCAAGTTGGCCGTGATGGCATTGAGATACGGAAACACGGGCGAGATATCCTCCGAGAACTCGGCCACCACCCGGTTCTTGCTCGGGTCAGCGATGCAGTCCTTGACGTGGGTGATGGTGAAGCGGTGCCAGAGCAGGTTGTCGCCGCTCACGTGACCATCTCCTCGGCAAAGAGTGGCGAGCCGGCCTGTAGCGCCTCCACGATGCCGCTCACCGCCTCCACCACCAGATCCACCTGTTCAACCGTGGTGCTGCGCCCCAGGCTGAACCGGATGGAGCCCTGCGCGACGACAGGCGGCACGCCCATCGCCACCAACACGTGCGACGGCTCCAGTACGTCCGACGTACACGCCGAACCCGTGGACACCGCGATCCCCCGCGCGTCCAGGCCCATCAGGATCGCCTCTCCCTCCAGATACTCGAACGATACGTTCAGCGTGTTGGCCAGCGTCTGCGCCGGACGGCCGTTGCGACGCACCCCATCCAGGTTCGCCGCGATACCCTCCCACAGCCGCTCGCGCAGGCCTTTCAGCCGCCGCCCCTCTTCCTCCATCTCCCCCACGGCCAGCTCTACAGCCAACCCCAGCCCCACGATCCCCGCCACGTTCTCCGTGCCCGCCCGCAACCCATGCTCGTGGTCTCCGCCGTGCACCAGGGCCTCAAGCTCCGTCCCCCGCCGCACGTAGAGCGCGCCCACGCCTTTGGGACCGCAGATCTTGTGCGCCGAGAGCGTGAGCAGGTCCACACCCAACTCGTCCACATTCAGGGGCAGTTTCCCGAACGACTGCACCGCATCTGTATGAAGCAGCACACCTCGCTCCCGGGCGATGCGCCCGATCTCAACAATGGGCTGGATTGACCCCACTTCGTTGTTCGCGTGCATCGCGCTGACCAGAACCGTTCGCTCGTTGATGGCGTTGCGCACCTCATCCGGATCCACCACACCGTGCTCGTCCACGGGCAGGTACGTCACGTTGAACCCGCGACGCTCCAGGTACGCGCACGTATGCAGCACCGCGTGGTGCTCGATTGCGGTGGTGATGATGTGACCGCCCCTCTTTCGCTGGCGCTCGGCCACCCCCTTGATAGCCAGGTTATCAGCCTCCGTCCCGCTGCCGGTGAACACAATCTCCTCCGGAGAACAGCCCACCGCGTCAGCCACCTGCTTTCGGGCCCGGTTCATCCCCTTCGCCGCCTCCCGCCCGAAGCCGTGGACACTGGAGGCGTTGCCGAACCTGTCCGCAGGGTATGGCTGCATCGCCTCCCGCACCTCCGCCCGCACCGGCGCCGTGGCGTTGTGATCCATGTAGATTGCCATCCGAGCCCTCCCCTTCCTCACCCCACGTCGGGTTGCCGCCCCTACCCGACCCCGTTCACAGCCCACGCCTGACTCAGGCTGGCTGCGATCTCGTGCCCTTCACCCAGTGCCCTGATGAACCCTGACTCTTCCCGTTCCACGCTGCAATCGCAAGTGCGCATCCAGCCGAGACGAGCCCTCCGTAATCCGCGCCCTCCGCGTCTCTGTGGTGCACTCTCCAACCAGCAGACAATCACCCTCGGCGCCTCCACAGGCCTATCCGCCTCCCGCACAGACCCAAGGAACCCCGAGATGCCGTTCACTCTCCCTCCAGCCTCATCATACCACGGTCATCACCATCCACCCGGCCAGCAGCAGGAACAGGCCCGCCGTCGCCAGCTTCACCTTCGCTGTGTGCCGGTCGATGAGCATCCCCAGCTGCTGCGAGGTTGTTCCAAAGTAGGCCAGGACGAACACCACCACCAGCGGCATGATGAACATCAGGTTGTACAGCACAAGATACCAGGCCGCTCGGGCCTGCATCTCCGGCACCCCCAGCACAAACAGGATCGTCGGCAGGTACACCTGCCCCGTGCAGGCCAGCTCGATTATCGAGACCACCACCCCGGTCACGAACGTCACCGGCACAAAGGCCCCCGCCCCCGATCGCTCCCTGATCACCTGGTTCACCCACTTCCGCAGCCGCGTCGGCATGGTCAGCCGCATCTCCGTCGCCTT
>CAYVCX010000097.1:0-5243 GCA_964450435.1 uncultured Anaerolineales bacterium
GTATACTGCCACCTACAGGCCAGCGGACTTCAGCAAGGAGGCAGATATGAGCACCCCCCAAGCAGCGGAGAACGACGCGGGCTCTCAGGGTGATGAAGGGCAAGAACCGAGAGCGACGATCTTGGTTGTCGAGGACGACGCTGACTCTCGCTTCCTTATGGAGACCCTGCTAGAGCAGGAAGGCTATGCCACCATCACCGCCGACGGCGGGGAGCAGGCCTTGCATCTGCTGGGCCTGGACGATGCGGACTTCAGCGCTCGGACCCAACCGGATCTCGTTCTTCTCGACGTTATACTGCCCGGCCTGAGTGGTCACCAGGTCTGCGGGCGGATCAAACAAGACGAGAGACTGAGCCATCTGCCTGTCATTGTGGTGACGGCGCTCGACTCCTTGACCGACGAGATCAAGGGGCTGGAGCAAGGTGCTGATGATTACGTCACAAAACCCTTCCAGAGGAAGGCGTTGCTGGCCAGGGTTAGAGCGCAGCTAAGGATGAAGCGCCTCCATGATCGGAGCCTGCGGGCACAGGAGTCGCTGCGGAAGAGCCAGATACGGTACAAAGAACTTGCCGACAGCATCGCCGACGTCTTCTTTGCCATGGATGAGAGCCTGAGATACACGTTTTGGAACAGCGCATCAGAGGAACTCACGGGTGTTCCAGCGGAGGAGGCCATTGGAAAATCTTTTTACGATCTTTTCCCGGACACGCCCCAGACAACAAGGGCAGAAGAAGCATACCGGGATGTCTTGAGAACCCAACAGCCCCGGACTTTTGTGAACGAATACCAGCTTGGAGGTGAGGATCATGTCTTTGAGATCAGCGCCTACCCCTCCAACTCTGGCCTCTCCGTTTTCGTCAAAGACATCACCGAGCGCAGGCAGGCGGAAGAAGCTGTGCGCCGGAGCAAGCGGCGGCTGGAGCGCCGCGAGCTCTTCATCAGCCGCGTCCTGAGCAGCATCCCTAGCTCCCTGGTGGTCATCGACCGTAGCCTGAGCATCGTGTCCGTCAACCACAACTTCCTCAAGAAGATGCAGCGGGCCTCACAGATGACGGTGGGCCACAGGGTTGCAGAGGTCTTTCCGTCCGTGCTGATGAACTACACCCGTCTGGACGACAAGGTACAGCAGGTCTTCCGTACCGGCGAGGCGTTGGAGGGTGGTCGGGTGTCCTACAGGGCGCCCGGCCTGTCAAACCGCATCTACTACTATCGCCTCGTCCCGCTCACGGGGAAGGAGAAGGTTGAGCACGTGATGCTGCTGATGGACGACATCACGGAGCAGGAGCAATTGCGAAAGGAGGTACGGCGCGGTGAGCGTCATCTGGCCAGCGTGGTGGAATGCGCCAACGATCTGGTGGTCTCTTTGGATCGGCGAGGCCATATTCTCACGTGGAATCAGGCGGCAGAGAGAGCCTCTGGCCTAACAGCTGAGCATGTGGCAGGGCAGGCTTTACCCTCCCTCTGCGCTCCCCAGCAACGCGAGAGGATGACAAAGCTGCTGGGGAGGCTGGCTCAGGGGGAAAGCGTGGGGACGGAGGAGGTGGACTTGGTGACGGCCGAAGGCCGGGAGGTGCCGATCGCCTGGAGCTGCTCACCTATGCGCGACGATGCTGGCGACGCGCTGGGGATCGTCGCTGTGGGGAGGGATTTGACCGAGCGTCGCCAAATGGAGACGCAGCTGATCCAATCGGCCAAGATGGCCTCGCTAGGCGTGATGGCCGGAGGCATTGCCCACGAGGTGCGCAATCCCTTGGCCATCATCTCGGCCAGTGCCCAGCTGTTGCGCGAGCGCCCTGACGACGCTCGCCTGCGCAGGGAGTGCGCTGAGAAGATCTACACAGCCACTGAGCGCGCCTCGCAGATCATCGAGAACTTGCTCAAGTTCGCCCGTCCCAAGGGCGGGGAGCTGCAGGGTGTTGATCTCCACGCGGTGCTGGCAGAGACGCTGGGAGTCCTGGCTCACCAACTCACCCTGCAGAGCATCACGGTGAAGGAAGTGTTCCAATCCGACCTACCAACGGTCCCTGGCAACCCACAGCTACTTCAGCAGGTCTTCACCAACCTCATTCTCAACGCCCGCGACGCCATGCCGGACGGGGGCACATTGACCATCAAGACCCAAAGCACCGATCAGGGGGATGTAGAGGTGGCGTTTGATGACACCGGGTGTGGGATTCGGTTGGAGAACCTGAATAGGATCTTCGACCCCTTTTTCACCACCATGCCAGTCGGCGAGGGCGTCGGACTGGGGCTGGCCATCAGCTACAGCATCGTTCGAAGGTATCAAGGCGCGATCGAGGTGGAAAGCGAGGTGGGCGAGGGATCTACGTTCACTGTTCGGCTGTCCGCAAGCAGAACGTGAGCCAACCCGAGTCGCGCGAGGGCCGTGGTTCGAGACTGATAGCTGTGTGATGTCACCGCCGACCCTTCGCAGGGTTTTCAGCAGTTCCGGGGGAGGTCAGCCGTGGACCAAGAGCGCCATCAGATCTTGATTGTAGACGACGAGCCGGATATCTGCTGGGCCCTGGAGAACGCCCTGCGTCCGATGGGATTCGACGTAATCACGGCAGGGAAGGGATCCCGAGCTCTGGAGCTGATCGCTGAGGAGGCCCCCGCGGCCGTCTTCCTGGACGCCAAGCTCCCCGACTTGAGTGGCCTTGAGCTGGCCTCTAGAATTCGGCAACAGAGCCCGCGCACCGCGGTAATCCTTATCTCGGGATACTTCTACGAGGAGGATGGGACCATCACCGAAGGGCTGCAGGAGGATCTTTTCCTGGGCTTCGTGTCCAAGCCGTTCGATCTGAACGAGGTACGCTCGATGGCCCGCCGGGCCGTGGAACGCTTCCAAGAGGAGGAAGACGATGTCTGAAGCACGGATCCTGGTCGTCGATGATGAGCAAGACCTGGTCTGGGCGCTGAGACACAGCCTGGGCGATGAGGGCTACGAAGTGCTCACCGCCCACGACGGACAGCAGGCCCTGGCCGTCGCCCGGCATCATCACCCTGACCTGGTTGTCCTCGATATCGTTATGCCCGAGTTGAACGGGCTGGAAGTCTGTCGCAGGTTGCGCCGCGACCCCTCCCTGGCCTCTGTGCCCATCCTGTTTCTGACCGTGCGCAGCACGGCCGAGGATCGCGTGGCCGGCTTGGATCAAGGAGGAGACGACTACCTGGTCAAGCCTTTCGACACGCCGGAACTGAAGGCTCGCATCAGGGCTTTGCTGCGGCGGAGCCGGACCACGCCCCGGGACAGGCGGATGCGCAGGCAAGCAGACGCCACACTAGGCGTGGGTCAACTCACCCTCGACCTCCGCACGCGACGCGCAAGCGTGGGCGAGGGCGCGCTTGTCCAGCTCACGTGCACCGAGACCTCCCTCCTCCACCACTTGATGCTCCACCCGGAAGAGGTCTTCTCGAGCCGACAGTTGCTCCAACAGGTGTGGGGCTACCCTCCAAACACGGGCGAGCTCAGCACAGTTCGCTGGCACATAAAGAACCTGCGTGAGAAGATCGAGCCGGACCCCAGCGACCCTACCTATGTCCGTACGATACCTCATCAGGGCTATCTCTTGGCCGAGTCCTGAGCGGGCAGCACGTGGCGTATCGCCCGTACGTGGGCATATGGCCCGGTTGTGCGACCGGTGACCACGATGACTGGCACTCAAGGGGGCAGCCCCCTGAGGACTGGAGGCGCCCAGCCCGGCGAGACTAACGGAACCCCAACGCTGCCCCAACCAGGCGCCAACGTCGCACAAGGTCTGCTGGTGTATACTTAGTAGCGTACAAGCGTGGTCACCCTATTACCCAAGGAGGTAAGCATGGCTGTCGAGAAGACCATCGCATCCACCAGTCTGGCAGAGGTGGTGGACCGCATCCTGGACAAGGGCATCGTCGTGGATGCCTGGGTTCGCGTCTCCCTGGTCGGCATTGAGTTGCTGGCCATCGAGGCTCGGGCGGTTGTAGCCGGGGTGGACACCTACCTCAAGTACGCCGAGGCCGTGGGCCTGACGGCGGCAGCTGCGGCGCCTGCGTAGGCGTAGCTAGAGGGCGGGAAGCAGAGGAGGAGGGGGCAGAGATAGGATGACGCATATTCCCCCGACCCCTCTGCCCCTGCTCAGAAGGGAGGTGTTGCTGTGACCCTATCCGACGAGATGCGGCGGCTAAGCCAGGATTTCTTGGAAGCGCACAAGACTCGTATCGGAGCCGTAGCCGAGACCCGTGCCAGCACTGCGGAGTCCCTGGCCGCGTTCCGCGCTGACCGGCAGGAAATGGCTACGAAGCAGCAGGAGCAGCTGGCCGACCATCTTGATGCCGTGGGCCGCGACGTGGACGAGATTCGCCGTGAAGCGGCCACGTTCTTGGAGGACGCAGGGGCTGCCCAACAGGCGATGGCTGCCAGACAGCGAGAACAGCTGGTTGGATATGTAAGAGAGCTCGGCGGCAATGTGGAGGCCCTGCGCGGCGATGCCGTGGCATTCTTGGACGACGTGAGCGCCGCCAATCGAGCCATGGCCGCCGAACAGCGGGAGCAGCTGGCTCAGTCCGTGGCCGAGTTGCAACGTGATGTCTCTACGTTCCTGCAAGAGCTGGACGCTGCACACGAGGCCATAACCGCGCAGCAGCGGGAGCGGCTGGCGGCGTACGTGGACCGCCTGCGTGAGGACGTTGGGGAAGTCCGCCGAGCCAGCGCAGCCTTCCTGGTGGACATCCGCGCTGCCCATGAGGCCATGGCCGGCGACCTGAGAGAACGGTTGGAGGGTGAGCATAGAGGCCTGGAGGAGGACGTGGCCGTGATGCGCAGCCAGTTCCAGGCGGAGCAAGACACGGTGCGCGCCGATCTGGAGCAGGCTCGACAGATCTGGGCGAGTTTCAGCACGGTCATGGAGCATCGGCGAAGGAGAAAGCCAGCGCCACCAGCCGCCAGACAAGTCGTGGAGGAAGCGGCCGCAGCGGTGGAAGAGGAGGTCGCTCCCCCGGAAGCGGAGGAAGTCGCGGCTCCGGAGGCCGAACAGGCGGTCGCCGTTCCCGAGATCGAAGAACAGGTTGTGGAAGACGACCTCACCGCCATCCGTGGGATCGGCTCCGCGATGGATGGGCGCTTAAGGGAAGCCGGAATCTCCACGTTTGTGCAGTTGGCCGGAAGCACAGTGGAGGACCTGGAGCAGGCCCTGGGGCAGGCAGCACGACTGGCCAACGTGGACGAATGGATCGAGCAGGCCAAAGAGCTGGCGTCGGAGTGAGTG
>CAYVCX010000097.1:5343-7669 GCA_964450435.1 uncultured Anaerolineales bacterium
CGACCGCCGTCTGCGGGCCGTTCAGAACCTTGCGAGGGTTAGGCAGCAGTTTCTGAGTTCAGAATCAGTCGGTCTTGGCAAGAGATCGTGCTGTTGTCGCTGGTGCATTGAAGCCTTCGCAAGGTTAGGCGGGTTCGGGCTTCTCGCGGGCCTGTTTTTGTGCTATACTATCTGCTAGACAAAAAGCTAGTGGATGTAGCGTGAGAGAGGCATATGTATCTTACGACGCGTAGGATCCGATCCGCCGGCCGCAGCAGTGGCAGCATTGAGGTGACACTCCCACCCGAGCTGAGGAGCCTGGAAGGGGTAAAATGCCGCTTGACGGTACGGGATGGGTCCAGGCCGGAGATCGTGCTGCAACCCGACCTCTCCGCCGCCCAAGAGCTCTTCCGCACGCTCTGGCAGAAGCTGCGTGTTGGCCTGAACAACGTGGATGAAATCGGTGACTTCTCGGCAGCCGACTTCACGCTGGCGCTCTTTTCCCCCCGCCACTGGCAAGAACACCCTCCCCTGGCTTACGTCGATGCCTTGACCGTCCTGCGTCAGCGATCCGAGAAGAGCGGGGGAGATGGATCGGAGAGTCTGACCCGCCTGCTGGCCTCCCTGGGTGTCGGGGCTGCTCACAGGCTCGCGCTCGCCAATGCTTTGGCCCTTGCCTTCGGCGACGCCATCGCTTACCTCCTTATCGGACGTTCGACGGGGCTGGGCACCGACTTTGAGCGCGGGATGGCCCATCGAATCTTCTGGGGCAAAGGAGAGGCTGAGCGCCCAATGGGCTCTCCCTTCGAAGACGAGGTCTGGGAGCAGGCGCAGGAGGACCTGCGACAGGTTTACGAGCAGTTCAGGGCCTGGCAGGACAATCCCCAGGCTTATGCCGCGGCGCGGGAAAGGTGGTACCGGGCGCTGTCGGTGGAGATGGGGGCTCAGACCTCCGCGGTAGAGGAATTCGTTGGCAGATAGCCGGTGGCGGGTGACAAATGGTCGATGGCTGCTACCAGTCACCGACTGCACATAAAAGAGAGGCGAAAATCATGGCAGTTGCAGACAGAGCGACAATCAAGGGAACGCCGACAGCGCTTTCCGTGCGCCCTCGTGGTGACTTTGTGGAGACCCCCGGGATCCAGGGGTTGACAAAGCGGGCCCTGGCCTACCTGAAGGCCGGCTTTCCCATCCACTTCCGTGGGCCGGCTGGCACTGGCAAGACGACTCTGGCTCTTCACGTGGCGGGCCAATTGGGGCAGCCAGTGATGCTCATCAGCGGTGACGAGGAGTTTGCTACCTCGGACCTCGTGGGTGGGCGCTACGGCTATCGCTACCGCAAGACCGTCGACCGCTTCATCCACTCTGTCCTGAAGTACGAGGAGGACGCCGTTCAGCAGTGGGTGGACAATCGTCTGACAACAGCCTGCCGCGAAGGATTCACCTTGGTCTACGATGAGTTCACCCGCTCTCGACCAGAGGCCAACAACGTTCTTCTTGGCGTGTTGGAGGAGGGGTTGCTGATCCTACCCGATATGAGGCGGCAGGATGCCTACATCAAAGTGCATCGCGATTTCCGGGCCATCTTCACCAGCAACCCCCAGGAGTACGCTGGCGTCCACGAGGCGCAGGATGCTCTCGCCGACCGATTGGTGACCCTGGATCTGGAGTACTATGGTCGCGAGACAGAGATCGCTATCACCGCCGCTCGTTCCGACATGCCGGACGATCAGGCAGCCAAGGTGGTGGATCTGGTTCGGGACTTTCGCGCCTCGGGCGAATACGATCAGGCGCCCACTCTCAGGGCCTGCATCATGATCGCCAAAGTCGCCGGGCAGCAAGGCTTGCAGCCTTTGGCAAACGACCCTCGCTTCGTCAACATCTGCCTGGATGTGCTGGAGTCAAAGACTGCCTTCACCAGCCGGGCTGGGGAACGGCGCGACGAGCAGCGCAAGATGCTGCTCAGTTTGATCGAGCATCACTGCAATGTCGACGGCAAGGGACCCGAGGGCCCCGTAGCTGAAAGCATGGATGGAGAAGAGAAGAGCGAAGGGGATCATCAAGATGAAACGTGATCGCACGAGAGGCATGCGGGACATTCCCACCATCCAGGGACTGCGCAACCGTTCCACACCAGAGACGCGACAACAGGCTGTGACCGAGTGGGCGCGGCTGGAGCATGAAAAGGCCCGTCTGGAACGGGAGATGAAAACGTGGGTCAGCAACCAGAAGAAGACGGAGGAGCGTCTCAGGCAGGTAGACGAACGGCTCGCCCAGCTGCAGGAGATGCTGGGCCTTTCAGGCGATGAAAGACCCGCTGCCGGGCATCCATCTGGCCGAGCGGCCA
>CAYVCX010000098.1:0-7668 GCA_964450435.1 uncultured Anaerolineales bacterium
AGCACACCGAACCCCACCCCCAGGTACGTCAGGAACACGGCCAGCGCGAAGGACGCCCCCGCCAGGAGTACCTGGCGCCCCTCGCGACCCACAAACGTCAGGTACGAGATGAAGAAGACCAGCGTCGCGAAGGCACACGGGTTGAGCCCGTCGACCAGGCCCGCCACCACCACTGTCAGCAGCCCAAACGAGCCAAAGCGCTCGATGATCCCCGCCGCCGCTTCGCTCTCCGACGCCGGGTCCCCTTCCTCCCACACCGCCTCCGCCCCCATGTCCGCGTACCCGGCTACCAGGGCCTCCAGGCTTCGGGCGTGCAGGTCGTCCCCCACCAGCGCGTCCTCGCCCACGAACACCGCCGGGGCGGTCAGCCGCTTCCTCTCCGGCACGCCGGCCCGCTCTCCTAACCACTCCGCCAGCGCCGCCTCCTCCCGCACGTCGAACCGTTCCACCACCAGCTGAGGATACTGATGCTGCAGGTAGTTCAGGTCTAACTGCACCCGGTCGCACTCGGGGCAGCCCACCTGGTAGAAGTAGGCCAGGTGGATGGGAGCGTCAGCGCCCTCATCCACCGCTGATGGCTCAGGAGTGGTCGCCAGCGTCACCTCCGGCAGCGCCACCCCGCCCCTGTCCAAATACGTCTCCACCAGCTCCGGGAGCCTCTCTCGCGCATCCTGCTCTCCGGTGACGGCATCCTCACCGATGAAGATTACGGGCATCTCTGCCTGGGTCACCCCGTACTCCGCCTCCAAGCTCCGCAGCAGAACGTAGTCCTCACTGGACTGCGCCACGTCGCGCCGCTCCACGATCAGCCGGGGGCCGTAAGTCTCCTGCAGCGGGGCGACAACCTGGTCCTCCGCCGCGACGCATCCCTGGCACACCCCATCGGTGAACAGAAACAGGTGAACCGCCGCTGTGGAATCGGGTGTAGGCGTTGCCTCCGACGGGGGGTCCAGCTCCAGCACATCGTCCAGGCCCGGGATGTTAGGATATCCCACGCCGCCCGCTGTCAGGTGCTCCTCGATCAGCTCTGGGAAACGCTCCGGAATCTCCCGCGCACCGACCAGCACCGTATCGCCCACGAACAACATGGGGACCCCGCGCCGATCCACCGGGACCTCGAAGGCTTCCAGGGCCTCCACCCACAGCTCGTAGTTCTCCGGCATCTCAGAGAGTTCAAGCTTGGCGATCTCGAGCTGCGCGCCGTACTCCGCCTCCAACGGCGGAAGCACGTTGTCCATCACATCGTGGCAGAACGGGCACGTCTCGGCCCAGAAGAACAGGGCTCGCACCACCGGTTCGTCGGCGCGCGCCGGGGCAACTCCGGCCGATAGACTGGCGGTGACCAGCACCCCGGCCAGCACAACAAGACGCATCACACGGGTCAACATCCTTTGTCTATAGTGCATCAGACCTCCCCAAGTAGCTTTTGAATTAGAGACTTCAACATACGTGGCCCTGACCTCTCCTGATCATTGGTCCGCGATCTCATCCAGCAGTTGCTCCACGAAGGGGTCGACCAGACGGTAATAGACGAACTGTCCCTCCCTGCGGCAGGCCACGATGCCGCTCTCCCGCAGCACCGCCAATTGCTGAGAGACGTAGGGCTGGGGCCGATGCAGCACAGCCTGCAACTCCGAGACACACGCCTCCCCTGCGCGTAGCTCGATCACAATTCGCAGCCGGGCAGGATGAGCGAGTAGTTCCAACCGGCGAGCTACCCTTCGACAACGCCTCTCTTTCATCTCCATCCTCCTGGCGCATTACCCCATTGAGATCGCTGTCACGCCGCTGCTTCACCCTCCATTTCGTCTCTGTCAGTCCCCCTGCCGCAGTTGGCGGCTTAATCAGAGGATTGTCCAGGTAGCAGCCGCCCGCAACCACCACCCTGGAGCCGTATGATGCAGTTCACCTGGCTCCCTTGGCCCTCACCAGAACCTCTCCCTGTTGACGGCCGGTCCACGCTGCCACGGCGAGCAGCAACGCGATGGATCCAACCAGAATTGCTGCGATCACCCAGGCATTCATACCTTCCAGCCAGCCACCAAACAGCAGTCCGGCCAGCGTGCTGAAGATGGTAACCAACACCACGTAGACGGCCGTCTTCTTCCGCCCGATGACCGAGTTGGTGATCAGGATCGACTGCAAGCTCAGCTCCGGGTCGGCCAGCAAGTACGCCAGCAGCACGCCACGGTGCATGCCCAGCGACAGGAACGTCTGCGCGATAGGCACCTCAACGAGCGTGGGGAAGTACATAAACACCCCGAACAACACGCCAGCCAGGTTGGCCCAAACGGTGTTTCGCCCGGCCAGGGTCTCGATCCAGCTCCTGGGGATGACGGCCCGCGCCATGCCAGCCAGGAAGACCCCGACGATGAGCAAGGGGATAATCTGCTTCACGAAACGCCACATCTCCCACAGCCACTCCTGCACCGCGTACTCCTCGAAGGCGTTCGAAGCCATCCACCAGACAGCTCCGATGAGCAGTACTTCGGCGAGCAGTCGCCCCGAGATTCCGATTCGGAGCCCAGCCTGGAACGCCGTCACATTGAATGAGGCCACCAGCAGGGTGACTGTGATCAGACCCAGCGCTGTGTACGTCCAGCGGTTGAAGCCACGGTCCACGTCATTCAGCCCCAGCCAGGCCGTGCCCGCGATGAGGAACAGGAAGCCAATCAGGAAGACGCCGTGGACGCTCACACCCTCGACCCCCATGGCGGGATTGGGCGGGACGACCCCGTCCAGCCAGGCCTGCAGAGACCCGGCCCACGAGCCCGGCAGCGTGAACGTGGCGTAGCTGCTGGTGAGAAGGCCTACTTGCAGCGTCCCAGCGATGAGGACGCCCAGGAGCAGGACGAAGAAGACCCACGTGCGCACCGGCATACGGGCCCCCTGCCCGAAGACACTGGCACCGTGTGTCGCTTCGTTGTGGGCCCGATCATCCTCACGGAAGAACCAGGCCATCAGCATCCCGATGCCGATGCCGAAGACGACGGAGAGAATCACCCGAGCGATGGCGATGTCCATACCGATCATCGCGCCCGTGAAGGTGATAGCCAGGATGTTCACCGCCGGGCCCACGAACAGGAAGGTGATGGCGGGACCGAGCCCCGCACCTTTCTTATAGATACTGGCGAAGAGGGGCATGATGGTGCACGAACACACTGCCAGCACAAATCCGCCCAGCGCGGACATGGGATACGAAAGCACCTTCGGTGCATCCCGCCCCAGATACTTCGTGATCGCCTCCTTGGGAATCAACGCCGCCAGCGCTCCGGCGATGAAGAATGCGGGCAGCAGACACAAGAGCACGTGTGCGGCCAGATAGGCCGCCAGGCTTCCCAGGCCCGCCTGCAGCAACATCGTTATCGTCTCTAGAATCACCACGTTGAATCTCCTGATCTATGGCTACTCTATTGAATCAGCAAGCCGCGACTTTCGCGGCTCTCTATCCTGGTGCTCCTTATCCTTGCCGAGCGTCCTTGCCTGAACCGCGGCGTTGTATGAGCTCCGCACCAGCGGGCCGCTCTCCACCCATCCAAACCCCAGCTGCACACCCCGCTGTCGTAGCATTTCAAACTCATCGGGCGGGTAGTAGCGCTCGACGGGAACGTGCTGCATCGAGGGTCGCAGGTACTGGCCCAGCGTAAGAATGTCGACGCTGGCGTCGCGCAAGTCGCGCATAGCATCGACGACCTCGTCCACGGTCTCGCCAAGCCCGACCATAAGACCGCTCTTGGTGAGCACGTCGGGGGCCAGGCGTCTGGCGGCGCGCAGCACATCCAGCGACGTGCTGTATTGGCACTGGGGCTGGACCCGACGGTACAGACGCGGAACCGTCTCGACATTGTGCCCCAGAACGTCCGGTCGCTCGTCCAACACCGTCTTGAGCGCTGTCACGTCGCCTTGGAAGTCAGGTATCAACACCTCCACCGTACAGCCGGGGTGGAGATCGCGGACCTGCCGAATGACAGCAGCGAAAACCGAGGCGCCGCCATCGGGCAGATCATCTCGGTCCACGGACGTGATGACCGCGTGCTCCAGCCCCATCGCCCGCACGGCCCGTGCCACCCGCTCCGGCTCGTCGGAATCGAGGGCCATCGGACGGCCCGTCTTGACGTTGCAGAATCGGCAGTTGCGGGTGCAGGTGTCGCCCAGGATGAGAAAGGTGGCGGTGCGGTCATTCCAGCACTCGCCGCTGTTGGGGCAGTGGGCTTCCTGGCACACGGTGTGCAGGTGATTTGAACGCATCAGGCGGTCGACCCACTGATAGGCCCCACCCGAGGGCGCGCGCACCCGGAGCCAGGGCGGAAGACGCGATCCACGTACGTCCCGGCTACTCATAGTCAATGTCCTCGCACCATCCGCACGCCGCGCGCGAGCCGTAAGTCACTGTGTGCCGATTCGGCATGCCAGCCTCCCTACTCTTCCGCGAAAAGCGTATCCTGAATCACGACGCGGGCAATGCGGCGCCATGGCCGCCGTGGTACCACGGCGGCCATGGCGCCCGGTTCTGTCACTGACTGGATGGCTCCACCAAGATCTCCGGCTCGATGATCAGATCCCCTGTGATCGAGGCGGCGATCAGACTGTACTTCCGCGTGATCTCCAACGCCCGCTCAACCTTGCCTGCATCGCCCTCCCGCACGGTGATCTGGGGCCGCAGCACGACGTGGGTGAACTCCTCTGTCTTGTCCAGATAGACCTTCTTGAATCCCTCTGCCTCGCAGCAGTAGTTCACCAAGTCAATCTTCAGCTTCTCGGTTACCCACAGGAACATCATGTGGATGCAGGTGTTCACCGCTGCCACAAAGGCATCCTCCGGCGTGAGCCAGCCGTGGCGCCCGTGCGCGTCAGGGGGCGCCCCAAAGTCCATCTCCGGGCCGTTACCGCAGACCAGGTGCCCTTTGCGTCTGCCCGTCCTCTCGACATAGGTCTTGTAGCTTGTAGCCATCTTCTCTACCCCTCACGCTCCTTGGCGACCTTGCCCTCCATCAGCTCGAAGTACCCTTTCGCCGGCAACAGCATCAGCTTATCCCCTTCCCAGTCGGTGAGGCGCAGTCGCGCGATCCAGCCCGTGCCGAACGGGTCCTCACCGATGAGCTCGGGGTGCTCCTCGAGAGCCGGGTTGAAGCTGACGAGCTCGCCGGTGGCCGGGATGGTGATGTCCACCATGGCCTTGATGCTCTCGAGCGTGGCGAACACGTCGTCCTGCTCGAAGAAGGTGCCCTCTGCTGGAGCTGCGTAGACGATGTCGCCCAGCTTGGTCTGGAAGAAATCCGTTACACCGACAATGCCTTCCTCTCCCTCGAGCCGGACCCACGTATCATAGCCGGCGTACCAGTATCCCACCGGCACGCGGAGCTGGAACTTGTCAAACCGTAGTTCGAAGAACTTGCCTGTTTTCACCTCGGACTCCTATTCTGAAACCGTGCTTACCCGCCGTTGGATGCTAGGCAGGCGCGTATGTCTTGCGCAGCTCCCGGATTCTGGCTTTGACCTCACTCCTTTCCGGAAAGCTTATCGCATCCGTCTCGCAGGCGTGGATGCACGACTGGCAGTACACCTGGCAGTGCCAGCGGTTCTCCACGTACACCTTGTTCTCGTCCTCGTCGTAAGCGTAGACGTCGTCGTGACAGAACTCTATGCACTCCTGGCATCCCACACATTTCTCAGCATCGATCGTCGGGTACCACGGGATCAGGTGCCGCGGAATGCCCAGGTAGCGCTGGTAATTTTCCTCAAGTTCGTCGAGAACTTCTTTCTCAGTCATCGTAGTCAATCTCCTGTCAATCTCTATTCCTGACCCACCGCGAAGCAGCAGGTCCATCAATCGGCGGGGTTCCACGGGAGAAGCTCTCGAAGAACCCCGCCGCATCCGCTACCGTCTACGGCTTTGTGCCGTCTGCGTCACTTCCCAATCGCTTCGATCGCCTTGGCCACCTTCTCCATCGCGTCGGCCGTGGAGAGATTCCGTAGGTCCAACGGTATCACAGCCTCGTCGAAGTCGACGCCCACATCGTTCAGCGCATCTTTGAACATCTTGCGCTGCATGGTGGGAGCACAGCCACCGACAATGTACTTCACGCCCGGCTTGGCATAGTCGTGCCAGAAGCGGTCCCCATCCTCCACGCACAACTGGGGGTGGATGATGTCGTATTCCACCTCCAATTCGTTGCGCACGTAGTTCATCAGCGGCCACAGATCCAACTCATCGAACCCGGGGCACTCACCGGTGCACATACACATCACGAAGCGCGGCTTTCCGTTCTCAGCCATCTGTCGTCTTACCTCCTCAGGTAACCTGTCTCGATCCATCTCCCGAATGAACGATCCGAATGAACGATCTCCCGCTGTGCAAGCAGCACCTCAATCGGAGGAGGGCGCTTCAACCCCGGTCCCCGAGAGCAGTGGCACAGGCAGCGGCAGGAGTGCGTAAACGTGGTTGTCAATGCTCTGGCTCCTGGCAACAAACCTCGTATCCCTGCAGAACCCCGCGATTCTTGACCCGCTCGCCGGTGACGGCCGGCTCACAGAGCTACGTCTCGTCTCGTCGCCCCTGATGGGGGGTCTTTTCACCGACTGCCTTCAGTTCCTCCGTTCGCTCACCTCACACTCCGGACACTCACACCCATCCACACGGCCGCGCTCCTGTGGGGCGCCCAACATCGCCTGCAGGAGCTCTTCTACCCTGGAGTTGCCCAGGCTGTAGTAGACGTACAGCCCCTCTCTGCGGTCCGCCACCAGGTCGGCCTCCCGCAACTTCCCCAGCTGCTGGGATACGTAGGGCTGAGGCCGATCCAAGAGTGTCTGAAGGTGACAGACACAGGCCTCACCGCTCCGCAACACGTCCACTATCTGGAGCCGGACGGGATGGGAAAGGATCTGCAGGACATCGGCAACCGACTGATACTCACTGCTCATCGCCATATTCCTCCTGCCTGATATGCAGCTTGACGAATATAGTATACCCGGAACCTATGCCTTGTCAAGTCACGGGCGGCGTGTACGGGCCAACACACCGTTACCAGGAGATGGGGCGCCGGCTTAGAAACGCTGGTCTCTCTCAAATAGAGGCTGACGCTGTTGGAGACTGAAGCGTGGGAGAGCACCTTGTTCTGACAGCGCTGTCGTCCAATCATTACCCTGGGCCGTTCTCCCTTTCTGAAGCTTGTCCAGTCACCTTGGTGGAGACTGCACTCGGGTGATCATTTGCCGGCGACACTAGCTGATAGTCTCGTCGGTTTCGAAAGCTTCTTGGCCGGTTATCGACACTACAGGAGCAAAGCCCCCACCCGTTCCCGTGCTACCTCGTAAGGCACGAATTGCGGCAATAGGGGGCGGAAATCCCGCTCCCACTCAGGGCGAAGGTTCTCAATTGCCTCCTCCAGCGCCTCGTGTTGCCATTCCCGGTCGTAGAGAGCCAGCTTGCGTTTGACCAACGTCAGGTCAGGCTCCTGTCCTGGCTGAAAAGTCCATCCGTCGCAACGTGTCCTGGGCGAAAACTCCATCCGTCCCTTTGGTTGACCGCAAGCAGCACCAAATCGAGTATCACAGGTCGTATTAGGTGGAGAAACCAGCTCGTGAAGCGACACGAACGTCCGGTCTTCAACAATTCTAGTTTGACAATGGCATGTTAGCCAGGCGAGTGTGTTAAGCATTGGTACGTTG
>CAYVCX010000099.1:0-6969 GCA_964450435.1 uncultured Anaerolineales bacterium
GTCTCTGGGAGCGTGCTTGACAGACTGGGCGGGACCTTCTACACTGGGTAGTCGGCGGCTTGCCCCGCCGTGAGCCAAGAAGCGGCGGCGCCTTGCAGAGGGGACCCCGCGGGGGATCATGTTGTCTGAGGGGTCTTCGGTTGAACTGCAGAGTTGACAGGAAAGAGAAGCGTATCCGGTCTGATGTCAAGAAGGCGACGAGGAGGAAAGAACCCTATGGCACTCGAGAAGCGAGATCTGTACCGGTTTCCGTGGTCGACGAACGATAACCCGATCGCCTGGTTGGAGGTGACAGACGTCTGCGACCTGCAGTGCGAAGGATGCTACCGCCAGCGGTTGACGGGCCACAAACCCGTGGAGCAGATAAAGGACGAGATCCGCTTCTTCAAGCGCTGGCGGAATCCGGACAATGTGTCGATCGCCGGCGGGGAGCCGCTGTTGCACCCTGAGATCGTGGAGATCGTGGCCTGCATCGCGGAGAAGGGTCTCAAACCGATCCTGCTCACGAACGGTATGAAGCTGACACCAGAGCTCTTGTCGGAGTTGAAGAAAGCCGGACTGGTGGGATTTACCATCCACGTCGACAGTCACCAGGGCCGACCAGAGTGGAGAGACAAGGGCGAGGGGGAGCTCAACGAGCTGCGCCAGCACTACGCTGATATGGTGGCCGACGCGGGTTCGATGACGGTAGTGTTTAACTCCACGGTCTATCCCGCGACGTTCCACGAAATCCCGGACGTGGCGAAGTGGGGCCGCGAGCACATGGATCGGGTGCACGGACTGGTGTTTATCACATATCGAACCCTCGACACCGAGGCAAGCGTGGCGCTGGACCGTGAGGGACGGACCGTGAACGCTACCAGGCTCGGCTACAGCAGCCAGCGGTTTGAAGAGAGGTTCGTCACAAGCCCGGAGGTGTGCCAGATCATCCAAGACACGTGCCCCGAGTACGAGCCGGCCGGGTATCTGGGTGGGACCATCAGACACGATTCGTTCAAGTGGGTGGCCGGGGCTGTGCTCGGATCCCGACACGGCTGGTATGGGTCGGTGGGAAAGGAGACCATGGAGCTGGCGCAGGTCGGTCACCACCTACTGCGCGGCACCTATCTGGCCTACCCTGCCCAACCGCGGGTCAGCCCGCTGGTCTTCCTGACCTCTCCATGGGACAAGACGGTACGAGAAGCAGCGCTGAACTGGCTGAGGGACGTATGGCACCACCCTGGGCGCCTGTTTGGCAGCATCCGGGTGCAGACTATCGGGATCATCCAGGCTCCGGACATCCAGCCCGATGGACGGGCAGACATGTGCGACGGATGTCCAGACATGACCGTCTGGGAGGGGAAGCTGATCAACTCGTGCCGCATGGATGAGTACAGACTCTTCGGAGGGCTGCTGTCGGTGGCCCAGCCACACACGAGCGAGGCCGGCGAGATGGAGTCGGCCGAGTCGGAGCCAGCGGCGGTGGGGCAGCAGGGCTAGGTTCGGGATATGGAGGCGAGAGGAGGACTGCTCGGCTTCGTGCGCAGCATCGTGCGCATCATGGCGGGAAGGCCGCAGGTACCGGCGTCGCTGGCCGCTAATGAGGTCCTGCAAGTGGTGCTCCGGCGGCGCACCGTGCGCAGCTTCGCCGGGAGGGATATCCCCGACGACGTGTTCGCGGCCATCCTGGAGGCGGGCAGGCTGGCACCATCGACGGTGAATCTCCAGACGTGGAGCTTCGCCACGTTCACGCCGGATGCCTGGCAGGGCATCTTTGAGCGAGGGATACCTTTCCGGGGTAAGAGGGCAGTGATGGTGATGGGCGATACCCATCGGGCTCGCGCGGTCATCGACGTCTTCCCCTGCAGCCCGCTGGTAGAGTACACGGTGGGGGTGATGAACGCGTCTCTGGCAGCGATGAATATGACCGTGGCAGCAGAAGCTCTGGGCGTGGCATCGGTGATGCTGTCCGAGACAGGGCGCACGGGCCTGCTGGACTGCGGGTACCTCAAGGAGAAGCTGGAGCTGCCGGACGGTGTTCATCCGCTGATGACGATCGTCTTCGGGTACCCTCGCGGGCCCCACCCACCTATGCCGCCGAAGCTGCCGCTCGACGAGATACGCTTCGAGGGTCGCTACCAGGAGGCTGACACCGCCGTGATGGAGAGTTGGCTGGCCCAGACGAAGGCGGGGTACAAGGCCAGCCACCCGTTCTCCTCATTTGAGGCGCAGCTCCGGGTGTACGAATCGAAGCTGAGTCAGGCCGAGGCGGACCTGGAGGAGATGGTCTTCTACGAATAGGGGAGGACGAGGGATGTCGGCACAGCTCACCTCTCACTGGGGGTCACACAGACGCTCGGTGGAAAACTCTTCCGCTGCTTGCCGCTCCGCTCAGCCCCTGTTGCAATGACACGAGCGAGGGGTGTGTGGCGCTGAACGGGTGCGCCTCCATACCGCGCGCTGGGGCAAAATGGTAGATGCGGTCCTGCTGCAACTACGCTATAATAGGGCCTGGGCCGAGTCAATACGGAGAGCTAACCAGGAAAGGCGGAAAAATGCTGCATTGCGACGAGATGAGGCTGGGACAGGTCTATTTCTGCGAGGGGTGTGGGCTCGAACTCAAGGTCGTCAACGAGTGTGAGGAGGATTGCGGCGACGAGGAGGCGTGTGAGTGCGGAGCATGCGAGTTCGTGTGCTGTGACGCACCCCTGAAGCTGAAGGAGTCGTAGACCAGGACAAGAGATCGACAGCAGATCGACAGCACCCGGCCGGCCTGAACAGACATCGGTGAAGAGCCGGCCGGCATAGCCGTGCGACTGGACGATGAGCGCCGGGGATGCTCTCCGTGGCCCCATTGCCCAAAGAGCACCTCGCTGCCTGCACCATCTGTGGACCCCGAGAAGCTCCTGGTGCGGATGCTCACTCGGCGCGGGTCAGCGGCCTGGGCCCCCAGACAGCGACCACGATCAGGACCGCAGGAATGGAGAGCAGCTGAGCGTAGATCTCGCCCCGCTGGGACAGAGCAGACAACTCGCCGAAGCCATTAGCGGCAAAGTGGAACAGAATGGCAGCCAGGATACTGCGCTCGGTGTTGTTGGTGATCCAGGTGTAGAGGATCGACTCCAACACGACGGCCATCGCCCATCCCCAGAAGAGCTGCGTGCCGAAACCAAGGTGACTTGCCTGCCAGGTGCCCTCGATGAAGAAGAGGGGTAGGTGCCACGGCATCCACACGACACCGACGATTAGGCTGGCGGAGAGGGCGCTGTGGCGAGACTGGAGCTCGTCAGCGGCATACCCGCGCCACCCCGGCTCCTCGGGGAGGGGGCCGAAGAGAAGCCAGAACAAGAGGGTGGGGACGATGAGCACAGGCCGGTCTGCCAGGCGGGCCGCGGCGTCGCGCAGGATTCCCACCCCGCCCTGCAGCACATCGATTAGGGCCGCGAGGACAGCCTTGGCGGGGAAGAAGAAGAGGATGACCAGAACCCAGCCGAGGCCAACGCGCCGCGTGTCGACGAGACGGCGCCAGAGGTCGTGCCGGTAACCCCGGTCGTGGTGCCCGTGCGCCAGCCCAACTGAGAAGACCAGAGGCGAGAGGGCGCCGCCGTAAGCCAGGGCCAGGACCGGGGCTCTGGGCACGGTGCCCTGGAGCAGCACGCCGAGGAAGCCGAGCAGCCAGGTCACGCCCAGTGTCAGCCCAAGGAACAACCACGGACGAGTCTCGGTGGGAAATACAGGTGTGTTCTTGCTCAAGGCAAACGTCTCCTCCGCCAAAGGCAGTCAGACGCCGCCGTTGAGCGCGGGAGCTACGGCCGCTCGATGATGATTCGGTCCGAGTCGCGGCCCGTCGATCGGTGCTCCGCGCCCTGGGGAACCGCACCAGGCGCGGCCGGCGTGGTGAAGCGCCACATCTCGGAGTCCGGACCGATGCCGTAGTCATTGCGCGCCGCCACCCACCACTCATACGTCGTGTCGCCGTCCAGCGTCAAAGCGAGCTGAAGATCCTCGGTCCAAACCCAGCCATAAGCATCGACGCCGACCTCCCGATAGCGCACGAGGTACTCCCGAGCGAAGTAGATGTGCAGCCACCTGAGCGTAACGGACGGGCTTGAAGTTGCGGTCCCGCTCAGGGGAGTGGTCAGCGTGGGGGTCGGCGGTAGATCCCCCTCGACGCCGGTCCTGAAGGACCAGATCTCCGAATACGGCCCCTCCAGCTCACCGCACAGAAGCCTGGCGCGCCAGTAGTAAGTGGTGTCGGGCTCGAAGTTCTCATGGAAGCGAAAAGCTCCCTCGCCCTGCGCCGACCACGAAGCGAGCCCGCGATCCCAGCGCTCGAATTCAGGGTCCTGGGAGACCCGCAGCCGGAACAGGGTGGCCCGCGGGTTATCGCCGCTGTCCCACCGGAACTCAGGCGCGATGGTGGGAAGAGAAAGTCCATTGGAAGGTGAAATCAGAGTTGGGGCGGCCGAACAGGGGTCCCAGTGATTGAACACGATGGGAAGATGAAGGGTGGTGCCAGGCGTGAACGTAATCCAGGACGCATCACCGACGCTGGTGGGCAGCCGATCGAGCGGCGGGTACTCAGTCACTCCGACTCGCGATGCCGCGGCCCGATTGGGTCGTCGACCATTGGCCCCCCCGGCGCTGATGGTAAGACCCACGGCGAGGAGGAGGGTCAAGACTGCAGCGAAACCGACGGTGCAGAAGAGCCTGGATTTCATCGTTCACAACTCGCCCGTGTGTGCTGCCGGGGATTAGAGCCCTGGCGCCCGTGTGGCGGCACCCGGCCCAGCCGCCGGGCGGGAGGAACCGGAGGCCCAGTGTACAACAAAGACGGGAAGTCGCAAGCGCTCAGGCGAGACTCGGTCATTCCGCCGGCGAACGGAGACGTGCAAGTCACAGGGGGTCCGCAGGGAAGGACAAACCCACTGCTGCACAGACTTCCCCGTCGGCAGCCCAGGGCTCACCAGAGGTGTCAGCAGCGGGGCGAGGCTCGGAGGGGACGCGGCACAACGGAGGCCTACCCACTACCCAGCGTCTGGGGTGGATTCGCACAGCCGCAGAGCCTCAAATCGCCTGCTGTTCTCATACGGCCTGATAAAACGCTGATAGTCGTCATCCGAGACCTCGTGCTTCACCCGCTGCCGGATGTCCTCAGCGTCGACGATGCGCGTCGCCAGCTTCTCGCACACGTAGTTCTCACACTGGAGGCAATGGTCAAGGCCGCGTTCGATGACGCAGAGTCGCACGGGGCAGCTCTGATCGATCAACCGGGGATTCTCCGCCATGCACCCGTCGCAGAAGATCCGGGAGGGAGGGAGGGATGCGAAACCCGTAATAGCGCTGCCACCCATCGCTGAGGGCCCGCCGGTTTTCGGGGCTGGCGTCGACGTTTGGCTTGAAGGCCAAGCATAGATCACATCGGTACCCGCAGCGGCTCAGCACTGGCTGCACAACTCTCTCCTTTCGCCTGCCCGGCGACCCAGCCCCGATCCGCCCGGCGGACTGTCCGTTCGCCGGACGCTATGCACTTTCGACGAGCGCGTCGGTCAGCCCCAGAAACAGGCATGGGCGTCGGCCTCGACCACATCGAGGAACTCGGCAAGGGAATCCACCTCCGGTTGAGGATCGTAACCGTGCCACTTCCGATCACTGGGCTGCCAGTACACGCGCCACCTGTCCTCGGTCCCGACGTAGGTCGCTTTCGCCACGGGCGCCTCGATGGTCTTGCCGGGATCGGTCCACAGGGCCCTCTTCTCGAAGATGACCACGCTCTGACCCTCGATGCGGTAGGCGACGTCGACTCTGTCCCGCAATTCCTCCGGTGGGCGCCTCCTCTCCAGGAAGGCGTCCAGCACCGCTTCGTATTCCTCCCGTTCGGTCTCTGTAAATGCCATGATTCTCCCTTCATATCTCGGGCCGGCCCCGAAGCCTCTGGTCCGCCTCCGTCCCTATGCTCGGTTGAGCCACGCAACCCGCGGTCAGCGCCGGACTGGCCCACGGGAAGGAGGCTGGCTTACGATACAAGCGTTGGCGTGCCAGCCCTCAGGGTCGACGGCGGTGCGGCTCTGCCATTTCACGGTCCATTCCCTTGACCTCGTGTCTACGTCAACTATACTCCCTTCGGTCACACTGGCAAACAAGGCGTTCCTCGCCATCCAAGACCGTCCTCAAAGAAGTCCAACCACATATGGCCGGTCGTGATAAGGACCTCGGGATGAGCCGCCCTGAATGCTCGCAGGCGTGCCTCGTGAGGTCCCACCATCAGCCCGGTCAGCCATGGTGGGACCTCATCGGTGAAGCCTATGGGCGCCGCGGACCCCACGTTGAACAGCCACCCAGAGTCGCTTTGGATGGCAACGCCGCAGTGTCCCGGGGTGTGTCCAAACAGGGGCACCAGCCACGTTTCCGGCTCAAAAGGCAGCCGGATCGCCGGGAAGTCGAACCACGTGTCAGCGTCGTCATCGTAGAGGACGAACTCGGGCCGGTGGGCCGCGTGACGCCGCACGTAACCCAGATCGCTCAGCCGGCGCGGAGCCCGCGTGAAGGCTTCATGCTCGTTGCGGTGCACGTGTACGGTGGCGTGGGGGAAGTCGCGCAGGCCGCCGGCGTGATCGAAGTGGAGATGGGTGAGCACGATGTCGCGCACGTCCTCCGTGCGGTAGCCAAGCCGCGCCAACTGGTGCACGGCGGCCTCCTGCGGGTTCATCCGCAGCTGCACCAGTATACGAAAGGCGTGCAATATGGCAGGCGGGCGGACGTAGTCATCGCATCCGAGCCCGGCATCCACCAGAAGCAGGCCCCGATCGGTTTCGATGAGGAGGCACAGCTGCCCGGTGCGCCAGTGGGAGGGAACCCGGGCACAACAAGTGAAGCAGTTCAAGAAGTGGATGGCCATGGTATACGCGCTGCCTCCAAGCAACTGTGTTCAAAGGCTATGATATCAAGCCATGCCTCCTGCGTAGTTGGGGTCCCACAAGGTACCGTTCT
>CAYVCX010000100.1:0-6920 GCA_964450435.1 uncultured Anaerolineales bacterium
CACAAAGGCGCTCCGCGCCTGGACGGACCAAGCTCGCCGAGGTTCGAAGCACACGGCCTCGGTCAGACGATAAAGGTTCGACATGCCAGACCTCCTTCGGATTACTTGCTGAAGACAACAGTGCATTCATCCCCCAGAACGACCGAGGAGTGGGGCGCCCCTGGCCGACGGTTGACCCAAGTCCCTCCAGACCCATTCGTCGCTCCCGCTTCTGATCGTTTCCAGCAGGAATGCCAGTAAACCCGTCACGATTGGAGCGACGACTGCCGCAGCCAGGAAGGCCTGCAGCCTGATTAACACGCTCTTCCTCCCCTCCTGATTTCCACCCCTGGTGCTCGCCCCCACTCAGCCATCGCCTCGGCGGGTCCTGGCCAACGAGATCGCCGGGCTCGTTCTCCCTTCCCACGCGTCGAGGCTCACGTACTCCGTCGGAGCAGGTTCAGGTCCACCGCACGCCAGCGAGGAGGTCTGCAGCTCGCACCCCGCATCATCCCGGCCCAGCCTCATCGGGACCAGCTCCCGCCAGTCGACCGGATGCCACAGGTTCGCCGCCAGCCAATTGGGGCTCCCAGGGCTCAGGTCTAGCAGCAGCGAGTCGCCCCACAGGACAAGGGCGGGTTGCCCGAAGGCAAGCAAGCGCAGGTTCACAAGGCACGCTCGGTACAGCCAAATGTTCTTCTCCACGGCGTATATCGTGATGGGATGGGTGTCCTGATGGAGATTGCCGTACCGCTGCGCAAGGTCGATGGGGAAACGGCCTGTGCCAGCCGCGGGGTCCAAGACAATCATAGGACAGTCCATCTCCCTATCCCCAGAAGCCACCTCCTGCAGAGCCCGGCCCACGGTCGCGTCGTTGATGTACTCGCAGATCCATCGCGGCGTCAGCACCTGTCCCGCGCTGTCCTTGTCAGCGACCTCGAAATGCGCAAACACCTCACCGAGAGGGTCGAAAGGTAGATCCTCGTTCTCCAAGGCAGCCACGAAAGGGCTGAACAACGGACTGATCGTGTCGGCGATCGATCGGAGATGGGGGTCCAGAGGATGCAGACGTGTTGCGTCACCGAGTATGTGAACCAGGGCTCGAAACGCCCTCCAATCGTCCGATACCGCCGCCGTGATCTCCTCAAACATCTGAGCCAGCACGGCCCCCGGCGGGGTCATCCCGGAGCGATGTCGAATTCCGGGGCCCACCGCGGGCGACCGGGCTTCGTCGCCAGAGACACCGGCGTCGTCTCGGGCGCCGAACATGTGCGTCTGTACGATGCGCTTCGCATCTGCAGCCGGGTTAGACAAGTCAATGCCCTCCAATCTATGTTCCTTGTAGCCCGAGGGCAGAGGGTGGCGTCATCCCCCTGCCCCTTGGCGCTCACGCGTCCACCGCCGAGCGGCCGCTCGGCGGTGCACACTACCTCCATGTGTCTGCAAGCCGCGACGATGGCCCGGTCCCGTGAGGACCAGTCAAGCTTGTCTTGCGTCTCGGTGCCACCCACGCCCGATGATGCTCACCACCGCGGCCCTCCCTGAGCATCCGGGCGCCAGCATGCCAGAGACCTCGCCGCGCGTTTCACCAACGTGGTGGGGCCATGCCGTGGCAATCTACGCCCCGCCACAAATGTCGCTGTCGGTCAGGGCCTCCAGGATGGCCACTTGCTGCGGGGGTCTAGTACGCAGGTTGCTGCCGGTCTCCGTGGCCAGGTTTGGTTGACGCAGCCCGTTCAGCACGGGCCCTCAACCCGTTGGGATAGCCCCAGGAGGAGGGATCAGGAAGCGTCCGGTTCCCGGCCATTTCACCAAGTCATCAGGCGCCACCATCCGCGGTGCAGACGATCTCAGCCCGATACGTGGTCTCCCGTCCCGATGGTAGCGCCGTGGGTCGCCGACGCGAACCTCGTGCAGCGCACCAGCGCTGTGCCGACAGATGCTCCGTGGCCTGGTAAGCTTCCCGAGAAGAACATCAGCTCTGCAGATCGATCCTGCGGGCGACGAGAGACGATCCCCTCGATCGGCTCGCCCTTCCGGGGTCACACGCGGTCGGTCGCACGCGTCGATCTCTCGGCACGTCATCGGTCCTCCCACAACCAGCGGTGAGCTGTGTTCTGTCGCATCCGGCCAACCGGTGCCAACAAGAGCCCTCCTCACCCTCGGCAACAGCACATGCTTCGCATCCGGGGTGTGCGGATTCGTCGAGCAGGCTAGAACAGCCAGCTCCACTGCGGGCTGACGCCGCCATGCAACAGTCTGAACGTAGAAGGTCGATCCGAGATCTCAGCATCCCAGACTGTCTGCTCTTCAGCGGGAATATCGACAAACGTGCACTCGCTGCGCACCCGCTTCAGGAGCTCGAGTGCGCGGGCCACCTTGTCCCGACACCGCTCGTCCAACAGGATCACGGTCAGCGGACGGTCGACGGAACCGACGATCTCGTAGGCCTCGACAAGCATGCTCGGTGTGCAGAGCAGTGCTTCGTCGGGCTTGTGGACCCACTTCTGCAGGATCCGGTGCTTGTGAGCCAGGCGGGTGGTGAATACCACCCCACGCCACCCCTTCAGGCAGCGCTGAACCTCTTCGAGAAGCATCCAACCACCGACAACGATGACTGCCTCTCCTGATAGGAGGGAGCCTTCGGCCAGGTCTGAGCCGAGAGCCAGTCGTCTCTCTCGCTCGTCAGTGCGGTCCCAGGCGCTCTTAGCCCTTTCCACTTCTTGTCCTGACGACAGCGAGGGGCAGGGAAAGCCCCCTCCCCTTCGCTGTCCTAGAGCAGGTTCAACTGCGACGGAACCCAGGTTCTCATTCGTGCGGGGCGACGGCGACGTCGATGCTTGACCCCGTCAACCTCGAAGATTGCTCCACACCGAGGACAACTCACCCTCTGGGTGACGTGAGACACGTAGTGCGTCTCGGCACACTCTCGGCACGTCCAAGAGTAGCTCGCGGCAATCAGCGTCACTTGCTCCATGTCTCCTCCGCTAACTCAGGGATGTACGGCTTTGTCTTTCCGGGAAAGGGCAGATCCATCTCGCCGAAACAGTGCCGACACAGGGCGTGCTTGTCCACAACGGGCACGGGCCTGACCCGGATACTCCGATTACACAGATCGCACACGACGGTGTCTGGCCCCAACGTCGGACCGACCGCGGTCCCGTCACTGCCCGTGATGCGCCAGGCGGTTCGGAATCCGGGCCACCACGCCTCGACGGTGATGGGCGGCACTCGATACAACTCGTTTGGCACCAGGACCAGGTGCCTCGGGCCGCACGCCGTGACCCGCCCTACTTCGGCACCGTCGGGCGTCAAGAGACCCTCGTCGTTGACCCGCAGGCCGTTGGCCCGCAGGAAGAGCTCCAGCCTCTCGTCAGGCAGGAGGTGCGTTCGCATCTCGTCTCGCTCCCCGGGTGAACCTGCGGGAGCGCAGCTCTCTTCGGCAGATGTGCCGCGCGCTTGGTCATCTCCGACAGTCCAGCTCTTGTTCTCAGTCATCGTTTCCTCCTAAGTTGCTTTGCCTATCCTTCTCGACGGGATGCAGGAACATGGTCCAACGACCCCCGGCTCCGGCCTCGCGCCCTATGCGCGCTGCGCCAACGCTGAGGCCATAGGGCACGATGGATGGTCAGGCGGCGTCCCCAGCCGGGCGCGCCCGGCCGCGTTGCTGATCAGTCTCTGGCCTTAAAGCCGCGCACCGCCATACAGCATCGCGGCTGACGCGACGTCCGAAGAGGGCATCGCCCTCGTACGACCACACCTAGTCGTTCGGATCGTCGGTTTTCTCCACACCGCCGCTCTCGAGTCAGCGGTGCGTCAATTGGAACGGGACAGCGGGATCGATCTGGTCAGTGCCGTAGCCCGCCCCTTGCAGCAGCCCTCCGACGGCCGTGCCGTCGGGTAGCGTGAGGGAACAGACCAGACGATGCTTGGCGAACTCCTGCGGCGCATGGACGGCGACGCGCACGACGTGGACGGCGATGCTTCTCACGTTCGGCTCTCCTGCGTCTAGTGAGACTCTGGTGAGACTCCGGGCATCGTGACGTACGGAATTGCTCTAGAAGAGCGCCATCTGAAAGCCCTCCCGCGCCACTCGGAGGTCTTTTTCGCGAGCACCCCGCAGCATTTGCCTGCGCTCGGCCCGGCGAGCCGCCTCTGCGGCAGCGATCTCCTCCGGGGGCGACCAGTCGCCGATGGCCTCTTGTGCCAGCAAGACGCCCAGGTGGCGCAGATCGCCCTGGGCCAGCGCCTCTCGGGTTGCCTTCACCGAGGTCAGCTGTGATCCCATGCTCATGAGACCCCCCGTGAGATCCCCACCGCGAAGCAGGTTGTCGGCGATCAGCTTGTCGGCCTGCCGTTGGAGCAGCGCGTGCTCCTCGGTACCGGCGTAGTAGAAGAAATGGGCCTCGCAGGCCCACCGCTGCCCCAGCCTCCAGGCACGCCCCTTCGCCTGGATCATGGTGTAGATATCATCGATGGGTTGATAGAAGATGATCCAGGGGTAGTGGAGCAGGTCGAGCCCGGTGCGCAACTTCCGCGGATGGGAGATGATCACCCTGACATCGTCCTTCACCGCCCGCTCATACCATGCCTCCCGACAGCGAGCGGAGGCGGTGCAGTACCGGACAGCGCCCCTGCCGAGGCAGCGTCCGATCAGCCACATCAACCTCTCCTGGATGCCCCGCTCCACGTGTCCGATCATCACGCTGATGCCGTGGCCCTCGGTCAACGCGCGGTCTATGTCCTCCAGAACGCGTTCTTCCTTGGGCAGGAGACGCTCGTCGTGCAGATCCCACGCGGGCGGCACCTCACAGAGAACCCGTCGGAGTGGATTGCCATCCCCGTCCCGCCTCACCCGGCCGGTCTTCTCGTCGCATACGATCTCCGTGATCCGCTCTGTGTTCCACGGGGCATTGACGTATGCGAGGCAGGCCTGGCGTTTGCTCGACCACGCTCGCGGATGGCCGCCTCTCCAATCGGTGTTGAAGCCGCTGAGCTCCTCGTATCCCGCGACGACATCGGCGAAGGCACCCGAGCCGTCCCTGTCGAGGTGGAACTCGTCGCACCTCTCCAGGCGTGGCGGCAGCGGCGCGCCCAGATCCTCGATCATGAGGCTGATGGTATACGGGACCATCAACAGCGTAAGCTGAGGTTGGATCCCCGGGGCCTCACGCGAGGACGTCACCTTACGCAGCCTGCCGGTGTAGCGACCGGCCTCGCTCTTCTCCCTGACGAAACGGGTCACGTGCTGGTGGACCCCGTACGTCTTCACGAACTCGCCCCGTTCGTCGAAGCGAAACCGCCTCCGCACCTCTGGTGACGAGTGGAAGGCACGGGTGAACACCCCGCTGGCCTTCCCATTCATGTTGGAGGCCGTGTTCTCGATCCACCCCAGGCGGGCAGCCCGGGTCAGGTTTCGGTACGCCGCGACGATGTCCGTGCCCAACCCGTTGCAGTCGTGGGCTTCGTCCCAGATGACGATGTCGAAGAAGTCGCGGTAACGTTCGTAGACATAGCGGCCTATCGGGTACCGGACACTGGGCGGCCTGTTGAGGGAAGACTGCTGAGGCCCGGGCTCGAAGAACCCGTCTGGAGAGAAGACCACCTCTTGGTGGGTCCTGAAGTCGATCCGACACTCCTGCCACAGAGGAGCGTCGCACTGCTCGCAGCGCATGGGGACCCTGGCCAGCGTCAGGTCCACGTCGCGCGGGTAGATGGCATAGACGTTGTCCTCGCCCTCATCGCCTTTCTTGTGGTAGACGGCCACCGCACCGCAGTCGGGACAGTGATACGGCCTCTCTCGATCGACTTGGTCGCCGCCGATCCCGTGGGAGCGGAAGGCAGCCCAGGCCCAGCCGCTGCCGAGCTTCGACATCGACTTGGGGACGATGAGGACCGCGATGCTCCGCCTGCCCAGCTGCTTGGTCAGCTCGACGAACAACTCTACGTCCCCCACATCCTCGGCGACCCTGACCGTCGCCAGGGGAAGACAGGCCTCCGCCTCGGCGGCCATCTTGTTTAGCGTGTGGGGTTCGGCCGCGAAGGCGATGGAGAAAGGCTTGGGGTGCTTATACGCCCGCACCCAGCGCCTCGCGCCACTTTCGCCGCCTCGCATGCGCATCCGGCGGCGCCGGTTCCCTCCCCGATGCTCGGGCTCTGCGAACCAGCGGTACGATTCGCGCTGAAGGTACCGCTGCTGCAGACACAGCGCGGCGCCGAAAGCGCACCCGGTCTTGTTATAGTAGGGACAAGGCGCAGTGGCCGGCCTTCCAACCGGCCTGTCTCCTCATCCCTCTACTGCCGAACCGGACGTGCAGGTCTCCCTGCATCCGGCTCTAGGCGAGATGGCCTTTCAGTCTGCATCAGTCCGCTTGTGAGATAGCCGATAAACGTTGGTGGCACGGTAGACAAACTGTGACCAGGTTGTCCAAGCTGTGGCCCCCATCTGGGTCGCGGTGATGGACTTCCACGTCGTTCACCCCGCCCTTGCGTCGTTGCGATCGGTGCCCACAAACTGTACAGGTGTAGTTGTCTCGATGGAACACCACCTTGCGGTTATGGCAGTACGTGTGACTGTACTTGCCGGTGTACCAACGCGACGCCTGACCGAGTTCGGCTTCCTCGATTGCCTCCATATCCGTGCAGAAATCGGTCCTCCGTTCTCTCTACTGCGTATGGTCGTCTGGCAACCGATATGCGGACGGCATCTTGTTTCCCCTGTACTTCCAGTACGTGCCGGTGGCGATGACGGACATCGGCAACAAGCCGACGCGTATCTCTCCGTTCACGTCTACAGAGGGGTCAGCCAGTTGGTGTAGCGTCTCCACTTGCGCAAGTTATCGCATTCGGACACAGGTCGAAACTACTTGCGGTGTGTGGCTCGTTCACCCAAAGGCGTATACCGTCGTAGCATCGCGTGAACCCTACGGATGGTCCAGCTA
>CAYVCX010000101.1:0-6916 GCA_964450435.1 uncultured Anaerolineales bacterium
CTCCGGCAAACAGAAGCCCCTGTGAATCTCGAGATCCCCAGGGGCTGTCCTGAGTTGAACCGCAGCCGTAGAAGGCTCTATTCAAATCACTTGACAGGACTTAGAACATCTATTCAAGTGCCTCCAGCAGCGCCGGCAGCACCTCCTCTGGCTCCGCTGCCACACATAGGTCGCCCAATGCAAAGATGGGCGCACGCCGATCCGGATGGATCGCCACGATGAACTTCGACCCCTCGACTGCCGCATTGTGAAACGTGTCGCCGCGGATGCCCACGGCTACGTAAACCTCCGGAGAGATCCTGACGCCGCGTACGTCCACGATCCGATCGGCCTCAACCAGCCCAGCGTCCCATGCACCCCGATCGCCGGCCAGATGGGCACCCATCGCCTCCGCCAGCCGCTCGACCAGTCCAAAATTACCCGCCTGCCGACCCGCGGCTACCACCGTCGCTGCCTTGGACAATGACACTTCCGGCGGCTCGAACCCCTCTGCCGGACCAAGCACCCGCACTGCCCGCTTCGCTGGCTCGATGTCCAGCATCGTGGGTTCGCCCCTCCGGTACTCGTCCAGGAAGGGTACCGAAAATGCGCCTGATTCGATAGTCAGGAACTGCGGTCGTGCCTCGGGGCAGGCTCTGATCTCGAAGTACTCGCCGCCGTAGACAGGCAGCGTCGCCTCGACTGCCCGGCTCGTCCCCTCCAGCGTCGCCGCTGTCACGTGCTCAATCAACCCGCCGCCCATGCGTTGCGCCAGTCGGGGCGCCAGTGCCTGCCCAAGCTCGGTAGCCCCGAAGATAACGATCTCCGGCTGCTCCTCCTGGAACAGCTCAGCCAGTACCTCCAGATATGGCTTCACGGCAAAGACAGACAACGCCTCGTGCTCGGCAACGCGCACGCCGTCGGCCCCGGCATGATACGCTGTTTCGGCCAGCGCAGTGACGTCATCGCCGAGGAGGACGACGTAGACGTAGGCTCCGAGCGAGTCCGCCAGAGCTCGGGCCGCGCCGATAGCCTCCAGGGTCACGGGCGCGATCTCACCATTGGCGAAGTCGGCAACGACCCACACCCCTCCCCCGCCCTCCGCCTCCTCAAGGGCCTCATCCTGCTGCGCCATCACCAAATCAAGGTATGAAGCATCCATCGATACCTCCCTCCTACCCCCGCAGCCGTTCCCGAAGGGCTTCCGCTACGATCTGGGCCGCCTCCTCGCCCGTGCCCTCCACAAGTGTGCCCCGCTCCCGTTCCGGCGGGAAGTCGCGTCCACGATCCGCGAGGACTGGCACGCGCATGTCTGCCGGCAGCAGGTCCTCGGCATTCCACTCCTCAACCGCGGCGCCGAACTCGCCCTCGCCGCGGTACACGTTGATCAGGCGCACCCCGTCCGCATAGCGCGGCTTCAATGCCCCTGCGCGCACCGTCACGACGGCCGGGAGGTCCGCCGCGACACGCACAAACCCATCTCCGTCACGCCGCACAGCGCGAACACACCCGTCGGCCGCCTCCACCGACCAGGCCCCTCCGATCTGCGGCCATCCCAGCGCCTCGGCCAGGCGCAGGCCCAGCTGCCCCTGACCGGTATCCAGCCTGGTCGCACCGACGAGGATCAGATCACCTCCCCCCAGTCGCCCGATCACGGCTTCCAGTGCCCGAGCCGCCACGGCCTCGTCGGCACCCTGGAAGCTTGCACCCGATAGGTAGACCGCCCGGTCCGCTCCCATCGCGAGCCCGCGCCGCAGCGTGTCGTCATCTGGTTCCGGCTGGCCCGAGACGACCACGACTTCACCTCCGGCGCGGTCCTTGATGCGCAGCGCCGCCTCCAGGGCGCAGTGATCGGCCGGCTGCAGGATGTACTCTTCGCGGTTGATGAAAAGCCGACGGAGTCGCCGGTGGGCCACAATGCCATCCGGGTCGAGAACCCTTCTCAGTGGAACGATCATTCGCATAGCTCAACCCTCCTTGTCACGGACTGATTCGCACACCGTGCTCGCGGAAGAGGCGCGAGGCAATGACGATGCGCTGAATCTCATTGGTGCCCTCGAAGATCTCGGCGATCCGCGCGTCGCGGAAGGCCCGCTCGATAGGGAAGTCACGCGTGTAGCCCAGGCCCCCGTGGATCTGGAGCGCCATGTCGATGGCCCGCGAAGCCACCTCCGACCCGTACATCTTGCACATCGCCGCCAGCCGGGTGAAGGACTGGCCCGTATCCACCATCCACGCCACTCGGTAGACTAGGCTCCGAAGCGCCTCTATCTCCGTTGCCATGTCGGCGATCATCCACTGGACCGACTGCTTCTGAGCCAGTTCCGTGCCGAACTGCTCTCGCGTCTTGGCCCAGTCAATGGACCAATCCAGTGCCGCCTGCGCGCCGCCGAGGCAGGCAGCGCCGAGGGTCAGCCGTCCCATGTCGAGCGACTTCATGAACGTGACGAATCCCTCACCGACCTTGCCCAGGACGTTGTCGTGAGGCACGCGCAGGTTGTCAAACACAAGCTCGGCCGTGCTCGTCCCCCGGATGCCCATCTTATCCTCTTCCCGCGCCACCTCAAAGCCAGGCCACTCCGTCTCGACGATGAAGGCAGTGATGCCGCCCCGGGCACCCAGGGACGGATCGGTAACCGCCATGACCGTGATGACGTCCGCGTACCCTCCGTTGGTGATGTAGATCTTCCCCCCGTTGATGACCCACTCATCTCCGTCACGGATGGCGCGCGTGCTGATGTTCGCCGCGTCCGATCCAGCGTTCGATTCCGTCAGACCGAAGGCAGCGAACTGCCTGCCCCTCGCCAGCGGCGCCAGGTACTTCCGCTTCTGTTCTTCGGTGCCGTCGAGGTGAATTGCCATCGCGCCGATGCCGATGTGCGCACCTACGTTCGTCGCCGTAGAGGTGCACACGCGCCCCAACTCCTCCATCAGAATGCAGTAGCCAGCCTCGCCCGCGTCCATCCCACCGTATTCCTGGGGGAAGCACACGCCCAGAAGGCCTATCTCACCCAGCTTGCGCAACACCTCCATCGGAACTCGATGCTCGCGGTCAATCTCCGCTGCGATGGGCGCGACCTCGTTCTCGGCGAACTCCCGGATCATCCGTCGCAGAGCCTCGTGTTCCGGAGAGAATCTGAAGTCCATAGCTACCTCCTCAGGGCGTTACTCCGACGTCCCATTCGGCCAAGACGTGCCCCGCAATGCGCACGTTGTGCACCTCGGTTGGCCCGCCGATGAGGCCAAGCGCCCGGGCGTCGCGGTATTTCCGGGCCATCGGGTAGTCCTCCATGTAACCGTAGCCCCCCATGACCTGTATCATACGGTCGGTCACGTCAGCCGCCACACGGGCACCAAATGTCTTCACCGCCGACCCCTCGAGCTCTGCATCGACACCCTGATCCAGTTGCCAGGCCGCGTGATACACCAGGTGGCGTAGCGCTTCTACCTCCGTAGCGCTCTCCGCGATGAAGTTCTGGATGGCCTGCTTCTCGGCGATGGGAACCCCAAATTGGACCCGTTCGCTGGCGAACTGAGCTGCCACTTCCAGACTATCTTCAGCCACTCCCAGCGCGGCTGCCCCCAGCGTCACTGCCATACGGTTCTGCGCGGACTCGGCGATCTCCTGCCCCCCTCCTTCTTCACCCAGGCGACTGGCAGCCGGCACACGGCAGCCCTCCAGGTAGAGGGTGTTGAAGGGGACATTCCGCAGCCCCAGCGTGGGCTCTCGGTAGCCCACTGTCAGGCCGGTGACGTCGGAAGGAACCAGGAACGCAGTGATGCCCTCTGGGCCTTCCGCAAACACGACGAACAAACCAGCTATCTCGCCGTTGGCGACCCACGTCTTGACGCCGTCAATCACGTAATCGTCTCCGTCAATCACAGCCCGTGTCCGCAGTCTCGATGTGTCGCTCCCCGCGTCTGGCTCGGTCAGCGCGAACGCGCCCAGGCGAACGCCGGGCCCGCCGTCGCCCCCGGCCGCCAGCGGCGCCAGATATGCCTCCTTCTGAGCCTCGCTGCCGTGCTTGAGAACCGACATCGCTACAAGACTCACGTGAGTGCCCAGCGAGACAGCAACCGACATGCAGTCTCGCGCCAGCGCCTCAACGAGCAGCCCGTAGCTGACGAAATCCAGCGATGCGCCCAAGTACTCTTCTGGAAGCGTAGCTCCAAGGAAGCCCTGGCGAGCCGCCTTCTGGAGCACATTCAGAGGGGGCGTCTCCTCGTGGTCCAACTCCTCCGCTACAGGCGCAATCTCCTTCGTGGAGAAGTCCTCGAACATAGCGCGGAACATCTTCTGTTCTTCACTGAGAGCAAAATCCATCCCAACCCCTCCCGCTTATGCTCAGCTACTCCATTGATTGAGGTGCTCCGGTCCTGGTTGGCCGCCGCGAGACGATAACGGTGGGGCCGGAGCACCTGCCGGAACGATTCTGACGGCCGACCAGACTGTCAAACCGGCCTTGCTGCGATGTCGCCGCGTTCTTCTTGCCTGTGAAGCACGATATGGCGGCGATGCCGGGCCTATTCTCGCCGCGACGATGCATGCACAGTCACCGCGGCGTCAGAACAGGATTCTGCCCCGGGGCGCCGATACACTGGCAAACGGACGGGCTGGTAGGCTGACCTCCAGTCTGGGCAGTTGCCAATCTTCCGTCTTCCCGGTCCGCCAGCTCACCGATCCTCGAACTCCGGCTGTCGCTTCTCCAGGAAGGCGCTCACCCCCTCCCGAATGTCCTCGGTGTCGGCCAGGCCCACAAACTGGTCCTTCTCCATCTCCAGGCCTTCCTCGACGGTCCGCTCCAGGCCTTTCGTGACCGCGCGCAGCGTCGCCGCGATGGGGAACTTCGACTTGGACACGATCTTCCGAGCCAGTCCACGCGCCTCCTTCAGAATTGCGCCCGCCGGTACGACCTTGTTGACCAGGCCGACGCGGTAGGCCTCCTGCGCTGTGATCATGTCGCCTGTGAGAATCATCTCCAGGGCTTGGGCTTTGCCCACTATCCGCGGCAGTCGCTGGGTCCCCCCCCATCCCGGAATGAGCCCCAGGTTGATCTCTGGCTGCCCCAGCCGGGCGCGGTCCGAGCAAATGCGCATGTGGCAAGCCATGGCCAACTCCAGACCCCCGCCCAAACAGAAGCCGTTGATAGCAGCGATGACCGGCTTGGTGGCTGTCTCGATCTTGAGATTCACGCCCTGCCCTCG
The DNA here is from genome assembly GCA_964450435.1 of uncultured Anaerolineales bacterium. Taxonomy (GTDB): domain Bacteria; phylum Chloroflexota; class Anaerolineae; order B4-G1; family B4-G1; genus SKLM01. Next base: position 5,185 of record CAYVCX010000101.1, read on the forward strand.
CTCGATGAACTCTCGAGCCTCACCGTAGCCCTCACCAGGATGTTCAAGAAGCTCCTTGATCTCCGGGATATCCGCGCCTGCGACGAACGCGTTCGTTCCCCCACCGGTGATCACGATGGCCTTGACCTCGTCATCGGCCATCAACTCGTCTATCGCCTCATCCAGCTCAGTCACCACCTGCTTGTTGAACGAGTTTACCGGCGGGTGATCGATCGTCAACAAGGCAATCCGGTCTTCAACTTCCGTGCGGATGTTCTGCCATTCGCCCATTGGTTTCCTCCTGTGTCGGTACACCGGCATATCGGTAGATTGCTAACATGGGAACAGCAACGCTCCCATCACACCCTGTCTACCAGTTCGCCAATCCATGCCCTACGTATGCTCGTAGAACCCCTTGCCAGTCTTCACACCGAGGTGGTTGGCACGCACGCGCAGGCGAAGTGTCCGAGCAGGACGGAAGCGTGAGCCGAACTCCTCCTGCAGCTCCTGCAGCGTATCCACGACCTCGTCCAGCCCGATCCGGTCGGCGATGACCAGCGGCCCCACGCGATCGCCCTCGAAGGTCATGCCCGTGCCGGCCACCATCGCCATATCGATGTCCGTCATGGTGGCCACGTTCTCCAGCACGCACTGGGCCGCCTCGTTGATCAACGGATACATCAGGCGCTCGACGCTGAACGAGGTCCCTGACGCCACCTCGTCGGAGGCCTGGAGATCCTCGATCATCTGGTGGACCTCCTCGGACTCGCCGCCGGGATGATCATAGAAACCAGCGCCGCTCTTTTCGCCCAGTCGCCCTGCTTCGAGGAGCTTCTCGAATAGCCGAGCCGGCGTCATACGATCCCCATACTCGGAGTAGAGATACTCCCCGACGTCCGCGCACACGTCAATACCCAGCATGTCCATCAACGTGAAGGGGCCCATCGGCATGCCCCACTCGACGATCGCGCTGTCGATCTCCGTTGCTGTGGCTGCCCCTTCCTCCAACGCCAGCGTCGCCTCGTTGAGATAGGGCATCAACAGTCGGTTGACCAGGAAGCCGGGGCATTCCTGAACCACCACCGGGATCTTCCGCAGGGTCTCGGCAAACATCACCACGTCGTCCTGCGTCTCACGTCCAGTGTCCAGGCCCGGAATGACCTCCACCAGCTTCATCACGTGGGCCGGGTTAAAGAAGTGCATCCCGATCACCTTGTGCGCTTTGCCGGTCGCGGCCCCCATCTCAGATATGGACAGCGCCGAGGTGTTGCTGGCGAATATGGCCTGCTCAGGACACACCTCCTCCAGCTCCTGGAAGACCTGCTTCTTGATCCCCATCTGCTCCGGCACGGCCTCAATGACGATGTCCACGTCTTCGAATTCGTCGTACGAGAGCGTCGGGGTTACCAGGTCAAGCTTCGACTCCATGTCGCCGACGCTCATCTTGCCCTTGTCCACACGTCGTTGGTAGATGGAACGAATCTGCTCCATACCGCTGTCGAGCATCTCCTGATCGATGTCCTTCATCACCACCGGCAAGCCGGCGTAGGTGATGACCTGGGCGATCTCTCCACCCATCGTGCCTGCGCCAACCACGCCTGCTTTGAAGATGTACATATTGACTCCCTCCTATTGCCGATCTTTGATTCTGGCGGTTGCCCTGGCACTACAACCGCATTTGTCGTTCTGAAGAGCGGAGCGACGAAGAACTTCGCTCACGCTGGCCAAAAACAGATCACACGTGGGCGCACCT
>CAYVCX010000102.1:0-6707 GCA_964450435.1 uncultured Anaerolineales bacterium
GAGCGGCGAGTCTTGGTATAATATGGACTAGGTTGACTCACGACAGCGAGGGCAGCATCAGACGCGAAGTCCTGCTCTCCCTGCCGTTCTTCGAGGATGAACGGACAGAAAAATGCACGCATCGGCTAGTGAAATGGGGGTGTTATGACACTTCTTATCGGCACCAGCGGTTTCAGCTATGACGACTGGGTGGGGCCCGTCTATCCGGAGGACTTGCCGAAACGCCAGTGGTTGAGCTACTATGCTCAGGAGTTCCCCACATGCGAGTTGAACTTCAGCTACTACCGCATCCCGGACGCCCGCACGTTGAGCCAGATAGCGGCGAAGGTCCCCGAGGCGTTCCTCTTCTCGATCAAGGCCTACCGCGGCATCACCCATGAGCGAGAGGATCCGGAACCCGCCATGGAGCAGTTCTCCAGGGCTCTGGGCCCGCTGATCGATCATGGGAAGCTCGCCTGCGTCCTGGCCCAGTTTCCCCACTCCTTCCACGCCAACCCAGAGAATCGGGACTATTTGAAGCGCGTGCGGGCAGGCCTGGGCGATCTGCCGGTGGTGGTCGAATTCCGCTCCCGCGAGTGGATCAGTGAACAGACGTTTGACGAGCTGCGATCGCTGGATTTGGGATTCTGTTGCGTCGACCAGCCGCGCTTCCGGAGCCTGGTCCCTCCGGTGGCGATTGCCACGGGCCCCGTGGCGTACGTCCGCTTTCACGGGAGGAATCGAGCCAAGTGGTGGCAGCACGACGAGGCCTGGGAGCGGTACGACTACAGCTACAGCGACGACGAGCTAATCGAGTGGGTGCCCAAGATCCGCGAGCTGGACGCCGAAACCCCGCTGACCTTGATCTATATGAACAACCATTGGCAGGGACAGGCGGTAGGCTCCGCGCGGCAGTTGAGGATGCTGATGGAGGAAGCCAGATAGTCGACCGAGACGAGACCCCCAGGCGGAACACGTTCACAGGACTTGCCATGGACCGGACCGCCGGGCAACGTAAGGATGAGATCTGGGTCGGAGAGCTGTCGAGGGATCCGACGACTCGCTTTATCCCCATATGGGGATCGAAGGTCCTGGTCGCGGATCAGTCGCCGCCTCGCGCGATCCTGCTCACCTGGGAGGACGCAGAGGTGCTCCTCCAGCAGGCAGAGTCGGTGGTTCTGCTTGGGGAGACGGAGGAGCGCGCCTACTTCGCCATCGGCCTCACGGACGGCGACGAGTTCCCCCTGGTGCGCCTGATGGAACCCGGAGGATTTCGTCATCTGCGCGCGGTGGCAGCACTGCTTGAGCGGTCCGAGGCCGGGCTGCTGGCTTACGCCAAGGCTATGGTCTATTGGCATCACCGACACCGATTCTGCGGAGACTGCGGCAGCGCCACGGTGAGCAGCCAGGGTGGGCATCTCCGCGTGTGCACCAACGAACAGTGCGGCCAAGGCCATTTCCCGCGGACCGACCCGGCGATTATCGTGCGGGTGACCCGGGGCAACCGGTGCCTGCTGGGGCGTCAACCAACGTGGCCGGAAGGACGCTATTCGATCATCGCCGGATTCGTTGAGCCCGGCGAGAGTCTGGAGGCCGCCGTGGTGCGGGAGCTGCGAGAGGAGACGGGCATCGTCCCCACTCGGGTTCGCTATCACTCGTCCCAGCCATGGCCGTTTCCGAGTTCGCTGATGCTGGGATTCACCGCTGAGGGACTGAGTGGTTCCATCCGACTCCACGACGGCGAGTTGGAAGACGCCCGATGGCTATCACGGGAGGAAGTGGTCAAAGAAGTGGAACAGGGCACGCTGCAGCTCCCGTCGGAGATCTCGATCTCGCACCGCCTCATCGCCGACTGGTTCGACGCCGGGGGCCTCGGTTGTCTTAGGGACGTGCTGAGATCACAATAGGTGGAGATCAGATTCCCCTCTTGGATCACTCTGGTTCCGTCTTCAACGCAATCACCCTTTGCGCCAGGACGCTTATCGCCCCTGCTCGCCTCTGTACCTTCCCTTCGACCATCACAAATGGAGACTGCAATGCTCTCCGGTTCTCCTCATACACTCTCGGTTTGATCACGACGTTGATCAATCCCCCTTCATCCTCCAGTGCCAAGAAGACTACTCCGTTCGCTGTTGGCGGGCGCTGGCGCGAGACGATCACCCCGCCTACCCCCACCCTCTGTCCCTCCTCCAGCTCCTGCAGCTCCTCACTCGGCGTCACGCCCATTGCACGCAGCCCGTCGCTCACCAGGGAGGTCACGTGCTCCCGGGCACTCACCCCTGTATGGGCCACTTCGGTCCACAACCTCCCGCGCGGCGACAGAAAGGCAAACCGCGGACGCTCCTTCGGGGGCGAGACGGGTAATTCGGGCGGTCCTCCGGCCGCCTCCAGGGCCATCTTCAACTCCCAGAGCAGCTGCCGCCGCGGCACCTCCCACGCGTCGAAGGCGCCGGCCCAGATCAACCCCTCCACCGCCCTCCTCCCCAGTTTCGTGCGTCGACAGAAGTCAACCAGCGAGCGAAACGGAGCGAGTTGCCTCGCCTCCACCACACTCCGACCGCCTACCTCGCCCAACCCATCAACCATCGCCAGCCCCAGCCGCAGCGCCTCCCCTTCAACAGTCGCCCTCAGGTCCGAAGATTCCACGCCCACCGGCTGTATCTCCACGCCGCAACGCCGAGCCTCGGAGACGATAACGTGCGGGGGATAGAACCCCATCGGTTGATGGCGCAGCAACGCAGTGAAGAAAGCCAGAGGATGATACCGCCGCAGCCAGGCAGATTGATACGTCAGCACAGCGAAAGCTGCCGCGTGGCTCTTGGGGAAGGAGTACCCCCCGAACGCCTGCAGTTGTTCGAAGATCCCTTGTGCCGTCTCTCGGTCAACGCCTTTCCTCGCGGCCCCCTCCACAAACCGCTCCTTGAATCCCGCTATCTCTCGCTTCGCTCGCTTATGCGACAGCGCCCGGCGCAGGAGCTCCGCCTCCCCTGGTGTGAACTCGGCCAGATCACGCGCTACCTTCAGCACCTGCTCCTGGAAGATCATCACTCCCAACGTCTCCTTGAGCGCATCCTCCAAGAGGGGATGCGCGTAAGTGATCGGCTCAAGACCCTCGCGACGGCGTAGATAGGGATGGACCATCTGGGCTTGAAGGGGCCCGGGGCGGATGAGGGAGATCTGAATGACCAGATCATCGAATGACCGTGGTTGGAAACGAGGAATCAAGCTAGCCTGAGCTCTCGACTCCACCTGGAAGACTCCAATCGTCTCACCCCGGCAGAGCATGTCGTAGACCTCGGGATCGTCGCGAGTCAGGGCGCTCAAGGCCGGTCTCTCTCCAGTCTGCCCCTGGACGATGGTCACGGCATCCTCGATAGCCGACAGCATCCGCAACCCCAGGAGGTCGACCTTGATCATTCCCGCGTCCTCCAGAGCGTCCTTGTCCCACTGGGTAACCACCCGGCCCTCCATAGTAGCCGGTTCCAACGGCACCACCTCGCACAACGGAGGCCCTGAGATCACCATGCCGCCGTTATGAATGCCCAGGTGGCGCGGGATTCCGATCAGTTGAGGAGCCAGCCGCAGGAGAAGGCGGAGCGATCTGCGGCTGAGGCCCCAGTCCGTGAGCTGCGCAGTGCTCAACGCCTCGACGATCTCCCGCGGCAGCCCCGGGCGGGAGGTTTCCCGTCCTTCCGCCCTTCCCGCGGCAACCCTGCCCCGGACGAGGTCGAGAAGCTCAGGACAGGTCCCTGTCAGCCGCTCCACCATGCGCGGAGGAAAGCCCAGCACCCGGGCCACATCGCGAACCGCCGAGCGAACCCGGTAGGTGACGAAGGTACAGGCCATCGCCGCATGCTCGCTCCCATAACGCCGATAGACGTACTGGATCACCTCCTCGCGCCGGTCGGCGGCCACATCTATGTCGATGTCTGGCGGCGAACCGCGTTCGGGCGACAGGAAGCGTTCAAAGACCAGGTCACAGGCTACCGGATCGATGGGGCTGATGCCCAGGAGATAGGCGACAAGAGAGTTGGCGGCGCTGCCCCGCCCCTGACAGAGGATTCCCGCCTGTCTGGCGAAGCGAACAATGTCCCAGACGATGAGGAAGTAATTTGCCAGTCCCATCTCCTGGATCACCGAGAGTTCTCGTTCCAGGAGATCCACCGGCAGATCGTCTGAGTAGCGGCGGTGCATCTCCCTTTCGCACAGCCGCCGCAGATAAACGTCGGGGCCGCGGGCCCCATGGATCGGAGCCCGGGGAAGAACCTGCGCCCCTGCAGGCAGGTACTCGAAGGCCGCCGCGCAACGGTCGGCGATGCGAAGGGAGTTCTCCAGAGCGACAGGCATGTCGCTGAACAGCTCTGCCATCTCCCCCGGCGAGCGCAGCCCGTACTCATCGTTGGGGCGCAGAAGGTCGCCCGCATCCTCGAGGGTGGTGTGATGGCGGATGCAGCGCAGCACATCGTGTACTTCCCGTTGATGCGGATGCAGATAGTGGACGTCACCGGTGGCTACGACGCCAAGATCAGCCCGGGCGGCCAGCGCCGTCAGGCCCGCCAGAAGCCGATGGTCTCCCTTCCGGAAGTGACGCTGCAGCTCGATGAAGAAGCGATCCGGGCCGAAGATCCGGGCGTAGCCTTGAGCCACGTCTGCGGCCTCTTCCTCTCTCCCCGCCAGCAACAGCCGTGGGATTTCCCCCCGCCGGCAGCCGGAAAGCGCAATCAGACCCCCGGCATGCGCGGCTAGATCGCTTTTCTTCAGCCTGGACACATCCTTCTCCTGATCCTGCCGCGCCAGCGTAATCAAGCGACAGAGGTTGGCGTACCCCTCTGCGGTCTCGATCAAGAGCGTCACATGCAAATCACCCTCCAGGGTCATCTCGGCGCCCAGGAGGGCTTTGACCCCTGCCTCCCGCGCCGCCCCCACGAAGCGCACCGCACCGTAGAGCGAATCATGATCGGTCATGGCCAGCGCGGGGATCTCCAGACATGCTGCTCGGGCTACCAGTGCCTCGGGCGCGGAGACACCGTCGAGCAAACTGTGACTCGAGTGGGCATGGAGCTCGGCATAGCCGGGGACCGGAAGCCGTCGCCCACCACCAGGCTCACGGCGGCACCCGGGCTGTCGAGAAATCAGACGTGCCGCCGTTCCAATAGCCATCGGTGGGCCTGCACATCGCGGAAGACGACTCGCATCTGACCGTCGTCAAGCTCCAGGCGGAAGTAATCGCGTTCAACAGGCTGCTCCCACCACTGCTTGCGCTCCCGCCAGAGCTCGTGGACACACCGCACCTCCCGAAGCCGCTGGCGCCACACGATGGCTCTGGGTAGGCCATCTTGGTCGGTGGTGACCTGTATGGGACAGGGCTGGGGCGGAACAACCAGGGAGGCGACAACGACGGAAAGCTCTCCGAAGCGTTCCCACAACCGGCGCAATGTCTCCCGCAGGGCACGGTCGAAGGGAGAGACGTCCTCGAACGGCCCGCTGCCGAAGAGGGTCAGTTGAGTAGCGCCTAAATGGAAGGGGCGCATGGGATACATGGTGATAGAGAGATCGGTCACCGGCCCACCAAGGGTCAAGCTTCCCAGCATTCGAGCGCCCAGGCGAGAGAGCTTGTTAGCGCTGGAGGATGGGGGTTTGACGGGTTTTCCGATCGCACCTCCCTCACTGCATTCCTCCTCGACTTCCAGCCGCATCCCTTCGGCCTGGCATCCGCGGCGGTTAAGCTCCTCAGCTAAATCGCCCGTCAACCGTTTCACGCGGGCCAGCAGCAATGCCCGGTCGCTCACGGGATGGACGAAAGCGTGCGACCTCAAAAGCCGAAGCGCCAGGGCATCGGCATGCACAGGCTGAGCGTCCACGCCACTCGCCATGTCATACAGGGCACCAGCACGGCTGCCAAACTGGCGCACCACGGCCAAGCGGGGCAGCTTGGCCAGGGCCCCGAGGGTGCGCACGCCCAACAGCCTCAGACGGCGCTCCATCTCCGGATCGAGGGGGAGCGCGGAGATATCGAGAGGGGAAAGGAAAACGCGTTCTCCTTCAGGGGGAACGATACACACTCCTCCCGGCTGGGCAGCACGCGCCGCCTGCTCAGCCACGAACGTACTGCTACCCAGCCCAACTCGCACGTCAAACTCGGGAGAGCTGCCCGTTCCCCCAACCAACTGCTGGGCCAGATCAGCGTCATCGTCGAACCGACGCTTGAGGCTGGAGACCTCAACGAGCACGAGCCCGAGCCTGACTGTCTCCACGGTCGGCGTAAAGCGCCTGGCACTGTCGACCAGTGTATTATGAACAGCGGCATATGCCTCTTCGTCAGCCGATACGAAACAGGCATCGGGACAGAGGACCCCGGCTCGAGAAAGACGCATTCCCGGCTCCACTCCAGCCGCCGCTGCTCGGGCACAGCAATCGAGCACCGCGCCTTCGTCCCAGCGCCGCCCGCCGACGATCAACGGTACACCAGCAGACACCGCATCACGCTGCCGTTCTACCTGCACCGGAAGGTGCGGCATCAATAGACAAGCCACTCGCATAGCACCAGTACCATTCATCCTAACTCTGTATAGAACATATGTTCTATTATAGAGCAGAACGCAGGAATGTCAATCAGAGAATGTGCCAGTTGAGGAGATCGACGAACGATTAGGGTCTGGAAGGGAGCTAACGGGCGGCTACCGGCTGTCGTATTGGAATCCTAGAGGATTGTGGTAAAGTATGCGTGA
>CAYVCX010000103.1:0-6673 GCA_964450435.1 uncultured Anaerolineales bacterium
GGATCCCAGGACGTCGGAAAGCGGCTTCATCGTACCGACGAGATTATACGGCAGGGGGATGGAGCGGGCAAGAGGGGGCAAGACGGGCTTAGAGGGTGAGACGCCCGGCCGATCGACGGGTAGTCCTGCTGAAACGCCCCCCTTCATTAAAGAGGATGCTGCCCAACCTGGGGCCACCCAGTAGGCCGGAGAGGTGGCGCTGTCGCCAGGCCCGTCCTCCCACAGCGCACGCCAGGTCCCCTCGGTCCTGGATCTCAGATCAGACCGAGCTCCTCCTGCTTGGCCACAGTGGGCCGGCCGGTCTCAGCGTCCCATCCTCGAGCCTCGTAGTACTCGTTCAGCATGCTTTCGAGATCCCGCACCGCGCAAGCAGGCTCTTCACTGAACGGTCCGAAGGAGGGCATCTCCAAGACCCGCGTTGGAAGGATATCGTCTGCGGTTGAGAAACCCTCGCGGGCGTTGAAGAGTCGTTGCAGATTGAGCGTGCGCTCACCCACCCGGAGCAGCTCCTCACCATCCACCTCCTGGCCCGTCAGCGCAGACAGGATCTCTGCCAGATGCCCCAGGGTCATCCCGGCGTACATATAGAACTTGCAGGTCCCTACAATGTCCGGCAGCACCAGAGCGTCCTGTAGGAGTTTGGTCATGTTGCCTTTGCCAGCCTCGTCCCACCGATCGATTTCCTCCGGATCGGCCAGGCCGTATTCCTGGAGCCCGAAATCCATCTTCCCCGAGTCCCAGGCCATAGCCTCCACAGGGTGGATATGACACATGCCGCGGTTCGCCGTCGCATACGTGACGGCCAGCGCCTTTCCCGACCGAGGATCGTGGGCCGGTCCCTCAAGGCCCTTGGCGTGGATGGCGAAGGCCTCCGCTTCTGGCCCAATCGCGTCCGCTGCTACGCGCACCCCGTCTGCGAGCAGATCGCCGACGCCGTCGCGCATTGCGATCTGGTTCACCAGGATTGGCAGCACGTGAGCGTTCCCCCAGCTGAGATCGAGGTCTCCGACTTGAGGATCGGAGAGTAGATCTTTCTCATAGCATTCCATCGCGAAAGCTATCGCGGCGCCCGTGGAGATCGTATCAAGGCCGTACTCATTGCACAGATAGGTACTGTGCACGGCAGCGTCCATGTCATCGTTCAGCACGTAGGCGGTGAAACAGGAGACGGACTCGTACTCGGCTCCACCGTGCTCTGGCGTCTCGAACGGACCATCCTTCACGTGCACCAGTCGCCCGCAGGCCATGGCGCACCCCCGGTAGCACCCGAAGCTCCGAATCAGGTTGTTCCTCTCAAACCTGTCATACAGCTCGGCACCCTTGCCCCACGCGTTGGCTTGCCAGTTCTTCGTAGGCCAGTCTCCTGCTTCGTCATTGCCGCCCAGGTCGCCCACTGTGCCGAACTCGCGGAATCCACTGGACGTGGGGTCTTGCCTTATGTCGCGGAAGGTCTTTCGTAGCACCGTCTGGAACCAGTCGGGGTGCGCTGCCCCGACGACGTGCCCCCCCCTACGGCGATTCCCAGGAGGTTCTTGGACCCCAGAACAGCACCTGCACCACATCGACCAGCGGCGCGGTCACCGACCATAGCCGTCGCGAAGCGGACCAGGTTCTCTCCCGCAGGCCCAATGCACATGAAGGAGAACCGTCCGTTGGGCAGCTCTTGCTTGACAAGCTGGGTCTTCTCTGTGATCGACTTGCCCAGGAGGCGTTCACCTGGCCGGAACGCTATCTCTCCGTCGTTCAAGATCACGTAGACAGGTTTCGTTGCTCGGCCCTCGATAATGACGTGGTCGAACCCAGCCCGCTTCAAGTCGGGTCCGAAGTCGCTGCCGCAGCGCGATTCGCCCCACCCTCCCGTGAGAGGCGACTTGAAGCACAGCATGATGCTGCCTCCCCCGGGGACTTGATTCAAACTCAAGGGGCCGGTGGCTAGCACCATCTTGTTGCTCGGGCCCAGGGGATCGATGCCAGGTCCGAGCTCGTCGTATAACAGTCGCGCCGCGTATCCAACGCCGCCCACGTAGTCCCGGAACGAATCCGGCGCCACGTCTTCGACGCTCGTCTCCATGCGACTCAGGTCAATTCGCAGCTGTCTACCTGTGCACCCCTGCAGTGGCTTCGTCATCAGGGTTCTCCTTCTGATACATTATTCCCTGACCTACTTCCCAGACGACCAGCAACGCAGCCGCGGAAGGGCCTAAGCGGAGAGCGACGGGGAGCGCTGATGACGGCTTCATCCCGGCGCAATATCCCACTCCGGCGCGACGGTTCTCGCGCAGACGGTACTCCAAGGATCAGCGGACCGCTGTTCCTCAGGAGCGCCCCTGCAGTCCGCTACACTCGGCTATCGATGTAGGTTGCACGTCTGGCGAATCCAACGCCAACGCCCCAGCTACGGCACATTCGTGGTCCTCTTCGACGGTCCCCCCGCTCGCCCCGACAGCCCCGTAGACCTGACCGTCCCGCCAGATGGGAATGCCGCCCGGGAAGACGACCATCCGTCCACCCAGGTTGTGCTGGAGGCCATAGAGGGAGCCGCCTGGCTGGCAGTGCTCGCCCAGTTGGGCGGTGCTCATGCGGTTCACGAGGGCTGTGTAAGCCTTATCCTGTGCCAGCGGGACCGCCACCAACTCTGAGCCATCCATGCGCACGAAGGCCGTGAGGACGCCGCTCTCGTTGACGACTGCGATAGCCATGGCTATCCCCATATTCTGCGCCTCTGCCTGGGAGGCTTCCAAAGCCTGCATCGCTTCAGCGAGAAGCATTGTCGGTCTCCTTGTCTTCCCAGTGCTATTGACTAACCTCCGACACGTCTTGGTACCATTGGACACGGTCACCGACGACGTCGCGTAGTCTCCACGCTAAGTTCTTGGGTTTCCGCTCGATGGCGCGAAGCAGCTCCTCAATGCGCTCGCCGATGACGTATCGATCTCTTTGATTCAACCACGCATACCGCTGCCTTAGGTCTGCGACCTTCCGGAGATTCATCGTGGTGGTACGCCACAGCCCCCAGTCCCCGGCGCACAGCTCGGAAACGCGTTGGGCGTTGATCTCGTCCTTGTCTGTACTTCCGACAGGATGCTCTCGGAGCAACATCAACGTGTCGATGACGTCCTTTTCGTTGATCTCGACGATTTGCATCTTCTCCAATAGCAGCTCTGCAAGAGGAAGCGTCAGCGAGTCCGCTTCCAAGCGCCCTCTCCAGGGAATCGGATGGCAGAAATCGAGCTTGTCAAAAAACACATCCACGTACAGGTCGCTTGTCGGATCATCGAACAGGAGCCGGCTCCGGGCATAGACGACGGCCGTCTCCCGATTCTCGACGAAGCCGAGACGCTCGAACATGCAACGGATTCCTCGGTTGTGTTTGAAGTAGGCTGCGAAGTCCAGATCGGTGAAATGGCGACCCGCGTTCTCCTGGAACGACTTGTACTTCGGGCTGTGCAGATGGAAGGCAACCGATCCGAGCAGGCGGAGCAGCACGCCTTCTTTCTCGGCTTCCTTAACGATCCGTTCAGCATGAAGCAGATATTCTTGGTCTTCCATCGGTGCGCCTCCGTCGAATATGGTTGAGCTGTCCTATCCCTGCACTGGCTGGAAGCCGCGAATCTGGTTCTCATCGAGGTAGAAGAGGTACCCCGACAGAACCCCCTCCGTGTAGTTGCTCCCTGGGTTCACGCATAAGGTCCGCCCGATGTGCAGGGAACCCTTCCCCTCGTGAATATGACCGTGCAGCCCCAGCAGCGGCTGGTACTCCTCAATCACCCTGCGGACAGCGGTGCTGCCGACAGGAACATAGGTTCGACCACCGTCGACTGGCACCAGGTTGTCATCCAGCAGCGGCGCGTCGTCCAGCTTGGAATTGTAGGGCGGAGCATGGATGTTGAAGATCGCACTAGACACATCCTGGACTTCCTCGATCTGGGCCTTGAGAACCTCATACAGGCTGTCTTCGTCCAGCTCGCGGTGTGTGTTCCACGGCGTAGGGTTTGTGTAGCCCTCGTTCACCATCTCGTGATGACCGTTGAGCTGTAACACTTGCCGTTCGGCCATGACAACGACCGAGGATTGGGCCAGAAGATCGTCAATGAATAACGGGTCATCGTTCCCCGCAGTGATGATGATACGTTGCCCCTTCCCGTGAAGCTGCGTCTCCGCCATGTCCAACCAACGGTTGATGCTCTGGGTCATTAGCTCCTGGAAGATTTGTTCCCGGTGTGCCCCGGACTCGGTGAACTCCTCCAGTTCCGAGGGCCGCAAGCGGTAAGGATAGAACCCCGCAGCCCGCACCCGGTCCTCCAGTTGCTCCAGCGCTTCCTCCCCCGTCACCTCGATCTCTTCGCCCAAGAAATCGGTCCGCCAGCAACCGGGACGGATCTCTAGCAGAGCTTGGATGCCCTTTCCAGTGATGTCCCCGCCGAGGATGATCGTCTTCACCTCGTAGAAGTCCCCGGCTCGGATCAGCTTCTTCCAACACTTTTCCGAGCCGTGGATATCCGACGTGAAGTATAGCTTGGTCGTCTTACGTCGTTTGACGAACATCGATCTGTTCCCTCCACTTGTCCGGGGTTCTTGGGAGACTCCACGGACCCGAGGTCCGTGGAGTCTCCCCTGTAACGTCCTTATGAGCTAACGGCGAACTGCCGCGCAATCGCCGGGCGCCCAGGCCTATTCGGTCGGGATCGTCTTGTAGGTGAGATCCGTGTCCACCCCCTGCTGTCGCCGGTAGTGGCGGTACCCGAAGTAGATCACGCCGCTGACTGCGATGGCACCCAAGATGTACATGGCGGAAAGCGGGTCGTTCGTCCCGTATCGGCCGTCGGTGAGGTACAGGAAGAACATGATCGCGAAGTAGATCACGCCCAACGCGCCGGACACCGTGATCACTGGGATGCCAAACAGCTTGTACTTGGAGATCGGTGAATCCTCGTAGATCTTTCGCGTCGTCTTCAGGTAGGGGAACAGCATGCCCGCAACCGTGCTGCCGCAGAAGGCGATAGACGTCATAAAAGGCATGTCAAGGGTCAGCCGAGCGAAGCCAGTGAAGAAGTAGAGCCAGCCCATGATGACCATACCGATGAAACAGATGGTGATCGCGACGAACGGCGCCCCCCAACGCCGGGACACCTTGGCGACAAAGCCAGGAAGCATCCGGTCGTATGACATGGCGAACATGACCCGCGTCGACATCACCATGTTGTTCGTTGGCCAGATCCAGAACCAGGCGTTCAGGCCGATGGCGATCCACAGCCACAGCCACGGACTCTTGCTCAGAGACATCAAGAAGAGCCCGTAGTAGGGTGCGGCCGGCATGTCCCCTATGTCGCCGCCAGCCCAGAGGAAGTTCGAGGAGGTGAAGAACTGGTTTCCGATGCGGGAGATCAACAGCCACACGAACCCTGCGCAGACAACCATTGAGAATAGGTTGCCGCCCCAGAACATCTTGATCGAGTTCTTGAACTGCTTCGCGCCCCCAATCTCTCCCACCAGCGTGCCGGTCCAGGCAACGTACATGAAGGTGTACGCCAGGGCCGGTCCGATCAGGAAGCTGGGGCCCACTCTGGTCTGGGACAGAGGCACCGCTCGGTAGCCCTGTGCCCGCGCCATGTCCAAGATCTGTTGATAGGCCTGGCCGTCGCCCCAGTCAAGGGTGCTCGCCATGAAGGTATTGAACCCCTGCTGGAAGGCGGTCGACGACGTCGCCAAGAGCATGATTGCCCACGTGGCGATCGCAACCACCCCGATCCAGAAGCACCAGCGCTGCAGGCGCGCGTAGAACTTCATGCCGAAGACCATCACCATATAGGCAAAGCAGATGTAGAAGATGTAGAACCACCATGTGCCAACTGTGGTTGATAGCCAGACAGCGAACTGGGTCAGGGCTGGGATGTTCAGGATGTTGCCAAGGCTGATGAACAGCGGCGCCGCTACCATGCTGGACCCGGGCGCAACGTTCGATGCCATGTAGAACCAGGGCCCAAATAGGAGCGGAGTGAAGACGAGTATGTAGCCCCAGAAGCCTCCAAACGTTCGGCTCTGCCACACGTAGTCGCCCCCTGCACGGGGCATCAGGGAGGTCAGCATGGCGTACACCGTAAACATGGGAAGGAACGCCAGACAGACCATAACGATCCCAAGAGGAATGTTGGCTTCGGGCCACGGGTAGCAGACGGAGTACGTCAGTGCGGCGGCGACGACGATTGAGTCGGCGTAGACTCCATAGACGAATCCGTCGAAGACTGAGAACGCTCGTACGAGTCCGGACGATTTGCGTAGGAAGAGGCCGGCCTTGTCTCGAGCCCCAGCCTTCGCGACTGCCTCGGTATTCATGTCAAGCCTCCTTTGGTCACTCAGTGCGAATGCACTCACCTGTCGTCAACCGACAGAGTGTGCGCACGGTCGGTCACCCGGCGGTTTTGGCGCCCTAGCCACTTGCTGGACCTTACGAGCACCACTCCGCGAGCAAGGCCGACAGGTTCAACCTCTCAGCGGTGCGGAACTGACTCTCTCTTGTGTGTCGCGTTCAGATCACCCCCTTGCGTCCGTTCCCTCGTGGCGCTCGCGTTGAAGTTGGTCTGCGGAGGCTCGTCAGCCGTTGTTGAGCCCAAGAGTGATCCATCCACGGGCACCACCTGCCTGAAGAACCATCCCGATGTGAACCGTCGCTAAG
>CAYVCX010000104.1:0-5776 GCA_964450435.1 uncultured Anaerolineales bacterium
ACTCCATCCGGGACCGAGCTCACGCGCGTGAAGGTGAAGGGCTCTGCCCAATTGGCGTGGTTCACCTGGAGACCAGCTTCCTTGGCGACTGCACTCACTCCTGGCTCGCGGAACCAGTCAAAGACGCTCAATCGCGCGCCCGGCTGGCAGCTGCTCAGTTCGATGAGCAAGGGGTCCAAAAGGCCGGTGTTGCCACCGTGGCCGTTGTTCACAAGGATGCGCCGGAACCCCTGTCTCAGCAGGCCCTCGAGCAGCCCGCGAACCAGACTCAAGAATGTCTCGGGCCGCAGACTCAGCGTCCCGGAATAGGCCTCGAAGTGGGGAGACACGCCGAAGGGGAGTGGTGGGGCGACGAGCACCTTCTCCACGGCGCAGGCTCGCCTCGCCACCTCCAACGGGATGCGGACGTCGGTCAACAGGCTCAGATGAGCGTGCTGCTCGCACGACCCGGTGATCACCACCACGCGGTCGTCGCGTTCCAGGTATCGGTCCACGTCCATCCAGCTGAGGCTATCAAACAACATCTTGTCCTCTCTCTGGCCATCAGTGGATTTACGGCGTCAGGACGAGCACGGCCTCGGCATCCGCTTCCACCTGCGCCCTCTCCCACCGCATGGGGTGGTGCTCAACGTCCCGCCAGGGAGCGATCATATCATCATAGTGGCGGTGGAACGGGTGACCGGACTGTCCTGTGGTGTGCATCGAGACTGAGCGCGTGAGATCACCAAGGTCGACAATCTGCCGATAGGAAGCGATAGTCCTGACTGCAAAAGGCTCATCCATGTCGTAGTCTGCCTGGTTGACGGTGGCTAGGCTGCCGTCGATGGGATAGGGCCCGCGGTTGAAGATCGCTTCGATGGGGCCGAAGCCACATTGTCCCAAGCTCTGATTCTCGAAGGACGCCGTGTGCAGGTCGCCCCAGCGCCATTTGCCCATATTGGAGCCCTGGGTTGCGGCGAGCTCCTGGACCGCCTCGCGCAGACTCCTGAGGAGGATCTGATCGCGGATCTCCACCTGGGACGTCATCACGTCGTCGAACCAGGGCGAGGCCGGCTCGGGCAAGATGTTCAACAACACGGTCACGAGCGCCGGCCGGGCCTTGGCCAGGAGATCCTCTCCCAACTCGTCGCCGAAGGTGGCGTCAATGAGCTGGATGCGGAAGGCCTCAAAGAGGGCCGCGCCAGGGCTCTCTCTGACCGCGTGTCCGTCCCAGTCTCCGAGTAGAGCGACGGCTTCGGCCAGCTCGGGCTGATCGGTGGGGATGGAGGTGACGAAGGGGAGTACCTCGCGGGCCCACAAAGGCACATTGTCGGCCTGAATCCCCTGCACGTCCTCGACGGAGAGGGAGGATCGGGCTTCGATGAGTTCAATGATGCGGCTTGCCCGGTAGCCGGGCGACCAGTCCCTGGTGAGGAGATAAGGGTAGTCCTCCCCGACGACGGCGTTGTTTGCGGTGACGATGTAGCCTTCTGGTGGGTTGAAGGCCCGCGGCAGGGCATCGAGGGGAACCGTGTCCACCCACTCGTACTCGCCGGTCCAGCCTGGAACCGGCGCGGTGCCGTCGCCTGAGGCGCGGATGGGAATGCGTCCGGGAGCCTGGTAGCCGATATTCCCCTCGATGTCAGCGTAGACGAAGTTCTGGCTGGGCGCGTCCCAGTACGACAGGGCCTCCCGGAACTCCTCCCAGTTGTTGGCGCGATTGAGGAGCAGGACGCTGCGCATGAGGGTTCCCGGCTGGAGCCCGGTCCAGGAGAGGGCGAGGGGCTGCCAACCGAAGGACCAGTCTTCCTCTGTGCCGGCCCCGACGTCATTGATGATGGGCCCGTGGTGCGTCTGGCGGACGTCGATCACTACCGGCTCCTCCCGACCGGCGACCTGGATCTCTTCCCGGACGATATCTATGTCCTGCCACGCGCCTCGGTACTCGTACTGATCGGGGTTCTGGGGATTGAGCCGCTCGATGAACAGGTCCTGGACGTCGGGTCCCAGATTGGTAACACCCCAGGCAATCTGAGCATTGTGCCCGATGATGACGCCGGGGGTGCTGGCGAAGGACGCTCCGACCACGTCGTAAGGGCAGTCGGGACCGACCGGCTCGCAGTGCAGGCCGATCTCGTACCAGATGGAGGGCATCTGAATCCCCAGATGAGGATCGTTGGCCAGGAGCGGCGCGCCGGTCTCGGTGCGGTCTCCGGCGAGGACCCAGCTGTTGCTGCCGAGATACTCCGTGCCGCCGAGGGTGAAAGGCTCCACAGCAGCCCCGGGCACGGAGTGGAGCGAAGCCTCGGTCAGCGGATGGGGGACAATGACGGGGTCCTGCTCGCGATAGGCCGGCATGAACTCGTCAATGGCAGGGGTGCCGAGCCGGGCGGCAATGTGGGCACGCAGAAGCTCGGACGAGCGATTGCCCGAAAGATCCCAGGCCATCACCTTCGCCCAGGTGATGGTGTTCAGCGGCGTCCAGGGTTCGGGCTGGAATCGGGTCCCCGTAAGCCCGAGAACGATAAACTCCAGCCCCAGGGATCCCCGGTGCGCGGAGACATAGGCGTTTACGCCGTCGGCGTACGACTCCAGCACCGAGAGAGTCTCGTCGTCTAGGAGCTCTAACTCTGCTTCAGCGGTGCGATGCCAGCCGATGGTGCGGATGAAGCGGTCATTCTCCAGGGCAGACTCGCCCAGAACCTCCGACAGTCGACCCGAGCCGACGCGCCGCCAGAACTCCATCTGCCAGAAGCGGTCCTGGGCGTGCACATACCCCTGGGTGAAGAAAAGATCATGCGCGCTAGAGGCGTAGATGTGGGGGATGCCCCAGCTATCGCGGATGACAGTGACTGGCGCCTGCAAGCCGTCCACCTGGGCGGAGCCGTCGACCTGGGGCCATGAGCGGCGGACGGTCAGTATTCCATATCCCCCGCCCGCCAGCCCAACCACCAGCAGGAGCGCCAGCAGCACCCACAAGACACGTCCTGGCTTGCGCATGTCTCCCTCCCTTTGGATTGCGGGACCCGTCGTAGCAGGGCGATTATAGCGCCGGGCGGATATGAGGTCAAACGACGAGGATGCGTGGGGTGTCGAAGAGGGGATGAGGCCGGTCCTGGGGGTGGCCTACTCGACCGCCCCGATCAGCGACCAGGGCCCGGTCCAGGTGATGCGGACGTGGGCCAGTCGGCCGCGCCAGTCGGCGTCGTCCTCGAAGTATACCAGCTTGTCCGTGCGGGTGCGCCCCCACCAGCGCTCCTTCTTCTTCCCCTCGACCAGCACTTCCACCGTCTCTCCCAGAAGTTGCGCGTTGATCTCGCCGACGATCTCGGCCTGCAGATCATCGAGCGCTTTCCGGCGGCGCTCCTTCTCCTCCGGAGGGACGTCGTCCTCGAGCTGGCGGGCAGCCAGTGTCTGGGGGCGCGGGGAGTAGCGGGCAATGTGTGCCTTGTCCAGGCGGAGCTCGGTCAGCAGGTTGCGGGTGCGCTGGAACTGCTCCTCGGTCTCGCCGGGGAAGCCGACGATGACGTCGGTGGCAACGGAGACGCCGGGGACGCGCTCGCGGATGCGGGCGATGAGGCGTCGGTAGTCAGCGGCAGTGTAGCCGCGCCTCATGTGCCTCAGCACCTCGTCGTCGCCGGCCTGTACGGGCACTTCGATGTGCTCGCAGACCTTGGGCAGCTCTGCGACCGTCTCCAGCAGCTCGTCTGTCATCCAGTTGGGGTGGGAGGTGAGGAAGCGGATGCGTTCCAGCCCCTCGATGGGGTGCAGGCGGTGCAGCAGCGCTGGCAGCGTGACGTCGTCGGCTAGGTCGAGCCCGTAGCGGTCGATGATCTGCCCGAGCAGCGTGATCTCCTTGATCCCCTGGGCCGCCAGCGCCCTTGTCTCGTCCACGATCTCGCCGGCGGGCCGGCTGCGCTCCCGGCCGCGGCGGTAAGGGATGATGCAGTAGGAGCAGGCGTGGGAGCAGCCGAGCACGGCCGAGACGTAGGCGGAGACAAGCGTCCCGCGCTGGCGGGCCGGGAGGATCAGGTCGCCGTCCTGGAGGCGGTAGCGCTCCATCACCTCGGCCGTCTCCAGCGCCCGTCCGTGGTCGGCCCAGCCGCGCTCCGTCAGGTGATTGAGCAGCGGCTGCGGGTCCGACGGCGGCATGAAGACGTCGACCCAGGGGAACCGACCGCGCAGGGGGCTCGGATCGCGAAGCCCCACGAAGCAGCCCATCAAAGCGATGATCGCGTTTGGGCGTTGGTCCTTCAGCGGCCTGAGGGAGCCCAGGCGGCCGTAGATCTTGTTCTCGGCCGATTGGCGCACGACGCAGGTGTTGAGGACCACGATGTCGGCCTGTTCAGCACGGTCGACGGGTGTGTGTCCCAACTGCTCCAGCGCCGACTCCAGCCGCCGCGAGTCGGCGACGTTCATCTGACAACCAATAGTCCAAATATAGTACTTCACAATCTCATGGTAACGCGTCCTGCGGGGGCGTCAAGGTGACGATACGTACCTTGGCCCGAGCGGCCTGCAGTTTGACCTGGGGAGAGGGCAGGAGATGCCACCAGTGGTATCTCGGCCCTAGCGCACGTGCATAGGAGTGCCGGTCGTCTTCGCCGCCGTCAGAATGAGGAGACGCTGCCTGCTTTCAGGGTCTCGTCGACGCCCCGAAGGGGGGTGCGGAGGAGAGCATGGGCACGTGTGCAATCGAGGGTGCAGTCCAGGGGGCGGATCAGACCGCTGCCCCGGCTCCGGGTGGGAGTGATGCCGTGGGCATCGACGCCGTGGAAGCGAGCCAGACGCACGCCCAAGGCGTATCGGGAGAGCGCCTGTGCCCCGGCGACGTGGAGCACGCCGCTGTAGGGATGATCGGCAAGCTCCACCAGGGCGGAGGCCAAGCTCTGGACCCAGATGGGGCAGCGCAGCTCGTCGGTGAAGAGGTGCACGGGTTTTCCCGCCTCCAGATCGCGCACGATCCAGCGGGTATGGCGGTCCCAGCGGGGCCAGTCCTGCTCCTGGGGAGGGTTCGCCGGTGCATCGGCTGCCGGCCCGTAGAGGAGGGACGTCCGCACGATGACGGCGTCGGCGCCGGAGGCGCGGACCGTCTCCTCGGCCAGAGCCTTGCTGCGCCCGTAAGGGGTGATGGGAGAGGGAGAGTCCTGCTCGGTGTAGCTCCCCTTCTTGCCGTCGAAGAGAACGTCGGTCGAGACGTGGATCACGCGCGCCCCGACGGCAGCAGCCGCGCGGGCGACGTGGCGCGTGCCGGCTGCATTGACGGCCTCGAAGTTGGTGCCCAAACCTGGGTTCAGGGCGGCGGTGTGGATGATGGCGCGCGGCTGCAGCTCGCCGACCAGGGAGGTCACGGACGACTCATCGCGCACGTCGAGCCGGCGCCAATCGACGTCCGGTGAGCGGGAGGGTCGGGTGAGGAAGGTGGCCGCCACGTGCCAGGAGGCACAGGCGCGGTGGGCGACCCAGCGGCCGAGGTAGCCGCTGCCGCCGGTGACGAGGATACGGTTTGCCGGTGTCTTGCTCTCTTGCCCGGACAGAACTCCTCCCTTCGACAAACTCCGACGTAACCCGCTCGGCGGGCAAGCGGTATTTCGCCTGCGTCACTCCGCACGCCTGCTTCCGGGAGTATACCACGCGTCAAGCAGCTGGACAGCGAGGGCTTCGACTCCAAGGGCATGGATCTTGAGACGTGCCTGCACAGCATTCGATTGCCAGACGGGGTTCTCGCAGGCGGCTGCGTGGGCATCAGCCCAGACGAAGCACAACCCGGAAACGTATGCTAGAAGACAACATCTTC
>CAYVCX010000105.1:0-5304 GCA_964450435.1 uncultured Anaerolineales bacterium
TGAGGCTGTGTTTATTGTGACTCTGCGGCGATGTCGAAGGGCCTCGAGACAGACCTAAGCCACGTTCTTGCGTAACCGCGCCAGCGAGATTTGGGCTTGTAACTTCCTTCAAGCCTACGATCTCTTCTTCCGCACCGTGTTTGTCTTCGTGATTATCGGGCTGGGGTCGCGGCGAATTGTCCATTTTGGCGTGATAAGAAACCCAACTGATGAGTGGACGGCCCAGCAACTCCGCGAGGCCCTTTTCTTGTTCTAACGTCTATCCATTCAGTTCGGCCAATCGACCTTCAGGCAATCTGGCACATGACACCCAACCCAAACATACTCCAGGGGAACGGAGCTCTCAAGCCTTCTCTAACCTATGGGTGATCACCAGACAGATAGGATTGACAGAACGGTTTAAGGATGGTATCTTGAGTGGGAATTTCCCACAGAGGAGGCCTATCCATGGATCAACAAGTAGTGTTCGTGCGAGATAGAGGAAGGGTGACGATCCCTGCTTCTGTCAGAGAGGAATACGGGCTAGAAGAAGGAACGGCGCTGATCCTTGCCAAGGAGAAGGATCGACTGGTCTTATACCCGAGTAGAGAGGAGTACGTCGAGGCTCTGCTTGACCAAGTCGGTCGCGCCCTCAAGGAGCGAGGCATCACCCTGAAAGAGCTTCTGGAGGATGGTGAGGAGATACGGGAAGAAGTCTTCAGGGAAAGATACCCGGAACTCGCCAAGAAGTATGACCTGGGGCGCTAGGATGCCGCCTAGTCCTACAACCGCACATTGGCAATCAGAGCTTCCTGGAGGGCGGAGGTGCGCCCACGTGTGATCTGTTTTTGGCCAGCGTGAGCGAAGTTCTTCGTCGCCCCGCTCTTCAGAACGACAAATGCGGTTGTAGTGTTAGGGCGACTGCGATCTTGGACACACTCATCATCGGCCTTCGCGAGCAAAATCCCGGGCCGTGGGTGCTTACGGATGAGTTATGCAAGGGCGGGTTGTGAACGGCGAAGGAGCGTGAGATGAACTATGATATGTTTCGTACTCTGTGGCACGAAGCCCTGGAGACTGCCAGGCTGACGGATCTGTCTTTCGATCCCATTGAGGTCGTGGAACTCGATGGGATGAGCCGCACGCACGAGATCATCGTGGGACTGAGTGGCGCGCAGGAGACCAGCCCGTTCTACGTCACAGCTACCCTGCACTGGCGCTGGGACGCGGTGCTCTCGGCGCGCAGCGCCACGACGGAGGAGGATCTGCTGGTCGAGATCTTGGGCCAGGATGGGAGCTACCTGGTCACGGAGCAGCCTTGGCTGCGAGTGGACGTGACCCTGAACGCCACTTTGCCGCTGGGCTCGCCACTCCCGATGCCGGGCGTCGACGCGTGGCGACGATGGATGGCTGCCGTGGGAGCTCGACTGTTTCCACTCCTTCCCATCAACTGGACGTACGGGGAGTATCTGTTTGAAGAGGGTTATTGGCCGCGAGTGCTCTCTGCGCGCGAGGAGCCCGAAGTCCGGCTGCGGTGCGATCCCGATGGTCGCCTGCGCCTGGCCGGCGTCTACTTGGCGGCCTGGCAGGGCGTAGATTTGCCTCGGCAGTGGGATGACCCCGACCGCGAGCCCGACGATTGGCCAGAGCAAACGCTGGCTGAGTTCACCCACCGGGTGCGTCAGGCGCTGCACGAGTGGGAAGGCTGTCTGAAGATCCTGGCGCCCGAGTAGACAGTCGGATGGTCAAGCAGCAGCCTTGTGTGTTCCAGAGGTGGGACTGGAGCAGTGACGGTATGGCTTGCGGAAGCACGCCGCTGGTTCCCAGTGTATTGACCGAAATCGCAGCGGTCGATGATTTCTACGTTTCCGTTGAGCAAGCTCCTCCGATTGATCTCTACGCATTCAGTATCTGCACCGTCATCGTTGTGAAACCGTATGGTGTTATCGCTTTGCTCAGTGCTGCCCGGCACCTTGCTAGTGCATCCGGTCACCCCGTTCGTGTGGAGAATCCGGCCGGGGACGTGGGCGCCTATCTGGACCGTGTAGACCCACGCGATGTTGGCCTGTCCTGGCTGAAAGGCCCATCTGTCCGAATGGATGACCGCGGAGAGCGCAAAGTCGAGCATCGTTGGGTCGTAATTGGAGTATGCTGGATCGGGCGTCCGAGGACGATGAGTTGCTGACGATGCAGGGCAATCTCGAGCACGAACTTTGCCTCGGGCGAGTGAGGTCGAAGGCCGCGCTCAGGACATGGGCATGATTGCCGGGCCTTGTCCGCTGGCGAAGCCACTTTCTCGACACTGTCTTTTGGTTTGGACCCGAGACTGGAACCGTCGACGAAGGAGTCTCTGATCGGCCCTTTCTGCCCGTGGTCCGCACGCCAGGATTGGGCCACAGAGTAGGCCATCAGGGTATGGTTGTGGAATGGGCGCATTCGTCGGCCAGGCCAGGGCCTCCTGACGGGACTGGCCAGCCTACAGCCCCACAATCTCGCGGATGACAGTCTTCGTGACCCAGTACTGACGTGTGGCTATGGTCATTCACTCCCATTCTCTACGTGATACCCTGCGCCGTTCGCCCGGAGAAAGTCAGGCCCTGGCCCGACAAGCCCGTGAACTAATCGGCATGCCCGTAGCGCTTGGCAAGCAAGTCCTTGGCGATCTCTGCTGGATAGACATAGTCCAGTGGCCCGTGGAGAGTCTTGCTCAAAGCTACTTCAGCCTCCGAAAGGACTGGCGGGCCGCTATTCAGGCTGCGCTCGGCCTTGAGTTGATAGTGTAGGACTATCTGGCTTAAGGACCCTAAGACGCTCCTGCTGCTCGTCTTGGCGAACTCGACCTCGCGCAGTTGATCGGACTCTCGCCGAGCCATATCTTCCGGCACCCCGATGGTCACCAGTAGATTGTAGACACGAGCCGCGAAAGCCGGCACCAGCGCATCAACCATCGCCATAGGCAGAGCAACACTCAGGAGCGTCTGCTCGTTAGCGAAGACGATAAGCTCACCAGCCACCGTTGCGCTGACGGTTGCGTACCAGTCGCCCAGGGCACTGGTAGGAGGGGGAGCCTCCTCTGTCGTGACGCCGCCAAGCAGGGCAAGTAATTTTCGAGTGCACTTGAGCGTAATCATTGGGCTGTTCCCCATCAGTGTCAGACGTGCTATGTCGGCAATCTGCCTCACGCGGGAGGCAGCTGTGGTGAAAACGCGGGTCTGAGGTCCCCGGCGCGATCTACTGACAGCTCCGTCGTCCAGGAACCGCCTTTCCCTCCTGCAAACGGTGGCGCGACGGACGACTACTCCCACACTACTCGCAGGGCCAGGTCAGTCCTCAGATCAAGCTGGTATCGCAGGGTGCTTCCCTGACGCTCAGTGGGTAGCGGTTGAGCCGCCACGACCTTGGCGTCGACAGGCAGGCGCAATGTCACATCCACCGGGGGCGTCGGTTCCCGGCTGTTTCTGAACGCTGAGGCGGTACTGCCACTCGTTGCCGCTGCGCTCAAGGGCGGCGTACGGCAGGCTGTAGACAAACACGGTCTCCATTGCCCCTGATGGTTTCACCACCAGAAACGTTGAGAATACGGTCTTGCCCGCCTCGCCACCGGAGACGTCCACCTCTCCCGGTTGCCCCTCGCCCGACAGCAGGATGTCCCCCGCCACAGGATGGGCCGTCGCGCGGAGGAGCTCGGCGCCGGGAAGCACATAGACGCGCAGATAGTTGAAGTAGCACCGCTCGATCATCCCCTGGTAGGTGGGGCTGTAGCGCGGCTCCTGACTGCACGGTCCGGTCCAGCCCTCCACCGGATGATGGTGATGGACGGTCAGTGTTGCTTCTGGGGGGCTCGGATCGGTCAGGTCCACCGTGTACCCCAGCTGCCGCTCCACGGCCGCATTCACCTTGTTGAACCCCACGTTCGAGTCGACCACCATCAGAAAGTCCCCGGGGGACTCCGTCACGGCTCCGTCCCACCCGAGTTCGTGCAGCGCCTTTGCCGTCGTGGGGTCATCAAGGTAGAACATCAGGTGCCTCTGGCGCAGGGCCTCAAGCGTGGCTTGGCCCAGCCCGACTAGTTGATCGTGTTCCAGACCGCCCTCCAGCTGCAGCACAGCGGCATCGAGCACGCTGCCCATGATACTCTTTCGCTGCCGCCACCAGTCAGATTCGATCTCCTCACCTGGCGCCCAGGCGCGGCGAGCTATTTGAACGACGTTCTGTCCCGTGATGGGCTCATCGGCACCCTCAACGTCTAGGGGACCGAGAGGCTCCAGGAGCAGGCTGATCGCCCGCTGATCTAGGGCCACCACGCCGTCTATGGCCACGTCGCGGCTGATCTGATACAGCTCGATGGCTTTCTTGGCGGAGGTGGGGAAGTCCGGACTCCAGTTGCTGTCGCGGAAGAGCCACAGGTCCCCTAGCATGGTTTCCCGCAGCGCTGCGGGAGGCTCGGGATAGGGGTTGGAGAAGTCATCGATGGCGTAGCTGTCCTCAAACTGCATCTTCTGGATCTTTCCATCGCTCAAGGTGATCTGCGCGACGCCACTGATGAGCCCGCCGGTTGCCCGCAGCTCATCCTCGTTCTGGAGCAAGAGTAGGTACGTCCTGGGCCCTTCAGCACCGAGCGCCTCCGGGGCCAGCAGCATCCCGCGTACCTCTTCTTCAACGAGCGGGAGGTAGCGGTCCAACCGCGCCATCCAGCCTTGAAGCCGGGGCACCAACGCCTCGACCTCGAGTTGGTCTCGTGCGGCCTGTGCCTCTTCGACAGCATCGAGTGCTTCTCCCAGCTGAGGACGGGTGTGGGCCAAGGCAGCCGTCGCCTCGCTGATCAGCGATCGATCTGTGGGTAGCCCATCGTCGACGTCGTTCTGCAGGATGGGCATGAGTGCATCGACCACCTGCTCCCCAGCAGCGTTCAGCTCCAGGGCTATGTCCAGGAGCATCGGGGCCGCCTCGATGGTCGGACCCCAGCGGGGGACCCATCCCAGGTGAGGAGCAACCCAGAGGAAGGGGCGAGCGGCGGACTCAAACGTCAGAAGATCCGCACGGGTGGCGCCGAGCAAGGACGCCGCCTCGTGAGGGTCCACGTCGTGAAGGTCGTCCTCCACCAGTGCCAACCCTGCGTCGGCGTCGGCGCGCAGCGCAGCTGCAGCTCCCCAGACACGGTAGAGTCTCAATCCCAGCCAACCGGCACCAATCAGGACCAGAACAATGGCGGCCAGCAAAAAGACTCGTTTTCGGTCTGAATTCCTGTCACACCAATTTCCCTACCACATTCGGAAAAGGAGTCCACCGATGAGTACTGTAGACCGAATCGTCTCTTCTGTCAAT
>CAYVCX010000106.1:0-5153 GCA_964450435.1 uncultured Anaerolineales bacterium
TATACTCTCTATTCCAGCTAAGTATACCAGATGAAGGGCCATACGTCACAATTCGCCGATCAACAACCCGGAGGCGGATCCCCGGCGCGAGGAGAAGCCGCTTCCCCACATCAAACTCCTCGACCCGGCCTGTGGAACCATGCACTTCGGCCACTACGCGATGGAGGTCTTCGACGCCATGTACCGGGACGCCCGCGACTGGGGACACCTCTGTATCGAGGACCGCGAGATCCCGACGGTCATCCTGGAGAACAACCTCTTTGGCATCGACATCGACCGGCGCGCCGTCCAGCTGGCCGCCCTGAGCCTCTTTATGAAAGCCCGCACGATGCACCCCGAGGCCAGTGTGCAGCAGGTCAACCTCGTCGCCGCCGACGCCACGCTGCCCGACAGCGACGTGCGGGAGAGGTTCCTGGAGCGGTATGCCAGGACCCCCAGGGTGCAGGATGCCTTTGCCCAGGTGCTCGACGACATGGATCAGGTGGCGGAGCTGGGCAGCCTCTTGCGCGTGGAGGAGCGGCTGAGAGAGCTGCTAAGCGACGTGGGTCACGTGGCCGGGAAGGAGGCCTTGAAGGCGCTTGATCCCCGCCGCCAGCGAGACTTACCCGGGATGGAGCCGCCGGTGCGCCAGATGGGACTGGCCGATCTGGCCGACGACGACGAGCAGGCGGCTGCCTGGACGCCCCAGTACACGCTGCGCGAACTGCGGGAGGATCTGCGTGCCTTCGCGCGCCGGGCGCTCGATGAGCACGATCTCAACGCCCAGCTCTTCGCCACCGAGGCCGATAAGGCGGTTCGGCTGCTTGACGTGTTGATGGCTGATTATGATGTGGTGGTGATGAACCCGCCGTATGGCAACTTCTATAACACAACGACGTATGAGTGGGAATACATTAAATCTCAGTGTCCGCTTTCCGATATGAATGTCCTCTGTGCATTTATCGAGAGAAGCTTACGTGGTTTCGCCAGACATGGCTATGTCGGCGCGATAGTAGACAGAGGCTTTATGGTGAAGTCGAGGTATGAGAAGTTTCGACGGACGGTGCTGCTTGAGAAGGTCACTATTGAGACTCTCGCTGATGTGGGCTGGGAGGTTCTTTACGATGCCCAGGTCGAAACCGCAGCCGTCGTCCTGAATTCGGCTCAGAAACGGCTCGCCAGCGAGTCGGTGTTTCTCCGCGCTAACTCTGGTCCAGCTCGGACGGAACTCTTGCACCTGTTGGAGGCCCTAGACTCAAGCAGTCTGCCTCGAAACGTGTATCTGCTTGACCAGATGGCATTCCGCGATCTCCCCAATACAGCATTCTCGTACTGGTTGCCTAACTCGGTCCTTCGGTCATTCAGGAACCCGTCGATGGAACCCGCCGTTGCGTTCTTCAGGGTCGGCATTCATCCGGGCAATGCCACGAAGTTCTTCCGCTACCGTTGGGAAGTGCCCTCTTCCACACTCGAAACCGATTGGCTCCCTCTAGCCAATGGTGGACCCTATAGGCCTTTCTACCGGGATTACGAACAGGTTATCTACTACGCCAATGACGGCGAGAAAGTTAAGTCGGAACCAGGAGCGATTGTTGCGAATGAAGACTCAGTAGATCCAGATTTGGACAGATGATGGTCTCTATGCCATAGAAACTAGCGGGCTTGCCCGAACCTTGTAGGATTGTAGTTGGAAGAACAACAATCCAAGGAGGGCAAGCCCATGGTGAATGATACACTGGAATTGACGGATGAAGAAGTGCTGGACTATGCACGTAGCGGACTGGAGGAGCACCTGGCTTTGGAAGCGGACGGCTACAAGTGTTCCACCAAAGGGATATTGGACGTGTTGCTGGGCGTAGCGGTCACTCAGGACACCCTTGAGTCGGTGTGTGCCGATCTGGTGGGCACTCCCGACCCCGAGACCTTGCGTCGCTACCTGAACGAGCAGTTGACGCCAGAGGGCCTGCCCGAGCTGCAGCAACAGCTGAATGAAGCGTTGGCAGACGAGATTCCGAAACGAGTTTGGCGTCAGGAACGAGATATCGCTATTGACCTTCACGACCGACCGTATTATGGCAGTGTGCCTCAGGAAGAGGCGTTGTGGGTTCGCGGCCCAGCTAAGAAGGGCACAACGCGCTTCCACCGGCTGGCTACAGCCTATGTCATTCTGAACGGGATGCGGTTCACCCTGGCGATAGACTTCTTCCTGCCTGGTGATACCCAGGTTACGGTGTTGGAGACGTTGCTGGAGCGCGTCAGGACCTTGGGAATCCCCATTCGTCGCTTGTTCTTGGATCGAGGCTTTGCCAGTATCGCGGTGATGACCTATCTTGAGCTGCACGCGCTGCCGACGGTGATTGCCTGCCCCATCCGGGGCAAAGGCGGCGGTACCCGAGGCCTGTGTCAAGGGCGCAAGAGCTATCGCACCCAACACGAATTCAAGAACGCCACGCAATCCTTCGTAGCTCACCTTGCCGTCTGCCGCGCCTTCACCACTGCGAAGCGGACTGGAAGGATGAAACGACGTGCAACTTGGATGATCTTCATCCTGATCCACATCGACCTCTCGCCGGGTCAGGTGCGGCGTCTGTACCGTCGCCGGTTTGGGATCGAAACCAGCTACCGCTGTGCAGCCCAAGTGCGCGGCTGGACCACATCTCGCAACCCTGCCTATCGCTTCCTGTTGCTTGGGCTTAGCTTCTTCGTAACGAATGTCTGGTTGCATCTGCGTTGGCTCTTCACTCAGGTTCCGCGACGAGGACGTCGCTATCTTGATGTGGAGCGCTTCCAACTCGCTCGACTTGCCAAGTTCATCACTCGTGCTTTGGAACGACGCTACGGTTGTGTACGTAAGATCACGGCGCCATCGGTGCCCATACCGTGAAATCTGGATCTACTGAGACTACTATTTCCGGCCGGGCATAAGCTACGGGAAGAGAACGGAGTATGTGAGCTTCCAGCTTCTTCCGAGCAATTTCATCTTTACAACGGAGGGACAAACAATCTTTCCCAAGGAAATGGCTGATATCTGGTGGCTCCTAGCAGCTCTGAACTCCAGACTTATCCGTTTTTTGGCCAATGCGGTCTGCGGCTTGCACAAGCATGCGGGCTATCTCCGACAGCTTCCCTACTTGTTTGGTAGTGGAAGGTTGTGGTGCTGACGGCTGGTTTGGGAAGAGTGCAGATGGCTGATTGCGCACATCGTCAACATACGGTGGGCGAAAAGCCGTAGCGTTCAACGTCTCAGTCGACGGCTGGTGAGCGAGCAGCGAGTACCTCGCCTCAGCTGGCAACGTTTGGGGGACTTCTCTTGATTCAACGCTGACGTACTCTGTTATCGGACACATCCTTGCTCAGAATAGGGTTGATCGCGGATAGGTTGAACGAGGAGGCTACAGGGCAGGACGAAGAGCGGTCATAGGGGTTGAAGGACCAGGAAGCGGTGAATGTTGGGGTGACGCGAAAGACCTCACCCTGGTGGTGAGGTCTTCTCTGCGGCAGGCGAGCCAGCGACTGCCTCAAAGCATCTGCTGGGCAGGAACGCTCTAGTCTGCTGTTCCTTGAAGCTGTGACAAGCGGGGCCGACGGGACTCGTCTCTGCAGGTTACATCATCCCAGCCGAGAGCTGTTGGGGCAAAGCCTCCACGTGCTCCCGCGCTACCTCGTAGGGCACGAATTGTGGCAACAGGGGGCGGAGTTCCCGCCCCCACTCGGTGCGAAGATCCTCAATCGCCTCCTCCAGTGCCTTGCGTTCCTGTTCCCGGTCGTAGAGAGCCAGCTTGTGTTCGACGAACGTCAGGTCGGGCTTCACCCCTTTCATCAGCAGCGGGCAGATGCCGTCCAGATCCCGTCGCTTCCCCTCGCTGCGGGGAGTTGACAAGCCGCCGCGTTAGCGTAGAATCAAGGTGGTGCGATCGGCAATGTCGATGGGACTGGGACACGAAGGAAGTGGAGATATGGCAGAGACGACCAAGACCAGCAAGACAGAGTGGGAGATCACCCAGCTTGTGAGGACCCGGCTGTTTCCGAATGAAGATGCTGTGTTGCGCAGCGCGTTGCGGGCGCTCTTTCAGGCCCAGCCGGAGGTGAGAAGACAGATGTTGATTCGTGCCTACACCGCTGGCGAGATCAGTATCGGCAGGGCTGCCGAGATGATGGGTGTCTCTCACGAAGAGATGAAGGAGATCTTGACCGAGGGTGGAGCAGAGATCCACCTGGGTCCGCGCACGGTCGATGAGGTGCTTCGGGACGCAGAGAATGCGTGAGTACATCTTCGATGCCACAGTCCTGTCTAACTTCGCTGCTGCGGATCAGCTATCGGTGCTAAGGGCTCGATACCGTGGAGTGGGTTTCACAACTATAGAAGTCAGCGACGAGCTGCGTAGAGGTGTCAAGGCTGGATATGAGCATCTGGCCCCAGTTCTGCAACAGATTGAGACGGTCAACCCCGAGGGATGGCTGCGCGTGTTGACTCCGGATTCAGCAGATGAGCACCGTATGCGTATGGCACTGGACCGGTCTCTCGACCCGGGCGAGGCTTCCTGCTTGGCACTGGCTGCTTCGAGAGGACTGATCTTGGCGACTGACGACTTGGCGGCGCGCAGGTTGGCAGAAGGCGAAGGCGTCAGCCTCACGGGTACGCTGGGGGTATTGGTGGCACTGGTGCGCGACGGTGCGCTGCCCCTCTCAGAAGCGAACGCGATGCTTGAGGCCATGATCCAGCGCCGATACAGATCACCGGTCGACAAACTCGACGATCTGATCTGAGAGGCGCTGGTTTCTTCTTGCGACTGACCTGACTAGCTGATGCCAGCGCTGTCTCATCCGATCCTCGTGATGTCGTTGCTTGCTCGTCCGCTGCCGTTCTGTCTTCTTGTTTTCACTTAACACGAAAAGCCCGACATACCTCTGCTCCAGTCTCATTCTTATTCGCAGTTAGCCAACCCCGATGAGTGCGATCTGAACGGTCTCTGTCTCCACCGCCAAGACTTGTCCTGGCCGAAAACTCCATCCATCCCTTTGGTTGACCGCAGGGAGCACCTGCGACGGGCTTTGCTCGGACTGTAACGATCCCAATGGGGAGGGGCAGTGTCCCCTGTACGATGGGCCGGACCGGGGTGAGGGCGAGATCCCGGTGTCGCACCCCGTGGAGTCCAAAGCGGTGCGGCTGGCCT
>CAYVCX010000107.1:0-1157 GCA_964450435.1 uncultured Anaerolineales bacterium
GGTCTTGCAGCAGGGGAGCAAAGGGCCAGGCATTTGCCTGGCCCTGGGTCGTCTCTAGATAGAACGCTATTCGACGAAGCCAACATCCTTCAGGGGCCAGTAGGAGATCCAGGCGTGTCCGACGATGTCGTCGATGGGCACGGGGCCGAAGGTGCGTGAGTCGTTGGACGCTCCACGGTTGTCGCCCAGCACGAATACGTGCAACGGGGGGACGGCCTGCGGCCCGTACCGTCCGCTGCCCGGTTTCATACTCCACGGCTCTTCGAGCAGTTCGCCGTTGATGTAGACTCGTCCGTCCCTCACCTCGATTGTCTCACCCGGGAGACCTACGACGCGCTTGATCAGCAGTTCGCTCTGGTTGGACGAATCGACGACGACAATGTCGCCGCGACGAGGGCCGTGGAAGCGGTACGTGATCTTCTCAATCACCACCCGCTGGGAACTATGTAGAGTTGGCTCCATACTCTGCCCCAGCACCTGGGTGGCCTGGGCCAGGAAGAGGTTGATGAACAGAGCGATGACGACAGCCGGGATGACGGTCTCACCGGTTTCCCGTGCCACTCGCAGGAGCGAGTTCAGCGCGCGAGATACGAGATGCTTTCGTGTCTGGACCTCTTCCGTTGCCGGTTGGGGGCTGATCCCTTCCACGCCTTTCTTCCCGTATCGCTGCTCAGTCTACGTCAGCGGCGGCTCCGGCTGCCGCCGGGCTTGTCAGCAGCGCGAGCCTCCTGGGGGGTCCATCCCTCGAGCACAGCTTGTCGCGAGAGGCGGATCTTCCCTTCGCGGTCTATGTTTGTCACCATCACCATGATCTCGTCGCCGACCTGGACTACGTCGTCGACACTGTCGACGTAGTCGTCGGAGAGCTGCGAGATGTGGACCATCCCGTCGGTCTTGGGCAGGATCTCGACGAAGGCGCCGAAGTTCGTTGTGCGCACCACACGTCCAGTGTAGATCTGACCAACCTCGGGTTCCTCGGTCAGGGCCTCAATCATCGCCAGTGCCCTATCGGCGCAGGGCCCGCTTGTGGCGGCGACGTAGATTGTGCCGTCGTCCTCAATGTCGACACTTACGTCGCACTCCTCCTCGATCGAGCGGACGGTCTCGCCTCCGGAGCCGATCACCGCGCCCAACTTACTCGGATCCACGTGGATGAT
>CAYVCX010000107.1:1257-4967 GCA_964450435.1 uncultured Anaerolineales bacterium
ATCGGCACTCCGGCATCCATCAGGGCCAGAGCACTACCGCAGACGCTGGCCATCGAGGTTGATCCGTTGGAACTGAGCACATCACTCACGACACGAAGTGTGTAGGCGAATTCATCCTCGTCAGGCAGCATCGGCTCCAGGGCGCGCTCCCCCAGGACACCGTGTCCGATCTCCCGACGTTTGGGGCCGCGCAGCGGCCACGTCTCACCGGTGGAGTAGGGGGGGAAGTTGTAATGGTGCATATAGCGCTTGCTCTCCCGGGGTGAGAGGTCATCGATCATCTGTTCCTCTCGGGGTGTACCCAGAGTGGCGACCGATAGAACCTGGGTCTCGCCGCGGGTAAAGAGCCCGGATCCGTGGGCTCGAGGCAGCAATCCCACCTCAGCCGAAAGAGAGCGGATCTCGTCTGGCCTGCGACCATCGGCGCGAATACCTTCGTTGATGGTCCGCCGGCGGATGATGTCGCGCATCACGCTGTCGAGAGCTTCCTTGATGACGTCCTCATCCCAGGCCTCTTCCAGACGGGCTACCAGCTCGTCCTGGACTTCGCGGACCCGGTCGTCACGGTCCTTCTTGTCCTTAGCTGCGTAGACGGCCTCCTGGATCTGGCTGCTTGCCTCGCGGCGAACCGTCTCAACCAATTCGTCGGGCACGACGCCATGGAGCCTGTACTCCCGCTTCGGCTTGCCTACCGCTTCTCGCATCTCCTGCTGCGTGTGGATCGTGTCCTGGATTGCTTCGTATCCAGCACGAAGTGCTTCTACAAGGACTACCTCTCCTAGTCCGTTGGCGTTCGCCTCCACCATCAGTATGGCGTCGGATGTGCCAGCCAGCCTCAAGTCGAGCGCGCTTTCCTCCATCTGCACTAGCGTCGGGTTGATGATCAGATCATCGTCGACGTACCCTATGCGCGCTGCCCCGATCGGGCCGTCAAAGGGGACATCCGAGATAGTCAAGGCTGCCGATGCACCAATAATGGATAGGATATCCGACTGATGCTTCTCATCCTGTGAGAGGGGGGTGATGATGACTTGCACATCATTGCGCATCTTCTTCGGGAAGAGAGGGCGAAGAGGGCGATCGGTCAACCGCGCGATCAGCGTCGCTGATTCGGGCGGTCGTCCTTCGCGGCGGAAGAAAGAGCCAGGGATGCGGCCTGCCGCGTAAAGCCGCTCCTCGAAATCAACGGTGAGAGGGAAGAAGCTTATTCCCGGCCGAGTGTCCCGTGACATCGTTGCCGTCACCAGCAACTTGGTGTCACCGGAAGTTATCGTGACTGCACCACCCGCCTGTTGGGCTAGCTTCCCCGTTTCGAGCGTGAGGACGTGCTCTCCCAGCTTCGTGGTGAACGTGTGAGTATTCACTTGATTTACCTCCATGTCTACGACCAGACACAGAGTTTCAGGGACTGGGGGGTGCCTCGTAGTATGACCTCACTACGCTCCACCCCCCAATTCCTGGCCCTGTGCCCGGTCTCGTTCTCTGTACGTGCCAGACGAGCAGATGACCGAAGTTGATCATACCTACGCGTCTGATGCAATCTGCTTGCTGGCAGGCGACTACCTGCGCAGTCCAAGCCGCTTGATGATCTCCTTGTAACGATCTGGATTCTCACGGCTGAGATAGGTTAAGTGACGGCGCCGCTGGCCCACCATCTTGATCAGACCTCGGCGGGAATGCTCGTCGTGCTTGTGTTCCTTCAGGTGTTCCGTCAACTGGCTGATGCGGGACGTCAGCAATGCGATTTGCACTCCCGGTGAGCCAGTATCGTCCGGGCCACGTCCGTACTCGTCGATGATTGCCTCTTTTTCCCCTTTGCTCAGCGGCACAATGTCCTCCTTGGCTGTCTCTATCTGATCGACATTGAAATTCTACCACGATTCAAGTTGCGACGCAAGCACAGTCGCAGACAGCCTATGCCCGCTCGTGGCAGTTTGTAGCCGCTGTCAAATCGCGGTAGAATCTGCATCTATCCATGGTCCGACTCGACCCCCTTCGCAATGCTGTCTTCTTCGGGGGCAACGGGAGATGTGGCGTGAGCGAAACAGACAAGCTGAGGCTGCAGGACGGCGTAGAGGTTGCCCACGCAGCATCCATCATTGCGGTGGGCAACGTGACCAGCAGGGCTTTGGGGCTGGTCCGTGAGATCGTGAAGGCCAACCTGTTTGGAGCTGGCGGGCATGTGAGTGCCCTGGACACCGCCATGGCGCTCCCCAGGATCATCTACGCACTCGTGATCGGCGGCATGATCAACTCTGCCCTCATACCCGTTCTCTCCGACTTTGCCGCGCCGGAGCGACGCGCTGAACTCTGGCATGTCCTCAACCTTCTTCTCAGCATCGTCACATTGGTGATGATTGCTCTTGTGCTCTTGGGTGAGCTGTTCACTCCGCAGTTGGTCTGGCTCTCTGCTGGTGGGCTGCCGTTGGCCGATCAGGAGTTGGCAATGAGGCTGCTGCGGATCATGCTACCCGGAGTGGTCTTTCTAAGCTTGGCCAGCGTTCTGTCGGGTGCTCTCTACGCTCTCAAGCGCTTCACAATCCCTGCCATGACTGCTGCTGTCTTCAACGTTGCACTGGTCGCCGTCGCTCTGGCCCTTGGGAGGCGATGGGGAGTGTACAGTATGGCGGTAGGGCTGCTGGCGGGTTCGTTTCTCCAGGTCGTCTTCCAGCTCCCCGGGCTGCGGGATGCACGTTTCCGTCTGGTCTTCGACTTTCGGCACCCGGCTCTCCGACGCGTTGGTCGCCTGTATCTGCCCATCCTGGCCGGACTCGCGGTGGATAAGCTGGCGGAGCTACTCAGTTACCGGCTGGCCTCTCATACGGGTCCTGCGTCCCCCGCGTGGATGACGTACTCGGCGACGATCATTCAGTTCCCGCTGGGGCTGGTCGGTACGGCCATCTCTCTCGCCATTCTTCCCACCCTTTCGCGGCACGCCAATGATGGGGAGTCTGAGAGATTCAAGGGGACGCTTGCTCAGGGCCTGCGCCTGGTCATTGCGTTGACAGTACCCGCCACTGTTGGCCTCTGGGTGCTGGCGACGCCGATTGTGAGGCTGGTCTTCGAACATGGCGACTTCACGTTCGCCGACACTGTGGCAACGGCGGCGGCCTTGCGCTTTCATCTGCTCGGACTGACCTTCGCGGCGGTAGATCAACCGCTCATCTTTTCCTTCTACGCTCGTGAGGACACGTGGACGCCAGCCCT
Organism: uncultured Anaerolineales bacterium; assembly: GCA_964450435.1. Classification (GTDB taxonomy): domain Bacteria; phylum Chloroflexota; class Anaerolineae; order B4-G1; family B4-G1; genus SKLM01. The sequence goes on from CAYVCX010000107.1 coordinate 4,465, forward strand.
GGTTGGCGTTGCAACCGTTCTGCTGTACGTCGTGCTGGCCCTCGTCCCGACATTGTTCACCCCCCTCACGCTGAATGGGCTGATCCTGGCCAACTCCGTCAAGTGGGCCGCCCACGCGCTGCTGATGCTTCTCCTACTGCGGCGCCGGGTGGGTGGGCTCGGCGGTGAAAGCCTGTGGAAGACCGTGTTCACAGCCGTGCCTCTTTCTCTGCTGATGGGTGCAGTGGTCCATCTCGCGCTATCCGCGGTGTCTCGAGTCGCGCCGTCAAGCACGATGGGTGAGCTTCTGCTTGTCGGGGTCCCGGGCTTGGCCGGATTTGGGATCTACGCTATCCTGGCAATCCTTGTCGGGATGGACGAGGTGCGCCTGTTGAAGCGCGCCATCAGCGGCTGAAGCCTCACATGGTAACACGCCCCCCGGGGACGTGCTGTGGAGTGGCGTACTTTGTCTCGCCGTCTCAGCAGAAAGGTGTAGATGCATTTTGACTCTGCATACCCGTCAT
>CAYVCX010000108.1:0-4631 GCA_964450435.1 uncultured Anaerolineales bacterium
CATCGGTGTGAGAGAGGCCGAAACGACGGGAAACGGCGCAAGGGCCTGGAGTTCCCCCATCACGTCTCGCGCCAGATCCTGCCACGGACGAGATCCTCCCTAAACCGACGCCGCCGGCCTGTCAGATGGACCGGTTCGTGGATTCGGCCATCAAGAGCCCTCTGAAGCTCTCTCTCTCTGCTGACGGCGCACCTGGACCACGTCATCTCCGGCCGGCTCCACCGGGACGCACACGTCCCCCGGCCGCCCGCTGCTCTCATCCTCTCCCCGCCATTCCGCGCCCTCGCTCCCGATCACTCCGCCTCCCGGAGTGCCCGCCAGACGCATTCCGGCGTGAAGGGCACCTCGCGGAGCCAGATACCCGTAGCGTCGTGAATCGCGTCAGCGACAGCCGGGGCGATACCGTCGATGGGCAGCTCAGCGACTGACTTCGCGCCAAACGGGCCGGTGGGCTCGTCGGTCTGGACGAAGATAACCTCAATCTCCGGCATCTCGTCAGCCTTGTACACATGGTACGGACCAAGACGTGGGTTGACCAGCTGCCCATCATCATCGTAGACCATCTCCTCGCAGAGGGCGAAGCCGAGCCCCTGCGCGATGCCCCCTTCTACCTGACCGGAGGCGGTGATGGGATTGATCACCCGGCCCGCGTCCACGGTCATAAGGACCCGCTCGACGGTCACCTGGCCCGTCTCAGTATCGACGACCAGCTCGACGAACTGGGCGCCGAACGGGGGGGGGCTGTCGTAGCTCATGTTCGAGGCGCTGGCGATCATGTGATGCTGGTCCTGTTGGTGGAGGCTGCTTAGAGCGACCTGCTCCAGGGTGAGCGACGCGCCATTCGGCGCGAAGACCTTCTTGTCTCGGAGCTCCCACCCCTCCGGGGAGCCAGACGGCTCGTCCATCCCCAACATCGTCGCCGCATGGCGCTTGATCTGGTCGGCCACCTTCCCCGCGGCCTTGCGGACCGCGCCGCCGCTAATGTAGGTGGTGCTGGACGCGTAGGCGCCTTTGTCGAAGGGCGTAAAATCGGTGTCGGACGAGTAGACGATTATATCGTCGACCGACACCCCCAGCTCCTCCGCCGCTATCTGAGCCAAGATGGTGTCCGAGCCGGTGCCGATGTCCGTGGCCCCGATCAGCAGGTGGAAGGACGCATCGTCGTTGATCCTGACGGTGGCAGCCGCCATGTCGAGCCCAGCGATGCCGCTCCCGTGGCCCATCACCGACATACCAATCCCCCGTCGGACCGGGCCTTCGGCGCCTTCGTTCAGTTTGCCGCGCTTTTCGTACCAGTCGATCGCCTCCAGCCCTACCCGCACACATTGCTCAAGGCCGTTCGAGTGGATCCGTTGCTCAAAGCCCTCCCGGCCCTCCCCCAGGGCCTTCGCCATCAACAGATACTCGCCCTCCCTGATCCAGTTCTTCCGCTTGAACTCGACGACATCCCATCTCATCTCGTCGGCGATCTCAGACATCAACGTCTCGATGCCGAAGATGGCCTGCATAGCGCCGTAGCCGCGGAATGCCCCGGGAACAGGCTTGTTGGTGTAGACCACGTCACACGTGAACGATGAGTAGGGCGTATTGTAGAGCGTCAGGCCTTTCTGTCCGGCAACCATATTCACCGTCAAGCCGTGGGTGCCGTAAGCGCCGGTGTCGCCAAGCCAGTCGAGCTCGGTGGCCACCACCTCCATGTCATCCGTCACGCCCATTCGATACCGTTGGACTGTTGGATGGCGAGTGCGGGAGCTGGTGAACTCCTCGTGGCGCGTATACTCCATACGCACCGGCCGACCAGTGGCGATGGTCAGGTGAGCACAGAGGTCCTCCAGAATCATCTCCTGCTTGTTGCCGAACCCTCCTCCGATACGCGGCTTGACGACACGGATGTCCTTCTCCGGCAAACCCAGCAGGGGCGCCAGCATCCGGCGGATGTGAAAAGGCACCTGGGTGCTGGTCCGCACGACCAACCGCCCATCCTCGTCCCAGTACGTGATGCAGACGTGAGGTTCGATGTGAGCCTGCTGCTGCTGCGACGTGCGGTACTCCCGTTCAAACACGTGGTCGGCCCTGCCCCACTGCCCCTCGGCGTCCCCTTCGTCGGCCTCGATGTGGTGAACGATGTTGTGCTCCCGATCGAATATCCCCTCAGTGTCCAGCTCGTCGTGAACGACCGGAGCTCCTTCCGTGCGAGCCCTCTCGCCGTTCAGGACGTGGGGCAGCACCTCGTACTCGACCTCGATCAGGCGCAGGGCCCGCCGCGCCAACCTGGGCGAGGCGGCAGCGACGACAGCCACCCGGTCGCCAACGTGGCGCATCCTCGTGTCCAGGCAGACCTGGTCATAGGGAGGTGGCTGCGGGTAGCTCTGGCCCCCCGACGCATACTTCACCCGGGGGATGTCCTCGTGGGTCAAGACCACGTGGACCCCCTCCAGAGCACGCGCTTTGCTGGCATCGATACTCAGTATTCGGGCGTTGGCGTGGGGACTGGTTAGCAGAGCACCGAAGAGCATGCCGTCGAGCTTGACGTCATCGGTAAAGACAGGCATACCAGCCGCCAGCTTGATGCCGTCCACCTTCAGCTCCGATTGACCAACCACACTGAGCGGGTCCATCTCGGGAGGAGAGATCACCAGGGGTGTCCGTGGATGACGCCCATCACCCGGGACGGCGTAGTACTCACCCAACAGGTGCGTAGGGGATTCATCGTCTGCCAGAATCGCCTCAACATGGCGGAATGGTCTCACCTGCTGATCCCGCAGCAGCGCCGCTGCACGCTCCACCGCCTGGATGATCTTCACGTAGCCCGTGCATCGACAGAGAACACCGCTCAACGCTGCGCCGATCTCCTCCCTGGTCGGATCGGGATTGCGATCAAGGAGCGCCTTAGCACTTAGCATCTGGGCGGGGGTGCAGTATCCACACTGAATGGCACCCGTCTCGGTGAATGCCCGTTGGATCGGATGAAGATCACCCAACTCCCGCACGGGAAACGGTGCCAGACCCTCGACGGTGAAGACTGTGTGTCCGTCAGCCTCGACAGCTCGCTTCTGACAGCTGTGCACTGGATCACCGTCGAGTAACACCGTGCATGCCCCGCAGTCGCCGGTCCCACAGCCGTACTTGACGCTGGTGTAGGACGCGGCACGGAGCGCGTCGAGAAGGGTGTCGGCGGGATGGATCCGCAGAGTCCGCTTCCGATCGTTGATGGTCACCGTGATGTTCCTCACTCGGTCGTCACTCATCGGCTGCTCCCTGTCTCATGCAGGCCTCCATGGCCCGACGGCTCAACACACCAGCCATAGCCCGTCGATATGCGGCGCTACCCAGGTAATCACCGTGGGGCTGGACTTCTTTCTCGATAGACGCAGCCACGTTACCGATCCGCTCAGCGGTCAGCGATCCACCAACCAGAGCACCGGGCGCCTGCGCCAGTTTCACTGCTCGGGACCAGACACCTGTCAGTGCAACCCGGGCCGCATCCACCGTGTCTCCGCGCATCTCGACGACAGCAAACGACGCGACAATCGGCTCATCAGAAGGGGTACGCGCCACGCAAGCCTCCCCCCAGCCGACGCTGGCGGATGAGACGGGAATATGCAGCGCCGCGACCTCGCCCTTCGCCGCCCCCCTGATCCAGGCGTCGAGGGGTGCATCCTTTGAACCGCCCAGCCCCTTCAGAGTGACGGTTGCTCCCAGTGCTAGAAGCGCTGCTATCCACTGGGGCATAAGCTGAGACGCCTTGAGCGTCCGGTAAACCGTGACCTCATTCCGGATCTGCCAGGAATGGGTGCCTTTCAAACCTCGACGTCCGAGCGGCGGGCACAATGGGTCGTCCAGCACGGATTGCAGTGACCGGGCCGGATCGACAGTCCAGACCCCGGCTCGTTGTCGGTCGTTCATAGCAGTTCCAACTCCTTTCAAGGGATCTCCAGCGTATCCGCTCCGAGGGTCCCTATCCCTGCGACTGTCTGGACGGCGGTTAGGGCACGCTCGGAGCCGTCTGCTCGCCCGAGGGGTATGTTCCAACGAAGCACCTAACACCATCCGAAGCTATCGAACCAGCACCCGCGGCGGTAGTTATCCAGCGCTCTCTTCACGTAAGGGATGACGTTCTCAGGGAGCTCCTCGACATTGAACCAGGCCAGTCGATCGCACTTTCCAGGCTCGCTGTTGATGACCTCCCCTGACCAGGACGACGCGGCGAGGAAGAAATCGACCCGCTCATCGTCTGAGCGGCGATGCATCACTCCGACTATCTTCACGTCCTGCAGCGTGAGCTCGATCCCCGCCTCCTCTCTGGCCTCGCGAATGGCCGCTGCCTTGATCTCCTCATCACCGTTGAGGTGCCCAGCGATGACGCTGTAGCTTCCGTCTGCATAGCCGGTATTGCGCCGCCGAAGCAACAGGACCTGGTCATCGCGCAGGAGAAAGAGATGGACTGCGCAGGCCAGCTTGAATCTCTCGCTCATCGGGAGAACAGGAAACACAAGTAAACTCGCCCGTCGCTGGTGCGCCGGAGCTCCGCCCCGGCGCCCTCAGCGGCGAGCTCGATTCCGAGGGTGGGGCTTTCACCCCACCCTCGGGCGGGGGCGCTTCCGCCCCCCTGCACCCCCAGCAATCCATCG
>CAYVCX010000109.1:0-4623 GCA_964450435.1 uncultured Anaerolineales bacterium
CCATCCACGGGCACCACCTGCCTGAAGAACCATCCCGATGTGAACCGTCGCTAAGAAAGCTCCACCACCGAAAAGCGGATCCTATGCGGAGACGTGAATCGGGTCCAGACAGGAACAGGATCCTCTGGCCTTCTCACGAAGCGTCCGCCCCCGCTCTTGGGGGTGCCCATACGTGCTCGGCCTCCTGCCTGACTGGGGCTTCGGAGAGGACGGTGCCTGCGTATCGGACGAGTGGCGTCCCCGTCAACCAGTGAGGTCGATTGCATTGTACCATCCGCTTTCGGTCCTGGGTATGGGGCATACCCACGGTTCGCCGGAGGCTGGTGGCTTGCGCTTCGTCTTGAGGCGACTATAATTGCCTCAGACGCAGAGCACGGGAGGCATCTTGATCTACAGCGAGGAGTCGGTCTCCGTTCTGATCCTGGATGACCAGCTGGTGCAGCGCCAGGGGATTGCTCAGGTGGTTGAGGAGACCGGCGTGATGCAGGTCGTGGGGTTGGCTAGCCGAGCCGAGGAGGCGGACGCCATCCTGCAGAGCAGACACGTCGACTTGGCATTGGTCGACCTGGTTTTAGGGCGCCGTACGGGAACCACGGTTGGGCGGGTCCTGCGCCAGCGCAAGCCAGAGCTCAACGTAGTCATCTACACGCGAGAAAACAGTATGGTCCTCGCGGCCGACATCCTTCGAGAGGACAAGACGCTGGCGCAACCTGGGCTGCAGGGTTACATCCTCACCCGGAACATCAAGAGCAGTGACTACCTGCGCCGGGTCTATGAGACGATCCTGCAGTATGGTCACTACGTGGACCCTGACGTCCTCCGATGGCACTGTCGTCTAGCCGAGATCGAGCCACTCACCCCCCGAGAGAAGGAGTGCGCCTTGTTGCTCGCGAGAGGTCTGAGTAACAAAGAGATCGCCCGCCAGATGGTGGTTTCGCGGGGACGGGTCGAGAACCTCGTCGGCACCCTTTATCTCAAGTTCCGGATCTTTGGCAACCCCGGAGACCCAGGCCGACGGGTCCTTCTGGCCGAGGGTATTCGCCTCCTGTATCGGCACCTCATCTTCCCGCGCGTCCGCACCGTGCTCGTGATCGAGGACGAGGAGCGACATCGAGCGCGGCTCTGCGGCGCCCTGTCCCGCGACGACCGCTTCCAGGTCGTGGCTAAGGCCGCCACGGGAAAACGCGGAATCGAGCTGGCAAGGAAGATGAGCCCGGACGTGGTTCTGGTAGACGTCCGGCTACGCGACCGGGATGGATTCGCCGTTGTTCGGCAGATCCGCCGAGAGTGCCCGCAGACCAGGATAATCGTCAACAGTTCGGAGGCTAGTGCGATCTACCAGGAAGAGGCTCACCGAGCAGGGGCGATCAGCTTCATCCCTAAGCACCGTGTGAGCGCCGATGAGATATTCCAGATCTGTGGTTCGAACGGCTGAGCGATGTGCCCTCACGAGACCACTTATTCCACTGGGACGACGATTTCCAGTCGTGCACCCTTTCCTGGCTGGCTGTCGATGGAGAAACTCCCCTCGAGTTGCTTGGCCCGGATCTGGACATCATGGAAGAAGTAGTGTCCCTGGTGGACGAAATCCTCGACCAGACCAGGATCGAACCCCCGCCCGTCGTCAGACACGCTAAGAGATAGCTCGCCATCGCGCCTGTCGGCCTGTATGTGGATGTGGCTAGCTTGTGCGTGTCGGAAAGCATTGCTGACCGCCCCTTGGACGAACCGGTAGATCAGCACAGCGGAAGCAGGCCGTAACTGCGGCAATCGATCGAGAGGGGTAAGATCGAGCGACAACTGGATCTCTTGCGCCTCGGGATAGATCTCGGGCAACGTCTCTCGCACCAACCGGCGTAGCTCCACCCCCGTGCTTTTCAGGATGGGCACGGAGAGGTCGTACCGCAGCCGTCGAATGCCGCGGTCCATCTCGTTCGTCAGTTCGCTCAGATCTGGTGAGTCTAGGTCGGCAGACAGCGCCCCAAGCTGATCTACGAGGCCGAGGATTTCGTCGTGGATGTAGGTCGTCAACGAGAAGCGGGCACTGTCGTCAGCCTCCACGATCCTCCGGTTGGCCGACTCCAACTCCAGCTGGGTATCGCGAAGGGCGCGGTATGCTTCAGTGAGCTCGTCGACCCGCTGTTCTAGACTTTCGGCCATCTTCTCAAGCTCAGCATACGAGTTGATCAGATTACTTCTCATGCGACGCAAGGCGCGTGCGAGAATCCCAATCTCGTCCTCCACCCCGACGTCACCTATAGCGACGTTCAACTCGCCGGCACCGATCCTCTCGGCCGTGAAGGTCAGCCGTTGGATAGGCTGGATGATGGATCGCCGGACTACTAACCAAAGCGAGATGATCAGAACGAGGGCGACCCCGGCGGTGAGGGTGACCAGCTGTACGGGATCTAGCCGCGAGGCCATCACGATGGTCGCCGTCAGGAGGGCGGTTGCGGCCACGAGAGCCAGCAGCAGCCGCCCGCTCAGCGACGTGCGTTGCCGAGCCACCATCACAACCTGAGCTCTCTGCTGGACGGCTGGTGACACGACCAAACCGAGATCTTCGGCGGCTTGCAGGTTGACCGCTAACGTTTTCTGCTCTGGGGCGACGATGGGTAGGACGGCCGGGTGGGTCCCCTTGAGGATGCGATCGGCTAGAGCGGACGCCCCGCGGCCTACACCTCCCACCTCCAGCGCAAACAGAGCATTGCACCGCTCGGTCTCCTCCAAGGTCGGGGCAACGTAGGGAATGTACTGCTCGTGGGCTGCCGCGCCGAGGAGCCCTGCCGCCGCCGCTAGACTTGGATCTGTAAGACGGAGAATCGCGTCACTGCTCCTGGCGCGCAGCTCCCCAAGGAGCACCTTGACTTCACCCGGGCTGCGCGCAGCGTAAAGCTCCACATCGCGCCCTAGCCGGACACCTGCTTCCTGCAGGGCCAAAGCTTCAGCCTCCGCGGCAGGGCGATCCGGATTGTAGAAGCTGTGGACGGTGGTCGGTGTGGGCACGACATCGTCAATGAGGGCCAGCCTCTCCTCGACGACCTCGAGAGACACGTCGCGCACGCCGGTCACGCCCCCGTGGGTCTCCATTGAGGCTCTCAACTCCGCGTCTAATGGAGGATAGGTCACGTGAGTGAACAGAATAGGTACGGCCCTCTCACGTGTGGCTGCGAGGGCCATCTTCAGGGCTGGAGGGGTCATGGCCACGATAAGGTCCACCTCGAGATGGACGAACTTGTCGATCGCCAAGCGGCACCGCTCCCGGTCCTCGTAGCATCGGCACAGCCAGAGAAGGAGAGCATCTTCCTCATAGTAGTAGTCACCAATCCGAGCCTTGTCTATGTCATACGCCATCTGCTCCAGGTGGACGGGGTAGTCGAGGTGGCCCAGCTCGGTAGCGAATGCCGCGACGTCTCCCAACACGCGTTCTTCGAAAGCAACCAGCCCGACGACTCTCATTTCGTCATCCTCCTCTCGCGCAGCCCGACTCGGCGCTACGCGGGCGACACTCGTCCTTCACGGCCTGCGAGTTTCCCCTCTTGTCCTCTCCTGCATCCGTCTAGAGGGGGCCGATGGCGAGCAACACGCCCACTGCGCGGCACGGCGACGCGACACTAGCCCCTGATGCCGTTGCGAACGCGGTAAAGGCGTGAGGGGATCGCGCCGCCAGCGGAGGTCCTGTGCAGCAGTCCTTGTTGACAGCAACTATAGCTCGATCGGCCAGCCATTTCTCATTGGGTCCCTCGGCCTCGAAATCCCGCTTCAGCACGTTCGGTCCCACCGGATGGGCCTTGTTCCGCTTTGTCGTGATCTCATACGTCTTCGTCTGCCTGCCTCGCAGGCCACGCAGTCGCATCAGGCGCGCCACCCGGTCCTCACTGCAGGGGACGTCCTGCCTCTTGACCTCCCGGTAGATCCGCGCGCTGCCGTACGTCCCATTGCTTTCATCATACACGGCCTCGATCTTCTTGTACAGCTCTCGATTCGCTATCTCTCGCTTGCTGGGAGGCCATCCGCGCCAGGCGTAGCACCGGCTGCGCGATACATCCAGCACCTCGCACATGCGACTGACCGGAAACTCGTCTCGGTGATCGTCGATGAACTGGAGCCTCATCGACTTGGTTACGAGAAGACGGCCACTATTTTTTTAGGATCTCCCGTTCGTGCCGCAGGATCTCGTTCTCGCGCTCCAACTGGCGGATGCGTTCCTTCTCCGGCGTCAGGTTCCCGTGCCCGGGAAAGGCGTCTTCACCGCCCTCGCCACACTTCTTTTTCCAGCGCGACAGGCTACTCGACGAGGTGTCAAGCTCCCTCGCAATCGCTTCCTGGCTCCTGCCGTTTCTCTAAAGCAACCGGAGCGCTTCGATCTTGAACACGCGCGCACACGTCTTTATTTCCTTTGCCATAGTCTTCCGCCCACGTGGTATCGTACACGACTTTGCTTATTCTCGCGTCCACTTTTTCCAGAGGGAGAGGCTCCACAGGTTCCAGATCAGAGATCGGGTTGTGCCTGGCGTCGCTCCGTTCCTGTCCGCCATGCCTGCAGCAATCCCGGCAGATCATCGGGGAAGGCGATGAGGCCACGTTCCTCTGCCGCTTGCCACAGATCGAGGTCGAAGACAG
>CAYVCX010000110.1:0-4595 GCA_964450435.1 uncultured Anaerolineales bacterium
GTGCTCTTTTGGCCTGCATCCCCCACCGAGTGCAAGTGGGTGACCCTGTCTCAGTAGAGGCTGTCACGGTTTTCTGGAATGTCTAGAAGTCTGCCTGTTACGGGCCACAGTGTCTGAACGGCGAGTGTCCAGAGTAGATGGAAGGCTGGGAGCGGAGAAGAGGACCTTCTCGTCAAGCCCTGTCTCCCCTTTCGCTTCTTCGACGGTAGTCTCGATACTCCAACGGGCCGAGGCGATGTCCGCCAGGGTCACCAACACCGTCTCCTGCGGAGTGTTGGACAGATAGTAAGTCAAGTCCGTCAGATCAAGAAGGGAACAACGAGCCAGCAACCATCCCTCCGGACCCGGCAGCCCATTCCGGCTCTCCACAATCGGAACCGCCGCCCAGTCATATGTCCGTGGTCCCTTTTCTTCTTCACTCCCCGTGACTCGCTTCCCGGTACCTTCCGGCAAGGCAGCGATCACCGCCGCTACGGTCTGTGCGGTAGGAGCACCGTCTGCCAGGCGCAGCTTCTCTCTCGGTCGTCCCACCGGCCCCTTCTCCGGCTCCTCCACGGGTGGCCGCTCTCATCAGGCCAGGGTCGCGCTCGAGACAGCCAAGACGTACTTCTTACCAGCTTTGGCAAAGCCGTCTCGCAGGTAGGGTGGATCCCCATATACACCTCATCCCCGGCCACCCACGCCCTCGGCACTCCCTGGGACCAGGCGTGCTTCAGCATCTCCAATGCCAGTTGAGGCTTCGTCTTGAACGCCACATCGTCTGGCACGTGCGCCCCCCGACGCCGCTCCCAGTCCGTAAACCACTCCTCCGGCAGGTACAGCCGCCGGTCCAGAAACACGTAGTTGCGGCCGTTGAAGTAGCTCAGGAAGACTCCCACTTGGCAGCTCTCGATCTTCCCAGCTGTGCCGCTGTATTGCCGCCTTACCCCCACCGACTTCGTGCCCTTCTTCAGAAAGCCCGTTTCGTCCACCACGCCGATGCCGCTCTCGTCCCCAGACTGTTTCACAATGAAGCGCTGCAGTTCATCCCGCGCCCCCTCCGCTTCCCAACGGGCGCTGTACAGCAGTCGTTGCATCGGTTGGGGATCGCCTTCTCCCACCGCTTCCGCCATCTGCCAGCAGCCCACGCAGATACTGCCTCAGTTCCTCGCGCGGTTCCCTGCGGGCGAAGACGTGGGAAAAACGGGCATGGAAATCCTCGAACCCTCTGGCCCACCGTTCCATCTGCCCAAGCTCATCTGAACTCATTGGTCTCTTTCACCTCCCGAGTCTCGGAGGTCCTTATCGCACATCTTGCAAGAAAGCGCGGATCAGAAGCAAGGTTGCAGTCCTTAGACCTGGGCCAGGCTTCTATTCCTGTCCTGGCCCAGAATCCCATCTGCTCGGTAACCGCGTGCTGATGCTCCACCCCCCTGGTACCATTCTAGCCTCCAGACTACCGAGAGAAAGGACGGCTTGGGCTTTCTTCGTCCACGAGGCCAGCCTCTGTGCCAGGTTGTCGGACGGCGACTGGGGTAGTGGACAAAACTCGAGAGTCATCCCCGTAGCCGAATCTGCCAGGGTGCCATTGCTCACGCGTGCTCGCGGTTGAGGTTCTGGGAAACGCCCAGAACCGCGCCCCTTGCCGAGAGCCGAAGGAGCTGCGCCGGGACTGGCTAGAGGACGGTCAGATGACGGTCAAATGGCTAGAACCGGGGCGGTTTCCCCCGACCACAGGAGTGGATCAGGGCATTCCAGGACCTCAGAAGAGGTGGAAAGCGGCGATGACGGGAGCGAAGAGCGACGACACCAGCGACATCACCGTGATCAGGGTGTTGATGGACGGGCCAGCGGTGTCTTTGAAGGGATCGCCGACCGTGTCACCGACCACGCCTGCCCTGTGTGCATCGGAGCCCGGACCGCCGAAATGCCCGGCCTCGATGTATTTCTTGGCGTTATCCCACAGCCCGCCAGCGTTGGACATCAGGAGGGCAAAGATGACGCCGGTGAAGATGCTCCCTCCCAGAAAGCCCCCCAGTGCCTCTGGGCCGAGGAAGAAGCCAATGAGCAGCGGCAGGACAACGGCCAGAAACGCTGGCCCCACCAGCGCCGCGAGGGCGCCCTGAGCCGCCAGGGAGACACAGGTCTCGTAGTCAGGTAGTTCAGTTCCAGCCAGGATCCCCGGGTGCTCGTCGAACTGACGGCGGACCTCTGCGATCATGTCGAAGGTGTTGTTGGTGACGGACAGCATCGTGAGAGCGCTGAACAGGGGCGGCGTCACTGCGCCGAGCAGTACCCCGGCCACGACCACCGGGTTCCGCAGGCTGATGGTGAGCTGGATTCCCCGGGCAGCAACCACCTCCGCGTAGGCTGCAAACAGGGCGAGGACGGTGAGCGCAGCAGCGCTGATGGCGAACCCCTTGGTGATAGCCTTGGCCGTGTTCCCTGCCGCGTCGAGGACATCGGTGGCGTCGATGACGTCCTGGGACATCCCGGCCATCTCGGCGATGCCCCGGGCGTTGTCGACGATGGGCCCGTACGCATCGGCGGAGACGATCATACCGCTGATGGAGAGCATACCGACGGCACTGATCCCGACCCCGTAGATGCCGCTTATTCCCGACATTTCGGCCAAGTAGTAGGAGAGAAGCATTGCGAGCACGATGCCAACGATGGAAGGTGCAATGCTGACCAGGCCGTAGCTGAAGCCTGTGATGATGTTGAGCGCTGCACCAGAGCCCGAGACTCGCGCTGTCTCGAGTACGGGGCGGAAGCTCGCCGAGGTATAGTAGTCAGACGTGAACCCGATCACCACCCCGGTCAGCAAGCCAGCCAGGGTTGCCCAGAGCAGGCCGATGTTGTACCCGCCCAGAAGCACGAATGCCGTTGTCAGGGCGGCGAAGACCGCACAGGTCATAATCGTTCCGCTGTTGAGGGCACGGCCGGGTTGCCCGCCTTCACCGACGCGCACGAACTGGATTCCGATAAGAGACGCGGCGACGCCAAGTGTGCAGAGCATCAGTGGGAAGAGCACGTGCCGGATCTGGAGCAGGGGATCAAAGGCGAACAGAGATGAGCCCAGAAGCATTGCCGCCACGGTGCTTGCCACGTAGCTGTCGAAGATGTCGGCGCCCATACCCGCTATATCGCCGACGTTGTCCCCAACGTTGTCGGCCACTACCGCCGGGTTGCGCGGATCATCCTCGGGAATGCCAATCTCGACTTTGCCCACGAGGTCGGCAGCGATGTCGGCGGTCTTGGTGTAAATACCGCCGCCGGCCTTGGCCAAGAGAGCCAGAGCCGAAGCGCCGAAGCTGAAGCCCAGGACAATCTCCGGATCGCCGGTAAGGAGATAGATAGCGCTCATTCCAACGATGGCCAGTCCGACCATAGCGAGCCCCATCACTGATCCGGCATAGAAAGCCACCTTAAAAGCCTGCCCGAGGCTCTCCTGAGCGGCGGTGGCGCTTCGCACGTTGGCCTCGACCGCGATGCCCATTCCCATGTAGCCGGCAACCGCGGAACAAAATGCGCCGGCCACGAAAGCCAAGGCCATGGAGAAGCCCCGTCCTGGGGCGACGGCGGCAGTGCCGGTGCCCAGGTTCTCGATGTCAAAACCGAAGGCAATTCCGATGACGATACCGAGGGCGACGGCCACGATGGTGAGAGCCAGATAGAGGCGCCGCAGGTACGTTCTTGCTCCCCGACGAATCCAGGATGCGACCTCTCTTGCTCTACTCGACCCGGGGTCCTGGCGTCCCACCCAGCGGTAGTACCAGACGGCGACGCCCACGGAAGCGACCCCGGCAAGCAGTGCGACGACGACTTGGAAGTCCGATGTCAGCATAGGGTTCCTCCTGCGCAGAGCTTCTGGTGCCGAGGCCAGTCTAAGCAGACCATGCTGAGCGCCACCAACGATAGTGCTCGGCGCGCAGGGTCTCAACTGCCGGCAGAGGGAAGAACATCAGCTCCTGTTCGTTCCCCATGAAAATGCCACTCTTGATTGTGCGGTAGGCAAACGTGGCGGGCTCGACACGGTTGACCATCTTGGCGTCGACGGTCTTGGTCGCCAGTCCCATCAGACATTGGCGCAGATGATCGATCCTCGAGTAAGGTAGATCGCCCACCTCTCCGTGCTCGGGATCCTCGGCCAAGGCGCCCAGACGCAGCTCCACGAAGCAGATCGCGGGTAAGCGCATGAGGACCTTCGGGTTTTTGACGATCAGCTCGTAGAACTCGCGAGGGGCCAAGGAGCTCACGACCAGCGGATGCACCGGGGCTATCTCCTGGTAGAGATGGAAGCCGTCAGTCGGGTGTGGGAGATGCTCCTCGGCGTCCAGGCCCAACACGCGGCCGTCCTGGGTCACCAGATACAGCTTCCCCATAGCGTGGAGCGGCACGTGTTCCAGCACCCGATAAACGGAGATGTAAATGGACGCCTTTGGTGTTCCGTCCTCGTGGGGCACGCAACGGCGGATGCCCTCCTCGATGCGGAAGTAGTCGTGTCGGAAGTCGGGATCGATCTCGAGGAAAGCCGCCTGCCCACGCGCTTTCTTTGTGGTCCCGACAGCGTAGTAGACCCCGAACTCCTCGGGCGTGAGCATCGACGCGATGAG
>CAYVCX010000111.1:0-4574 GCA_964450435.1 uncultured Anaerolineales bacterium
CAGACGCCCGTTGACCTCGATCTCTCCCCTTGTTGGCTCAATGATCCGCGAGATCAGCTTGAGCACCGTGCTCTTCCCCGCTCCGTTCGGACCGACGATGCCCACCGTCTCTCCTCGCTCTACCGCAAAGCTGATGTCGCGCAGTGCCCAGAACTCCTCCCGCCCGCTTCTCTTTCCATTCCCAGCCGCCCCCGGCTGTCCTTTCCTTGCACCACTAATCCGTCCAAACAGCTGAATGGCCACGTCCTGAAAGGACCGCGGTCGCTGGTGATGCAAGTCAAACTTCTTCGAGACGTGATCAAACCGGATAGCCGTTTCCAACTGTTTCTCCTCGGGGTGCCCAAAGGCGGACAATACAGAACCATCTCTGGCTCCGCCAGAGTTATAATAGCACACCTTAACCGAAGCGCAAAGACGCGCGGCGTACGGCTCACTTCGTCCTTCTAGCCGAACTGTGGTAGAATACGTTCGAATCAACGAGCTGCTTTGAGAGGGGGACGGAACTATCTGTCATGCAGTCGCGTAGCTGGGGTCTGATCGCCGCCGTTGCGCTCGTAGTCGGTGTCGTCTTGCTCGGGATTACCCTGATCTGGCGCGCGGGGCCTGAGCCGAGCGAGGCGCCCGCCTCCACCGTTAGCGAATCACCAGCACAGGCAGAGGCGACACCTTCCCCTTCCCTTCCGCCCGTTCCTACACCAGCGCCCCCCGTGACGTACACCGTGCAGGAGGGCGATACCCTGTCCGCGATTGCTCATGCGCACGATGTCTCCGTTGGCGACCTAGCGGACGCCAACAACATAGCCAACCCGGACCTGCTGCAGATCGGGCAGACGTTGCTCATCCCTCAAGGCGACACACCCGATCCCGCCGCTCTCGCCTCACCGGAAGGCCCTCTTGAGAGCTCATCAGCCTCTGACCTCGACGACATAGAGCTTCCAACCCTCACGCCCTCGGGCGAGGCCCATGTTGAGATCAGGGCGGTCACAGGCGTGGGCAATCTGGCAGCTGAGAGCATAATCTTGGAAAACGACGGAGGCATGGTCAGCTTGGAGGGGTGGACCCTCTCCACTGCCACTGGCGACACATTCGTCTTCCCGGCGCTGACCCTCTTCGACCAGGCAACCGTGCGGGTGCACTCGGCCGCTGGCGAGGACACCCCGCGAGACCTGTACTGGGGACGCGCGGAGTCAGCGTGGCAGCCAGGGGAGCTCCTGACTCTGCGCAACGCGCACGGCAGCATCGTCGACACGCACATCATATCGGGGCACTAGGTCTTCCCACGTCCATACCGCCGACCACCCCGTGGAACAAGCCAAACAGAGAACATCCCCCGCTCCAGGCACACAAGGCCGCCTCGCCCCCGTAACTCAGACGCTCGTAGTGTGTTCTTGTAGCTGGTGCGGCATCATTGTCCAGTTAGCTGACCCGAGGAGCTTATGGGAACCATCAAAGTCATCTTGAACCCTGCAGCCGGGCGCGGCTATGGCGCTCGAGCAGAGCCGAGAATCCGCCGCTGCCTGGAGGCGGAAGGGGTCGATTTTGATCTGGTCCTGACCGACGGGCCGTGGCACGCTGCCGAGCTGGCCGAGCAGGCAGCCATGAACGGCTTTGAGACGGTAGTTGCCGCCGGGGGCGACGGCACCGCCAACGAGATAATTAACGGGCTGATGGCGGCGTCGGAGAACGGCGCTGTGGCGAGGCTGGGAGTGATCCCGGCGGGCTCAGGCAGTGACTTCGCCAGCGGGATCGGCCTCCCCGCCGACCTCGAAGAGGCCTGCCACCGCGTAGCTCAGAACCGCCCGAGGGCGATAGACATTGGTCGCGTGACGGTGGCGGGGAAAGGAGCCCGGTGCTTCGGCAACGTCGTAGGAGTCGGCTTTGATGGCGCGGTGTTGATCGAAACCTTGAAGATGAGGCGTCTCAGAGGGCTCACGCTCTACCTCCTCGCCGTCCTGAAGACCATCTTTCTCAACTTTGAGGCTCCACAGACGACAGTCGCATACAACGGGAAGGAGATGGTGCTGCCCGGGATGCTCATCGCCGTGGCGAACGGCCCTCGCGAGGGAGGCGGGTTCATCATCGCCCCCGACGCAAGACCTGACGATGGGCTTTTCGACCTCTGTATCGCTCACGAGGTCGACCGTCTCACCATCCTTCGTCTTCTTCCCCACTTCTTGAAGGGAACTCACGTCGATCACGACGCAATCACCATGGTCCGCGCCAAACAAGTGACCATCTCATCGCCCGACGGCCTGATCGCTCACGTCGACGGCGAGGTTCTGTCGACGCACGCTCCGTGGATTAGGTGTGAGATTCTTCCCGGTGTGCTCGACGTGTGCGGTTGAAATAGAAAGGCCGCTCACACGCCGACTCAATCAGCTTCAGACGTCAACTTCGGAAGGCTTCGGCAAGCTCATGGCGTTCATGTACGCAGTGGAGAAACGAGCATCGGTGGTCAATTCGATGTACTCGACGCGTTGAGCGATCTCCCTCGCAACGTCGCGGCAACGGCGGGAGAGCAACGCCAGCTTGGCACCCATACCCGCGGCATTCCCGACCTGGTCGAAACGATGTAGCGGCAGCGGAGGGAACATCCCGATCGCTCGCGCGCTGGCCGCGTCCAGGTAGGTCCCAAACGCCCCTGCCACAACCACTCGTTCGACCTGGTCGACCTCAATTCCCGCCTCCTCCAGAAGCACCTCGATCCCGGCCCTGATGGCCCCCTTGGCCAGCTGGATCTCGCTCACGTCCTTCCGGTTGATGACGATGTCATTAGGCGCCCCATTCTCTCCGGCAGGGACGAGCACGAATTCGGGGCGGTCGCTCCGCTGGCGGACTCGAGGGTGGCTGTCTCTTATCATCGAGCCATTCTCTTTCAGCACGCCGATACGTCGCAACTCAGCAACGCTGTCGAGGATCCCAGACCCACAAATGCCCACCGGCGACGCCCCGTCTATGGTCTGGTACTCGACCCGCCCATCGACCATCTTGACCCACTCGATCGCGCCCGGTGCCGCCCGCATCCCGTCCTGGATGTGCGCCCCCTCGAAGGCGGGTCCAGAGGCCGTCGAGCAGCTCAAGAGCCGCCCGTTTGCCGCCAGGCTCACCTCCGTGTTGGTGCCGATGTCAAGCCCGAGGGTGATCTCATCGGCTTCGTGGATGCCACTGGCCATCACCATCGACACGTGGTCAGCACCCACGAACCCGGCGATGTTCGGCAACAGATGGATGGTCGCGCCGACTCCCAGGTCCAGCCCCAGGTCTCTCGCCTTCACGTCGCAGGGAGCTGAAAGTACGGGCACGTAGGGCGCCAGCCCGAGTTGGTCCACGGGCAGCCCCATCACCAGGTGATGCATGCACGTGTTCCCTACCAGCACAGCCTCTAGGATCTCCTCACACGCTCGGTCCGACTCCGTGCACAGCTCTCGGGCCCGCTCTTCCAGTCCTCGAACAATCGCTTCTTGAAGCTCGCGTCCGTGCTCCGCACCCTCCATCGCATAGGCGATGCGAGCCATAACGTCCTCCCCGAAGGCGATCTGAGGGTTCATCGCGCCGGACGCTCCCAGCGTCTCCCCCGTCTCGAGATCCACCAGGTAGGCAGCCACCTTGGTTGTCCCGATGTCCACCGCCAGTCCCAGCGGAGGGGTGCCCGCCGGCGCCGCGCCGATGACCTCCCCGTTCCGGATGAAGACACGAATCTCCCAATCGTTCTCTCGAAGCCTGGACGAGAGATCCCCTAAGACCATCGGGTCGAAACGCAACGACGCAATGCCGTACTCCCCCGACAGCGCCTCGCGAAGGCGCTCCTCGTCCGACCGCAGATCGTGAAGGCTGGGTGGCGTCGGCCTCACGTCGAAGGAACGCACGACAGGGTCGATCTCCACGGGCCGCTCGCGTCCTTCAATCTGCGCCCGCTGCGGGGCGCTGATAGAAGCCGGCGGCACGTCCACCAGCACATCGCCCCACACCTGGGCCTGACAGGCCAATCGATGTCCCTCACTCAACCCTCTCTCACTCAGCAACTCCTCTTCGGATTTGCTGGCTGGCGATACCTCACCTCCAACGACGCGCACGACGCACGTGCCGCAGCTGCCAGCACCGCCACAGACAGCGTTCAAACCGACGCCTGCCTCGCGCGCGGCCTCCAGAAGCGATCTGCCTTCGGTTACCTGAACCCGACGGCCCAGCGGTTGGAAATCTACGGTATAGTCGGTGGTCATTGCCTATCCCTGTTCGGTGATTTGAATGATACGGTTTGCGCCGCAGGCCGCGACTCTCTCCCCGTCTAGCCCGGAACTAGAACCGCGACGCGCCGCTGACACCGCTCCCGCTTTGAGCAGAAATCACACGCGACAGCATCAGGTCTCACCCCGGCCCCTACCGATGGCAAGGGAGACTCATCTCTGCGGTACCATCAGACAACTCTCGGTGAGGCGCACGGCGATCTAACCGGCCGCGAGGCGTCTGAACGTCACCGCCTGCTGCCAGATTGCCCACCCTTCCGGCCTAGGCTGGGCGCGCAGTCCTGGGCACTTTTCATGATCCTTGGCGGTATCGCTCAGCTCTCCGCTAAC
>CAYVCX010000112.1:0-4544 GCA_964450435.1 uncultured Anaerolineales bacterium
CTATACTCTCTATTCCAGCTAAGTATACCAGATGAAGGGCCATACGTCACAATCGGCCATCCCCGATCTCCCCTTCTCTCAGCATTGAGAGACGAAGGTTGGGACGATGGGTTTATGCATCCAGCTCATCCTCGTCGTCGTTTTCCATCCGCTCCCGCAGGTACCGCTTCGCCCGGGCGACCCCGACGCGAATCTGACGAGAGAAGAGGAGCGCCACCCCCGAGAACACGGCGAACCCCGCGGCCAGGATCTGGAACAACTGACCACCCACGTTGGGGTCGATATACGCCAGAGCCGGTTGGGCTCTCACCAGGCTGATCAGCAGCGCCAGCAATAGCGATTTCACGATAACTGTCCTCATCGGTAACTCCTCCAGCTCGCGTCCAGACTACGTCCCGTCTAGGCCTTGTGCACGAACGCCGACCGAGATCCCTCACGCCGTCGGCCCGGGTTGGACGTCGCTTGAGTTGGTCAGCTCAACGAGTCCGCGTTGCGCCCACGCCACCTGTCAATGATACCATAGAAGCCACAGATGTTAAGCAAAGAAATGGCGCCACCAACGGGCGACAGTCAACCCGATCGCAGCGCTATCACCTTCGCAATCAACATGATGGGCACTCGGCTTCCGTTTCTGCCCGCCGACGGCGGGTTGGGGCGCCTTTGGGCCAACTGAGTGGACGCTGCCTTAGGGCTTGTTTGCCCAAGCTGAGCAGGGCCACTTGGCCTCCTCTCGTCTGTATAGTATAATTAATGGTTGATCATCAACGCGGTCCCAGGGGTAGACGAGGAGAATTGATGGAGACGACCAAACAGCCACCGGGCCGGAAGGGAGATTATTCAGGCCGTCATCTGCCCAAACTCAGGAACGCGCTAGTGCGGTACCGGACGCACCTGTTGACACTAGCCATCTTTCTCGCGTTTCTTGCGCTGCATCTCCCTGGTCGCGCACAGTTCCTCACCAACTGGGATAGCGTAAACTACGCTCTCGGGACTCGGCGTTTCGACCTTGAGACTCATCAACCCCATCCCCCTGGGTACATCGGCTACGTCGCTCTCGGCCGGGTGTTGAAGCTTCTGGGTGGAGACGCCAACAACAGTTTCACCCTCCTGAGCGCGGTGAGTGGGGCCGGCGCCGCAGCCGCCCTCTTTCTGTTTGCGACCCACTTCACGTCGCGACGGTATGCCGCTTTGACGGCCGTGGCTTTTGGCCTCTCTCCCGTCGTCTGGTACTATAGCAGGGTCGCCTTGAGCTACTCCCCCGAGATGGCCCTGGCTGTCCTCTTTCTCTGGGTTGCGTATGAGGCACGGGCGGGCGGGTCGCTCCGTCACCTACTGGCTGCCACAACGTTGCTTGTGATCCTCGGCGCGGTGCGGCAAAGCGGCGCTCTGTTCCTCATCCCGGTCTGGCTGTACGTGGTGTACGGGTTCAGCTGGCGCGATCGTGCCCTGGCGTTAGGCCTCATGATCGTAGGGAACCTGGCGTGGTTGGCCCCGCTGATCTGGTTGTCAGGAGGGCCCGTCGAGTACGTTCGCGCCTCGACTGGCCTGGCCGGTCTGGCTGTGGCGCCCACGTTCGTCCTCGGATTCAACCCCCTGGGTCTGGTTCAGAACCTGGGGTTCGTGGCGGTTGGGATTCTCGTCGGGCTCAACGTGGGATTGCTGATCATAGGAATCGGATACTGGTCCCGGTCGAAGCCCCTGGGAGATCTGAGTCCTGGCGACCGGCGATTCCTCCTTCTCTGGCTTGCCCCGCCGCTGGCGACGTTCCTCCTGGTACACACCGGCCAGCTGGGATACATCCTGCTGGTCCTGCCGGCGGGTTTTCTGTGGACGGGATTGTCCCTGAGCGCCCTGTCCCGGCACGCCGAGCGGGGATGGTTTGCCCCTGCGGCAGACCTGGGAAGATCCGGGTTCCGCCGCACCGGCGCCCTGGTGACGTGCTTAGCCGGGGTGCTCTTGGTCGTCAACCTCGCGGGGGCCCGGTATCTTCCCAGGCAAGCCTCCCTCCTGGCACGACCGGACCGGGCGAGAGGCCTAATCAGGATGGCCGACGCCGTGTTCGATAACCTTCCTCTCGCCAGCGTCGTCTCCAGTGAGGAGGCGGACGGAGTCGCTCAGCAGGCGCGTCAGTACGATGTGGAGCGGAATGATCAGTACTGGGACCAACTGATCCATATCCTGGAGGAGTACGATCCCAGCACCACCGCTGTGCTGGCGGTCCCGGATGGCGCCGGGAGCTTCCGTCACCTCACATACTACCTGCCGGAGTACCGGGTCTACGCGTTGGGGAAGGATCTGGATGAGAACTTCGGACACCTCTTCACGGCCGAGGAGGGCACCAGCGACTACAACGTGGAGGGCCTGGACGAAGCCAGCGACCAGCTGGAACTCCCCGAGCAAATCACGCGCTTGGTGGTCCCGGATCAGGGCCTCACGAACCGCTTCGCCGAAGGGACGGAGGGCGTGCTGGTGAAACTGGTCGGCGGAGGGCAAGTGTTCATCGTGAACGTGGAGGGCGCTCCCGCGCTGCGCTTTGTGGACGATGGTGAAGGGCAAACCATCGTGGTGGTCGACCGTCTAGTCTCGGACTGGTAGAGCGCTGCTCGTGGGCGTCGCACTGCACCGTCGCCGGATCCCGAACTCAGCTTCGAGGTGGTCAGACCGATTCGCATTCAGGGCAATCGCCGCCAGGTCGGCTTGTAGGAGCTTTCGGGGGGGGTTAGGGTGCAGCATTCTCTCCATGTTGATGTCTACCGACGGCGTGGTAGACTACGAGTTGGGCGACACTTCGCAGATCATCATAGCGCCCCGGGTTTATCCAGGGCGCGGCTGCTGACAGGCGATGCCCCGGTCAGAAGCGGGCTCCGCCAAGGGTTCCGGCCCCTCGCGGGCAGCTGCCTGGCCTTGTCGACGAGCTGCGACAACAGCGGAGAGGAGCACACATGCGTCAGCCTATCGCGTATGTCGACACGTCTGCGATTCGTGAGGGCAAGCTCGAGGACCTTGAGGTGGCCATGGACCATCTGGCCGCTTTTGTCGAGGAGAACATGCCGCGGCTCATCTCATACGGGTTCTTCCTCAATGAGGACGAGACACAGATGACTGTCGTGGCCGTGCATCCCGACTCCGCGTCGCTCGAGTTCCATATGGACAGAGGCGCTGAGGAGTTCGCGGAGTTCGCGGACTTGATCGATCTGTTGAAGATCGAGGTCTACGGGCGCGTAAGCGACGGGGTCCTGGAGCGGCTGCACCAGAAGGCCCAGAAACTGGGAAGCGGGACGGTGGCCGTGCATGAGTTCCAGGCCGGGTTTGCCCGGTGAGCACGGAGCTTCCTGAACGCTCACATTTCTTGAGAGTGGGTCAACGTCGACTGATCGGGGCCCGCTTCATCTACCACTCATCCCAGGCAGCACTTCGCTGACAGGCTATCCTTCACCCAAACTTCCGCGTGGCGCCCTGACGGATATACGGGTAGGACCGCAACAACATCTCCAAGATCCGCGTCCGGTCATACGGTGGTCGGCCTTTCTTAACCCAAGCGCCATAAGGCCGAATCACTTCTGCGCTGAATACCTTCCCGTCTGCCACGCCATCCAGCTACAGTAGGAGATGCTCTTCAGGCACAGCTCGTTGGAGGTCACGTTCTCCCTTTGCCAGTTTCGCCGGAGTGGAGAGAGTATACTCGTGAGCGTCTCTCTTTTCACTCTCTGCAGTGGCGAAAGCCATGCGATCTGCACGAAACGGGGCGCTGCTGATGCGAGTGGTGGAGCTTGTTTCATGCTGGTCGAACAAAAGCTGGGGCGCTACCAGCGGGAATGGGACGTTGACGCATCGGAGGAGGCAATTGACGATGTTCGCACAGAGTCACCACAAGATCTCCGCCCGCAATTGCTGCATTTCTTGCCCAACGAGATGGTACATGGGGATGAGGCGACTCGCTCGACTGATTGTCCATCAGGATGAAGGACGCCTTGGTGTAACCTGCGCGGCCGAGATGCCCCGGCCCCGCTGAGAGCCATCCCAACCTACCACGGCTTTTCTTCTTCTCCAATATGGCACTTGCGGACCGCTTAGCGACGGCGACTCCATCATGGGCAAACCTGGGAGGTTGTGACAGACTGCTTGAGTAGGGTCGCAGTGAGGCATCCGCTGTTGGGTCGCAAGAATTCGAGGGCCCTGCCCTGAGGAGGAACCATGCGTCCCAGGATCGCTGCGGCTGCGTGCGGCGCCCTCACCGGGCTGGTGGTTGTCACCACCTTGGGCGCGGCGCTGTCGGCGGTGGCTCGGGGGGCCGGCGTGGTGGATGTGGGGGGGCAGGAACACGAGAGAGAAAGTCAAGGGTTTGCCGCTAGGTACCTTGGGTGTCCTGGTTGGGATGGCTGTTGTCTCCTCCGTAAACGGATTCTGGGATGAAGGATGGATAGGACTCGGGCAGAGTTGGGAGCCTGAGCTTGGGGGCTGTGGTGATCTACGTACTGCTTGACCTTGTCCTGGGCACGAGAAGGCGAAGAAAGGACCTTGTTACGCAAATGGGTAGCGACAGG
>CAYVCX010000113.1:0-4453 GCA_964450435.1 uncultured Anaerolineales bacterium
GTGGCAGGTGGGTGCTTGACAGGCCACAGAATGGCAGTAGGATAGACCAGGTTTTCCGGTATGCGCGAGCGGGGCGTGGGCCTATCGATGTCGTTTCGTGCTGCTGAAGCCGCTACTGAGGATGCAATGCCATCTCAAGTTTCGAACAGCACGCTCGTGGGCGACGTCGTCGAAGCGATCCGACGCATCATCCTGGCACGCCAAATGCAGCCCGGAGAATTCCTGCCCACTGGACGCCGGCTGGCACGCCGGTATAGGGTTGGGCTCTCGACCGTGTACGAAGCCATTCAGGAGCTCGCGGCGGTTGCCATGCTGCAGCCGCGGCCGGCTGAGGGACCTCGGGTGAGGTAAGATGCGCTGAACAGGCTGATTCATCCGGAGGTAGCGCGGACACGTCTGGGCGAGCTTGGCGTTGCTGGAGTGTACAGAACCATCCTGAGTGCCGTCGAAGAGCGGGCTCCGGCAGAGGCAGAGCAGATCGCTCGCGCTCACATGGACTATGTGGTTAGACTGCTCGAGGGATGATGACCCAGGGCCTCAAGAAGCAGGCTTACAACTGGCGGGAAGAAAGAGGACAATTATGGCGAGAAGGTACGGCTGGCGGCACGCCAACGCACGACATGCGCGGATGGGACTTGAAACGTGTGAGCGCATCCACATGGCAACCCTGGAGATCCTGGAACGCGTGGGGATCGACGTGCATTACGAGAAGGCTCGGGAGATCCTGGCGGATCACGGCGCGCGCGTGGACGGTCTGCGGGTCCGCATTCCGGGCCATATGGTGGAGCAGGCACTGGATGTCACTCCCGCACATCTGACCTTGTGTGACCGCCACGGTGACGTCGCGATTCGGGCGTGGGGTTACAACACCGCGTTTGGCGGGGGGTCCGACTGCCTCTACGTGCTCGATCATCGGTCGCGGAAGCGCCGCAAGGCGGTGCTGAAGGACGTCGAACAGGCCATAATAGTTATGGACGCTCTGCCTGAATTCGACTTCGTGATGTCCGGCTTCCTGCCCTCGGACGTGGATCAACAGGTGTACGGTGTGCATCAAATGGAGACGATGCTCAATTGCACGACGAAACCTATTGTCTTCGTGACGCCGGACTTCCAGGGGTGCGTGACGGCGGTTGAGATGTGCGAAGTGGCGGCCGGGGGCGAGCACGCGTTCCGGCAGAAACCGTTTGCCACGTGCTACATCAACGTGACGTCAGGGCTCGTAGCCAACGAGGAGGCGCTTCGGAAATGCACATACCTGGCGGAAAGGGGCCTTCCGATGCTCTACATCCCGATAAACGCAGCCGGGGTCAACTCGCCCGCCACCACGGCGGGATGTATGGCGACCATGAATGCGGGGACGATGCTGGGTCTGGTCCTGGCGCAGTCGGTGCGTCCCGGGACGCCGGTGGCTGTGCCAGGCTGGAACGGCGGGCCCTATAACCTGAAGACGATGGTTGGGAACTACGTCCTGGCCGACGAACAGGGCGTGGCGGCGTCAATGGGGAGATTCTACAATCTGCCCGTGTTCGGGCTGGGCGGTGCGACGGACTCGAAGACGCTGGACCAGCAGTGCGCGGCGGAGGCAGCCCTGGGACTGTTCAACGCACATCTGAGCGGAGCTAACATGATCCACGACTGCGGGTTCATGGACGCCGGGATGCAGGGCTCGCTGCAACTGATGGCTATCGCAAACGAGCTGATCGGCTGGATCCGCGCGGCGACGAGTTCGGTGGAGGCGAACGAGGAGACACTGGCTCTCGACGTGATCGAGGAGCTGGGGCCGACGGGGGACTATCTGTCGCACGATCACACGTACCGGCACTTCAAGGATGCTCACTATGCAGACCTCGCGGACAAGCGTCAGTATGACAGCTGGATGGAGCAGGGAGGCACGACGATGGAGGAGCGGGCCGGGGAAAAGGTGGACGATATCTTGAAGAACCATGAGACAGAACCGCTGCCAGAGGACGTGCAAGCTGCGTTGCGGAGGATTGTCGAGCGCGAGAGAGCGAACGCCGGGCGGGGACGGGTATAGATGAGAGCTACGTGAGGAGTTGATATGGACGGCGAGGACCTATTCTTCAAGCGAGACCCCTGGGCATACGACGGTGAGGCTGAACAGAGGCCGGGCAGGGACGCCGACCTCGGTTTCGAGACACGGGCACTGCACGCCGGTTTCCACCCGCTGGACAGCGTCGATGATTTTCGCTCGTTTGTCCCGCCGATCGTACAGTCCGTGACGTATCCGTATAAGCGGTTTGACCAGATACCTTGTCCGGTCTACGGACGTACAAAGACGCCGACGACAGCGGTGCTGGAGGAGCGCCTGGCGTCGTTGGAGGGCGGAGGGGGGTGCGTCACGGCGGCTTCGGGCTCGCAGGCATTGTTCAATTTGATCTTTACCCTGGCCCGACCAGGTGACAACGTGGTCACGAGTCTCAATATCTACGGTGAAGGATACAAGCAGGCTGTCTCGATCTTCCCGGAGCGCTGTGGCGTTGATTTCCGCTTCGTGGCCGAGGCGGCTGACCCGGGCTGCTGGGACGCAGCTATCGACGACAGGACGACATTGGTATGGGTGGAGACGCCGAGCAACCCGTGTCTGTTCATCACCGACATCAGCGCTGTGGCCGACGTGGCTCATGCGAAGGGCGTTCCTCTGTTGGTAGACAACACGACGGCGACGGCAGCGCTCCAGAAGCCGCTGGAGTTGGGTGCGGACATAGTCCTGCTGTCCATTACCAAATTCCTGTGCGGTAATGCCAGCGTTCTGGGCGGCGCAATCGTGGGACCGGAGGGGCTGGTGGAGGACATTCGCTGGAACACAACTGAGTTTGTGGGGGCTGTGTTGCAACCTTTTGGTGCCTGGCTGACCCTCCAATTCCTGGAGACGCTATCGCTGCGCATGACGCGGCACAGCGCGAACGCCCAAGCGGTGGCCGCGTTCCTGACCGAGCATCCCAGGATAGAGCACGTGAACTACCCCGGTCTTCTCGATCACCCGCAGCACGACCTGGCGCAGCGGCAGATGGCGGCGGGCGGAGGGATGCTGTCGTTTTTGGTGCCGGGCGGGGTGGCAGGAGCCGCCCGGGTGATCGACGGCTTCGAGTTGATCACCCATGCGGTGACGTTTGGCACGAGCCGCACGATCTGCATGCACCCGGCGACGATCACGCACGAGCACATGACGCCCGAGGAGCGCGCCCAGGCGGGGATAGCTGATGGTCTGATTCGGCTCTCGGTGGGTCTGGAGGATGCGGGCGATCTAATCGCCGATCTGGATCAGGCGCTTGAGCCCTTCGTGTAGGACTGGCATGCCGGTAGTGTGACACACTGGTGGTCGTACCGGTGCATCGATCTGCCAGTAGTTCACTGCACTGAGGTAAGGAGAGACAGATGAAGACCACGAACTTTCTCGCTTTCCAATCGCCGCAGTTCGCCGTGCTGTCTGAGGACCAGCTCCAGAAGCTCCATCTGGGGGCGCTGGAGGTGCTGCGGCGCACAGGCATACGCTTCCATCACAATGGGGCGCTCGAAATGCTGGCGGACGCTGGCGCCTTCGTCTCCGACGGGAACCTGGTGAAGCTCCCAGCGCGGCTGGTGGAGGACGGTATTGCGTCCGTGCCGGAGAGGGTGGTCATGTGCGACCGGGACGGCGAGCCAGCGATGTGGCTGGAGGATCAGAGGGTCCACTTCGGCACCGGATCCGATTGTCTGAACCTCCTCGATCCAGAGAGCGGCGAGCACCGCAAGTTCACCCGGAAGCATCTGATCGACGCCTACCACCTGTGCGACGCGCTGCCGAACATCCACTTCGTGATGTCGGTGGGCATCCCGGATGACGTGGATCCCGATGTGGCCTACGACGTGCAGATGGCGTTGATGCTGGAGCATACGACCAAGCCCCTGGTCTTCGTGACCGACGACCTGTCAAGCTGTCAGCGCGGTATCGACATGGCCGCGGCCGTGGCGGGCGGCTACGAGGCCCTGCGCGAGCAGCAACACGTCCTCCTCTACTCGGAGCCCAGCTCCCCGCTGCAGCAGTCGGAGACGGCGGTGGATAAGCTCTTGCTGATGGCCGAATACGAGCTCCCGGTGGTTCACTCGCCAGGCCCGCTAATGGGCGGCACGGCGCCAATCACCATCGCGGGCGGCCTGGTGATGTCGCTGGCCGAGATCCTGAGCGGCCTGGTGGTGCACCAGATGACGAACCCCGGCGCGCCCTTTGTCTTCGGGGCGGGGCTGCACCATATGGACATGAGGTCCACGCAGATCTGCTACGGCGGTCCGGAGTTCCAGCTCACCAAGGCCGCTGTCGCGCAGCTGGGCCGCTGGTACGGCATGCCAACCTGGGGTTACGCTGGCTGCTCCGACGCGAAGGTGATGGACGAGCAGGCGGCGGCCGAGGCGATGCTCTCGGTGCTGATGGCGAAGCTGACCGGCGCCAACCTGA
>CAYVCX010000114.1:0-4241 GCA_964450435.1 uncultured Anaerolineales bacterium
ACCCGTCATTTGACCTCTTGTCAGCGCAGTGCTAAAATGGGAGATAAGCTGGGGCTCGGCGGTGGGCCCCAATGGTGACCAGTCGTACCGTCTTGCTGTGGTATTCTCCTATTGTGTGGCGCGCTGCGTGTAAGGAGAGAGAGGCTCTTACGCACAGATGACCACTGCGTTGGGTCGGGTGGGCGACGTGCGAACTGGCATTCCGTTTGTCATTGACGCGGCAGGGTGGCGCGTATCGGGCGCCGCCGGGGGGAATGGGCCCATATCGAGGGTGGGGACTCGAGTGGGCTTTTTTGTTTCCCGGTGGTCTTGCGACGATGTGTAGTAACGCGGATTCGGCAACGGCTATGGTGGCGGCGGATGAGTCCCGGGCCGTTCGACGCGCAATCATTGACGATTCCTGAGGCTGTCGGGTGATTACCGGCCAAGTATCCCAGTGGAGGCAAACAATGGATCTGAATCTCGACCTGGATCGTGACATACCTGTGTTGGACTGGGAGCCTTATCTGGCTTCTCGCACGGAGGGAATGCAGAGCTCCGCTATCCGTGAGCTGCTGAAGCTGATCCAGCAGCCGGATATCATCTCTTTCGCTGGGGGGCTGCCGGCGCCAGACTTCTTCCCGCTTCGAGAGGTGGAAGAGGCCTGTCGCTACATTGTCCAGGAGGACGGTGCGCAGGCCCTGCAGTACAGCGCAACCGAAGGGTACGGTCCTCTTAAGGAGTATCTCGCCGATTCAATGCATAAGTACGGCGTCCCTGCCAGTGCGGATAACGTCCTGTTGACCAACGGCTCTCAACAGGCCCTGGACCTGATCGGCAAGATCTTCATCGATCCTGGTGACTACGTCATCACGGGGCGACCCACATACTTGGGTGCCATCCAGGCCTGGAATGCGTATGAGGGGCGTTACCACACGGTGCGTCTGGATGATGACGGGATGGTTGTCGATGAGATCGAGCACGCCTACGAGAAGGCCTTGGCGGATTCTGGAAGACCGCCCCGATTCATCTACGTGCTGCCCAATTTCCACAATCCCGCCGGTACGACGCTGTCCGGGGAGCGCCGCGAGCAGCTGGCTGAGATCGCCACGAAGCTGAATCTTCCCGTGGTGGAGGACGATCCCTACGGGCAGCTGCGATACGAGGGCGAGGACCTGCCTCCTATATGCACATATATTCCCGAGCGCACGCTTTACCTGGGCACCTTCTCCAAGACGCTGGCTCCCGGACTCCGGCTCGGGTGGATTGTCTGCCCTGAGGTTCTTATGAAGCGCTTGGTGCAGGCGAAGCAGGGTGCGGACCTGCACACGGGGACGTTCGTCCAGTACGTCGCCAACGATATCTGCCAACGGGGGTTCCTCAAACAACACGTCAAGCGCCTTCGCGAGGCGTACAAGAGACGCCGGGATACGATGCTGGATGCTCTGGCCGAGTTCTGGCCCGATGAGTGCTCTTGGACACACCCGGACGGCGGGTTGTTCCTTTGGGCTCAGGTACCGAAGGGAGTTGACACCCGAGATTTCCTGAAGCAGGCAGTGGCGGAGAAGGTGGCGTACGTCCCGGGCGTCCACTTCTATCCCAACGAGGATGGAGGCTTCAACGCCATGCGCCTCAACTTCTCCTACTGCTCGCCCGATACCATCGTGGAAGGAATCCGGCGCCTGGGGCTC
This sequence comes from uncultured Anaerolineales bacterium, assembly GCA_964450435.1. Taxonomy (GTDB): domain Bacteria; phylum Chloroflexota; class Anaerolineae; order B4-G1; family B4-G1; genus SKLM01. The sequence continues at coordinate 1,671 of CAYVCX010000114.1, forward strand.
GCGCTGAAGAAAACCTTGGCGGAGCAATAGTGAGATTGGTCGGGCCCGAGATCGCCCACAGGGAACCGTGACGTTCTCGCTCGGGGCCGGAATCTCACGATCCGGCGAGCAGACCTTGGTGTCTTCGGGCTAGTGGTGAAATGAGGAGCGGGGAGTCAGAATAGAACCTGTCTTCCCGCTCTTATGCTCGGTGGTCCGAACCCCTTACCCGGTCGCGCAAGAACCTCTCCAGGACTGGTCGGAGGTCGTCGGGTTGTTGGTACTGCTCGCACGTCAGATCTGGGTTGCCAGCGATGAGGGCCGAAAGAGGTTGCCCAGCGTTGGGGCGATGCAGGCACAGGACAGCTTTCTCCAGGGCCTCGGCACGGGCGACCTCGTATCCCACGCCGTGGCTGGGAACCGTCACCTCGGCGACCACCACGTCGGCTTGCTCCAGCCACATCATGTCTCGCTGGTAGATGTCTTCGTCTGAGAGGGCGGCTTCGCCGCGGCCGGGAGCCTGCTGCCCCACGTGCTCGGTGAGCACTTCTCCGTGTTTTTTCAGCAGCCCGATGATGTGGCCGTACAGCTCTGCGTCCTGCCGTCCGCCTCGGATGGAACCAGCGAAGTAGATCTTCATTGACACAGCTCCGTTCCTGGAGACGTAATCACTGTTGCCTGTGACTTAATTGCAGGTCCAGCTTCTATCGTAGACGAAGCCTCGCGTGGTGTCAAGAAACGCTGATCGTGTCAGCGGCGTCCTGGTATTGTTGGGCTGCAGGCGAGCGGCATCCGGCGCTTGGTTTCCAGTGAGCGCGAGGACCACCACCGGTGGCCGCCCCTGGCTTCCTGCACGTCCACAGAACTGGCGGGCGACTTCGCGTTGGGGAGAATGATGAGTCTCTTGATCGTGTGACAGAAGGTACACCGCCACGAAGTGCGGCGAAAGTCGCACCAGCTAGGCTTGCTCCGATTCTTAGGTGAGGTATACTATAGGGTGGTCGAAGTAATTCAGGGTACGCTGACCCACGAAGATCAAAGGCACTTCGGGACATTGAGTGACTTAGGGCCCACCCTTATCCGCTCCAAACTGCTGGTGCCCAGCCCCTCTGGTCTCCTGCATCGATCGCGGCTGTGTCGTGCTCTCGAACAGGGCCTCGAGCGTAAGTTGACGCTGGTCTCTGCCCCGGCGGGCTACGGGAAGACGTCGGCTCTGGTCGATTTTGCACAGGATGCATCTGTGCCCGTGTGCTGGTACACGGCCGACGAGCGCGACCGTGATCTCAGCCTCTTCGCCCGGTACCTCGTGGGTGCCATCGGGGAGCGGTTCTCGGGATTCGGTGAACGAACGCGGGAGGCTATCGCTTCCCGGGCCGGCGATCTCCTTCGCGAGCCCACGGCTGTCGTGGCCGACCTGGTCAACGAGATGCTCGATCTCGACCGCGATTTTGTCCTGGTCCTCGACAACTTCGAGGCGCTGGACGGCACGTTTAGCATCCAGGAGTTTACACGGAGACTGGTGGAGGTGCTGCCCCCGAACTGCCACCTGATGATCGGCAGCCGGGTGCTGCCAGACGTGCCAGTGACCCATCTGGTCGCCAAGCGCCAGCTCGTCGGCCTCACCGAGCAACAACTCCGCTTTGAGCCCGGGGAGATCCGCGAGCTCCTCCAGCGCTCGCAAATTGAAGTTTCGGACACTCAGGCCAGAGCGATCGCGACAAACGCCGAGGGCTGGATCACGGGTGTGCTGTTGGTCGTCGACCTCCTGAGAGACGGTGGTGAGTCGGTGCTCCTCGATACCGGCAACGCCACGTCGCAGACCTATACCTACCTGGCATCAGAGGTGCTAGACCGACAGCCGTCAGACGTGCGTCGGTTCTTGCACGTGTCGTCGGTGCTGAGAGAGATGTCCAGCCGGCTGTGCCGCGACGTCCTGAACATACAGCGGGCGCCCTCCCTGCTCGGGGAGGTGGAACGACGCAACCTCTTCTTGACTCGGTTTGGGGATGACAGCAGGGCGACCTACCGTTACCACAGCTTGTTCCGCGACTTCCTGCAGGGGCGGCTCCGGCACCAACAGCCGACCCTCCACGTTGACCTCCACCGTCGGGCCGCTGACTGGTTCGAGGGGGAGCACGATGTGGAGGAGGCGGTCTACCACTACCTGGCTGCCGAGGCCTATCGGGAGGCGACGGCCCTGATGGAGCGGGTGGCGATGGAGTGGTTTACACGCGGACGGGTCGAGACGCTGCTGAACTGGGCGAACGCGTTGCCTGAGGAGGTGAGAAGCCGGGCGCCCTGGCTGTCTCTGTATCAGAGCAGGGCCCTCACCGATCGCTACGACTACGAGGGGGCGCGGCAGGCGCTGACGTATGCTGAGCGCGGGTTTGCCGAGCAGGGAGATAACGCTCGCCTGGCGAGGGTGTGTGACCAGCGGGCTGCCCTGGCCCTCTTCGAGGGCCGTTACGAAGACACGATCACGGAAGCCAGACGCGCGCTGCAGATGTTGAGCCCCGACGAGACGCGGGAGCGCGCCAGCGCCCGACGCTTCATTGGCAGAGCCCACGTCGGGCAGGGCCGCGTGGCTGACGG
>CAYVCX010000115.1:0-4163 GCA_964450435.1 uncultured Anaerolineales bacterium
GTCAGTTGTTAAGGTGCGAAATATAGGCTTAGGTGGACAGGCTCGTACGTCTGGCATAACGATGGGGACGTGGGAGTTCTATATGATTCTGTCGGTACCGAGGTTGACCGGTATGGCTACGCGGAGTGCCAGTAGGAGGCCCGTTCTGGCCGAAGTTGGGGCGGGCAGGGAGCTTAGGAGAACCGGGAGGGGCGAAGTCACGATGCAGAGGGGCGCTAGGTTCATCATCCTGACAGTCGTGGCACTGGTAGCAGCTAGTCTAGCTTGCGGAGGTGGGAGCGACGACCCAAACAGTCTTCAGGCAGCACTAGTTGACCAGTTATCTAGCCGCACTGTCCGAGGAGTTCAAGTCTCAGACGGCGACCTGCTCATCAACACGAGGCTGGACCGAACAGACTTGGACACTTTCTACAGTCAGATCGGAGCAATCCACGGTGTGGTGGTGGCGCACGATCCAGACGTTCGCAGAGTAATCCTAGACGACACCACTGGGCAGCGAATCATCATACCTATGGAAGCCATGCGCAGATTCTCCAAGAAATCGATTACCTTCGATGAGTTCCGGGACACCTGGGCGGTGATTAACCCCGATGAGGGGGCTGCACCTGCCAAGACGCCGGGGCGCCCCAAGCCAGCGCTCGCAGCGGCGACAGCCGGACCGGCAAGGTAGGCCTCGCTTCGGGGATGGCTCATGCGCCCGCGGAAGTTGCGGTTGGCGGTGCTGAGCGCCCGCTCTCCCGCCGCCAGCACGCGCAGGTCACCTCCCAGACGCGGCCCGCAGGTGGGTGCGCTGACGGCGCAGCCAGCGTGGACGAAGGTCTCAATCAGACCCTCACGAAGCGCGTCCAGGTACATCTGCTGCGTGGCGGGGATGGCGATGCAGCGTACGTGTGGATCAACTTGTCGGCCTTCAACAGCTCGCGGCTCCCGGCACGCAGATCCTCCAGGCGCCCGTTGGCGCAGGAGCCGATGACCACCTGATCACTCGGCACGTCGCCACTCTGGCTGAAGCGACGGACGCCGCCCGGAAGGGGAGGGAACACGACCACGGGCCCGATCTCGCCCTCCGCCAGGCAGCGTAGCAGGAACATGCGGTGCGAGATCGACCTGTCGCCGGGCACGCAGATCCGGCCGCGAGGCGATCCTGTGTCACCGACTATGCGTTAATCGTGGATCCGATTGTGCATCACCTGCGGCGCGATCTGGGTGATGTTGATGTCGGTCCTCCAGACCCAGCCGGCGGTGGAGGAAGCGCACGGTGTCCACGAGGTGGTCCGCCGGGATGCAGAACGAGACGCTGGTTTCGGTCACCGCCTGGGCGACGGCGAGGACGCGAGCCTCGCGCTCTCCCAGTGCAGAAAACGCTCGAGAGGCGATGCCGTTCCGCTTCCCGTTCCATCCGGGCGGGCCGACGACGGAGATGGTCGCCACGTTCTCCTCGACGCCCAGATGGATGATCTCTTCCTCGCGGCCGTTCCTAAACTCGCGACCGAGAACCCTCAGACAGTGGTCCTGGTCTTTCGCACGCACCAGCAGGTTCAGGCTCTGCTCGGAGAGGGATTGGGACAACATCAACACTTCTATGCCCGCCCTGCTAAGCTGGTGAAGGGCACGGGCGGCCATGTGGAGGGTCCAGGAATCGTCCTCGCTTCCCACCGCAATCATGTTGAGACCCGTGGTGGAGATGATAGCCGGCAGCACCTCGCGGCTGGCACTGGGCGCTTCGACGATCAGGGTGCCCGGATGCGCGGGATTGAAGCTGTTGACGATGCGCAGCGGGATGCCACGCTGGATGACGGGCCGAATGGTCCTGGGGTGAAGAACCTCCGCGCCGACGTAGGCCAGCTCTGCCGCCTCGGAGTAGGAGAGCTCAGTCAACGTGCGCGCCTGGGGCACGATGTTGGGATCGGCGGTGAGGATGCCGTCCACATCGCTCCAGATCCAGACCTCGCGTGCGCCGAGGCCGGCGCCGATGACGGCGGCGGAGAAATCGCTGCCCCCGCGTCCCAGGGTGGTGGTCAGGCCATCCTCTGTGGCCCCTATGTAGCCGGTGATGACGGGAAGGATGCCTTGCTCGATGAGCGGCCTCAGGCGCTGCTCAAGGCGGTGGCGCGTCTGATCCATCAGCGGCATCGCCGCGCCGAAGTGGTCGTCCGTCACGATCAGGTCCGTCGAGTTGATGGCCGTGCATCGGGCGCGGCGCTCCCTGAGCACAGAGGCCAGGATTTGAACCGAGAGCTGCTCCCCAAGAGACGCCACGACGTCACGCCCGCGCCGGGTCAGCTCACCAAGCACCGCAATGCTGCGATACAGCAGCTCCAGGTCGTGGAGCATGTCCTCAATCAGCCCCCCGACCTTCAGCCGTTCCCGGCGCTCATCCAGCAGGGTCTCAACGACGGTGAGGTGTCGCCTGAGCAGATTGGCTTTGAGCTCCTGGTATGCGGTAACCCGGCCTTCGGAGGCCGCTCGGGCACCGGCGACCAGCTGGTCGGTGACGCCGCTCATCGCCGAGACGACGACCACGCTTCCGCGTAGTGCGGTGCCTTGGGTCACGGCGTTATGGTCCAGGATGATGTCGGCGACGCTGGCGAACCGCTCGGCGCTGCCGATCGACGTCCCGCCGAATTTGTGGACGATCATGGTCCCTCCCCTCATCACGTGCCGGCCAGGGCCTGGTCCAGATCGGCAATGATGTCGTCCGCGTCCTCTATCCCCAGGGCGTAGCGCACGAGGTTGTCTTTGATCCCTGCCTCTCTGCGCTTCCCAGGATCGAGGGAGAACAGAGCCGCCATCTGTTCGACGACGCTTTCCACACCGCCCAGGGTAGGGCCGACATACGGCAACTGCAGACGATCGATGAAATCGCCTGTCTCTTGCATACCCCCGTCGATCTCGAAGCTGACGACGCCGCCGTACCCGGTCATCTGCCGCCGGGCGACCTGGTGATCGGGGTGGTTGAGCAGTCCGGGATAATGGACCCGGCTGACGGCAGAGTGCTCGTTCAGAAACTCGGCGACGCGCTGCCCGTTCTCATTCTGGCGTCGCACGCGCAACTCGAGGGTCTTCATGCCCCGTATCAGCAGGTACGCATCGTTGGGGTTGCTCATGCCTCCTAACACGCCTCGAGCGCCCTGGATCTTGCTCAGTACATCTCCAGGCCCGACGACGGCGCCCGCCAGCAAGTCATTATGCCCGCCCAGGTACTTCGTCGCGCTGTGGATCACCAGGTCGAGGCCGTGTTCCAGGGGGCGGAGGTTGATGGGGGTGGCGAAGGTACTGTCGATGATGGTCAGGATGTTGGCCCCGGCGGCGATCTCGACCATCCGCGGGAGGTCCATCACTCGCAGATAGGGGTTGGTCGGCGTCTCGGACATAATCACGCGGGTGTTGCTCTGGATGGCGTTGCGAAGGGCGTCGGGGTCGTCGATGGGGACAGCAGTGGTCTTGACGCCCCAACGGGGGAGGAACTCGCGCGCGAACTCGTCGGTGCGGCGGTAGGCACCCTCGACTGTCACGAGGTGGTCGCCGCTGGAGAGCAGGGTCAGCAGTGTGGTCGTGATGGCGTTCATGCCGCTGGCAAAGAGCAGAGCCCGCTCGCCGCCCTCCAGCGCGGCAATCTTCTGCTCCGCCGCGGTCTGTGTGGGGTTGCCGTAGCGGCCATACTCTTCCCGCACGGACGGATCACCGGCCTCCTTGCGGCGCATAAAGTCCAGAATCTCAGTGGTGCCCTGGAACGTGTAGGTTGAGCTCTGGACGATGGGCGTCGTCAGCGCCCCGTAGGGTTTCTGTCTGTCCTCGCCGCCGTGGACGGCCAGGGTCGAGAACTGGTTAGCCATAGGCGTCATCCTCCCCATTCGTGTTCCGATAACAGCTTTGCCTATCAGGAGAGGGCTGGCGTTCCAAAGGAACGAAAAAGCCTCTTCAGCGGGTAGCTTCTGAAGAGGCTGTCGGCACGCTCATCTTTCAGATCCCGCCGGGGTCTGCCGGACTTGGCACCCGCATTTGACGCAGAGCCCGCGTCAAGGCTGGTTGCCGAGGCTTCACAGGGCCGGTCCCTCCACCTCTCTTGATAAGGGTGAACTTATCGCATGGTATTCAGTTGTATGACGCAGAATGATAACACATCTCTTTGTGATGTCAACTGGCCGACTTGACTCACTAAG
>CAYVCX010000116.1:0-4106 GCA_964450435.1 uncultured Anaerolineales bacterium
GCATCCTGAGTGGTGTATGCACCATGGGCTTTCTCGGAATGACAAACGCGGTTGTTATACTAAGGTGTGGGTGGAGCCTCACCCCCCTCCCCGAGACAGGGAGGGCGGCGGGTTGTGCCACCCGGTTCCATCGCGGAATCTGGCGACGCAGCGGGTGGCAGACCTCCCAGGCTCCTCGCTACTCCAGATGCCACACCCGGAGATCGTCGAGACAGACCCGGGCGCCTCCCTCGGTGTACGTGGCGCCTCCGATCCCGATTCTACCGCTGGGGAAGCGCAAGCTCTCGATCTGATCTTGCAGAACGCCGTTGACGTACAGGGACACAACTCCGTCGACCCGCTCCATGCTCAGGTAGTTCACCCCGTAGGGGTAGACATTGGCGGACGGGGTCCACTCCACAAGAGCATCCTGCCAGGTATCATTCTCCAGCAAGAAAAGCGCGTAGGTCTGGTCGGACGGAGAGACCTCGAACCAGTACAGATTGTCTCCATCAGGCCCGAAGCCCAGGCCACAGCTGGCGTCCTCGGCGTCGGAGATGGAGCAAACCACCTCGGCGACGAACTCGTCGGTCCGGAACGGCTCATACCATTCCCAGGCCGTGAGCTGGTCGCTCTTGATCAGGATGCAGTATTCGCCCCCTGATGGGCGCATATAATAGACGTCCTCACCTTCCGTATCCAGACCCCAATCGTGCCGGTTGTCCGAGAAGTCATCCTCGAAGCGCAACACGGCGTTATCCGGCAAAGGGGCCATCCCGATCGGCGCCCACGTCGTGTGCCCGGAGAGGTCGACGTTGAACACGGTCTCGATCTCCTGGTCGAACTCGTCGCGGGCCTGAATGTCGTATCTGCCGCCCGGTATGCCTTCCACCGTGTAGGTGCCGTACTCCTCGATGAGCTCCCCGCCCAGCCATTCGTCGTCCCAGGTGTCGCTGGCTGTGGGGGAGATGTACAGATACGCAATGGCGACGCCCGACTCATTCACCACCTCGAGGGATCCCAGCCCCACGATGGTCAAAGATACCTCGTCCCTCAGGTCCACCTCCCACACGACCTCAATGGGCTGGTTATTCTTCCCCTCAACGGAGATGTCGTAGACGCCATCGGGAATCCCGGCAATCGCGTAGCTGTCGCCATCCCGGATCAAATCGTCACCTAACCAGTCCTCACCCCAATCGTCCGCCTTGCTGGGCGAGACGTAGACGTACCATATGTCGCCGCCGGACCGGTTGATGAGCTCCAGGACGGCACCATCTTCTTCGGCCTCCAGGACAGGGGTGTTGGTCGGCTCCGGGGCGGGTGTATTGGTCGGCTCCGGGGCGGGCGTGTCGATCGGCTCCGGCGTGGGCATCTCCCGCGTCGGCTGGACCTCCGCGGTAGGGGTCGCGCCACCCGACCCACAGGCCAAGTTGACCAATGCGAGCACCGCCGCCGCCAGCAGTACCCAACGGAAATTCCTCATTTTCGTCTTCCTCCTTGCACAATTGCAGATAGATGTGTGATTCCCGGCGCGTCCTCCGCACCTCCAGCGGCACGGCCCAAGCGAGCATCAGGACGCTGCAGGAACTCCCATAGCTGTGGGCAAACGCATCATCCCGGGTGCAGTACCATCAGCGAGACGGCCAGGGACCGGACGCGGGCGCGCAGACAGCGATAGGTCGTCGGATTATCTCACAACTCGTCGAGAGCACAAGCTGGTGAAGCACCGGGCGACCGGCCAGCGGCACCGTGATGCTCGCTACCATAAACCGTGCCTCCGCCGTATAATCCACGCCATCGGCTGCAGCGACCATCTTTGGCATGCCTACGAAATCAAAGAGGAGGAGATACACCTCTATGGCCAGAGCTCTCAATCTCGTCAAGCAAAGACTCACCGATGGAGTAGAGCGCGGGAGGGGCCGGGCATCGCACTACAGCGTGCCCGGCCTGTGGAGCGGAGCAGATCGGGCGCCGGAGCGACAGCTCGTCAATCCCTACCGCTTCTACCTGGAGCGCATCCGGTGGATCGAAGAGCGGCCACAGGAGGACCCAGTACGCGGAGAGCCGCACGGGGAGTGGACGAGGAGAGCCGCGGTGTACAACACGCTGATCCGGGCGGCGACCGGTTGGGATCATGACGAAGACGGCGACGTCGACCTCAACCCCGTTGGCGATGGTTGGATGGAGACGGGCACCTTCCTCAAGACCATCGCCACGCTGCCGCTGGTGAAGCAGATGGGGTTCAACACCCTCCATCTCCTCCCCGTGACGGCGATCGGTGAAGACGGGCACAAGGGGACCCTCGGCTCGGTGTACGCCATCCAGAATCCGTACCGGCTCGATCCTCGTCTGGCGGAACCTGCCCTGGGGCTCAAACCCGAGGATGAGTTCGCCGCGCTCATCGAGGCCGCGCATCACCTGGGGCTGCGCGTCGTCCTGGAGTTTGTCTTTCGCACCGCATCGAGGGATGCAGATTGGGTTGCCGAACACCCAGAGTGGTTCTACTGGATTCGGGCCGACATCCCCGACCGGAAGCCCGGCGAGGAACAGGGCAGGGCCTACGGCGCCCCCGTTTTCTCGGGGGAGCAGTTGAGAAGGATAGAGCAGCAGGTGGAAGCGGGCAATTTCGATGAACTGATCCCCCCAGATAAAGGCTACCGCGATATGTTCACCCCGCCTCCGGATCCAGACCGCATAGAGAGAATCAACAACCGCTGGATTGGCACGCTGGAGGACGGAACGCGCGTCCGCATCCCGGGGGCGTTCGCCGACTGGCCTCCCGATGACCCTCAGCCTCCCTGGACGGACGTCACCTACTTAAGGCTGTACGACCACAGCGAGTTCAACTACATCGCGTACAACACCGTGCGGATGTACGACGCGCGCCTGGCACAACTGGAGAACCGAGCCGAGGGTCTGTGGGACCGCATCGTCGGCATCCTGCCCCATTACCAACGCCACTTCGGCATCGACGGTGTGATGATCGATATGGGCCACGCCCTGCCAATGCTGCTGAAGCGGCGCATAGTGGAAGCCGCACGGGAGATCGATGCCGAGTTCGCCTTCTGGGATGAGAACTTCCGCATCACGCGGCAAAGCCGCGAGGAAGGGTACAACGCGGTGATCGGCAACTATTGGTGGCTGGCCTACCGGCCCGAGAGGCTGATTGCGGACATGCTGCGCCGCTGCGCCGGATCTGGGTATCCGATTCCTTTCTTCAGCGCGCCGGAGAGCCACAACACCCCGCGTGCCGCCGCTCGCCCTGGCGGGACGCCGTACGCAAGGCTGCTCTGGGTCCTGGGGTGCCTCCTGCCAGCGATACCTTTCTGCCACGCGGGCTTTGAGCTGGCCGAGACGTGGCCGGTCAACACGGGTCTCGACTTCCAGCCCGAAGAGCTGCCCCGCTACCCGGCCGAGGACCTGCCCCTGTTCAGCGAGGCCGCCTACGAATGGGAGAACGAACACAACCTGGTGGGCTGGATCCGGCGCGTGCTGAACATTCGCTCTGGTCACGGCCACGCCATCACGGACCCGGACCCTGCGACGTTCGACCTGGTCGCATCGGACAGCTCGAACGTGTGGGCCGTGATACGGCGCCGTGGCGGACGCGCTGTCGCCGTGCTGTTCAACCTCAGTTGGGACAACCCCCAGACATTCCGCATCCGTTTGCCAACGCAGGATGCAAGACTGGCCGATCTGCTGAGCGAGAGGACGTTCGCGCTGAGAGAGGGAACCCTGGCAGGCAGCCTGGAGCCAGCAGAATCGGTCATCCTCAGTTGGTGAGCTCAGATGGCGCCTTATCCGACGCCTCTGCCCCCAGCGGGTCCTGCCCACGACCGGGCAGTGATGCGCAGGTGCGTTGGGCAGGCCACAAGGGTCCAGTTCTGGTTGCGCGCGTCTTTCCACATACGGACCTCCATGCTATAATCCCCGAGAGACCAGACGATTCCTGTGCCAACGCCGAACGGAATGAGCATACAAGCAACGCGAGAGCCGAAAGAGCGAACATATGCCCCCACCCCTTGATCAACCCACCCCATCGATCGCCGCACCAACAACTGACGAGGAGTATCTTCACTGTATCCGCTGTGGGCTCTGTCTATCAGTTTGCCCGCTTTACCGACTGA
>CAYVCX010000117.1:0-4039 GCA_964450435.1 uncultured Anaerolineales bacterium
CTTGAAGAACCGTCTCTCTCGGCATCGCAGAAAGAAACGCTGAGCACCACCATTGGATACTATCAGCGGAATGTGCCCTATATGCGCTACGGTTCCTATCTGGCTCGCGGGTGGCCTATCGGTACCGGGGTCGTCGAGGGGGCTTGTGGGCACCTCGTCAAGGACCGTATGGAACGCTCCGGTATGCGTTGGACGCGAGCAGGTGCGCAAGCCCTCCTCGATCTGCGTGCAATACGGGTCAATGAGGATTGGGAGGATTACCAGACCTTCCACCGGCACTGTCAACATCGAAGATCTTATGATAGCCCTCTTGGCGCCATACCTGCACCGGAATTGTTTACCCTTCGCTGCACTGTCGAGGAGGTCGCATGAGCAACGTTCCAACAGTTCTTAGCCAGCCTCATTTCGATTTCGCGTCGTACACATCGTACACTGTACAGCACGTCGTACAGTGCTGTGCAGCACACTGCCCTCCCACAATCACGGCTGAGAGGTGAGAGTCTAAGTTGGCGCGTATGGGGAGAAGCGGTGAGGAGGGAGACGCCACATTACCAGCGCGCTGTTGGGAACGTACGTACTATCGGATAGACACTGGGTCATAAATGGACACCTGGGAGGCTCTGCGAGGGTTTTTCTCATTGAGAGCCCTGCAAAGTGTGATCTATCTTCCACGAAGAAGTGTAGTTTCATATGTTCGGGTCAGCAACAACTTGATGCGGGGAGCAAAGGAGCGCGAGGAAGGGCTTTCAGTTATGGGGTGGCTGCGGGGGAAAGTTCCAGGAGGTTGACGCCGTCTCGACGGATGTTCTGATAGAATGTGGTTCGGAGCTCTTCCAACTTGCGCCAATGAGCCCGGTCCCACACGCGGGTGGAGATGTAGATGCCGTGTTCCAGCCAGACCTCGACCGCCAGATGGCGAACCTCCTTGCGGATGTCAGGGTCGACGTCGGAAAGGACGACCACCACATCAAGGTCGGAGTGGGGGCCAGCCTCCCCCCGTGCTCGGGAGCCAAAGAGGGTAACGGAGACCAATCGCCCGTCGAATCGTTGGCGCAATCTGACCACGAGTTCCGCCGCCGCTCGTTGCTCTTTATCGGTAAGGTGAATGAAGTCGTTATGCATCGCCTTCACAGTGCACCTCTCTGCTGGAGGTGTTTCGCGGCCCGATCTACAAAGCGATGGGCATCGTGTAGCACGTCTCTGGCCAGTGCACGTTCCGGGGTAAACACGATGTCGTAATCGCTGTCGAGGCGGGAGTCGAAAGCATGCCCCAACATTTTCGCGTATTCGACCTCGATAAAGCCTGGTTTGACAAGGTATTGGCTGAAGGCCGAGATCACACCGGAGTGTGTGCTGCGCGAGATTCCTCGGCTGGAAAGGAGAGCGGAGGCCGCGTAGAACATCGCATAATAGGCTCGGGTGACAGTGACGCCATAGAAGCCTTGCTCGAGATTGCTTTGGGCCGCTCGCAGGTCCTGGCGAGCCCGATCCAGGTAGAGTTCGATCTCAGTCTTGGGCCTCATCTTGCCTCCAGCTCAATTTTACCTTAAAGAGACGTAGAGGGCAACTCTTGTCGGTTCGTTGTAGTGCCTGGGGAGCGGAAGCTGCGGCGGCTGTGGATTCGACGCGCCTGTCCTGAGCGCAGCCGAAGGGATCACCACAAGGTTGGCGGACTTCGAGTGGACTACGGCAAAGGGAGATGAGGGGGTGACAGGGTGAAGGGGCTATGCGTAAACTTGACGATGGAACTGGCGCAGCCCAGTGCTCAAAAAGTCCTTGTGGGAGGCGTCTCTGACGGCGATTTCGATTTCGCGTTCTGGAGAACCCTCCCACAATCAAGGGTGAGAGGTGACAGCCTTAAGTTGACGCGTATGAGGGGGAGGAGTAGGGATGGGGAAGGTGGTACTGCCGGTCGGGGTGCCGGGGCCGCAGAGCCTGGCCGACGTGGTAGATGACCTGGACCAGCGGCTTCGAGAGGGCCGGGTGGAGGACTATCTCCCTATCCCCACCGGGTTCACGCCCTTCGACGAGTACCTGGGGGGCGGCCTGCACGCCGAGGATCTGTGGTTGGTCGGGGGCATGCAGAACATCGGCAAGACAGTGGCCGTGGTCCAAATGGCGCGCAACATCGCCCGTTCGGGGCGGGCGCTGGCCATCGTGGTGTGCTATGAACACTCGCCGCTGTACCTCCTCCACCGCCTGTTATGTCTGGAGTCCATCGACCCCAGCCGTTCCAGGCCAGGCGGTGGGATCACGCGCGACGAGATCGACGCGGTGGTGGTGGAAGGGCTGCAGCGCGGAGAATCGGTCTCCTTCGAGTGGCTGGTGGACCGTGTGCCGGGGGCATGGGAGGTCTGGCGGAAGATCCAGGAGTATCTGGAGGGACTGTGGCTGATCCTGGGGGACGGTCGGAGAACGACGGCGGACGTGCTGGAGCTGTACGTCGAGCTGGCCCAGGAGCGAGGGTACAAGGATGTCGTGCTCTTCGTGGACTATCTGCAGATCGTGCCCGTGCGTCCCTCGCTGAGCGGCGAGAGATACGACGACGTGGAGCGCGTCAACGTGGTAATGAAGGCGCTGAAGACCATCGCGCTTCAATACCACGTCCCGGTGGTGGGCGTGGCCGCGGCCGACGAGGACGCGCTGCGGCGGCAGCGGGTTCACCTGGAGAACCTGTGGGGGTCTTCGCTGGTGCAGTATCAGCCGGACGGGGCGCTGATCATGAACCGCGGCAAGCTCTCTACGGGAGGCGCTGCACTCGTTCGCTGGGCCATAGAGAAGAACCGACGTGGACCCAGCGAGGTGGAGATGGAGATGGTCCTACACGGGCCATACTACGCGTTCAACCCAGTGGGACGGCCGGTGGAGGCGGAGGAGAGCTACCAGCACCAGCGGGTGGCGCTACGTGCCAGGCGGGAGTCTCCATCGACCGGGAACTAAAGGAGGAGGGAAACAGTGGCAACGATTCTGGCAGCGGACATTGGATACGGATTCACCAAGGCGATGGTGAGAGGCAAGAAGCCACTGGTGATCCTCTCGGTGGTGGGCCCGGCGGAGAGGATCCGGTTCGACGAGGAGATAGTGGCTGGGGACAGCACCGGGATCAGCGTGAAGGTCGACGGCCGCTGGTACTTCGTCGGCGAGCGGGCCGAACGCCAGAGCGCAAGCGTCAGCCAGACGTTAAGCGCGGCCAGAACCGGCGGCACGGAGCAGAAAGCGCTCTTCTACGCAGTGGCCGGGGAGCTGGTCAAGACCACCGAGGACGAGGTGATAGTGATCACCGGCCTGCCGGTGGCGGACTACGACGAGCGCAGCCGGACAACCCTGTCCCGGATGCTGAAGGGGGAGCACACCGTCGAGCAGCGGGGGAAGTGGACGCGGGAGTTTGAGGTTACCGAGACCTACATCCTTCCTCAGGCCATCGGGTCGCTCTACGCGCTGGTGCTCGACCGGCACGGCCGTCTGGTGGACGGCGACCTGGCCAGGGGCCGGGTGGGCCTCATAGATGTAGGCATGTACACCACGAATTACGTCCTGGTGGACCGACTGCGGTACGTCGAGGTGGGGAGTGAGAGCGTCACCACCGGTATGGCGGAGATGCTTCAGAAGGTGGGCAAGGACCTGAAGCGGGAGTACGGTCTGGACTGGTCTCTCTATCGAGGGCGGGTCGACCAGGCGGTGAGGGAGCGGTCGGTGGACATCTACGGGGAGCAGGAGGACATCACAGACATCGTGGAGCCACATCTGCAGGCGCTGGCGGACACCATCGTGTCCAAGGCTCGTTCCCTGAGTGGTTGGGGGGCAGGGGTGGAGCTGCGTGCCGTGGTGCTCACGGGCGGGGGAAGCGGGGAGCTCGCCCCCTACATCCGGCAGGCCTATCCGCACGCCGGGCTGGTGAACGGCGATGCCCAGTTGGCCAACACCGCCGGGTATCTGCGGGTCGGCCTGCGGCGCTTCGTGTAGCAATGGCGAAAACACCCCACATCCACGTCCGACTCAGAGTGGGCAGAGACGACGACATAGCCCGCTGGTACAAGGC
>CAYVCX010000118.1:0-4026 GCA_964450435.1 uncultured Anaerolineales bacterium
GTATTTCTCTTTGACTTCGCTGGTGCGTAAGTATCTGTCAGTCATCTAACGCTAGAATACACTAATATACGGTCCCCGTCAAGCAGCTAAACCCTCCCCCGACCTACCACCACCTCCCAGGTGCCGAACCTACTCACGGGTCATCTTCGTACCGCACTCCGGGCACTGCTTCCGATAGCACGGCTGGCCCGCGACGTGCTTCTCTCGGTGACCGCAACTCGGACACACGCAGTATCCGCCTGGCCCAGCCGCTTGCGAACCGCCCATCCGGCCCGATCCGCGACCGCGGCCCGATCCACCACCCTGTCCACCACCACCTCCGCGACCTCGCAACATCTCTTTTCACCTCCTTCAATTGCTATCCGTTTACCCACGCCGACATCCATCTCCCCCCGAGCAGGGAGGCGCGGAACACCGCTCCTCCGCGCCGCAGCAAGTGTGCCTCCCTCGTCAAGCTGTCCGCCCGCGGGAGACAATCGGAGCGGAGAGCAGCTTCTGTAACGACGAACTTCGACAATGCGGGCAAACGACCGGGTCGGTGCCCCGCACCAACACCTCAAACTCTGTGTCGC
Source organism: uncultured Anaerolineales bacterium (assembly GCA_964450435.1). GTDB lineage: Bacteria > Chloroflexota > Anaerolineae > B4-G1 > B4-G1 > SKLM01. The sequence goes on from CAYVCX010000118.1 coordinate 573, forward strand.
AGTCTCGACACCGATACTCATAGATCGGCATTAGCGCCCTCCTATTTCCCGCCGATGAACTCGGTTGACCAGCCGACTCCCGCCGGAAACCCACATTCGCCAAAGGCGGCAATGAGTAGCTCCCGGGCCTCGTGACCAGTGCAGTGACACGGCGCAACCCGTCTCACCCCCAGACTGCGGAGCTCAGCAATGACCCTCTCGACCTTGCCCGGGCTGGCTCCGTCGAGATGGAAGCCGCCCATCAGCAGCGCGACTTCCCCACCGGTCGCCTCCTTGGCGCGGCGCACCATGTCCGCGACCCCGGGGTGCGCACATCCGGTAACAACGACGAGGCCTTCATCGGTCTCGACCGCCAGCGCCTGCTCCGTCACGTTCGACTTCACTTCTCCAGTCGTGTGGACACCAGGAGCAACGGTCATCGGTTTGGTAATCTCCAAGAGGGCAGTGCGCGCACGCACGTCCCTCTTGAATGATTCAGGGAAGGATACAGGCGCGTACACTACTGGCCTGACACCTGCGCTCAACAGAGCGTCCAGTCCGCCGGTGTGATCTCCGTGAGCGTGCGACAACACCACAACATCGATCTCCTGGGGGTCAAGATCCAGCACATTCAGGTTATGCATCAATACAGAACCGTCACCGCCGGTATCGAAGAGGACCGTGGACTCGTCGGTCTCCACCCAGCAGGAGAAGCCCCAGAACGTGCGCAGCGCCGGATCATAGGGGTTGTTGTCGTACACGATGGTCAACGTGACGGTCACCAACTCATGCGCCCGTTTCGGCCGGGGCGTCATGGTCGGCGCAACTTCAGTTGCCGTAGCCGTCATGTCGCCTGCCGCTGCCGGCGTCGACCTCGAGGTCCCGGTCGCTACGGGGGTAGACGTGGTCGACGGAGCCCTCGCGGCGGAAGACGAGGAGACAGCGGGCTTCGGCGCCTTCCCGGCCAGGCATCCCACACTCAGCGTGCCCATCAGAACCGCAATCCAGAAGGACGGGCGTGCTTCCCTTGCCACCGTCGACTCACCCGCCCCGCCGTCGATGACGCGCGCGGCGCCCCGCACCGTCGGAGCGTCCTTCACCTCCCCGCGATGACGCCGATGCAGTCGTCCCCAGGGATTGCCTGGCCCCAGTTGAGCGGCCTGCCAGCCAATACCTCGCCATCTGAACCAGGAAGCTTGCCACTCGGGCCAGCAAACCCACACTGGCGACGGCAACGGCCACGCCGCCGCTCTCCGCCAACGGGGAGGAGCACCACTGGGCAGGAGCTGGCTGCTCCTCCAGCGCCACGATCTCCCCGTGGAGCAGCGGCCGAATGGCCCCCTCCGGACACGCATCGACGCAGGCCTGGCATCCAGTGCACGTCTCTTCATCCACGTGGATTTTGCCAGCCAGCATAGAGATGGCCTCAGGGGGACAGATCTCAACGCACTCCGCACAGCCGGTGCACCGTTCCGCATCGACCCAGACCGTCCGATCACCTGACATTCGATCCACCTCCCTAGCTCGACCGACATCCTTTCTCGGGAAAGAGCAAGGCCATCGCTATGAAACCTCCGCAAGGCAATCTCGCCCGCTCCCAAGGCATCCACGGCGGGAACAGCGTCGTGTGCCAGACGGTCCGGCCACCCTCTCCATTGACTCCACTCGTCGCGGAGGTGACCGTCTTGTGCAAGAGCCGCCGCAACTCGCCGACGCCGTAGAAGCGAGCCGTCTCATAGACGCCGGGTCCAAACAGACCAACCAGCCGACGCCGCGCGGCGAGAGCACTCCACCGATTAAGCACTCCCAGGACAACGCCCCGAGAGGCCACACGAGCAGCCTCTGCTAGAGCCTCCTGAGGAGCCTCCAAGAACTCGAGCGTGGTGACGAACGTGGTCAGATCGAACACGTTGTCCGCAAAAGGAAGCCGGTGAGCGTCGGCCTGCACCAGGGGGATCTGGTTCGCCCCCCTGGCCTCCGAGAGCATAGCTGCCGACAGGTCCACTCCCACCACCGAGCATCCCCGCCGGTCCAGCCAGCGGGTGAAGTGCCCGGTGCCGCAACCCACCTCCACGATCCTGTCAGCCCCGGGCACCCGCCCCAAAAGGTGCTGCAGTGATGCCTTCTCGAGGGCATCGGCGCGCTGCCCCTCTCTGGTCTCGTACCAGGCCTCGTAGCGCGCCGCGACCTGTTCGTCAAACGCGGTCGCTCCTGACACCGTTCCATCTCTCCCGCGTCTCGATTCAGGACACCTCGCGCGGTTCAGGACACGCGTTGGAGAAGCTGACATTCATCACCACGTCTCCCTCCCGCGCCGCCAGACGGAACGCCTCCTGCACGGCGTCGAAGAGCGCCTGCTCCTCACCCCACACCAACGTACTCATCTCGCCGACACGGACACGTAGACCCTGCTCACGGAAATGGCAAGTCGCCTTGCGGATCACGGGACCGATTGACTCCTGCCGCAGCGGGTAGAGGCTCACCTGCGCTGATATCTCACCCATTCCGTTTCCTCCCGTCGCAGGAACGCGCGTCCGTCAATCGTAACGCACGTAAGACAGTCAGATGACCGCCTATCCATCCAGCAACACCTCATCTTGCCTGGGACAGCTGTCTCAGGAGAATCATGACCGCTCTTTCCACGAGGGCCCCACAGGAACCCAGCCCCCCGGTCACGTTGACGACATCCTCGCGCAACCGCGCGCACTGAGTGTACCCAAACTCCTTCAGGAAACGGGTTCGATACTCGCTGGCCAGTCGGATGGCCGGTTGATCATCCTCCTCCAAGCTGGCCCTGCCGACCAGGCCCCCGACGACCATGACACCACCGCTCAAGGCCCCGCACAGCTCTTCTCTGGTATCCCCCAGACCGCCGCAGAACCCGGTTGCCATTCGCAAGGCCTGAGCCCCCAACTCGTCCAGCACCTGCCCGCCCACGGCGAGCACCACAGCCTCCGATCAGTGAAGACCAGCATCCACCAGTGCTCCCGCCCGCCGGGCCACGGCCTTCGCCTGCTCGTCAGCTGCCAAGTGGCCCCTCCCTTTCCGTCTGACTCATCCGCCAGTTGAAGAGAGCATTCTGCAGCGTGCTGACCGCGAGATCGGCACAATGCATGCTCTCCTCCGGCAAGCCGTGCAGGGCCTCGACCAGGTCCTCGGGCAGCACCCACTCGGCGTCCTCCAACCCCATCCCCGTCACCATCTGGCTCAGCATGCTGCCACAGGCAAGCGTTGCGCCGCAGCCGTCGGTGATGAAGGTCGCCTCCACAATCGTCTCGCCTTCCAGGCCCAGATAGAACGCCATGGTGTCGCCGCACGATCCGTGGACCAGACCTTGAGCATCTGCATCAGGCATACGTCCCACGTTCTGTGGTGCGCGAGCTTCTCGAATGACGACGTCGGAGTAGATCTCCCGCTCCCGTTCAGCAATCTGCCGCTGTAGCTCGTCGAGCATGCGCTCGTAGTCCACTCCTGC
>CAYVCX010000119.1:0-4017 GCA_964450435.1 uncultured Anaerolineales bacterium
AGGCAAGAAACCGCCGCCTTCGTCATTCCGACCGGAACGGAGCACAGCGGAGTGCAGCGGAGGAATCTCGCTCACGCTGGCCAAAAGTAACTAGCACGTGACCGCTCCTCGGCCGTCCAGGAAGCTCTGATTGCCGATATGCCGTCATAGTACTATAGCGCCACCAGAATAAGGAGAAACCATGGAACAACCAACCGTCGACACACTGGCAGAGACGACAAACTTCGAGATGTGGAAAGCCGAGGAACCCGACGGCGAGACGACCTACCACCTGGAGCTCGGGATCGTGACGCTCCATCTCTTCCAGGAGGAATGGGAGGAGTTCCTGGAGCTCATCGAGGCCGCCGAGGCGAATGCCGCGGGAAGCTGACCGTATGCTGCGGAACACCCAGCCAACGCCGCAGCTCAAGGAGTGGATCGACCGCCTCGCCCCCGTGGTCCAGGAGGCCCAGGAGACCCTGCAGCAGCGGGAGCCCGCCAGGCTGGTGATGTACAGCGGCTGCCAACAGGACGCCGCCGGAGACTACCGCCTCAGCTTCTTCTCCCGGGAGTACGTCATCTCGGCCGAGGACTTCTCCATCCGCCGCGCCGATGACGGTCAGGAGCCCTCCTCCTTCGTGCAGAGCCTGATCCTCACGTACCTGGTCACCGCCGACGGCACGACCCCGTCCCGGCGCTGGATCGGATTCAGAGAGCTCCCGGAGGGGATGTTCTACGTCCAGGCGTTCCGCGGGTACACTGGAATTCGGTTGGCGCGCGAGCTGGAGGGGGGCATCGAGGCCTTCCGCCGCGCCGCCGAGAGCCTTGGGGGCGAGCCGGTGGAGGAGATCGGCGACGCCGGCTACGCCTTCACCGTCTTCCCCCGCGTCCACGTAGCCCTGGTCTACTGGCGCGGCGACGATGAGTTCCCCTCCCAGGCGCGGGTGCTCTTTGAGGACACAGCCGCCCACTACATGTCCACCGACGGGCTGGCGATTCTCGGCAGCCACCTGGTGGGGCGGATCCTGAGGGCCGCTGCTTCTGCTGACTGATTGGAGAGCCGAGAGGCAGAGGCAGAGGAAGGGGCAGAGACAGAGGCACCCTGCACGTACGAGGTGCGTTGCCCCTCTCTTCTGGAGGGACTACCCGGACAGAGAGCTTCAGCGGAGGAAAGGCGGTTCGGCACGGGCTACCATGCCGCGCAGCTCGGACACCGCCTCCCGCGCCGCCTCGCGCTCCTCGGGCCCGAGGGGCAGTGCGGCGAACTCATCCTCATCCAGCACGCGTACGCCGCCGTCGGGCTCAACCCACAGATCGAGGGCCAAGTCCTCGGCGGCTACCTCATCTTCGGCGATGCGCGCCGGCCGCGTGACGTTGCAGTACCAGCCCTTCAAACGGCCGTCGCTGGCGCGGATCTCAAAGATATTGTACCATCGATCGCCGTAGAAATACTCTTTCCAGCGGTCATCCGGCTCCAGGACGACGAAGCCCAGATCCATCGACTCTCGCTCCCAGGAGGTACGCACCACGAGGGCCTCGTCGCTGCGTTCTAGAACCTCCCCGGGGTAGGAGATGACCTCGCGGCCGGTGTGGTCCAGCTTGCGGACGGTAACTCGATCCATCACCCGGCATTCTACCGGAATTCGGACCACCGTACAAGGGCGTATCGTAGACGGGCGCAGGGTGTTGTCATACCTGAGACGTCAAGCGCAAACCACCACACGAACCATCACAGGAGGTGACAATGAGCGAGAAGGAACTCAACGGACGATGGGCCCTGATCCTGGGCGCGTCCAGCGGATTCGGCGCGACCACGTCGCGGGCGCTGGCCGAGGCCGGCATGAACATCTTCGGCGTCCACCTGGACCCCCGGTCGCGACTGGACCGGGCGGAGGCCGTGGTCGCGGACATTGAAGCAGCGGGGAGCACAGCGCTCTTCTTCAACACCAACGCCGCGTCGGAGCGCAGACGAACCCGGGTGCTGGATCAGATCGAGGAGACCCTGGCGGACGATCCCGCCGACGGCGTGCACTTCATGCTCCATTCGCTTGCCTTCGGAACCCTGCTCCCTTTCATCGCCGAGGACCCGGAGGAGGCTGTCAATGAGTCGCAGATGGACATGACCCTGCGGGTGATGGCCCACACGCTCGTCTACTGGGTGCAGGATCTGGTGCGGCGAGAGCTGCTCGTCGCCGGCAGCCGGGTCTACGCCCTTTCCAGCGAGGGGGCGGAGCGCATGGCTCCCAACTACGGAGCGGTGTCGGCGGCGAAGGCCGCGCTTGAGAGCCACATGCGGCAGCTCGCCCTGGAGCTCGGGCCCCGCGGGATCGCCGTCAACTGCCTGCGGCCCGGTGTGACGGACACCCCGGCCCTGCGCGTCATCCCCGGCCACGAGGAGTACATGAAGGAGGCACTGCGACGCAATCCCCACGGGCGTCTCACAACCCCCGAGGACGTGGCGACGACGCTGGTGGCCCTGGCCAATCCGCAGATCACGTGGGTTAGCGGGGCGGTCATCCCCGTGGACGGCGGGGAAACAATCGTGGGCTAATTTGACATTCCCCTGTGACATGATAGAATAAGCGTTCGATTCGAAAGCCTTCGCTATGGCGAACTGGCGTTAACATCCTTGGAGGTGCGCAGAGTCGAGCGAATCCACCCAGCATCCGCACGATGTCCGTGGCTCTTGAACCCGACGTGGTCTGCGCGCTGACTGGACGGCAGACACGTCGGGTTTTCTTGCGAAGGTTACGTAACTTATATAGGAGCAACTTCAGTTGATGAATAACGAGACCCTACCGACCAGCCAGGACACGATCGACGAGCAAGTAATCGAACAGGAAGTACCCCAGGACGACGTCCCCGACGAGGATACGCCCACCCAGGACGTGATGGTTGAGGAAGAATCCGGCCTCAGCATGATGGAGCAGCTGGAGGAGTATCTCACCGACGGTGAGTACGACTACCAGTTGCCGGAGCGCGGCGACATTCACACCGCCGTCGTCATCGAAATCGGCGACCGCGGCGCGATTGTGGATGCTGGCTTCAAGCGCGACGGAATCGTCCCTGTCAGCGATCTGGATCGTCTCGACGAGGAAACCCTCGCCAGTATCCAGCCGGGGGATGAGATCGCTGTGGCGGTGCAGAAGCCTCAGGACGAGGAGGGGCGTCTGATTCTCTCCATCTATGAAGCCCTGGTGCAGGAGGATTGGCAGAAGGCCGAGGAGATGATGGCCAAAGGCCAGCTCTACGAGTCCGAGATATCCGGGTACAACCGTGGAGGCCTCCTCGTCCCCTTCGGCAGGATTCGTGGCTTCATCCCGGCCTCTCACACCGTGGGGATGCCCCGAGGTCTTCAGGGCGACGAGCGGCGCGAACGCCTGGCCGAGATGGTGGGGGATAAGGTAGGGCTCAAGATCATCGAGGTGGACCGCCACCGCCGCCGCTTGATTCTCTCGCAGCGGCAGGCGCGGCGCGCCTGGCAGAAGATCCAGCGCAAGCGGGTGATGGAGGAGCTGACCGAAGGCGCCACGGTCACAGGCACCGTGACCGGCATCACGGACTTCGGCGCCTTCGTGGATCTCGGCGGTGCCGACGGCCTGATCCATATCTCGGAGCTTTCCTGGGGGCAGGTCGATGATCCCCGCGAGGTCGTCGAGGTCGGCGATGAGGTGGAGGTTTACGTCCTCAACCTGGACTGGGACCGCACGCGCATCGCGCTGAGCCTGAAGCGGCTCAAGCCGAATCCCTGGTCCCAGGTTGCCAGTCACTACGAGGTGGGTCAACTGGTTGAGGGCAAGGTCAGCCGCGTCCTCGACTTTGGTGCCTTCGTCGAACTCGGCCTGGGGGTTGAGGGACTCCTGCACATCAGCGAGATGACGGGAGCGTCCCAGGTAAGCCCCACCGAGCTTCTCGAGACCGGCCAGAAGGTGCTGGCGAAGATTATCGGCATCGACACCCACAAGCAGCGGATCACCCTGAGCGCCCGGCAGGTTCAGCGGGAGCAGTGGGAGAGCTGGATGGCCGAGCACAAGGTGG
>CAYVCX010000120.1:0-3598 GCA_964450435.1 uncultured Anaerolineales bacterium
CCGTCGTAGACCAGGGGCAGCAGCGTCTCGATCTGGGGCGAGCCGAAGGGCTGCTTCAGGAAGTCACCGTCGACGTCTTTTTCTTTCGGCGCGTGGTCGGTGCCTACCACCTGGATGGTCCCGTCGGCGAGCGCATCCCAGAGGGCGGCGCGGTCCTCCGCAGTGCGGATGGGCGGGCCGATCTTTGCCAGAGCCCCTCGCCTGGCGATGATCTGCTCGGTGAGGGTGAGATACTGGGGGCAGGTCTCGGCGATGACAGGCAAACCGGACTCCTGGGCCTGGCGGATGTGAGGTATGGCTCGGGCGGTGGTATTATGAGGCAGGTAGAGGGGGCAGTGGGTCACCTCTGCCATACGGATGGCACGAAAGATCGCCTCTTCCTCCATAGCCGCGGGATGGGTGGCGACGAAATGATCGGCCGAGGCGTCGGGGCCGGTGAGATACTTGTCCTCCAGGTAGTCGACGGCGCCGCCGTTCTCCGCGTGCACCATGGCGAGCCCGCCCAGATCGGCCAGCATATCCATGGCCTGCATCAGGTGGTAGTCGTCGGTGGTCCAGCCCTCCTTGATGTAGGGCATGAAGAACTTGAAGCTGCGCACCCCCAGGTCGAACACCCGGGGTACCTCGGCTAGCTGCTTGCGTGCCTCGAACATACCGCCGTGCAGGCCGAAGTCGAGCCGCGCGTTGGTCAGCCCGTCCTCCAGCATCTCCTCCACCTTCTGGAGCAGGCTGTCGCCAAGGCGGGCGTAGGCGAAGAAGAGGATGGTCGTCGTGCCGCCGTAGGCCGCGACGCGCGAGCAGTCCTCCACGGTGTCCAGATAGACCGGGTGGACGTGGGCGTCGATGACGCCGGGGAAGACGTAGCGACCGCTGACGTCAATTACCTCGTCGGCAGCCTCGTGCGGAAGACCGGGTTCGACGGCCGCGATGGTCTCGCCCCGCACTCCCACGTCTGCCCGGCGCATTCCGTCGCCGGTGACCACGACACCGCCGGCCAATAGACGGTCAAATTGCGTGTGCATCGTTGGGTTCTCTCCTGTATTGGATGGTGAGCGCAGTCGAAGGACCGGGCTCACGGATCGTATCGCAGGTCGTATCGCACAGCACCAGGGTAGCCAGGGGCTGTCTGCGTCAGGCCCAAAGAGACGGGCCGAGATAGCGCTTGCGGCGATCGCAGCCCGGTGCTGCATACGTCTCCAGACGAGTAGACGCGGGTCAGGCTGCCCCTGCCTTTTCTGCTGACAGCTCCAGCTGCCGCTGGTAGAGCTGGCTGTACAGTCCATCGCGGGCGAGCAAATCCCTGTGGCTACCCACCTCGCGGATGTGACCCTCTTCGAGGGCGATGATCTTGTCCGCATCTCGGATGGTGCTGAGCCGATGGGCGATCACCATGGCTGTGCGCCCCACCAGGACTTTCTCAAGCGCCTGCTGGATCAGGTACTCGGCCTCTGCATCGACGGACGAGGTGGCCTCGTCGAGGATCAGGATGCGCGGATCGGCCAGGATGGCGCGGGCGAGGGCGAGCCTCTGCTTCTGTCCACCGCTGAGCTTCACGCCCCGCTCCCCGATTTGCGTATCGTACCCCTCCGGGAGGTCCTGAATGAACTCGTGGGCGTAGGCCGTCTTTGCGGCTTCGATCATCTCCTCCTGGCTGGCCTGTGGATTGCCGTAGCGCAGGTTATCGCACACCGTGGTGTTGAAGAGGAACGTGTCCTGCAGGACAACGGCTATGTGCTGCCGCAGCGACTGTACCTGGAGCTGGCGGAGATCGTGATTGTCGACGAGAACGCGGCCACTGTCGGGATCGTAGAAGCGACACAGCAGGTTGGCAATGCTGGTCTTCCCGGCTCCGCTGGGACCGACCAGCGCCACCGTCTCGCCCGGGGCGATGTGGAAGCTGATGCCGTCCAGGACCTTGTCGCCATCCCCGTAGCGGAAGTGAACCTGGTCGAAGACGACGTCCCCCTCGATGTCGTCGAGGGCGATGGCGTTGGGTGCGTTCTGAATCTCGGATTCGGTGTCCAGCAGCTCGAAGATCCGCTCCCCGGCGGCGATGGCCTGCTGGAAGGTATTGTCCACCTCCGTCAGCCGTCGGACGGGCTCGTAGAAGGAGACGATGTACGACAGGAAGGCCACCAGCGTGCCCAGGGTGAGCTGCTGATTGACCACCATACGAGCGCCGAAGCCAAGCACCAGTGCCCCTCCCAGCGCCGAGACGAAGTGGAGGGCGGGGAAGAAGACCGACCAGGTGCGGATGGCGCCAATGCGCTCCTGAAGGTACTCGCTACTGACCCCGCGGAAATGCCTCAGCTCCTCCTCTTCGCGCTCGAAGGCCTGAACCACGCGGATTCCGGCGAGCTTGTCCTGCAAGGCGGCGTTGATGTCGCCCAGCCGATCTCGCACCCGGCGGTAGATGGGGCGGGCGCGGTGGTTGAATATCCAGAGCCCCGCGCCTATGAAGGGCAGCGGGATCAGGGTGATCAGGGCGAGCCGCCAATTGAGCGCCAGGAGGACCACCGACGCTCCCACAAGCCGGAGCATGTCTACGAGGGTGAGGGCGACACCGTGGGTCACGAACTGCTCCAGGGCGTTGACGTCATTGGTCACCCGGGACATGAGCTCGCCGGTTGAGGTGTCCTCAAAGAAGGAGAGGGAGAGCTGCTGGAGATGGTCATAGATGTGGACGCGCAGGTCGAAGATGAAACGCTCTCCCACCGCGTGGCGCAGGAACATATCGCCGAAGCTGGCGGCTTGAGAAAGGGCGTGGATCCCGACGAGGGCAGCGATGGCAAGCGTCAGGATGGAGAGGTCCTGTTCGGCGATGACCTGATCCACCACCCGTCTCTGCACCAAGGGGGGCAGCAGGTTGAGGCCGGTGCGCGCAAGGAGCAATGCACTGGCCCCGAGCAGAACTCTCCAGTAGGGGCGGACGTATTGTAGGAGTCGTGTGAGCACGTGCAACTTGTCTGTCTCCTGGACTTCGTCGCGAGTTGATGCTTCGGATTATAGCCCACGGGCAGTGCTTGCACAAACGGATGCAGCCGGGGGAGACCTATCTGCTGGGCTTCAGTCGGCGGCTTCAGATACTGCTGCAGCAGTCGATCCAGGCTTTGAGGAGGGACCGGTAGGCGAGGGAGAGCGCCGTGACCACCGTGACGCCGCGACAGGACAGCGGGCACATCGGCGATGGGGGGCAGAGGTGCCTGGCACGTCTGCTGCGCTGACGGAGGAGGATGGCTGAAATCCCCAGCGCCTCGGCCGCCAGCAGGTCGGCTCTCATAAAAGTTATCTTCTCACGGATGCCACCGAGCAGATTCTGGACCAGGGCCTAGTACCACAACCCCATTTATGTATGGCGCACGGCTTCTGTGAAGGCCGGTTTCAGCCCAAGCCGCACCGCGTCGCCTGTAGTGGCTGCGGCGAGCTTGCTGGCGGCTGGCCCGGCGCCAACGCGACCACGCCAAGCGAGGTTCAGGGGAACGAGGCGGTAGCGGCACTCGACCAGGAGCCAGTCTGCTTCGGCCCCAAGCTGGTCGTCAACTTCAAGGATGCTCCTGTCCTGCGCGGACCCAAGAACGATGACCGCGACGCCTTCGAC
>CAYVCX010000121.1:0-3590 GCA_964450435.1 uncultured Anaerolineales bacterium
AGGTCGGCGATGTCTGGCGGGGGCAGCACCCGATTCGCCTGCCGGCTGACCTGGACAGCGCCACTTACACCTGGGCCCTTTCTCTGCTGCCCTCAGATCGGGAAGCGGTGTCGTTGACTTCGCTCTCCGTCACTGCCCCGGCGCGTAGCTTTGCTCCTCCACCGACGGACCTTAGTGTGAATACTGGCCTGGGTGACGTCGCAACGCTGGTGGGTGCGAGCCTGGCTCCTGATTCTCACTCCGTCGCTGTGGGGACGCCCGTCAGTGTGACGCTCGTCTGGCGTGCTGAGGCCGAGACCGACTCATCCTATCGTGTTTTTGTGCATCTTCTGGATCAAGATGGCAGGGTGGTTGCCCAGTCCGACGGAGTCCCGGCTGCCTGGACTCGTCCCACCACAGGCTGGCTGCCGGGGGAGTACGTGACCGATGAGCATTCTGTTGTCATGCCGCGCGAGGGGTTGGACGAGCAGTACGAGCTTGTTGCGGGTATGTACCTGCACCTCACAGGCGATCGTCTCGCCACGCCCGATGGCCGTGGTTTCATTTCGTTGACCATTTTGAGGGCAACGGGACGATGAGCACGCGAGCTAAGCGTCCCCTAGCGAGAAGCATGCCAGGAGAGAGCACAGAAGGTAGAGTCTCTCGGGCCCTCCGGTTGGTGGCTGAATCGGAGGGAATGCCCCTTGATGGCCGTCACATAACGGTCGTGGGGCTCGTGATTCTGGCGTTCGCAATCCGAATCCACAACCTGGACGCTCAGAGTATCTGGTGGGATGAGGCGATCAGCATCCATCTGGCCCGCTCCGGCGTGAGAGAGATTGTCGCGAATCGGGCTGCCAATCTACACCCCCCTTTGTACTTTTTCCTTCTGAAACTGTGGCGATACTGCGTCGGTGATTCGCCTTTCGCCGTGCGATTTCTATCGGTTTGGCTCAGTATACCCCTGATTCCCAGCCTGTATCGCTTCGGGCGACGCTGGCTCACAATCCGTGCAGGGCTCGTTGCTACCGCTCTGGCTGCCTTCTCCCCCCTGTACCTGGTATATGCGCAGGAAGCTCGGGTGTACGCCCTCCTGCCCTTGGTCTACTTGGTCTTGTTGGCCCTCAGGTTTAGCCTCATTCAGCCCTCGGACCGAACGAACTGGCTGGTGTGGACGCTCCTGGGGGGAGTCGAGCTATTGGCCCTCGGGCTCCACTATGTGTCGCTGTTCGCTGTCGGCTATGTAGTTGTGACCCTTCTTGTCGAGTTCCGGAACAACAGGGCCAACCGGAATCGGGTGTTGATTGTTCAGGCTGGTGTGGTATTGGCGCTCATCCCGTGGCTGCTGGCGGTTCTCTGGAACATCGACGCTGTCAGCCGACGGCTCCCTAAGGGTAACTGGGGAGTGGAACCGATCACCCTGACGCACTTCGTGCGTCTGCTATGGACGTTCCAAATGACCGGCTTGACGGGTCTTATCGCCGATCCAGTCGCCACCGCGTTGACGACGCTGACCGCTCTGATTCTCGTTGGTGCTCTGATTCGCCTTCTGCTGGGTTCCTCGGCCCTGGCTTGTCGTTCCGCGACAGCTCGTCTCTTGACCGACTGGCTGATCCCTCTGGGATCTACTTTTGTTGTTTGGCATATTCGTCCCCTTTCCCACCCTCGCTACGTGATTTTGTTCACTCCCGCATTGTTGCTGACTGGTGGTCACGTTCTGGATCGGTTCCTGGATGGAGCATTTGTGGAACGGGTTGGGGCAGCCGTGTTGGCCATATTCCTGCTAAGTACGTCGATCCTGGGGATTCACACCTACTGCACTGAGTTCCGCAAGGATGACACTCGAGGCGCAGCGCAGGTCATTGCTGCACGGGCGGGAGCTGATGACGTCATCCTGGTTCCACAGGAGGACTGGTCCATACCCTACTACTATGACGGTCCAACTCGTGTTGAGATGATGTGGCCCAGAGACTCTTCGGCCGGCTGGCGACGGTTCGAGGAACTGACAGGGAAGGGAAAGACTGTGTTTCTGGTGGGGTACACTCACGGCACTCATATCGGTCGTTCGATCCTCCCGTTTGCCCTGGAAGCTGCCGGCAGCCTCGTCGAGCGCTGGGAATCAGACGGGATCCACGTGCAAGTGTATGATCTCGACCGTTCTGTCACTCTGCCAGATCTGATTTCCGTGAGTGCCCGCTTCGACCCGCTCCGCTTGACCGGCGTTTGGATAGAGGAAGGCCCGCCGGCCAATACGGCTGTGTCGGTGGCGCTACGCTGGCGGCTGAGGGAGCCCTGTGACACGCCGTTGCGGGCGGCGCTGCGACTCCGGGACGGCAGTGGCTGGATGTGGGGCTCCGCCGATGATTGGCTTTTGACCAATGAAGGACTGACCACCGAGGAGTGGCAGGCCGGCCAGGAAATCACCACGTATCATGTCGTTCCCCTTCCGCCTGGTACGCCGGTGGTTACCTGTACTCTATCGCTCTCAGTCTACGGCCTGGAAGGGGATGTCGTCGAGTCTCTTGACTTGCTGGACGAGGGCGGTAGCTTCAAAGGACAATCCCTTGATGTGGGGACTTCCTCCCTGAGCACGCCCCTCCGCGTCCAAGACGACCCTTACGATCAGGCGCAGCGGGTGCCGGTCTGGGAGTCTCCCGTCGAACTCGGGCCGGGTCTCGTTCTCTTGGGGGCGTCAGTGGATCGGCAGACCGCCGGTCCAGGACAGTCGGTTTTTGTAGCACTCTCGTGGGAGAAGCGGGGTGCCCCTCCTGCCGACACACACATAACGCTCGAGGTGGAGCAGGAAGGGGAGACGCTGGTCACAGAGGTCAGACCGATCGGAGGAAGCTACCCGGTCCAACGCTGGGCGATCGGTCAGATGGTCGTCGATCATCAGGCTCTGGACCTCCCACACGATGTCGAGGGCGGGCCCGTGCAGGTGCTTGTGAGAGTGGGTGCGCAGCGCGTTGAAGTAGGGGAGGTGGATGTCGAGGGCATTGAGCGTACTTTCACCCGTCCGCCTATGCATCATCGTCTCGACGTCCAGTTTGGCGATGTGGCCGAGTTGCTCGGGTACGATCTGGCCCGAACGGAGCTTGCCGCCGGCAAATCTGCTCGAGTGGTGCTTTATTGGCGTGCTCTTGACCAGGCCGATGCGGCTGACTACAAGGTCTTTGCTCATCTGCTGGATCCCGATGGCGACCTAGTAGGCCAACACGATGGACGGCCGGCGGGAGGGACACGTCCTACACAAGGATGGGTTCCCGGGGAGATAGTCACCGATCCCCACGAGATGGTATTCCATGGACCTTACCTGGGATCTGTTCACATCGCGGTGGGGCTCTACGAGGCTGCCAGTCTGGACCGTGTCCCGGTTGCTGGGGATGGGACGTTTGTCCTGTTGCCGAGCGATCTGACGGTTTCTGAGGAATAGTTGGCTGTCGCCGTTGCAGTAATCGGTGCCGCCGGCGTGCCGACATACCTGCCTTGGCATGCGCTCGATCTACCCGGCGGTGGGTATTTGCCAACTGGCATGGCTCCGGTATAATCGTGACTGGGCGTGGCGCCCCGCCAGGAGGAAAAGATGATTGAAGTAGAGATTGACAGTATTC
>CAYVCX010000122.1:0-3207 GCA_964450435.1 uncultured Anaerolineales bacterium
CGTGTGCTTCGAACCTCGGCGAGCTTGGTCCGTCCAGGCGCGGAGCGCCTTTGTGTACAGCGAGGGCGGGTCGTTTACGGCCCAGGCCGGATGCCTGGTGATGTATCTGAGTGCCCGCCGCTTCAGTGACGGGCAGGCCGCGCGACAAGAGCACGTCTACCGACTCTCTGATGGCCGCATCGGCGTTCTGGAAACCGCGCCCGATGGGCGATTTGTCCTGGTAGAGGATCCCCAAATGGTCGCCTTAGCCCGCCAGGTCAGGAGTTTGAGCGAGATGGTGGCGGAAAAGGGGCTGCACCTGGACGCGGTAAGTCGGCTAGACCCGTTCACGCTGATCCGCTGCCCAATGTGTTGCTCCCTTGACTTCCTCACCCTCGATCTGGCCAGCGTGTGGTGCGGAAACTGCAACGCGCGCTTCCAGACCCGGAGCACGGCGGGAGATCCGGGCGTGGTGGTGGATGCATACCTTGAGCACTACCACCCTGTGCGAGCTCGCTACATCGTGCCCCGCTCGTTGATCCTGACGATGGTGCTCAAGGACTTCGGTCACAGCAGCCATCCACCGGGAGTTTGCGGGGACACGTGTGTCAACGGTGACCGTCCTGCGGCGGCTACCCCCCAAGGCAACAAGCGTCCGATCCCGGCGGGTCTGCGGCCCGGCGTGCAACCCTGCGGGTTGGAGGTCTACGACTGGAGCCTATACGGCACTCCTGAACTCGGCAATTGGGACCGTCGTCGAGAGCTTCTCAGGACCCGAGACGACGGAGGGGAGGAGGCCGTTGATGTGCGCGACGGGGTGTATGATCTCCGAAGCGTGCACAGCGATCGGCTGCCGTCTGTGCATCTTCTGGCCGACGGGGACATAGAGAAGCGGGAGTGGTGGTACCTGGTCGATGGCCTGCCGCACACGTCGGAAGGGAATCGAGGATGGCACCCGATCTGGTGGAAGGTGCAGGCGGTGACAGAGGGAAGCTCTCACGGCGGCTTGTGCGTGAAGAGCTGGCGGGTGGTCGACGGGGCCCTGTGTCCCAGGTGTCTCCAGCCCGCTCAGGACGGCTGCCACGAATACTGCGACTGGGAGAAACTTGGTTGGGAGCCTCAGTGAGCCGCTTGTGTCGGAGGTCGAGGCAGCAATATCAGAGGGCCCCTGGCGGATCCGGCAGGGGCCCTCCAGACAGCAGGGCCATCGGACGGCGGCGGTGCACACCAGTCGGTTGTCGTCCCACGCGGGCACAAGGGAGAGAACGCAGGGCCAAGCCTGGAGCTGGTAGGATTGCACGGCGGTGTTCGACCGGCCCGTTCTGGCCGCGGTCCAAAGCGTGAGGGGCAACTGGGTGGCGGTCTGGTGTGCGCCGCCTCTTGCCCCAGGTCGTCTGGCGCGTCGGATGATTCACTAGGCGGGAGGAGACCAAGCCATCGCCTCACGCACCCGAGGCAGGGAATGCGCTCTGGACAAAGGGATTCGATGTGCCGCGTTGGCCTCACCGTGGCTGGTGGCCTGCGGCGCGCGCCCATCAGCCGCGGCCTGCGTTCCCTCAAGACACCGGTGGCCACAGGCAGGAAACGCCGGACCTGCCCTCTCGAAGAGGCGACTGCTTTACGGAGCTACGACGGGGCACCGAGGCTACCAAACGCCTCCGTCCTTGCCTCCGGGTTGCAGCGACGCAGCCGGTCTGCCCCGGGCTGCGGTGCGCGCCGTATCCAGGGCAAGTGTGATAGCGATTCACCCGACCCCGTTTGGCTGCACTCCTCCATTCGCCCGCGGTACCCAGGCCTGAGACGCTGCAGGTCGATGCCCTCCGCGAATGGTGCGCGCTTCTCAACACGATCGCTGTGTCGTGGTGAAAGGCACCGACGCGTGTAAGCTGACTTGCCAAAACAGAACATATGTTCTAAAATAGGGGTGTGGACCTCTCTTGCACGGTCGGTCACGGGCAAGAGCAGAGTTCAAGCGGCAATCGGAAGACAGCGATGACAATTAGAAATGCCCATGCCGGAACCTACTCCGCCGTGTCCCGGGCGGCGTCAGAACCATCCGGTTGCATGCCCGTGCGACGACATGGTGGATGTGGTCCTTGCCCTCACAGGATCAGGGGCTGGTTGGCGTTGACAGAGCGCCGTCGGAAGTGCTTGACCTGGGTTGAGTTAGCATGCAGACGTTCTGTTCTGGGGTAGTAGAGTGGGACCGCTGCGACTGGAGGCTGTGAGTCTTTGCGACTACAGACGATGGATCCCCAGACGAGCTACTGGTACTGGGACACGGTCAGATGCCAAGATCCCTATGTGTGGAGAGTGAGAACATGCCTATTCGTGTGATGATCGTCGAGCCCCACGTTCTGGCCCGGGACGAAATGGTCGGCAGGCTCCGGAGGCATTCGGATATTGAAGTCGTGGCCGCTGTTGCCGGTGACTTGCCGGTGGAGGAGCTGGACGAGCTGGCGAGGATGAGGCAGCCGGACGTCGTGGTCCTTGACTTCAGCACGCAGGGATGGGGTACTGACTCCCTCGCGATGATTGAGGTCTTCACGAACGCCGAGTTGGGCATCCGATTGCTGACCCTGGTCAGCCGACTCGACGGAATTGTGATCCGGCGCTTGAAGGCATCGAATGTGACCGGATGCCTGTTCTTTGATGATAGACGGTGCCAGCCGCTGGAGAATCTGGTGCGCGAAGTCAACGATGGCCGGATCATATACTCCAAGGAGATCGATGAACCTGGCTTCCGCGATCCAGGCGAACACCTTACTTTGCGAGAGCTTGACGTGCTGCTCTTGGTCGAGCACGGGCTGTCAAACAGGGGAATAGCGCGGCGGCTTTCCATATCTCCGCTGACCGTGCAGAACCACATCTCGAACATCTACTGGAAGCTGGCCATACCAGCGGACACAAGCCTGAATCGGCGTGTGACGGCGGTCAGACTGACCAGGCGCTGGGAGCGGGCTCAGAAGTCGGCGAACGAGCCGGGGACTGGGGCGTTGTAGGGACTGGTCCGCTCCCGCGAAAAGGCGCAGCACGCATTAAGCCGCTGCTTGAGACTTGCGATGTCATGATCGACTCCGCCGAAAAACTATCACTCGGTGAGAGCCCCTGGGCACAGCGCCCCAGTCTAGTCCCATACAGGGCTCAAATTGGGGATGAAGCCACTCAACATAGTGCTCTTTTGGCCTGCATCCCCCACCGAGTGCAAGTGGGTGACCCTGTCTCAGT
>CAYVCX010000123.1:0-3124 GCA_964450435.1 uncultured Anaerolineales bacterium
CAGCCAGGCTCCCCACGGTGAAGGCCAGCAGGGCGAAGGCTTGCAGCGTGCCGGGGATCGACGGGCGCTCGAGAGGGGCTGGAGCGGCTATCTCCATAGGAATGCGATTAGAGGCGACCTTTCGATGCGGCCCGAGGTCGCCCCGGCGTGCGCGCTGGTGACCGACAGACAGCGGTGCTTCCCCAGAGTCAATACTCCCAGCGTATGCGGCGGCCGAGAATGGCCGCCGGGATGTTCAAGAAAGAACAAAAGGCCGTGCACCCTCCTTCGAGTCGGGTCTCCCGACTTACCGGGACCCTTGAGCTCCGGTCAGGCACCCCTGCGGCGCCCAGGAGAGAGCTCCTTACCGCTGCTTCCTCCCGGACCTGACGGGGTTCGGAGGCTCCTGCCGCGCAGGACCCGGCCATCAACGCCTCCGGGCCAGGGCAGTCTCGAGAGAATCGGCCCTCGAGAGGGAATTCGATCCCGCTATGGCGGATTGCGGGTACAAGGCACCGCCAGTTCCCCATCTAGCACGGCCGAGGGTTATGATACCGTGTGGGGGGTGAATTGTCAACCGAGGGGGTGTGGGGCGCAAAGAATATGGTCAGCACCCCGGTGAGAGCCCCCGGGACACTGGGACAGCTCCCTGGGCGGCGGATGGGCGCAGTTATGTGCGTCAGATGTCAGCATGAGCAGACTGGAAGCCACTGTGATGCTGTCCGACGATTTATCAATTCCACGGTCTGGAAGGGTTTTTGTCTCCTATTCGGTGGTATCCCTTCGTGGGCTGGTCTTGACCGATTGGCTGATCCACATGTCGCCGCAGCGGATGGTGTGGATTCCACTCGAATTCACGTCGGACCTCGAAGCATTCCCTGATCCATTGGCGTTTTCTGCGGCCTGGTGGTATTCTGTACCGTGCTGCGGGCGGTCTCTGCTCTCCTTCCGGGCAGGCGGTTCACCAGGCGAGCTGAATGCCAGTGCCGCAGAGGCTGCTGCTGACCGGGTCATTCGGGTACTGCGGCGCCTTTGGTTGAGAGAGCTGCTTTGCTTTACCTGGTGCCGCGCCACGGTCGTGTGTTCGAGGCGACAAGGAGAGTCTGTTGATGTCTGTGGTGCTCAATGCTAATCGGATCTTCACCCCGGCCTCCGTTGAGTCGGACACAGTCGTCGTATCTGACGACGGCACGATTGCCTACATCGGGCTGATGGAGGACGCTCCGCGAGCGGATGGACGTCGTCTCGACCTGCGTGGATCCATCGTGGTGCCGGGATTCATCGATACGCATACGCATGGGGGGCACGGGGTCACATTCGGGATGATGGAGACGTTGGCAGAGGACCTGGAGGACTACTCAGCCTGGGTGACGAGCACCGGTGTAACTGGTTTCCTGTGCACTGTCGCTGCTCCTGATGCGCAGAGCTTGCTCAGGCTGGTCTCCAGGTACGTGAGCCTTTTCGAGAATCGGACCTGGCCGGGTGCCATCCCGCTGGGACTCCACCTGGAAGGCCCGTTCCTGAACGAGGAGAAGAAGGGAGCTTTCAATGCAGAATGGCTGCGAGAGCCTGTGTTGGAACAGGCCAGGTCGATTCTGGAGGCAGGGGAGGGGTGGGTTCGACAGATGACCCTGGCGCCGGAACTGCCCCGTGCTGACGAGATTGCGGCGCTGTTGCAGAGCGCGGGCGTTGTGGCGGCGTTGGGGCACACGGATGCCGACTATGAGACGGCGAGGAGGGCGCTGACAGGGAGCTTCACCCACGTTACGCACACATTCAACGCCCAAAGGGGGTTCCATCACCGGGCCCCCGGTGTATTCGGGGCCATTATGGGGTCAGACTACGTGACGGCTGAGCTCATCGCCGATACAATCCACGTGCATCCGGGAGCGATGAAGATGCTGTTGCGCTGCCTTGGGTCCGATCGGGTTGTGCTAATCACCGACGCCATGGCTGGTGCCGGCCTCCCGGAGGGCGAATACGAACTGTTGGGCCAGAAGGTCAGTGTGAGGGATGGCAAGGCTACTTTGGCCGACGGGACGATCGCAGGCAGCGTTGCGACGATGGATATGTGTGTCCGCAACGTGAACCGGGAAGTTGGCGTGTCACTTCTGGACGCCGTGAAGATGGCCTCGCTCAACCCTGCACGTGTTCTGGGCCTGAGTAATGTCATGGGAAGTCTCAACGTGGGGAAGAAGGCAAACCTGCTCATGATTGACGAGGATGTCAACGTCCGTGTGGTCATGGTGCAGGGGAAGATTGTGTATCAGGATTCTTAGGATGTGAGGGACCGGATCTGTCTCGATGTGTTCCGCTGTGGAGAACAACGGCTATGGGGAGTCGGGCGTGATTGACTGCGCCTACCGATATGCCATCCGTCCTGGGTCGATGGTGGCGACTGGCGGCACTCTGGCCCTCGGCCCTCTGCCAGGTGGGCGGGCCTGTTCGCAGATTGACGCACTTCGTCAGACAGGCGCGCCAACCTGTGCTGTCGAGCTGCTCGACACTTGGCAGGAAGTGACGGAGCTGTCGTCAGAGAGCCACGCAGCGGGCCTGCTGAAGCTGGGGCCTGAGAGGACCCGAGGCTGAAGGTGGGGGCTGTGACGGCTCGGGTATCTGTCTGCGGGTTGGCGCCGACAGAGGGGTTTGGTCGGAATCAGCCTTGGGGATTGCGCGAGGCGGCGGGGTAGGGGGAAGTTTCGGTCTGTGAGAACTCGTCCGCTGATGCGTCAGATGGACAGCCCAACTCGTGGACACAGGGCTCAACCAGGAGGAAGATCATCCCAGAGATTACGTTGACCATAGGCCATGAAGCGGGCCTTCACGCTCGCCCAGCGACTCTCTTCGTCAAGACGGGGAGCCAGTTTGACGCCGACATCCGAGCGATAGGAGGGACGTGAAGCGAATGCGAAGAGCAGCCTTCAGGTGCTAACGCTCGGAGCTGGGCAAGGGGCGGAGATTGTGGTGCGTGCGGAAGGCGAGGACGCCGACGAAGCGCTGGAGGCCTTGAGCAAGTTGGTCGAGAGCAATTTCGAGGTGGAGGAGTGATGGCATCTGGTGAATCTGCCGAGAGCAGCGACGAGAGAGCAGACTCGATAGAGCTCCAGGGCATTGGCGCCTCGCCTGGCATCGCCCTTGGGCCGGC
>CAYVCX010000124.1:0-2970 GCA_964450435.1 uncultured Anaerolineales bacterium
ACTCGTGGCAGGAGAGAGCCGGTGACTTGGCGTGTTGGGGCCAGGGAGCGGCTTGCAAAGCAGGGTATGGTTTCGGTTCTCGCCCGGTGTCCCCGTGTCACGCTTATCGCCCCCAACAACTCCCCGAAATCACGCCGCCCTGGGCCAACTGTGCGGAGCCAGTCCCTCTGAGAAATCGGCGACGTTCCGGCAGAAGTCGCGTGACATGACTATAAATAACACGCATCTTGTTCCACGATAGTTACTGATGGGCCTGTTCCCGCGACCACTGGTTCCTTGCATCGCTCCCTTCCCGGTCTGGGCCCACTTCAGGCCTCGGGAGCTTCCGTGCGCGCCTCGCTGATCCCCTATTCTGCCCCCTCACCGTCAGCCTCCTCCACTACCTCTCGCCCTGCCCCTTCGACATTGGTTGGTCCAATCATCTCTAGTTTCGATCTCGCTCTTGTAGGTGTCTTCCCGTGCCCTTCACCAGCCACAAGCCGTACGGAGAAGGTCTTCGCCACCGAGATTGGCCTGAGAAGTGGAACCACCTGTAGTCGTGTCTTTTGCGATCCTCTGGACGCATCCACAGCTCAAGACCAGGAACATCGTGATCGTGGGGCGATGGATGGTGTGGACCGAAATGGATCCTCTCGCCGTCCAAGTACGGGAACGAGAGCGCCAGCGATGGAGCAATCGCACCATCTGCGGACAGATTTCCTGGCTCAGGTGGCCCGGGAAGAGGGGCATAGTCTCTTGATCGCGATCTATCTCGAAGAAGAGAAGATAGCTCGGGTGCTAAGGGCGCTGGAACGGCGTCGTGCTCTTTCGCGATGGGGTTAGAGAAATGACAGGCTGACCAACCCACGTCGCGCGGGCTGTGGATGAGAGCGTCAGCCGACCGCCGATCACCCGGGGTAGCTGGCCTACAGCTTGTCCATCGCGGCGCAAGAGTCTTGCGAAGAGGGAGAAAACCAAACCGAAAGCCCAAGCTGCTGGCCGGGGACCCGAGGCAGTGTTCGCCCATCTCGCTTGGTGCAGGCTTGATGTGCCCAAGATTGAGGCCCAAGGGGTTGGTGTGGCCACCGGGGCAATCAACTAGTTCGCAACTCCTTGGTGGCCTGGGCGTGCGGGGCACCAGGACACGCCGAGGGCGCTATGACACGACGTGCCCCACTCCGTGATCTCCCTGGTTCTACGGGGAGGATGCTGGGTTCCTTTCTCTGCACTGGCGGGATCGGCGTGGATGGCTCCAGCGGGCTGGAACGAGAAAGAGCTTCCCCTCTCGAAGAGGGTCGCCCCCACGCCTAGTGGGTGGGCGCCGTGTTGTGCACCCTGGCCGCCTCGTTCGTGTTCCAGTTGTTTGAGTAGCAGAGGTTGGCCCACTCTAAACAGCGCTCAGGCGGGTGAGCGGCAGCGCGTGGTCACGCCGCCACGCCCACGAGGTCCTACTGCCCGGGGGCCGCTGTCCAACTCTGTTCCAGCGCCACCGTCCGCTCTCCAGCCATCTGTCCTGTCCAGTGCACTAGTCCTACTGATGGGTTGATCGAACAAATAGTCTGCCGGCGCCACGGCGTGACGGACGAGCAGATATCGCCACTGAAGCGCTGGATCTTCCGCAGATTCGATTAGGCCAGGTGGTCAGTTTGGGCTATAATATGCCCGCGGGGCAGGATTGCCAGATCGAGGGAGGGATGACGAATGCGAGGTCTAGAGCGTATCACATTTGACCCCGAAGTGAAGGGAGGGCGAGCGTGCATTCGCGGCATGCGGATCACCGTCTCGTTGATCTTGAATCTGGTGGCCGATGGGATGACGCGGGATGAGATCCTGGAGGCTTATCCCTACCTGGAGCTTGAGGACATTCAGGCCGCCCTGAACTACGCAGCCTGGCTGGCAGATGAGTCGGTCTACACCGTGGAACAAGTACCGACATGAAGTTCCTGGCCGACATGGGCATCTCCCCACGGAGTGTCGACTTCCTTCGCCACTCGGGGGTTGAGGCTGTTCATGTCCACGAGCTAGGGCTGGATCGACTCCCGGATGCCCGGATCGTGGAGAAGGCGCGAAGCGAGGGCTACGTAGTTCTCACGCACGATCTGGATTTTGGTGAACTACTGGCGCTCACTGGGGCTGATTTGCCGAGCGTGGTGATCTTCCGACTGCAGAGTATGCGACCGTCCAATGTCAACCGCTATCTGCAGATCCTGATGACGGAGCATGGAGCGGCACTGAATGAAGGTGCCATCCTCAGCGTCAACGACAGACACATTCGCGTTCGGAGACTTCCTATCGAGCGGTGACGAGGTTCCTGAAGGAAACCCCCGCGCATTGGACATCCGTTGCGCTGCCCGCCCCGCGTGTTTGCGCAGCGCCCCCGGCAGCCCACCGGCGATGCACCCGATGCCGGGCCATCCTCATACTCATACACCCAGCTGATACGGGCAGATTTCAGCGCTTAAAGGGCCAGCCCCAGCGAGATGGCAAGATCCCCCGATCACCATCTTCCAGGATGAGCTCCACGCCAGTTCGCCGGCACATCTACGACGGGAGACGATAAGCTGATTCGGTACGACCGTCGAGCAGCTTGACCACGCTCAACGCAGTTGCGGGGCGCATGCAGAGCGGCCTCTTGCATCCGCCACCCAGCTCTATCCTGGCAGGGAAGTGGTACTGCGTAGTGGGACCTCGGAACGTGTCATGGCGGAAAAGTCCATGCGTCCCAAGCGGTTCACCACGGAGGTCGCGCGATCTAGCATCATACGGCCTTCTCGGTGGGGATCAACCAGTCGGTTTGCACAAGCATTCCCGTTCTCGCAGATTCAGGGCGGCTGTGGACTGCACTTGATCACGTCAGGCATGCTCAACGGACCCGGTCGGCGGAGAGCCTTAAGATGAAGAGGGCTCGTAACCACCGTTTCTGTCTATGATCTGGACGCCAGGATTGTACCACAGAGCAGGGCATTGGCACACAGTTGTAGAACGGATGTA
>CAYVCX010000125.1:0-2898 GCA_964450435.1 uncultured Anaerolineales bacterium
CTGGGGCGTGCCTTTCCTCTCATCACCTTCTCTCTCTCCCCTCGTTCGCTCGACCCGCTGCGAAAGCCCTCGGCAGTCCTCACTTGTCTTCACGCGATCTGGGGGTATAATGTTCTTAAGTGAATCACGATATGTTACTGATCTAGTAACATATCGTGATCAAGTTAAGAGCCAGTAAGGAAACCAATGGCACGTTCCCTTTCGCCCCTTGAGTCCAAGCTCATTCTGCACCTGGAGTGGGAAAAGCAGCCGGTGCTCACCATCGAGGAAACCATGGACATCCTCGACTGCTCCTACAACCACGCCCGACAAATCCTTCACGGGTTGACCGAACGCGGCTGGCTGGCGCGCATCACGCCCGGCACGTACGAGCTGATCCCCGCTGAGCGAGGGGAACATGCGTTTCCAGACACCAATCCCCTGTTCATCGGCAGCACGCTGGTGGAGCCCTACTACTTCTCCTTCGCCACGGCCGCTTTCTTCCACGGCCTGTCGACCCAGGCGTCTGCCACCGTGTACATAGCCACCACCGTCCGCAAGGGTCGCCGGCTGCTGACCGTTCGCGGGAAGAGCTACCGGTTGGTCGTCCAACCGGACCACAAGTTCTTCGGTGCGACGGAGATCGATGCTTACGGCAGCCAGGTGATGATGGCCCGGCCGGAGAAGACCGTGGTGGATGCCCTGGATCGCCCGAAGTACGCCGGGGACGTGCCGGAGATCGCGGCGATGTTGCATCGAGGTCAGGGTCAGCTCGAGTGGAGCCGTCTGGTTGAGTATGCGCCTCGCTTCAGGTCCCAGGCCCTCGTCCAGCGCCTCGGTTACCTGGCCGATCTTCTTGACGTGCGCATGGAGCCCGATGTGAGGGGGCGGCTCCTGGACGGTGTCGGCAAGAGCACCACCTATCTGGGCCGGACGAGCAGGTGGGGCACGGGCGGCGACTACGACGCCACCTGGCGCGTCGTGGACAACGTGCCCCGACGGGAGCTGCTGGCTGAAGTCGAGGTGTGGTGATGATCGAGAAACGGCTCGTCCAATGGTATGCTTCCGATGCCGGGGTCGATCTCGACATCGCCGAGCGGGAGATTGTCCTGACCTACGTGTTGCGCATCCTGTACGATGAAGGACTGCTCGACCACCTGGCGTTCAAGGGCGGAACAGCTATCCGCAAGCTGTACCTGGGCGGGTCCGGGCGCTTCAGCCTCGATCTCGATTTCACCGCCGTTGGTGATATCACGCCCGAGACATTGGTGCTCGACCTGGCCGACATACTCCACGATCAGATGCATTATGGCCTCACGTTCACTATCCCCAGCCCTGACTACTACGTCACCGATGACGCGCGTGGGTGTGGTGCCGAGGTCACCTACAGTCACGAATGGGCGACCGGGGCGCGTTTCGGTGTCCAGGTCAGTTTCCGCGCCCCGCCGCTGCTGCCCGTGCGGCCCACTCCCCTCTGTCGCGAGCGATATTTCGACTGGATGGATCTCGAGCCGCCCGATGTGCCGGCGCTGGAGATCCACGAGGTAATCGGCGAGAAAGTGCGTGCTGCGGCTCAGCGCACTCGCGTGCGAGATCTCTACGATCTGTACCAGTTTGCCCGCCAGCCGTACAATCGTGATATCGTGCGAAGAATCGCCGTCATCAAGTGCTGGGAGACCCGCTACGCCTTTGAGCCTGCCGTCTTTCTGGGGGGTCTGCCCGACGGCAACTACGACTGGGCTGACTTGAATCGGCTGGTGCGCGCCGACGACCTGGTATCCCCTGACGATATCATTGGAGAGGTAGAGCAGGCCTATGCCTTTCTTCACGAGTTGACCGAAGGAGAGGCACGGCTGGCTACCGATCCGTATGGGCGTGAGCAACAGGTCTACCGGCAGTTGGTGAGGAGCTTGCGAGAAGAACAGACGACTCTCGAGTGACGAGCTTCTTCTATGGATTCAAAGACCAAATCCGCCATCAAATCCCTCGTCCTCGACCTGCGCCACACCCTGGAGGACGAGCTCGCCATCGCCCTCCGCCGCTACGGCATCTTCACCGACCGCGACTGGTCGCTGGAGGCGCCGCCGGACCGCCTGACCGATGCCGCCGACCGCGAGATATGGCGCCGCATCGTCACCGTCATCAGGCAAGGCATGCAGGAGGGACGCACCCTCCAAGAGGCCAGCCACGACTACGTCCGCGAGTCGGCTTTCACCTTCCGCAACCGGCTGGTAGGCCTCAAGTGCCTGGAGGTGCGGGGCATCATCGACGAGGTGATCACCACCCGGGACGTCTACGGCGGGCGCAGCAAGGTCCATCGGGACTACCGCGACGAGCATCCGGGCGAGGCCCGGGCCGCGGACGACGCCCTGCCCGCCTGCCTCGAATCCGTCTGGCGCGGCGTCAACGACGAGCTGATCGGCTATCTCTTCGATCCCGACGACGACTATACCCTCGTCTGGCCGCGCTACGCGGTGCTCAAGGACTGCATCGCCAAGATCAACGGGCTCGACGAGGCGGCCTGGGCCGAGGACGAGATCATCGGCTGGATCTACCAGTTCTACAACGCCCGGGAGAAGGAGGCCATCCGCAGCCGCGGCAAGCCTCAGACGCCCCACGACGTCGCCGTCATCAACCAGTTCTTCACCCCGCGCTGGATCGTCAAATTCCTGGTCGACAACACCCTGGGCCGGCTATGGCTGGAGATGCACCCGGGCTCGACGCGGGTGCGGGAGAAGTGCGACTACCTGGTGCCGGAGCCGCTGGCGGAGGCGGAGGGACAGGGAGACGGGGAGACAGGGCGACACGGAGAGGGGGAGACGGAGAAAGATGGCGATGGGAAGGGCAACTTCCAGCTCGATCCGGATTCTATTTTGGGGCATATGGCACCTATGTGGTAGACGAGCCGGAAGTCATGGC
>CAYVCX010000126.1:0-2855 GCA_964450435.1 uncultured Anaerolineales bacterium
ACCCGAAACGTCACCGCAGAGACGCGGAGGCCGCAGAGATTCTTAGGTGGAGATCAAGAAACCCAAACATCTTGTCACACTCTGAATTAGGTGGAGGGGGAAAGCCGGTTTGAATGACCGGGCAGAGAGAGGAAGAACAGGCTCCTCAGCAACTATGTCTCGTCACTGGTTGATCAGGTCCCTGACGCGGCATAGTTGGGGTCCCACATTGTGCCGTTCTTGATCATGGCGTTTAAGATGACGACTAGTTTGCGCATGCAGGCGGGCAGAGCCACTTTCTTGGGCTTTCCGGCCTCCAACAGGCGTTCGTAGAAGGCTTGAATGACTGGATTGTGTCGCGACGCTGACAACGCTGCTATATACAGGGCTGATCGGACTGAAGCCCGACCGCCCCAGGTGGTACGCTTGCCACGCCATCTGCCGCTGTCGCGGTTGAAGGGAGCTACACCTACTAAGGCGGCAATCTCCTTCCGATTCACCTTGCCCAGCTCAGGTAAGTCGCTGAGCAGGCTGAAGGATGTAGCGGGCCCTACCCCTTTCGCGCTGCACATAATCTTGAATTTCCTGCGCAATGTGACGTTCTGGTCAATACGGCGTTGCAGCTTGGACTCAATTCTTTCCTTCTCCCTCTCCAGCCAGCGAATATGCTCACGCAGGCTCGGACGGGCAGGAGGAAGAGCTGTGTGGAGACGGTTCCGCTCGGCTGTGATCATCTCAACCAGTTGCTGGCGGCGCGCATTCAGCGCAGACAGTTCTTGCACATCAGCTTCAGGAAGCGGTCGCACCTCTGGGCGAATAGCTTCGCCAAAGAAAGCCAGATCGTCCGCGTCAATCTGGTCTGTCTTGGCCAGTCGGCCTGTGGCTCTCGCAAACTCCCTTGCCTGGCGGGGGTTGATCATTGCCACGGGCAAGTCCGCTGCGGCCATGGCCGCAACCACGGCTCGCTCCAGACCACCTGTAGCTTCGATGATGATCAACTCCGGTTCCAACGCCTTCAACCGCGCAATGAGCTCGGGGAAGGCCTCTTCACTGTTCGCCGTCTGCCATCGCTCGCCGTCTGGCCGAACGGCAACGTCCAGCTTATCCTTGGACACATCGACCCCTATCATTCGTTCAGTCATGGCATCTCTCCTTGCATATACTGGCCCGGCCTTGCGGGATACGGGCTCATTGGCCCAGGCAACTGTTCGGGCTCTTGGCCAGATAGGGGGCACGACGACCTCGCTAAGGGACGGTCTCACCGACTCTAGGGTCGGCGGTCTGCCGTGCCCCTGCACCGCTATTCTACCATGACTCGAAGATACAAGGGCCTTGTTGTTGCTGCTAGAGGAACTCATTGACCAACTGCCGGACGGTAGCACGATTGGATATGCGCCTGGCGAAAGCGCGGAAGTTAATGACATCGTGCACCCCGGCTGGGCGACAGTCCGGGCGATTGCAGCCCCACAGGAAAGAGTCAGGATAGAGCCAGAGGCTGGGAGCGTGATCGTCGCGGAACGGGTGGCGGCCGACGAGGGTGTTCAGAGCTCCAGAAGCGATGATGACACCAGCACCGCGCATCGCGTGGAGCGTGGGACGAGTCGCCTTGATCCGGGCAACCAGCCCAGGAGGAGCGGCGGCGCGGCACCGACGGGCGTGGCGTGGGTGTCGCACCTGGACTCTGTTGCTCAAGAAGGGAAAGAGGGAACAGCCGGGGTCGCGTCTGGGGCAGCGATGGGAGCGGAGTGAAGGGGGCGAGAGAGGCGTCCGGGGAATGGATTGAGGAGCGACGGTGCAGGCGCCCCGGCTTTTGAGCTGACAGCCATCTCCGGCGGCGGAGCGAAGCGAGGGCGCGAAGAAGAAGAGGTGCACGCCCTACGGGGTGCGCTCGGCGAGGGTGGAAACCGAAGTGCCAAGGCTGGTGTACCAGCGCTGGTAAGCGAGGTCGTCGTCCCAGTCGGCAATGCCAGCCAGCTCACTCCACCGACCCGCTGCGGATGTGAATATCCCGCTGCGGGTTGGGAATCTCGATGCTGTGGGCCGCGAGCTTCTCGTAGATGGCGTAGTTGAGCTTGCTGGTGAGCAGCCCCCGGCGCTGGATTAGCGCGTGGCTCCAGGCCCGCAGCTCGAAATTCAGACCCTGCTCTCCAAAGCCCAGCAGGCGCACCCCCGGCCCCGGATCGTCGAGCACCTCGGGGACCTCCATCGCGGCCTCCAGCAGCAGCCGTTCCACCAGGTGGATGTCGCTGCCGGAAGGCACCGGGACGGGGATCCGGAAGCGCACCTTCTCGTCGGTGTGACTCCAGTTGACGACGTTCTCGGTGATGAACTTGAGGTTGGGGATGATGATGGCGATGTTGTCGTTGGTCATCACCGTCGCGCTGCGCGCGCCGATGCGCGTCACCCGGCCGTGCACGTCGCCGACCTCGATGCGATCGCCGACCTTGATGGGCCGCTCCATCAGGATGATCAGCCCGCTGACGAAGTTGTTGACGATGTTCTGCAGGCCAAATCCCACCCCGATGCCCAGGGTCCCGGCGAGAACGTTGAGGATGGTGAAGTCGATGCCCATGGTCTGCATGATGACGATGAAGCCAATCACCAGCATCACATAGCGGATGATGACGCCGGTGGCCTCGCGGGCCCCGGCGTCCATGCTGGTGCGGACCAGGAGCTTGTTCACGATCCAGTGGCGCAGCCGATCGACGAGGTAGAGGAACAGCGCGATCAGCACCAGCGAGTACAGCAGAATCCACAACGTCACCGACGTCCCTCCGATCTGAATCAGAGGAATGTGGAGCAGTTGTGGGATCTGATCCACGACTCTACTGAAAAAAGCTCACCTACTTGCACTCGGTGGGGGATGCAGGCCAAAA
>CAYVCX010000127.1:0-2735 GCA_964450435.1 uncultured Anaerolineales bacterium
AGACATCATTTCCCGAACTCGCTGGACTGCTTCCTCTCATAGCCGATATGAGCAAGGCAATCCTGCATGTTAACATATTTCTTCCGTTGGACAAAGCGATTACCTCTTGCTATAATCTCTGTCTCCGAGACGGAGAGGTCGCCTACTGACCCGGTGCAGCATCGGCCCCACAAGCATTCGTAGGCCGCGAATGCCGTACGTCGCGGGAGGCGCAGGCCGCGAGCGCCGATATAGTGAGGTGCTGGTAACCGTTCAGAACCCATGATGAGGAGCTGCATATGATCCTTCACACCATTCCCGTCGGGATGAATCAGACGAACTGCTATGTCGTGGGCTGTGAAGAGACGCGTCGAGCAGTCGTGATCGATCCTGGTGGGGAAGGTGGGCGTATCGTCCGGCAGATCGAGCGGAGCAACCTGGACGTCAGGCACGTGCTCATAACTCACGCGCACTTCGACCACATCGGCGGCGTAGCCGACGTGATCGATGCAACCGGCGCGAAGCTCGCTGTGCACCCCAATGAGCGCCCCCTGCTGGAGGCTGGAGGAGGCGCCTCGATGTGGGGGCTGAATGTGGAGCCGAGTCCGCCGCCTGACGTCGAATTGTCGAAGGGGCAGGTCATTGAAGTGGGAACGCTCCGCTTCCAGGTTCTCCTCACGCCGGGCCACAGCCCTGGTGGCGTCACCTTCTACGAGGCTGACGAGAGAGCGGCTTTCGTCGGGGATGCGCTGTTCTCAAATGGCATCGGGCGCACCGATCTGCCCGGCGGTGCGCATGAGACACTTATGCGCTCTGTCAAAGAGGTCCTGTTTGCTCTTCCGGATGATACGGTGGTCTACCCCGGACACGGGCCCCATACCACGATAGGGGAGGAAAAGCGTTCCAATCCCTGGGTGAGGTAGGCCAGTCGGCGCGAGAGCCCCTCACTCCGTCGGCTTGGCTGCGGTCTCGACGAAGCATACCAGTCTGCACAGAGTGCGCTGCCCACCGCCAGAGGAAGCTGCTTCTCCAAGAGCAATGGGGCTACCATCCCGCATTCTACGCTACCCGGTTGCATA
Source organism: uncultured Anaerolineales bacterium (assembly GCA_964450435.1). GTDB lineage: Bacteria > Chloroflexota > Anaerolineae > B4-G1 > B4-G1 > SKLM01. The sequence goes on from CAYVCX010000127.1 coordinate 1,059, forward strand.
GAATGCCAATGCCTTCGAGCTCCACCTCCACGGTGTCCCCTGATGTGAGGGGCCCGACACCATTAGGCGTCCCCGTCATGATCACGTCGTCCGGCTCCAGCGTCATAACCGATGACGCGTACGAGATCAACTCCGGAATCGAGAAGACCATCTCCGAGGTCCGTACTGACTGGCGGAGGTCGCCATTGACTCGGCAGACAAGGGTTCGGTCAACCGCCGTGTCCTCGCCCAGCCCGGTCACGACCCAGGGGCCCAGGGGGCAGAATGTGTCGAAGCCTTTAGCGCGAGTCCACTGAGGATCTTGCCGCTGGAGATCGCGCGCGGTGACATCGTTACCACAGGTCACGCCCAACACGTAGCTCCACGCTGCTTCCGGCTTCACATTCCGGCAGGATCTTCCAATCACCACGACCAATTCGCCTTCGTAGTCCACCCGCTCAGATTGGTGCGGTAGGACGATTGTCTCACCCGGACCGATCACGGCACTGGGCGGCTTGAAGAAGAGCAACGGTTCCGAAGGGACCTCGTGGCCGCTCTCGTCCGCGTGGGCTGAGTAATTGAGGCCGACGCCGATGATCTTGCTGGGCAGAACAGGGGCCAGCAGGGGAAGCTCTCCTAGGCGTCCCAGCTCTTCGCCACGTTTCCATTCATCAGGCGACTTGCCTTTGAGCGCATAGATTCGTTCTCCGTCGATGTCGATCATGCCCCGTCGGGGGCCGCGGTGCGTCCTCGCCCGGACAATACGTGCCTCTTTCTCGATCATCTTGTGGAATCCTCTGTCTCGCCTTGCTGCTTTCGTTTCGTCACCCGGGCGAGATTGACCAGCCTCTCGACAGTATCTCGAACGCTGTCCATGCCGACTTCGTCGACCTTTGCCCCTTCGGCGCCTTCATCGCGTGACCAGACTGTACCGCCCATATTGGAGCCGAAGGGGCCGCCGCTGGTCGGAATCATCTTGTTTGCGAGGTAGAACGCGTGGATGGCCATGATGGCAGGCTCCTGACCACCAATGCGATCCCCTCCGACGGCAATCGCGGCACCCACCTTGTCCCGCAAGGCGTCGATATCTCTGGCAACGATCGCTCTGCAACGATCCAACACGGTCTTCAACTGGCCGGATAAGGTGCCCTGGTAGACGGGGGTTCCAAGCAACCAGGCATCTGCTGCTTCCATGCTGGGGTAGAGTCTGGATACGTCGTCATCAAAGACGCAACCCTCCCGAGTGCGTACGCAGTAATCGCAGTGAATACAGAACTCGATGTCCTTTCCTTTAAGGGACACAAACTCGGTCTCCACATCCCCAAGGGACTCGGCGAAGGCCAACGCTTCCCTTACCACGAAGGCGGTGGCGCCTTCGCGAGGGCTGCCTGACACTCCGAAGAGCTTTGTTGTAGCCATCCAATCACCCCCTATGTTTGCTGGCGCACCTGTCGGAGACCGGCTATGGTCCCGTTACCGCCTCGCCTTCTCAGGCAGCTCTCGACGCCAGGCGAGAGCTATACTCCCTGTCGCGCCATTCGGCTGCTCTGGCGCCGCGAGCCCAACACGGCGTCGTGGTGCGGGCCCGACGTCTTATCGATGTTCGCCCTCGAATCGCCGGCTGCCTAACAGTACAACCGCACTTGCCAGAGGAGCAGACTTCCGAAGGGTTAGAGTCCAAAGCCCAACCCGGTCTAG
>CAYVCX010000128.1:0-2618 GCA_964450435.1 uncultured Anaerolineales bacterium
GGCGGTCTGCCGTGTCCCTGCTCCCCTATTCTACCATGGGTCTAACATACAAGGGGTGGGGCTTCCCCTTGTCGTGAAGATGCAGGCTGTTTGGCTCACGTTTGGGGGCCGGCCCGGAGAGAGCCCGCGCCGGCCCGGGAAGTGACCGCAGAGCCGCGAGGCATCGTGGATGTCTCGATGGGCCGTGTTGGCCTGCGGAATTGACAGGACGTATCAGGCCTCTATAATCCCCGTCGGGATGAAGCATGAAAATCGGTATTGACGCTCGCATAGCCCACTACTCGCGGGGTGGCATCCGCCGCTATGTCGTGCATCTGGTTGAAGCACTGGCAGACCTCGACGGCGAGAATGATTATCGCATCCTGCGCAGCCGCAAGGATCACGCCTCGCTACCACTGGCTCCCAATTTCCGTCGCGTTCCTTGCTGGACGCCCCCCCATCACCGTCTCGAGCGCTGGGCGCTGGCTATTGAGATCGCCCGACTGAATCTCGATTTACTGCATAGCCCAGATCTGATACCCCCGCGCTTCGGCTACGATCGGTCCGTTATCACGGTACACGATCTGAATTTCATCTACTATCCCCGTTTCCTCACCGCTGAGAGTCGCCGATATTATAATGAGCAGATTCAGTGGGCCGGCGAACGCGCTGATCATATTCTCGCCGACTCCCACGCCACAAAGACTGACCTGGTGTCGGTCCTGGGAGTCGCACCCGAGAAAGTAACTGTGGTTCACCTTGCCGCTGATTCTTCTTTCCGCCCTGTTCCCGATGCGGAGGTGCACCAGGTGGCCGAACGATACGGGTTGGAGCCAGGGTTCGTTCTCTTTGTGGGAACTTTGGAGCCGCGAAAGAACATCCCTGGCCTGCTGCACGCCTACCGTAACCTCCTCGATCAGGAAACGACAGCCGGGCCATTGGTGCTTGTCGGAGGGAAGGGCTGGTTGTATGAGGAGATCTTCGCTCGCGTCGAGGCGCTGGGCCTGGGCGAGCACGTGCGGTTTCTCCACGGCGTACCCGATGGTGATCTACCAGGATTGTACAACGCCGCCACTGTGCTGGCGATTCCCTCATTCTACGAAGGATTCGGGCTACCGGCGTTGGAGGCAATGTGTTGCGGCACCCCGGTCGTGGCGGCCGACCGGGCGTCCTTGCCCGAGGTGGTGGGAGAGACCGGAATCCTGTTCGACCCGGAGGACCCTGACGCCATTGCGCGCGCGTTGAAGCGCGTTCTGACCGACGAGTCGCTTCACGCCAGAATGCGGAACCTCGGGTTGGAGAGGGCGTCGACCTTCGGCTGGCGGCGCGTGGCTCAGGAGACGCTGGAGGTGTATCGTGAGGTATTGAGCCAATGAAGATCCTCTTCTTGACCCCTCAGCTGCCCTACCCGCCTCAGAAGGGGACGGCGCTCCGCAACTGGGGGCTGATCAATGGACTGGCACCCCGACACGACGTCAGTCTACTCTCGTTCCGCGCTCCGGGGCAGGCTGACGAGCTACCTGCGCCGCTGATCGATGCTTGCGAGCGCGTCGCGACGGTCCCTCACCCGGAGCGGTCGCTGCGTGATCGAATGCGGGATATGCTCACCACGCGAAGCCCCGACATGGCGCTTCGACGGGCATCGACGATCTATACCCGGCGACTGGCCGATTGGCTGTCGGAAGAGTCCTTCGATGTCGTGCACATCGAAGGCATCGAACTGGCTCCCTATCTCGACGTCGTTGAAGCGGCTGTTCAAGACCCCGTCGTCGTCTTCGATGAACACAACTGCGAGTATGTGCTTCAGCGACGGGTGTTCTTCACCGATCTGCGCTCGCCGCCTCGCTGGCCGGGAGCAGCCTATTCGTGGGTCCAATGGTTGCGGCTGCGGCGCTACGAAGCAGAGGCTTGTCGCAGGGCTGACCGCGTCCTGGCTGTGTCCGAGGCCGATGCGGACGCTCTGAGGAGGTTGGTCCCAGGGCTCCGGCCGACGGTGGTTCCCAATGGCATCGACACGAGAAGGTACGATCCTTCGGCTGTCGAAGCGCCTACCAGGAAGAACTCACTTGTGTTCACGGGCACGATGGACTTCCGGCCCAACGTGGACGCCGTGCTCTGGTTTGCCAGGGAGGTGCTGCCCCTGATACGGGCAGAGATCCCCGACATCCACCTCGACATCGTCGGGCAACGACCGCACCGTCGCCTGGATCCTCTCAGGGGGAATCCGGCTGTGACGTTGACTGGGTGGGTGGAGGATGTGCGGCCTTACATCGCCAGGGCTGAGGTCTACGTGGCCCCACTGCGAATGGGCGGCGGGACTCGACTCAAGCTCCTGGAGGCGATGGCGATGGAGAAGGCGGTCGTCTCTACCCGGCTGGGGGCGGAGGGATACCCGGTAACGGACGGGGACGAGTTGGTCCTCGCGGACACGCCCACTGACTTCGCCGAGGCAGTGGTCTCCCTGTTGCGGTCGCCCGGACGTCGCGCGGCCCTGGGACGCACGGCTTCCAGCTTTGTCAAGCAGGGATACGATTGGCGTGCCATCATTCCCCATGTCGAAGAAGTCTACGTCAGGTAGCCACCCAAAAAAAGAGGCGCCGATCCAATCGGCGCCCCCCTATTCGCTCGGCTTGGCTTAT
>CAYVCX010000129.1:0-2594 GCA_964450435.1 uncultured Anaerolineales bacterium
TGCCCACCCGCACTCCCTCTTTGATCATCTGAGAGGTGAAGCCCCACTCGTTGTCGTACCAGCTCATGATCTTGACCAGCGTGCCGTTTACTACCTGGGTCATACCCACGTCGACGACAGATGCCCGGGAGTCGCCAACGATATCCGAGGAGACAATCGGGTCCTCTGCCACGCCGAGAATGCCGTTGTACTTGGGGCTGGCTGCCTCTTCCCGAAAGATGTCGTTGACTTCGTCGACCGAGGTCTCGCGCTCTGTGACGAATATGATATCGGAGATGGACCCCACGGGAATCGGTGCCCGTACGGCGACCCCATCGAACCTCCCCTCCAGGTCGGGCAAGACCCGGGTGGTTGCGATGGCCGCCCCAGTCGATGTGGGGACGAAGTTGGCGGCGGCTGCCCTGCCCCTTCTGAACTTGCTGCTCGGACCATCGACGATCGCCTGGGTCGATGTGTAGGCGTGAATCGTGGTCATAATGGCGTTCTCCACCCCCACCCGCCGCATCATCACCTCGACGACCGGAGCAATGCAGTTCGTGGTGCAGCTCGCGCAAGAGAGGTAAGGAAGCGACGCATCGTCGGGCACGTTCACCCCGTGGACGATGGTGGGGATGTCCTCGCTCTTGCTCGGCGCTGAGAGGATGACGAACTTCGCCCCAGCATCCAGGTGTTTCTGCACGCCCTCCAGATGACGGAAGAGGCCGGTGCACTCGAAGACGATGTCGAGTCCTAACTCAGCCCAGGGAAGATCGGCAGGATTCCTCTCGCTGAAGAAATCATAGGATTTGCCGTCGACCAATAGGGCGTTCTCGCCAACTTCCACGCTCCTGTCATACTGTCCATAAACAGTATCGTACTTCAACAGATACGCCAGGTTGTCGAGCGGCATGATATCGTTGACCCCCACCAATTCCACCTCCGGGGTGTCCAGGATGATCTTGAACGCAGCTCGACCGATCCGTCCGAATCCGTTGATTGCTACCTTAGTCATCGCATTTCTCCTTTTCTATTATGTTGAGCCTACCAGCAGACTGTTCGCCCATAACGGTCATATTCGCCTCTTCTCGACACACCTCTGTTTCCGACAGATCCTTGAGTCACTCCCTTCTCGTGTCTGGCGGGTGGCGCTAGAGTCTCGCCTTGAGGCGGCGGAAGCGCCTCTGGCGGCGCGACCAGACCTAGTCATCCCCAACCAGGCGCAGCAGTGCCTGCGCCAACTTGTCACTGTCGTGACGCCACGGATGCGTGATGTCGACCAGATCCCCTGCAACCACCTCGTACTCCGCGTCCCGAGGGACCTCCGGCGGAACCAGTTGGATGCCGGGCGAGCTCTTGAAGTCTACGTCCAGGTTGTCATTCGCCAGGACGACGGGAAAAAGACAGCCACGGACGTGTGCCTCCAGTGCGGCCACGTGATCGGCCGCTGTGTAGCCCTCTGTCTCGCCCCGCTGGGTAGCGACGTTGCAGACGTAGACCTTCTGCGCTGAGCTGACCTCCACCGCTTGCGCTATCGCTGGCACGAGGAGGTTCGGCAGCACGCTTGTGTACAAGCTGCCCGGGCCAGCCACGATGAGGTCGGCGTTCAGCAGTGCCCGCACCGCGCCCGGGTAGGCCGGAGCATCCGCGGGGTCGAGATAGACCCGCTCTATGGCACCCCTCGCCTCCGAAATACTTGACTCTCCGCTCACCCGGTTGATCCTCCCCGGTGCTGACTTGCCAGTTTCGCCTTGGGGCATAGGCCTGAGATCGGCGGTCAGCCTGACGTTGTGCAGCGTGCTTGGCAGGACGTGCCCCTGCACCGCCAAGACACGTCCAGATTCCAGGATCGCTTGCTCAAAACTCCCCGTCACCTCCGCCATTGCCGTGATGAACAAGTTGCCAAAGCTGTGTCCGTTGAGACCGCTGCCGTTGCCGAAACGATACTGGAAGAGAAGCGTCGTCAGCGCCTCATCGTCGGCCAACGCCGCGATGCAGTTGCGGAAGTCCCCGGGAGGCAGGACGCCCAGCTCCCGTCGCAGGCGACCTGAGCTGCCTCCGTCGTCGGCGACAGTGACGATGGCGGTGACGTGGGCGGTATGCTCCTTGAGCCCGCGTAGGAGCGTAGCCAGGCCGTGTCCTCCACCGATGGCAACAATCTTGGGACCTCGCTCGCGTCGGCGGTAGCGCTGAAGGCCCTTAACCAGGGTCTCCGGTCTGGGGTCCACGAATGGCCTAAGCAGCGATCGATTGAGGCCAACCAGCCCCCCCAGCACGGCGCCGAGGCCGGCGAGGACGAACAGAGCGGCCCGCAGACCCCGAGGAATGAACTGAAGCGTGAAATAGTAGAAGAAGTGGGGAAGGGGATAAAGCTCCCGAAGCAGGAAGCTGAGCCCCAGGCTCAGAAGCGCCACTCCGCCAACCAGAACCAATAGCCACCGTTTTACGCTCATCCCAAGGGGCAACCACTGGATGGCGACGCCGAGGAATCTGCCTAGCTTGGGACGTGTCGTCTTCGGGTCATCCACCGAGCTACCTCTCTCAGCCCCGATGCGGCGTGACTCTGACGCGATTATAGCAGAGCCCGTCCACGCCGTCAACGAATTGATGGTTTTACG
>CAYVCX010000130.1:0-2499 GCA_964450435.1 uncultured Anaerolineales bacterium
GCAGTCCTGGGCACTTTTCATGATCCTTGGCGGTATCGCTCAGCTCTCCGCTAACCCGTCGCAAGAGCTTCACTAACGCAGCAGTCCCTGCACCCGGGGCCAACCCCCTCACCGGCTCGTCGGCGAAGACCCGGGTCATACGTTCCTCCAACGCTGACCCGATCGTGCATGCCTCCATAGCGACCTTCTCCGCACCGGCCAGCGTTAGCGCATCCAGCGGCCCTTCGAAGGCGTCTCCTTTCCAAAGTTCGATCGTCTGGGGATGAAAGCTCATCACACAGGGCCGCGTCGCACACCATCGCTGGATTGAGGAGTTCGGGCAAGACATGGAGAACTGCCCGGGGCGAGGCTATTTTTCCTGAACGCGCACGATCTGCGACAATGCCCTGTCCCTCCAGGACATACCTCCAGCATCAAGTGAGAGGGCAAAGTCAACCGGTTCTGGTCCACTTTGCCTCATCTATGCCACCGGAGACTCCCCAGTGCACAGCCAAGCCCAGCGTCAGCCAGGGAGGTGCCCGCCATGGACGGCTCGAGGGAGCGGGTGCGTCCCAACAGAGGCTCAGGGAATGCCAGCCGCCGGAGCACGGGATGGCCGTCGCTAGAACTCAACCGGTTCCTTCCGTGTCTCGGCATCGAGGAACTGGGCCAGGCGATCGCGAAAGAAGAGTTGGACCTGGCCGGTGGGCCCGTTGCGGTGCTTGGCGATGATGATCTCAGCGATGTTCTGCTGCTCAGTGCCGGGGTTGTACATCTCGTCACGGTAGATGAACATCACAATGTCCGCGTCCTGCTCGAGGCTGCCGCTTGCTCTCAGGTCCGCCAGAATGGGTCGCTTGTCGGAACGCTGCTCCACCGCACGGGATAGCTGCGAGATGGCCACCAGGGGAACATCCAGCTCTCTTGCCAATCCCTTGAGCGACCGAGAGATATACGAGACCTCCTGTACGCGGCCCTCGCTCCAACGGGCACCCGTCGTCATCAACTGGAGATAGTCAACCAGGATCAGATCGATCCCATGCTCTGCGTGCAAACGACGCGCCTTCGTCCGCATCTGGAGAACGGAGATGGAAGGCGTGTCGTCGATGAAAATGGGAAGATCAGACAGCCGTCCCGTGACTTGGACGAAGAGTGGCCACTCCTCCTCCTGCAAGTCACCTAGACGCAGCCGTTGAGCATCAATCCCTGTTTCGGCGGATACCATCCGCTGCACCACCTGCTCGCTCGACATCTCCAGGCTGAAGATGGCAACGTGCTGCCCCAGATTCGCCGCATGCCGTGCGACCGAGATGCCCAAAGATGTCTTGCCGACGGCGGGTCTCGCCGCAATCAGGATCAGATCAGATCGCTGTAGGCCGCCCAACAGCCGGTCCAGATCGACAAACCCGGTGGGCACCCCCAGAGGCTCGTCGCGGTGATCATAGAGGTACTCGATGCGGTCATAGTAGCGGCGGATGACATCTTGGACGGGGGTCAAATCGCGCGTGATGCGACGCTGCGAGACACTGAAGAGGGCCTGCTCCGCTCGGTCGACCGCTTGATCGATGTCCTCGCCCTCGTGGTAGGCTATCTGGGCAATGCGGCTCGCCGCATTGATCAATCGACGCCGGATGGCATCCTGCTCGACGATGCGCCCGTAAGCCTCAACGTGGATGGCGCTGGGAACGGCATTGATCAGATGCGTGACGTAAGCGGCTCCGCCGATATCCTCCAACCGCTCCTGACGCTCCAACTCATCACACAGCGTCACGAAGTCGATCGGTTCACGTCGCTCGTGGAGGGCCAGGATTGCCTCGTAGAGCCAACCGTTCTTCTGGAGATAGAAATCGTCCGACTTCAGAAAGGGAGAGACACGAAACAGCGCTTCGGGGTCGATGAGCAGGGAGCCGAGAACGGCCTCTTCAGCTTCAACGTTGTGGGGAACGAGCTTATCTGGAGTCGCCATCGGGTTGTCCTCATGCCCTCCGCGCCCGAATCGACCTAGGACGAGAGGTCATCCAGATCGAGCCCCTCGACGAAGTCCCGGAAGGCCGACAGGTCCTCCTCTTCCTCCCCTCCCCCGGTGACGTCCTCTTCCGGTGTGATGCTCGCTTGGTCCATCACGCTCTCAGCAACGAAGATGGGAACCCCCGCCCGCACGGCGAGAGCGATGGCGTCAGAAGGGCGCGAGTCTATCTCCAGTTGTCGCCCATCGACATTCACGGCAATAAGCGCGTAGAACGTATCGTCGCGCAGGGCACTTACCAGGATGTGGGAGATATCCCCTCCCATCTCTCCGATCACGTTATTGAGCAGGTCGTGGGTAAGGGGACGAGAGATATCGACGTCTTTCAGCCGGATGGCAATGGCTTCCGCCTCATAGGGGCCGATCCAGATCGGGAGGTAGAGCTCGTCGTCCAGCGCTTTCAGGACGATGACCCGATGCTCCGACATCAAGCTGACCCGAATACTGTCAATCTCTACTTCAATCATCTTTTCCTCCTGGCGGGGCGCCACGCC
>CAYVCX010000131.1:0-1701 GCA_964450435.1 uncultured Anaerolineales bacterium
GGCACAACTCTCGCTCGAATTTAGGGAGGAAAATGCTCGTTTTCTCGGCTGGGACCAGCGGACGCTCCAGTGTAGCCAGGTGCTCGTCCGCGTCAAGGGTCGCTTCTGTCTCCCTTGACCCGGCCTGCGCGCCTGGCTCTCTTCCACTTACCGCTGGCCCATCCGAATGAGCAACGTCATCGTGCACTTCCCTCGGTTGATTGATCCATACCTCCTCCGGCAGCTGCGGTGGCGTCGGTCTACCGCCCACAAAGCGCTCAGGATGCTCCATATACGCTGCGCCCAGCACCTCCCGCCGTTGCTCTTGCACGCTCTCCACCTGGCCGTAGTGGACCATCGCCGGTGTCATCAACGCCAGGCCCGTATGACGGTGCTCGTGGTGGTACCACTCGAAGAACTCGCGTGCCCAGCCTCGGGCCTGAGTAAGCCCCTCAAACCTCTCCGGATAGTCGGGCTGGTACTTCATCGTCTTGAATTGCGATTCCGAGTAGGGGTTGTCCGTCGGCGTGTGTGGTCGAGTGTGACTCTTCGCGACCCCCAGCTCCCCCAGCAAATCCGCCACTGTCTTCGAGCGCATCGCGCTTCCTCGGTCGGAATGCAAGATCAGTTGATCTTCCTCGATCCCTTGCTTCGCACACGTCTCGGCGATCAGCTTCTCAGCCAGCTCTCCAGATTCTCGTTTGGCGATCATCCATCCAACCACGTATCGGCTGAATACGTCGATGATGGTGTACAGGTAATAGAAACGCCCGTATCCTCTGAGTCGAGTGATATCCCAACTCCAGACCTCGTTTGGCTTCGTCGCTCGCAGCTCGGGCTTGACCCGCTTCGGGTGGCGGCCCTGTCTCCGACGCTCGTGCACCTCGTCGTGTCCCTCCAGGATCCGGTACATCGTGCGCCAGTGGCACAGGTAGATCCCCTCCTCGTCCAGAAGCGTGGCGTATACCTCGCGCGGCGAACTGTCGCAGAATCGATCGCTGTTCAGCACTTCGCGCACCTGGCGTTTCTCATCGGCACTCAGCGCTCGCGAAGGCGTCGGCCGGGGCTTCGGATCCCCCTTCGGCCTCCGCGCCCGATAGAGGCTGCGGCGAGGCACACCCAGCGTGCGACACGCTTTCGACACACCCACGTCTTCTCCCAGCCCTTCTGCGGCCTCGATCATTCTCTCTCTGTGCTCTCTCGCGCTGACGTCTCCAGACCAAGTATCTGTGAGAGTTTTTTTTGGACCTCGATGATCGTTTCTGCTTGCTCTAGCCGGGCCTGCAAACGTTCGTTCTCTCGTCGCAGTGTCGCGTTCTTGTCTGCCAGCTCTTGGTCGACGGTCCTCTTGGGACCGCGCTTCTTACCACCCAGCCCATTCAGCTGCCCGCGGTCCCGCGCTCGACGCCACCGGCTCAAGTACGACGAGTATATGCCTTCTCGGCGCACCAGGGCACCGATCTGGCCCGGCTCCGTGCATGCATCCGCCTCTTCCAGGATGCGCAGCTTCTCCTTGGCGCTGAATCGCCTGCGCGGTGTCTTGACTTCGGAATCCAGTCTTTCTGTTTCGCGCCCGTCTTCTCGGTTCATGTTCTCACTCTCCTCTGGTCACTATTCTACCATAAACTACCGAGAAGAGTTGTGCCACGATCATTGGCACATAGGGATTCTGACGGAACGGTGGCAGTGGGAATGGATCTGTGTATTGCCCTGGATGGTGTG